>JAKSIZ010000005.1 GCA_024398515.1 Bacteroidaceae bacterium | reverse complement strand
ATATTGTTTCTTCAAACATTTTATATAAATTTGCATTTGCTGTTGGACTCTACAACTATCTTTTCTCTGTATAACATATCAAAAGATAAACAGAAAGAAGGTCTGCAGCTTACTGAATTCGAAATAACATATAGCCCTCTTGACTCTGTTACAAACGACATTATAAAAATAGCAATTGATAAGATAAAAGAGGGGACTGTAGTTGCACTTTCCTTTGAAGAGATAAATGATACCCTCCATTTTGTTTATAGCTTTTTCCATCCAATGCATGAATTAAGTCATGAATATGTTTTTCATCGCAATTATCGCATTCTAGGATATTTAGAAAGAAAAGATTGTAAAATTGTTGTTTTGACAAATATGAATAAGTTCTTGGATATGTATTCTAAAATAGAAAAACTGATAAGACCATTAGATAAAACCTGCTATTTTGATGATATTTACTATAAGCCCATAGACAAATCAAATTGGGGCGTATACCTTGATGGATGGGTATTACGTTGCCACTATAAGTATTATGACGGAAAAATTCATGAATCAGACACAAGAATTGAATAGGTTCGTAGGATGTTCATGAAACAACAAATACCTCACTTCCCACACCTCCGTCAATTCCTCGTGAATTCCTTAGCGGTGTAGGATTTTTGTTCCTCTCTTGGTCCATCTCAAAATACCTATGACATTCACTCATGGTTGAAGAGTATTTCAGCAAGAAATCAATCAGCCTTGTTTGAGGAGAATATTAAGTATGCTGATTCAGACCACCCTTGCTACAACGGGAACATTTCTGCAATGATATGGCTGAATTGCGGTTCAAGCACGCAAAGGTACAATTTCATGTACGATGATGCATCTCGTCTGATTAGCTCTTCGTACACAGCAGGTAACAGTAGCGGCAGATACCGCACTCAGTATTCTTACGACTGCATGGGTAATATCACGTCACTCAAGCGCAATGGGCTTTTGGATAATGGCAGCTACGGCTTGATTGACGACCTCACGTTGAGTTATGATGGCAATCAGCTGGTGGCTGTCAGCGATGATGGTGATGATCCAACATACAACAACGTCTGGAACTTCATGGATGGTGCGGACGATGCAATAGAGTATGAATATGACGCAAATGGCAATCTTACGAAAGATTTGAACCGTAATATTTTGTCAATTCAATATAATTCGCTAAATTTGCAATCAAAGATTGCGATGATGGGCGGCACCTCGGAATATGAAACAAGTTTCTTCTCCGCTCGGTTTTAGTGGACACTAATAGATTAGAATAAAATAAGACCCCCGAAAGTTTTTGTCTAACTTTTGGGGGTCATATCATTTACGACTTTCGGGGTTTTATGATGCCTTAAACAGAAGGCTAACCCTTGCACCATCATGGTGCAGGGGTTGTGTCTTTGCCTACCTGAACATACGTCTTGCCTGTAACGTGCGCAGCGTTACCACCACCATATACATTGCCCGAGATGTTGACACCCTTCAATGGCTGAGCGACATTCTTTTTCTCGCCTGTTGTCAGGGTTACGGTCTCGGTTGTGGCTATGTTGACGTATGTATCACCATCGATGTCGGCTGCATTACCGCCACCATATACTTCGCCTATTGTGCCGAGCTTATTGCCCCACTTGTTGCTGATGGCTGGATATGTTTCGCTTCCATACGTACCACCTTCTGCGAACTTACCTTCAACCAAACCGATGTTTACGTGAGGATTACCAGTGATGACACCCTTAGCCTTTGCTGCGGCCTTTTCTGTTGGATCAGAAATAAGTTCCAGTTCATTTGCAGGAACGCCAAGTCCACCACCGAATACTCGGTCAATGCTCGTGCACGACTTGACTTCAACGATAGGGTAGTTGCCGTCGTATTCCGTGCCGTCCTGAGAAGAGGTACCAGTAGTAGGAGCTGTGTATGCTGCAAGGTTACCTCCGCCATAGAGGTCACCTATGATTACCGGACGACATCCAGTCTCTTCGATGAGGACCTTAATCTTTCCGCTTATATTTCCGCCAAGATTGTTACCTCCGAATACCTTTCCGAATGTTCCATTTGTAATTGTGAGTGAAACGTCACCATAGATATTTGCATTCTTTGCACCGCCATAGATTTCATTAAGGCCAGGGATACATCCAATAATAAGATTTCCGTTGCCATACATCTCGGCTTCGTTTCCGGCACCATATACATCGCCTACTTGGAACGTACAGCCAGATGTCTCCGTTCTGTCATCAAGAACCACATTTGATGCTACACGAATGTTACCCTTCGTGTTACTACCACCGAATACGGAAGTGATTATACCGCCATAGATGTTTACGTTTGTCGTACCTGCACCGTATGTTTCGCTTGTGCTATGGTTCAAGTAACCGACATCGGCACCAGGATTGCCTGCGCCAGCACCGTTACCACCACCGAATACGTTGAACATCCTACCACCATTGATGGTTACCTTCGTCTTAGGAGTAGATGCAGCATTACCGCCACCATAGACATACTGAACGCTATTGTCACAAGTCAGAACCTCAACTTCTGTAAAGTCGGTATCACTTGTAGGCAAATATGCGGCTTGGTTGCCACCACCATAGACAGCAGCCACGTGATAAGCATCTGCACCAGCTCCTGGCTGTTCGGTTGTCTTCTGTACCAAAACCTTAACATGTCCCTGCGGAGTACCGTTTACATTGTTGCAACCGAAGACACTACCCTTAACCACAGAACCATTGAGAGTAACAGTTGTGCCGCCATTGATGAGAGCAGCAGTGCTTGCGTCACCAAGTCCACCACCATATACATTGTTCACCGTACCGCCAGTGAGATTTACTACGGTGTTGCCTGTAACATCTGCCAAAGCACCACCGCCATAGAGGTCGCGCGATACCGTACCTGAAATTACGTTTATTGTAGTGCTACCTGCTACGTTAGCTGCCTGGCCACCACCGAATACATCTTGCGTCACCGTGCCGCCCTTGATGTTCACTACAGGGTTGCTTGTAACAACAGCCGTGGAACCAAGACCACCACCATAAACATTCTGCTTGACAGTACCCTTGATGATATTTACTTCAGGATATGAGCCTGAAGTTGTCGGTTTATATGCCGCCATGTTACCAGCGCCATAAACGGTATTGAGATTCATGCCGCATGAAGCACCACTTTCATTTATGTTAACTTGTATTGCACCCGTGACATTACCATCGACATTGTTACCACCGAATACACGGTTAAGGTTACCGCCAGTGATGTTAAGCGTGATGCCACTTGTCACATCTGCATTTCTTGCACCGCCATAGACATCCTGAATGCCTTCACCTTCACCACCAGTACAGCCGATGTTCACACTTCCGGCATTACCTTCAGCTTCGTTACCGCCACCATAGACTTCGTTGATGTGCATTGCGCAGGTTCCGTTCTTGTTTACAGTCAGAGTGGCCTTACCGCCAATAGTACCCTTACTGTTACTTCCGGCAAATACCTGATTGATTGTACCACCGTAAATCTTTACTGCTACGTTGCCTGTTACGTTGGCTTCAGTTTGAGGTTCAGCATCCTTATTACCATGACCACCACCGAATACCTGTCCGATGATACCACCATTGATAGTTACGTCGGTAGAAGTTACGTTGGCTGCATTACCGCCACCATAGACGTAACCGATGCTGCTTTCGCAGTTGTTGACTATTACTCTACATGCATTATCTGTGCTTGCCGGTGAGTAGTTTGCCATATTACCTCCACCATATACTTCAGAGATAGCATATACAGCAGGCGTATATCCTGGCTGACCTTCTGTGCCGGAAGCTGGAGTATGAGCATTAGTGCCGTTGATTGTTACAGTAACATTCGACTTAGGCGTACCGTTTACGTTGTTACAGCCAAATACCTGTTCAGTAACTGTACCGCCATTGACGATTACGTTGACTGTACCATTTACGAGTGCGGCATTATCCTTATCACCAAGTCCACCACCATAGAGGCAACCGTGGATTGTACCATTGTCGAGTTGTACCTTTGTCTGATCAGTTGCAGCGTCGTTGACGTTACCAAGTGCCGAACCGCCATATACGTCGCCCCATATATTGACAGCTTCACCATTGACGATAACGGTTACGTTGCCATTCGTTGCTGTGGCAGAACCATAACCACCACCGTGTACATTCGATTCAACAGCTGGAGTTTCACTTACAGGAGCAGTACCAACCGTACCGCCAGTGATGTTTACTGCTATATTGCCAGTCACAGTACCAGAGGTGTTACATCCGCCATAGATACCAGATGAAGTGGCACCACCCGTCTTCTCAACCGTACCGCCAATCATATTGACTGTTGTACTTGCAGCACCTGCCTGGTTACCGCCACCATAGATGTTGGCAACCGTACCAGCCTTCATGTCGATGAGAGTTGTACCACTACCTGCAACCGCAGCAGCATCACCGCCACCGAATACGTTTACTACGCTGAGAGTCTTACCCTCTGTCTGGTCGATAGTAACATGAGTGCCACCAGTTACGATAGCTGTCTCACCCTTACCACCGCCGAAGATGTTAGCTGATGTACCATAGTTGGCAACGACTGTAGGATTACCTGTTACAGGAGCAGCATCACCACCACCGAAGATAGCGCCATTGACGGTTACACCTTCAAGTGTTACGGTAGGATTGCTTGTGACCGTAGCCGAAGCACCAAGACCGCCACCATATACATTCTGCTTGACAGTACCCTTGATGAGGTTCACTGCTGGGTAAGCGCCAGGAGTTGTCGGTGTGTATGCAGCTTGGTTACCTGCACCATATACGGAGTTGAGCGATGCAGTGGTACAAGCTGTTTCATCTATTTCAATGTTGACTGTGATAGAACCGCTGATGTTACCACTTGTGTTGTTACCACCGAATACACGGTTAATCTGACCGCCTGTGATGTTGAGTGTGATGTCGTTAGTTACGTTTGCCTGATTTGCACCACCATAAACATCGCCTACATCTGCACCACATTCAATAGTGACAGTTCCGGCATTGCCATCAGCAAGGTTACCGCCACCATATACTTCATCAAGATGTTCGTTACAAGTACCGTCGTGGTCAACTGTAATATTTGCCTCGCCAGAGATAACACCGGCAGCATTGCTGCCTGCAAAAGCCTGATGGATGTTACCGGCATGGATAACGGTATTTGCATCACCAGCTACATTCGCAGCCTTTGTCTCACCGTTACCACCACCGAAGATGCGGTTGATAGTACCACCATTGATGGTTACTGCTGTGCCGTTACCTTCGCCTGTGATATGGGCAGCATTACCACCGCCATAGACAGTACCATTAGTATAAGTTGTAACACCCTCGGTTGTTGTCCTTGTACCGATTGTTGTTGCGCAGTCGTTGACTGTTACCGAAGGCGTACCCACTACGTTAGCGGCATCACCACCACCGAATACATTTCCAAGGATTGTTACTGTATGTTCCGCAACGTCATCACCGATAGTGACAACAGGGCTACCAGTTACTGTACCTGGTACATGGTCTTCATTCGTTGCATCTCCCTTACCGGCACCATATACATTGCCTGATACTGTACCGTTGAGGATGTTCACAGCCGGATTACCCGTGTATAATGCAAGGTTTCCTGCACCATATACATTGCCAAGGTATGAGTTGCAGTCAGTGGTTGATGCGGCTTGATCTACATTTACCGTAATAGAACCAGCAACAGCACCACTCGTATTGTTTCCACCAAAGGCATTGTCGATATGACCACCATTGATGTTGAGCACAATGTCATTATTGATGTCGGCAGCGTTTGCACCACCATAAACCGTATGGATGTACTCACCTTCGCCACCAGTGCAAGTGATGTTGATGGTTGCAGCATTACCTGCAGCTTCGTTACCACCACCATATACCTCGTCAATCTTCATGTCACAGTGACCTGCCTCCTTATTTATATTAAAGGTAACCTTACCCGTAATGTTACCATTAGCATTACTACCTGCAAATACCTTGCTGATAGTACCGCCTGTAACATCGAGATTGACATCACCGTTTACGTTTGCAGCAACGGCAGGGATTGCAGGTTCGGCAGAACTGTCGCCCTTGCTACCATGACCGCCACCGAATACCATGCCTGTGATAGTACCGCCATCGATGTTCACGTCAGTACCGCTTACATCGGCAGCATTACCACCACCATATACATTTGCAATCGTAGTGTTGCACTTATTGATGACATTCACCACAGGAGTACCTACTACCTCAGCGGCATCACCACCACCATATACGTCACCACCTACAGCAGCAACCCATTCGGCATTACTGTTGTTACCGATGGTTACCTGTGGCGCACCATATACTTTTGCAGTCTCTCCAAATCCACCACCATACACGTTGTTCTTTACCGTACCATTCTTAATGTTTACTTGTGGGTTGCTGTAAGCGGCAGTTCCACTTGTTATTGCCGATCCATCCGTATTGTATCCATATATAGAATATGCAGCCTGGTTACCTCCGCCGAATACACTGCCGAGGTCAAGGTCGCACGTTGGGTCTTTCTGCACATTGACTATAATTGAACCCATTACGTTTCCGCTGGTATTGTTACCACCGAACACACGGTCGATAGTACCGCCAGTGATATTCAGAGTAATGTCACTTGTCACATTAGCTTGGTTAGCACCACCGTACAGGTCGCCGATGATGGCACCGCACTCAACAGTGATTGCTCCTGCATTACCAGCTGCAAGGTTACCGCCACCATAAACCTCGTCAATCTTCTCGTTGCAATCCGTATTGTCATGGTCGATGGTTGCTGATGCAGTTCCGCCAACTGAACCCTGTTCGTTACTTCCTGCAAATACCTGACCGATAAGACCTGCATGGATATTTGTAACGGCATCGCCAGCGATGTTTGCAGGTTTGACTTCACCATTACCACCACCGAATACGCGATAGATAGTACCGCCGTTGATGGTTACGTTCGTTCCGTTGCCTGCACCTGTGATGTGTGCAGCATTACCACCACCATATACAGTACCGTCGATAGTACCTGCATCGTCAGAGAATGTACCGATTACCGTGTTGCAGTTCTTTACCAAGACAACAGGCTTACCCTGTACGTTAGCTGCATCACCACCACCGAAGACATTGCCGTCGATGATTACCTTATGACTGTTGTTTGTATCACCAATTGTTACCTGCGGATTACCAGTCACAGCACCTGTGGCATGACTTTCATCCGTTGCATCACCCTTACCGCCACCGAATACGGAACCAGTAAGGTGACCATTCTCAATGTTAACTGTAGGGCTTCCTGTGTATGCAGCAAGGTTTCCTGCACCAAACACATTACCCACAACCATGCCACAAGGATATTTCGTCTTATCTTCATTTACAGTAACTTTAATTGTACCACTGATTGTACCAGAGATATTATTACCGCCAAAGACATTATCGATATTACCACCAGCAATCTTCAAGTCGATATTGCCAGATGTTATGTTTGCTTGGTTTGCACCACCATAAACAGCACCGATATGTGAAGCACAACCAATCGTCATGTTTGCAGCAGCACTTGGAGCAAGGTTACCGCCACCGAACACATTATCTATATTAATAGGACAAAGGTCGTGACCCGACTCTGCCTGTTCTGCAACATTCACATTGATTGTACCCCCGATAGTACCCTGGCTGTTGCTACCACCAAAGACATTGAGAATTGTACCGCCATGGATGGTCACGTTGGCAGCACCTGCAACATTAGCTGCTGTGACCGTACCATTACCGCCACCAAACACATTACCAATGACATCACCACCCCAGATGGTGACGTTAGTTCCATGCCCAGCGCCTGTGATATCCGCAGCATTACCACCACCATAGACATATTCAATGCTATTGTCGCAGTTATGAACAGTAACTGTTGGAGTTCCGTAAGAATAATTAGCCTTATTACCACCTCCATATACAGCATAAAGTGCATACTGATTTTCAGCAGGAGCAGAATTAGTTCCATATATATCTACAGAAACGGCACGTTGTGGTGCACCATTGATGTTATTACATCCATAAACAGCACCCGAGCCGTTTGCTCCATTCTCATCAGTCTTCATCACGCTACCGCCATAAACCTTAACCTGAACAGGGCCATAGACATTGGCAGCAGTTGTAGAGTTACCTAAAGCACCGCCATAAAGTGAACCATGGATGTAACCAGCGTTCATGGTTACGTATGTATGGTAAGTGTTTGTTGCCGCAGTTCCATTGACACTACCGAGAGCCGAACCGCCATAGACATCACCATAAACAGTAACACCTTCTGCATCACGAGCAGCACCTGTCTTACCAAGAGTGATATCAACATTGCCAGTAACTCGGGTAGTTTGACCATAACCACCGCCGTGGATGTTGGCAACATGAGAATCGGTACCTACATAACCGCCATTGATTTGCATTTTTACACTGCCTGACAAAGTGCCATCATTGTTAGAGCCTCCATACAATCCGCCACCATTGTTTCCGCTTCGTGTTACACCTTCAATAACGCCATCAGTCATATAGATGTTTACATCGGCACCTGACTTCTGACGAGCACCTCCATAAACACCACCAAAGGCATTATTCTGGGTATCGTATATGCTGGATACCAAGCCTCCTGTTACATATAGATTGGCTGTTGCAGGAGTACTACCGTAAGCACCTCCACCATATACGCCACATTGAACATGTGCATTATCTGCTATAACAACATTTGTACCTTTATTAACACGGCCAGAAGAATCTACAGTTGTATTGCCACATCCAGCTCCAAAGACATTGCCACCAACGGATTCGTCTATTTTTGTAACATTGGTACTCTGTACTATTGCATTTCCGCCAACATATATATAACTTTGGCCTTGAACATCTCCAGAAACAGAGTTTGTACTAGTACTTGTTGTTGCGGTGTTGGTAGTAGCACCAAATCCATTTGAACCACCAGCTATCCAACCTTCGACAGTGCCACCAGTGAAGACGAACTGTTTGGAACCTTGTGCACGATACTTAGCTGCCCCACCATAAACGCAACCATGTATTATACCACCTTTTACACGAATTTTTAGATTAACGTCGTTTGTTGTCGCTCTGTCGTATCCACCTGCAATATGCCAAAACTCACCGCCCTCTATAATAAGAGTTCTATGATTAGTTTGCTGAGTTCCGCTATTGTAAGACAAGTAAAAACAGTTACCGCTGGCACTTGCTGTTGTATGATCCAGATTTTCTGTAAATTTTCCGCTTTTTGCTGTGATTATTAATTTATTTGTACCTGTATTTGCGGCTTTGCCAAGCAAATACATGCCACTGGTTATTCTCAACTTGGTATTGTCGTTATTATTAGCTCGATCATAATCATTACCAAAAGTGATATGTTGCTTTGTCATATTGTCTGTAGGACCTGAACCGCCAATAGCATAAAAACTAACATAAGTACCACTCTCTATCTTAAATACTTGATTGATGTTTTCATTCGAATTTGTACCATATAATGTAGCTCCAGAGTGAGTTACCCCACGACCAATAGTAAGATTTCTTCCTTGGGCATTAATATCGTCTGTGTTTGTCCAGTTCGCAAACTCAATCTTTGTCGTATTGTTCGCACCAGCTGCTGGTACTAAAGAACCACTAAAAGCTCTTCCACGATAGTCGCTGCTACCATCTGGTTCCACCATCATGATAGTGGCAGAACCGCTTATAGTGATCTGGCGCGTATAATTTACATTTATTACCACAAAGTTCGTTTCGTATGTACCAGAGTTAAATGTATAGGTTTGCCCAGATCCTGGATTTGTAGTAATATAGGTTCTGCTTGCTTCAGCCCAAGTTGTTTCAAATACAATTTCGGCAGATGTGCAGTTAACACTCGGATAAGGAAGATCAACAAAAGTAATTTCGGCATCAAGAGGAAGCGTTTGACCATTATTATAGCCATTGATGTACTGACCACCACTCACGATTTTCCAACCCGCGAATCCATAGTAAGTATTACCACTATGTGCAGGACGCTTACTAAATGGATTTGAGATTACTTGATAAGGATACTGGCCAGCAGTAGCACCTTCCTCAAGAGTTTTGTAGTAAACAAACGATGTCTCACTTTCATTAATAGATACTGCTGCATTGTTAGTTGCATTATATGTAATTTTCACATTACGAGGATTAGGACTATACATCTTCCCTGCATAGTTGGTATTATAATTACCACCATCGACGCTTGTGTCCACACCTGAATAATACGTCCAAGTATGGTCTTCATAATCGTTAAGGACTACGGTGCCTCCGCTTACGCCAGACTTGGCATAGAACTCGCTGGCTACAGTTGAAGCCTTTGATGCTCCATCGCCTTTTATGGCTACGGCTTTGACTGTCTGACCTGTGGTTACTGTGCCCGAAGTACCCTCCGTACCATTTGCTACAGGGTCAGAACCATCGGTAGTGTATTTAATTGTTGCACCAGAACCAGTCACGTTGTTGTCCGTGATGGTAAATGTTCCATCATTGTTTATCTTTATCGTTGGTGCTTTGATGCCTACGGTTACTGTGAATGTTGCTGATGCTTCCGATGCGCTCTTTGGTGTACGCAATGCAGGGTGATCAGGTTTATCAGCATCACTATATGTAACAGTAACAGTAGTTGCACCAGGATTCACAGCATGGATAGTTCCTTTATCGATAGTGACTATGTTCTCATCGGCAACGGTGTATGTGAAGTTCTCATATACTATACCTGCATCGTTGTTGTTTGGCGTGATGGTAAGTGATACCTTATCGTTCTCGCCGATGAACATATTCTTATCGGTAGCCGTGATGCCCGTAACGTCAATATAAGAATAGAGCAGTGAAACGATAGCGCGTCCCGACTTTTCTGCCGTGCCATACTTGGCATTAGCCGTAATAGATATCCTCGTGTTGTCATCGCCAACAGGCTTGCCGTCATATACCACGGTAGCGGTGCTGCCATTTGGATTTATTGTCACGTAGCCTTCTTCGCTTGCCGTCCATGTGGCACTTGTGAAATCTAAGGTTTGTGATTCGCTGCTTGCTGCTGGAGTGTTAGTATAGTACTTTCCGTTCGCGTGCTTGTAGTAAGTATTTGTTCCAGAAACAATCTTTGTATATGCCGGTACATCCTTTACTACAGCCTCTAAAGTTTCTGGTATAGAGAACTCCTGAGTGTTGGAATATCCCAACGACGGTTGGTTAGTAATGCCAAGAGTTGCTGTCTTTGGAGTCACCACGATGTCAGGGGCAATGGCTTCTGGAGCTGGATCTTCTTCAGTGAGAGTAAAGCTGGTAGTTGCACTTTCAGCAGAGTAATCACCCTTTGTTGCCGTCAACTTCACCGTTGCAGGTGATGTGCCTTCGAAGGTAAGAATGTTGTTGGTGCTGACTGTTCCGTTGGTTGGTGTCCAAGTGTAGGTAACGCCACTACTAAGGTCGGTTGATAAAGGTTTATTCGCATTGCATTCACCATTATAATAGTAGTAAGTGTTGCTTCCAACCTTTACTGTTGCATACTCAGGGGTATAGGTGTTTCCGCTGAGCGAAGGAGTAAGCTGGATACCCGACTTGTCACTTGCCAAGGTGTTAGTAAACGAAACCGTAGGTGATACGATTGCAACTTTTTTGAGTGTGATAGTGGCAGTTGCTGCTGTAGGATTTGGCACTTTATCATTTCCTGTGGTTGTTGCCATCTGCACTGTCACAGTCTTGTCGGCAGGATTGCCTTTCAATGTGACTTTTCCATCTTGAGCTATTTCTGCAACATCACCACCAGCCGTAATACTCCATGTGTAGGTTGGAGAGATTGATTCAGCTGAAGGTGCTGACGTGCTTATCGTACCGTTGCTATAATAATATGTTGTTCCACCTATCGTAAATGAAGAGTAGGCAGGAGTATAAGAACCTGACAGATTTGTATGTGCCATCTGCAAAGCAGTTCCACTAATCCCTGAACATGAAATGGTAGGAGTTGTCAGTGTACTCTGTGCTGCTGTAGGAGTAAGAGTAAAGGAGTAGTCAACCGTCTGGTCTGCCAATGGAGAAATGTTTGATGTGGTGAGGCGTACCTTGATGGGTGTTGCTGATGTTGGCATAGCATTCTTGAAAGTCAAAACTCCAGAAGTGGCATTAATTTCAGCATAGTTTCCTCCTTCCACGATGCTCCATTTGTAAATAGCATCGTTCCAAGTGCTTTTTGATTGTGGCTCATCACTATGGCTGGCATTGTCATACCAGTAATGGTGCGTGCCATTATAGAAGATGTAGTCATCGTAAGTCTGGTCATACGTGCCACTTATATTGGTATGAGTGAAGTTGATGGCATTACCACTACGAGTTGGTGTGTTGATGGCAGGTTTCGTCGTGTTGTCTGTGCCATCATGATGACGCTTGACTACAGAAAAGACGACGTTGGTACCAGAGTTGGTAGCAGTTTGTGTCACTGTCCATCCGCTATTATAACGCAGATAGCGAGCGTTGTATATATATACTCTTTGACCTGTTGTACCACTTTCTGTTTCAGACAAGACGACGGTATTTCTAGAATCAGTAGTGGAAAGACTTAATTGGCTTGAGCTATTTAATCTAAGGTAAATATTTTCTCCATTGCGGAACCTATTACCGTTTAGTGTCCATAAACTCGTATTCGGGTTGAAGGCTGTATTAGTGGTGTTACTATTAAGGTATGCACCATTTGTTCCTCCCGAATAGAACACATAGCCAGCATTTTCAAATCCTTCAGCAAGTTTGAAAACCGCTTGTATGGTATTATCTCGGTATGAGTTGTTGGTCCCCGCCGTTTGAGTGATAATAGTTGTTTCTGGACTTTTCGCATTGGCAATGGTGACAGTTCCATTTGAAGTTGTAAATTTCCACTCTACGAAAGTATATCCTGGATTTGGTACGGCTTTGACATAAAAAGTCTTATCCGTTGGCGTAACACTGTTATTTACCTGTTGGCTTGCTTGGATATCATTACCAACAGTGGTAGTATTACTAATATATGCATTTCCAGAACCTGTAGGCGAAACCGCAGTATAAACTCTTGCATATCTTGCAGCCCATGCCCCACTACAAACAAAAGCGAGCACAAGTATTGCTACTACGCGATGTAACATTTGTTGCGTCGCGAGGAAACGGGATTTTCGTCCCGATGAAATTCTTTTTGTGATTGAATAAATCTGTTTCATTTTCTTTTATTTTTTTGTTGTTATTATTTCGTTGTTGTAATTTTCGTCTTTATTGTGGTTTGTATATTGTTGCGAGTTATATTTGCGCTGTTATTGCATGAAATTATAAATTATTGATTTCATTACATACGCTTTGCACATGATCCAATCCATAAAGCAAAGCCCGAGCGTCTATATTCATCCATGAGAACAATGTCTGTATGCGCTGATATTGCTGAAACACATTGTATGTGCTAATTACTGGCACTCCCTGTTCGAAACATATCGGTTCGTGATGAGCAATGCGATTTCGCATCTTATTGATTTTGTCAAGTTCATTAAATACATACTTATTGTTGTATTGCATTGTAGCTGATGAAGTGGGTTTGTTTGGGAAAATCTTAAGCAACGTGCGACCTATTGCACTGTATTCGTTTGGAGCAAACATATACTTCCATACTCCGAAATCCATATCAGATAACAGTCCTTCATGTGAATATGACTTTTGTTTTACGGCTTTATTATAAGCATAGCGGATTATATTCTTCGTCTTATAACACTTCTTATTGTCAAATATTCCATCTGCCAATTGCGCATCTTTAAGCCATTCGTTACCAAAGTTAATAATCATGTTTTTGTCTATCGCATTCCGTAATGCAACCTCGAAGCAGCTGACGATTGTAAACATTTCTTGAGAAAGATGCAGATTGAGTCGATACAACGTCATTGCCTTACGTGTATCGCCATTACATGCATCAACATATCTTTGAATGCGTGAATATGACAAAATATGTTCAAAATCCTTAAATTTCATATATTTATTAAAATTCTTCCTTTTTTATTTGGAAGTTTCAAAAACAAACACTATCTTTGCAGCAACTTTTATCCCCCATAGTCCCTGAGTTTACTCAAACTATGGGGTTTAGTTTTTTATATCATTCCTCATTCATTAGTTGATTTGCTACTACGCGATGTAACATTTGCTGCGTCGCGAGGAAACGGGATTTTCGTCCCGATGAAATTCTTTTTGTGATTGAATAAATCTGTTTCATTTTCTTTTATTTTTTTGTTGTTATTATTTCGTTGTTGTAATTTTCGTCTTTATTGTGGTTTGTATATTGTTGCGAGTTATATTTGCGCTGTTATTATTGACTTATCTATTTCCATTCTGGTAAAAGCGAATAGCCGCTTACCTAAGTCCTTAAGGCTTGCTCCTACATGATAGACCGCATCATCAATAATGAGGAATCTATCGTGGAAGTTGCTACTATATGTTTGCAGACGGATAGGAACTACGGGATATTGCTGATTGTGCAGGGTGTGCGCTTTCTGCAATGCAGGCTTTATCTGTCCTGTATAGACTGAGGCTGCCACATCTGGTGCGCGAAGGGTGAGAAGATTGAGTATGGTGGCGTCAACGTAAGCATCAATAAGGATGATTTCACGTTGGGCCGACTTTATCAGATCTTCAATAAATGCACGAGCGGAAAAGACTTCTCCTTCATAAAAGATGCCTTCAATCTTTGTCGCCGTACCATCGTCGAGTTTAGATAGTACCTGATTTAGTTTGTTGTCGGTAGCTATCTGTCGCATTTCTAATGTCTCAATACGCTGGAACACTTGAACATTGGCCAAAAGGAATCGGCGCATAGCAACAAAAGCACGCATGATGCGTATATTTATTTCGATAGCGGTATTGCTTCTCAATATACCAGAGAGCATTGCAACGCCTTGTTCAGTGAAGGCATAGGGAAGGTATTTGATATTTTTCCCTCGCTCCGTTTTCATGGTCACAATTTGTGATCTTGAACTTTGTACGTTATTTTGAGAGTCAGTAAGAGTATAAATATTCAGGCACTCTTCTCGTGTTAATTGAAACATGAAATCTTCAGGAAAACGATTTATGTTGCGTTTGACTGCCTGATTCAGCACCCTCGTTTCTACCCCATACAATTCTGCCAAGTCACGGTCGAGCATGACTTGCTTGTCACGCAAGTTCAGTATCCGTGATTCAATAGAACTTTGAAGTCCTATTGCCGTTCCACTTGTAGCATTCTGTATGTTCTTTTTCTCGTTCGTCATTTAACAATATTCTGTTGTTTGTATATTGTCGTAATTTTCGTAAGTCATCTTACTTGCGACAGTATCACATCAGGGGAGATTCCCATCAGTGTGATTGCCGACATCTTGTTGCCCATGGCATTGAGTGAATGACCGCAATGGTAGAGGCTATCGTCTATGATAAGCCAACGGTCGTGCGACTCATTGCGCCATTTGTATATTTCTATAGGTTGAACATTCGGTTGGCGATTGTGTGCATCCCTCAAACGAATCATGCCTTGACCTACGCCTGACGTATAGATTTCTGCCAATACATTTTCTGCACGGGCATCAAGGATGTCAAATGTCTTTGCGTCAACATACGGGTCAATTATTATTGCGCGTTGTTTTGCGGTCTTAATCAGTTGTTCCAATGCTACTCTGGCTGTAAAAAAGTCCCCATTGAAGAAGACCATCTCTGCCGGCGGCGTGTTGGTGCGTATGAAGAAGTCGAGCTGAGCATCATGTTGTTGCAACTTGTCCTCTATGCGTAAGAAACGTTCATCTACATGTTGCTGCAAAGCCACCAATTGATGGTTAATGCTATATCCATGTAACAGATGTTGCTTGAGTATGCGAGTTGCCCATTGACGGAAACGGACGCCAACTTGGCTCTTAACTCTATATCCAACAGAGATGATAACATCCAGATTGTAGAATTTTGTATTATACCGCTTGCCATCGGATGCAGTTAGTAAGGATTCCTTACATACTGAAATTTCCGACAATTCACCCTCCTTGAATACATTGCGAATGTGAAGAGTAATGTTGTTCCTCGTCGTCTGGAACAGTTCGCTCATCTGTGCCTGTGTCAGCCACACTGTGTCATCTTCAAGGCGCACTTCAAGCCGAGTACTCTCGTCTGGTTGATAGAGCACAATCTCCGTTTGTGGTATGTTCTTTATCTCGTTCGTCATTTGATGTCGTTATCTCGTTGTCATGTTCTTATTTCTCTTCATTTGGCATGGCGGCGGTTTCGTCTATTTCCAATGCAGGTTTGTCTGATGCATTGAGTGGTGAAATGACGGATGCACCGATGCGTCGTTCTATGTTTTTTCTGGCATCGCCAGCAACTGAACCTCCTTCGCGTGCAATCTTTATGTTTTGTCCAAAGGTTTCTGGTTTACGCGATTTGGAGATTGCTGTTGTGGAAACTTCTGCCAACATATTCAATACGAGTTCCAGGTTTGTCATATTGTCTCGAAGGTTTTGCTTCTTTAGGCCTTTCAGTTCCTTGTACTCGCGAATAGTCTTTCCACTCCAAGTCTTTGTCATCTCGTTAGTGAGGATGGCGTAATCTTTTTCCTTCTCTATACCTCGTGCCTTCCACTCGTCGGTGAGTTCCTTGCGCATTTCAATGCTTTGAAGGCGTTGGTTTATCCAACCTTCTGTGTAACCCTTGGCACGATAGTAATCTGCACCACGAAGGATTGCTTTTTCAGGGTCAGCAATCTCATCGAGGCGTTCGGCTGCTACCTGCGCCATCCATACCTTAAAAGGCTCTGCCTTTGGCGATGGGATGGATTGAATTATACGGAAGACGCCCTCCATCTTGGCACAATTCACTCGTTGCTTTCCTCCCGCAGTAGGGATAGAAAGGGGGGTGACAATTTGTCCCCACCCTTTGGCAAGTTCTGAGTCACGCTTCTTCAGTTTCTTAATGTAATCAGTAGGATTGACACTTTCAGTCAACACCTCAACCACATCCACCACAGCAAAGTACCACTCCTCGGTTTCATTGTCCCAAACGGAGCGGACTTTCTTGTCCTCAAATATTTTTATATCGCCTTTTTTAGTCATTCTTATTTATGCTTATTGCCGTTACTTTAACGGTATAGTGTTGTTATGCCATCTTAACGCCACGTCGTTTGGCAGTTCTTGCCTCAATATGTTTCGAGTGTTTTTTGTTTCTGATGAATATATTCACGTAATTCAACACCAGGGCTATGCCGAGCACAATAAATGTGGTATCGGTCAACTGGTGAGGATAGAGCAACATTGCTGCTGCCCACAATGTTATGATTACTGCGAATGGTAATGCCCAGCGCTTGCGCCACTTCCAGAATATCAGAGGTAGTGGGTTGAATGGTATGATGAGCCAGCTCCACTCTGTGCAGCATAATGATGAAAATGCTACGAGATAGAGAATGAAGATGCCTAATACCGTCTGGATTGCCAGCAGTACATAGTTCCAGAAATTCCACTTTATCAATGTTGCAATTACTGTTATCACCAACAGGATTATTGCCAGCATCAGAGGCGTGAACCAGCATGTGCTTTCGGCACTCTTGGCAGTAAGCAGTTCTCTCGGTGCTTCTGATATAAGCGGTTTGCCATTGATACGTGCCTTCAGCAATGATTCAACCAAGTCGGCAGGCATTATTATCTTGTCTTGGTTTGAACAGTCTGTGTCGTCAATCGAACCATTTACTAACAAATTGAGGAAGCACCATGTCCATGGATGATCCTTCATCTGTAGTCCTGTAAGTTCACGGCGTGTGCTGGTGGCAAATGTCTTCGGGAAGGAATCAAACTCTAATGTCAAAGGGAAGATACCCTCTTCAATCATCGTCAGCACGCTGTGTGCACAACCGCGAGTGATGAAATCGTATGGTAGGTTAGCACCTTCCATGACATGCGTATCAAGTACTTTCCACAGATTACGCTTAGCATCAATAGGTATGTTAAGTGTATATTCCACTACACTCCTGCCTTCTTTCTTATACGATGATATGTATTCGTCGGTAGGTACGGAAAACATTCCCATCTTCAGTTTGCCAGCGAGGAACGTCAGTACTTTCTGGCGAGCATCCTCTGACTCGTATGAGAAAACATAGTCAAGTTTGTATTGCGGACATTGCATACGAATGGCACAATGACCGACTTTTGAATATAGCATATCACCTGGCGAAGCAATGATCAGCGAAGTCTTGACAAAATCCTCATCGTATTTTGTAGTATCCGCTTCTTGTGCTGAAACGCCAAGGGATGCAAGAAAAACAATGACAATAACAAGAGTGAAGCGCAACATTCCTTGCACTTCAAAAAACAAATTATCTTGTACTTTCTTGTGGTTCGTCATTATTATCTTTTATCTGTTAAGTTTTCTAATATCGCGCACACACGCAATATAATCACGCAAAATTACAAATACTATACAAAATCAGCAAACTTTTTCACTGTTTTTTACTAAAAGTGGCATAAAAAGCAAGAATAACGTGCCTTTTATGCCACAAATCGTGCTGCAATGTGCAAAAAGTTGATTTCTTTATAACCAACAAGCAATAACCCTATCTTAAAGTTTGGGGGCAGTAAGTTCTACATGCTTTATGCGCTGGCGACGCCATGTATAAATGGCATGCAGATGTCCGTCGGCGCTTTGTATGATTGACGGATACGAATACTGGCTGACTGGCGAGTCTTCAAGTGTAATCCAGTGTTGCCATGTCAATCCGTCTTTGCTCGTAAGAATAGACAGCGGATTGCGGTCGCCTTTCTGTTTTGTTTTCTCTATTGGCCAGTCATTGCATATCAATGCATATCCTCCCCCCTTGAGGCTTACGGCATCAAGACCGCTGTTATTGTTTGGTATTTCCGTCAGTTCCAGCTGCGACCATGTCTGTCCGTTGTCCAACGAGAACGTACGACCAACCTGACGTGAGCGTGTACGGCAGAGGGCTTCAAGCCTTCCGTCGGGCAGGAGAATGATTGTAGGTTGTATTGCCTGCACATCTTTTTCCGTTGATGGGTCGATAGGTGCCTTGACATATTCGGTTCGTTGCCATGTCTTGCCCATATCGTCAGAGTTTTCAAAGTAAAGTCGCCAACCGCCTTTTTCAATACTTGTAGGTGCAATGATGCGTCCGTTGTTCATTATTGGCTTGTTCTTTACTGGTCCGAGATAGTCTTCCTGCAATGGTTTGCGCGTTGTCCATGTCTTGCCATTATCGTTTGATGAGCAATACCAACCTGTCCATCCTGCTACGTTGGGACCTATCTTGAAATAAAGCATAAGGTCGCCATTAGGAATTTGATACAAAACAGGATTCCAGCAAGCGTATCTCAACGTGTCGTTCATCACGCCGTCGGCAACCATTTGTGGGGCTGTCCAGTCGTCCGAGCCCTTTACTTTTCGGCTAACCCAGATGCAAACATCTGGATTTCTTTCCTTTGTTCCACCGAAATATGTGGCTACAAGGTCGCCATTCGGACATTCTACAATGCTTGCCGAATGGCACTCAGGGAACGAAGTGCGCTTATAAAGGAACTCATTACATACAATTGGTGATGCGCCGACTTTGGCTTTTTTCACCTTTTCCACCGTTCCAGGAACATCATAGACAAGTGTCTTCGGTTGAGGTAGAGTGCACGTGAAATCATATTTACCCGAACCAAGTTCGCGGATTGTGCCGTCTGCCAAATAGGCACGAGCCGTTGTGTTTGCCGGAATCTCTATATGCCAGAAAAGTTTGCCGTGTTGTTTTTTCCAATTGCTGACGATTTTTCCGTAAACGCAAGAATAAGAAACTTCAAAATCGTCCATTTCATCGACATAAAAGTCGGGCTTTAGTTCTATCTCCTTAAAGCCTGGTTGTGCTGCGCGGATGCCTCCAAGGTCTTGATATATCCAAGTAACAAGGTCGCCGAGAAGCATCACGTGATTACCACTGTTCATTGCCGGATTGGCAGTGTCGCCATTCCACAACTCCCATATAGTCGTTGCGCCTTGCTTAGCCATGTATCCCCATGACGGATACTTGTCATGAGTAGCAAGCAACCAAGCGATGTCGCCACGTCCCATGTTGCGAAGTTCCTGCATCAACCACTGAATACCTATGACGCCGCAACACAAGTGACCGCCATTGTCAACCATTATCACCTTAATAATATTCTTCTCAACTTCGGCCCTGACATACTCGTCGTCGATCATTCCGAACGCAAGCGGAAGCACATTCGACGTTACTGTGTTGTTGCCATAGAACGTACTGTCAGGATGGAGTGTGTGTCCTTCGAGGTTGCTTGTGCCTTTGTTTATATGGAGGAACTTATTGTTGAATGCCTTTTTTGTCGCTTCTGCTTCGGCTGCATAATACGCAGCATCGTCGGTCAAGCCCTGAAGATTTGCAAATTCTTCCATTACCCGACACACCTTATAATAATATGCGGTAGAGATGAGAACGCCATCGGTCACGCGAGCTGGGTCTTGTGAATGGATGAGTTCAGCCTTTTCAGGCACCGTACACCAGTCTCCATACTTGTCTTTCGTTATAAGTCCGTCCTTGCCATACTGCTCTTTCATGTGGCTCAGCCATAGTTTTACGGCAGGATAATACTTTCTTATCGAAGCATCATTACCATATTGTTTATAGAGCATCTGCATTGAGAAAGGCAATGCCGACGGCCATGTCATGTTGTCGTCATAGTAATTCCAGTATGCCGGAGCCACATTGCAGATGCAACCATCCTCACGTTGTGACTCGACAATATCCCTATCCCACTTGGCATAGAGGTTACAGTTGTCGAAGATATAAGCTTCGCCGAAGCAGCCTCCGGTGCGATCGCCGAGCCAAGGCTGGCGTTCATCGCGTTGAGGACAGTCAACAGGCATACCCTTGTAATTGGAACGGATGCCCCAAAAGGCATTATGATACACTTGATTCAGCACGTCGTTGTCCGACTTGAAAGTGCCTGTCTCGTCCATTTCGTCGCTTATGACTTCGGCAACAAAGCCGTCTGCCGTGCAGTCCTTGCGGTTTATTTCGATGTAGCGGAAACCATGATATGAGAACACAGGACTCCACCACTTGCCTTCATCCTTGCCATCGGAGATGTAATAATCCGTTGTTTGCGAGTGGCGAAGATTGGCTACATACAGGTTTCCGTCCGAATCAAGTTTCTCGGCATACCTTATTATTATGGTGTCGCCTTTGTTTGTCTTAGGTATGCGGAACTTTGTCCAGCCCGCAGTGTTCTGTCCGAAATCGATAATGCTACCATTTTCAGATGCTGTGACGGCAATAGGTTTCAGTGTGGTTATCACTTTCATGTTCTCCGACATTGCGCCACGCAATGTTCCTCCAGGCAGTGCTGTGCGTTCAGCCGTGCCCCATGACGAGTCGTCGAAACCGCACGAAGTCCATCCATCGAACGCTTTGTTTGCGTCGTATATCTCTCCGTCGTACTCATTGTTAGAGCGAATAGCACCGTCGGGGTTCAGTTTCCAGCGGTCGTTTGTTGCTATAACCTTGCGCCGACCATCGTTATACTCCACGATAATGTTCATCCGAAGTGTCGGATAGCCAAAGTTTGTTATCTTGTAAGGTTTCTTTTTCTGCTGCATCGTGTAGTATCGTCCGTTGCCGAGTACCACTGCAACTACGTTGTCGCGTGCGAGCATGTCGGTCACATCGAATGCGTTGTAGAGCACAGTCTTTCGATAATCTGTCGGTGCAGGAGCCAAAACCTGGTCGCCAATCTTCTTTCCATTTATGTAAGCCTCGTACATTCCAAGGCCGCTGACATACATTGTTGCTTGCTTGATGCCCGCTTCGAGTTGGAAGGTGTTGCGCAAGTATCGTGCTGAAAGGCGGCTATGCACGTCCTCCACATCCCATGGCATTGCACGGTTCAATCCAATCCATTGTCCTTGCCAATCGGATTCGGTGAGCAGACCGACGTTCCACATTGCCACGTCGCTCCATTCTGATTTGCCTTTTGTAGTGTTTACCTTCACGCGCCAGTAGCATCTGGTGTTGCTCTTCAAGGGCTTTCCTGCGTAGCGAACCCACTGTGACTGGTCGGTTTTCACTGTTTCGTCCCAGAGATCTCCCTCGCATCGTTCGGCTTTTTCGCGCGTAGAAGCAACGATGATGTGGTATTCACGTTGCATGACGCCCTGCTTGTCTGATACGATTTGCCACCCAAGACGCGGCGTTTTCGTATCAATGCTCATCGGATTCACCGTATGTTCCGTGCGCAGGTTAACCACTTTCTGTCCGCAGCACAGCGTTGCCACAGCCAGAAGACTCAAACAAGTTGCAAGTATTCGTTTCATAGTCTTACCGTATTATTCAATATATCCTTACGTAAATCGAGGTTTATATTTAATATTGTTTCTTTGCTTGGTTCACAAGTTCTTTGGTATATGTGTCGTTAATGTTAGATATTTCGCTTTTGTCATAGATTGTTAGCAACGTGACTTCATAGCAGTCAGGTTCATTTATCTTTACTGTATAGGTAATGATGCGCCCGCCACCACTCTTGCCTCCTCCCTTTGAGGCAAAAGCTATGCGAATTTTGTAAACACCATTGCCGAGATGATTGCCTTGTATTGGATTCTTTTGAAGCGATAAGACGAATTGCTGCAAATCGGTTTTTAGCGATTTGTATTTCTTTGCTAATCTTTTTGCTCGGCGGTCGAACTCGGGTATAGTCTTGATGATTGTGTTCATCGTTGCTACTGGTTATAGTTCATCGAAGAGTTCTTCCACTGGGCGAGCCTTGCCTTCGCGAAGTTCCTTGAAAGCTTGGGTGAGGCTTTCTTTCATCATCACTTGCTGACGGCGTGTTTCTACTTCTTCAGCGTAGGCATCAATGATGTACTTGGTGAATGCACGCTGTACGCTCTTCGACGACGAGGCAAAATGCGCCATAAGTGCATCAAGAGGATTTGCTTGGGGGTGTATTGATGATGTTATTGACATGATTATATGTTGAGTTTTATTGTTAGCATTTTATGGCATGAGTGCAAATGCCGTTTTATTGCATCATTGCCATTCGTTCGCAAAGATACGTAAAATTCTGCAAATAACAATCATTTTGGGTGTGATAAAGGTAGTTTTTACGTGAAATTTAACTTTTGGCACTGTAAGCAAATTGTTTTTCTTTATTAAAAAAGAAGATAATATACGCCTTCGTTTTGGGAGGTGAACGGTACCCTCTCAGAAGGTGTTCTGTGGGGGTGAAAAAAAGTTGTACAACTTTCAACTGAATGTTGTACAACTTTCGCGCGAAAGTTGTACAACTTTTTTTCGAGTTAAGCGTTCGTCCTGAACAACGATGAATGTCGTGCGGGGGAAATACTATGGTCGATATAGGGTTTTTCCTCGATTATTTAGGGTAATCATGCTTGGTGTTTGAGAAAAAACGTGTATCTTTGCACTTGAAAACATTTACAAACATAAAGGATAGGAGATTGAGTTATGAAAAAGTTTACACATTACCTTTTGCTTGCGATGATGGCAACTTGTCTGTTTGCAAGCTGTACGACAAGAGACGATGAAGAGATGGGTTTTGACATATCGGGTATGGTTGGCAAGACATGGTCTGTTGACCTTGGCGAATACGATGCGTGGGGGTGGAAATACTATAGCTACTTCACGTTCTCGTCAAGAGGCTCCACGACGTCGATGCAAGGCACGGGAGTGGAAGAACGAGTTGACCAGTATGACCGCACGGAGGGTATGTATGACTTCGACTGGTACTTGGACAATCACGACCTTCACCTTCGTTATGCCGACGGACTGAGAATAGATTTCTACGACATAGTGACCTATCGCGACCGTTTTACGGCTACTGTATTTAACAGTTACAGCCAATCGCGCATGCGTCTGACGTTCTATTACGAGGGTGGACATGCTAAGGCAGAGGTGGAATTGCCTGAATAGGAACGTACATATTTAGCATTTGTAAGGCTTTTATTGGTGCAGTGCCCGTGGGCATTGCACCTTTTCCGTCTTGTCATATAGCAACATTTGCAGGGTTTTGTGCTTATTTTGTGCGAAAGTATTTGATATGTGAAGCAATTTGTGTATCTTTGCGCCTAATATATATGGTAAAATGTAATAATTAATAGAAAAGAATATGGCAAAGAAAGCATTATTGATGATTCTCGATGGATGGGGAATCGGCAAGAAAGGTGAGGGCGACGTAATCTACAACACGCCTACTCCTTATTTGGATTACTTGTGTGCAGTGAGTGCTCATTCGCAGTTGATGGCTTGCGGTGAGGATGTCGGACTGCCTGACGGACAGATGGGTAACTCTGAAGTAGGGCATCTGAACATCGGTGCAGGGCGTATTGTTTATCAGGATTTAGTGAAGATAAACCGTGCCTGCAGGGACAATAGCATAATGCAGAACCCTGAAATCGTGTCGGCATTTACTTACGCCAAGGAGACTGGAAAGGCTGTTCACTTCATGGGATTGACTTCCGACGGCGGTGTTCACTCGTCACTCGACCACCTTTACAAGCTCTGCGAGATAAGCAAAAGCTATGGTTTGACCTCGACATACGTGCACTGTTTCATGGATGGACGCGACACTGATCCTAAGAGTGGCATTGGTTTCATCCGCGATCTTGAGAAACATGCGGCTGCAAACGACGTCAAGATAGCAAGTATCGTGGGACGTTTCTATGCAATGGACCGCGATAAACGATGGGATCGTGTGAAGGAAGCATACGACCTTCTCGTTGAAGGCAAGGGCAAACAAGCATCGGATATGGTCAAGGCTATGGAGGAAAGCTATGCCGAAGGCGTTACCGACGAGTTCATTAAGCCGATAAACAACTCGACTGTTGACGGCACAATCAAGGAGGGTGACGTTATTATCTTCTTCAACTTCCGCAACGACCGAGCAAAGGAACTCACCATTGTGCTCACCCAGAACGATATGCCTGAACAGGGAATGAAGACAATTCCAGGACTTCAATACTACTGCATGACGCCTTACGACGCATCTTTCACGGGAGTTCATATCCTGTTTCCGAAGAAAGATGTGGAGGATACGCTTGGCGAATACCTCAGCAAGAAGGGTTTGAAGCAACTCCACACGGCAGAAACAGAGAAGTATGCACACGTTACATTCTTCTTCAACGGTGGGCGTGAGCAACCATTTGAGGGAGAAGACCGCATACTTGTGCCTTCGCCAAAGGTTGCCACTTACGACCTTAAGCCTGAAATGAGTGCATACGAAGTGAAGGATAAGCTCGTTGCAGCAATCAAGGAAGACAAGTATGACTTTATAGTAGTGAACTTTGCCAATGGCGATATGGTTGGGCATACGGGTGTATATAACGCAATAGCAAAGGCAGTATGGGCTGTTGACAATTGTGTTCACGATGTTATCGAAGCAGCAAAGGCTACGGGATATGAGGCAATAATCATAGCCGACCATGGCAATGCCGACAATGCAGTGAATGCCGACGGCACTCCAAATACGGCACATTCGCTTAATCCAGTGCCTTTCATCTACGTAACTGACAATAACAGCGCAAAGGTAAAGGACGGACGTTTGGCTGACGTAGCGCCTTCAATCCTGCATATCTTAGGCCTTGAGCAGCCAGCAGACATGACAGGCGAGAACCTGATTTACTAAAAATTTATGGACGTAAGGATAGAACAAAGTTGGAAAGTAAGGCTTGATGATGAATTCAACAAGCCTTACTTCAAGGCTTTGACCGACTTTGTCAGACAAGAATATGCCTCGACGGCGTGCTATCCTCCTGCACGTCTTATCTTCAATGCCTTTGATCTCTGCCCGTTTGATGAGGTGAAGGTGGTAATAATAGGTCAAGATCCATACCACGAACCAGGTCAAGCTCACGGACTTTGCTTCTCGGTGAACGACGGAATACAGTTCCCTCCATCACTCCTTAATATATATAAGGAAATAGCCGACGACATAGGAACGACTCACAATACGGGCAATCTCTCCTCTTGGGCACGTCAGGGTGTGCTGCTCTTAAATGCAACCTTAACCGTCAGGGCGCATTATGCTGGCAGTCATCAGCGCAGAGGATGGGAGACTTTTACCGATGCCGTGATACAGAAAATCAGTCGTGAACGCGACAATGTTGTGTTTATCTTGTGGGGAAGCTATGCCCAAAGCAAGGAGATTTACATTGATGCTACGCGTCATCTCATACTGAAATCGCCGCATCCATCGCCCCTCTCAGCCCACCGTGGCTTTTTCGGCAACAAACATTTCTCGAAGGCCAACGCATATCTTGTGCAGCACGGAAAGGAACCTATAGCATGGTAAACGAAAACAATATGCCGCCAATCATTGAGATAGGCGATGTGCTTGTCTCGATGAACTGCATAACAGAAATGTTTTGCTGCGACCTCGACGCGTGTCATGGTGTTTGTTGCATCGAAGGAGATGCCGGAGCACCAGTAACACTTGACGAAATTATGGAGATAGAAGACGCTGTTGACGTGGTGTGGCAAGACATGTCGGCAGGTGCGCAGGCTGTCATCGACAAGCAGGGTGTGGCGTATGTTGACCAGACAGGAGAGTTGGTTACAAGCATAGTCAACAACAGGGATTGTGCCTTCACGTGCCATGAAAACGGTTGTTGTCTTTGTCTTTTGGAAAAGGCATACCGCGAAGGCAAGACAAGTTTCTGCAAACCTATCAGCTGTTCACTCTATCCGATACGCGAAAAGAAATTCAATAACGGATTCGTAGGCTTGAATTATGACCGTTGGAATATCTGTGAACCAGCCGTAAAGAAGGGCAAGGAGTTGCAGATGCCTGTATATAAATTCCTGAAAGACCCATTGATTCGCCGTTTCGGAAAGGAGTGGTACGACGAATTGGACGCTGTCGCAAAGGAACTTTTAAGGTTGTAAAGAGAGGGTTAAAACCTAAAATCAATGCCAACACCGAGAATTCTGTTGCTGCGACGATACTTGATGCTGCTCGTCATGCCCGTAGGTTCAGTCGTCAGAACTTCCTTGTTTTTATAATTTGTCTGGAAGTATGCAACGTTAAGCTTTATTTTGCCAAGGTTCACGCCCACACCACAACCGAGGGAATAACTGTTGAGAATGAAGTTTGCATCGCTCTCAAAGCTGTCGTCAACGTGATACCACGTCCGCTGCATACCGCAACTTACCTCAAAAGTCTTGTTCACGTCGTACTCCACACCAAGTGTCATCTCGTTGGTATCGCCAACGATTTCCTTGTTGAACTGCTTTGTGTCGGAGTCAAGATAACGATGATACCCACCGCACAACCGCAAGGATGACAGCGGAGAATACTGTACTCCGAACGAAAACAGCGGAGGAAGGTCCTGACGTGTAGATGCTCCATCAGTATAACCGCCAAACGAATCACTCGTCGTTGCCAGTTGATTGAACGCATCATTGTTGTTTGCATCAGTCTTTGCTTCGAGTTTCGTGCGGAACTCATACTTTACTGCAAGGTTCCAATGTTCGTTGATTCGATAGTCGAGACCAATGATTGGTGCAATGCCAAAGGCATTCTGACGGCAGTCGAGCACATAGTCGCTGCCATTTGCAGTGATGCCGTTAGCTGCCATGAAGCTTATACCTTTCAGGAATCCCTCATATTTGTTCATCAGTACAATGCCCCTTAAGCCAACGTATGCGCTCAACTTATCGTTTATCTTGCGTGCAGCACCGAGAGAGATGCCGAGGTCGTAGGATGTTCCTTTCATGTACGAGTTGATGTTGTAGGATGAAAGCAACATATTGCTTTGCCCGAGCGCACTTATTCCTGCGAGGGCAGCAAGACTTTCAAAGCTTCCCAATCCCTTCTTGAACTCACATCCTCCTCCGCCGCCAACGAAACCGAATCCAAACTGAAAACTCCATTTCGGCTTATTATATATAAGGAATAGCGACGGTTGTATTGGCACGTCAACGTCACCTTCATATTTACGGCGGAAGTTTGTCGCTTCTGTCGTAGGGGTTGAAGCATTATGACTGAGCAGTTGACCGTAATCAGGAAGCGAATATCCGCTCCAAGTGTCACGGTCCTGATGCACCATCATCCAGTTGAATTGCGCATGCCACCCTTCAGCAACAAAAGCTACACCGGCAGGGTTGCTATAGACACCGTCAATGCCTATTGTTGCGTCGCGCGAAGGATTGCGAAGGAAATTGATACTCTGATTAGTGTTTTCCAAAATACCACCAGCCAACATAGTCAGCGAATGCAAATAAAATGCAATACCAAAAACAATCTTTTTGTTCATAATTTCATGTGTTTTGTTCAATTTGAGTGCAAAGATATGATAAAGATTTTACATATCGAACAAAGTGGAGGATAAAACGAACAAAATTTAAGTTTATTTAACCCAACGAAAAAAGAATTAATAAAACGACTGATGGTTTTAACTTTTCTTACTTATAGCATATAGTTTATGGCTTACGGCTTTGTTTATTTTGCAATCGTCCGTTAGACTTTTCAAGGACGAGCCTTATACTCGGCAAAAAACTGTAGCAGTTTTGGATCGAAAACTGTAGCAGTTTTGACTTGAAAACTGTAGCAGTTTTTTTTCACTCCTTACGTTTGGTGTTAGTGACGCAAGTGCTGATGAACTATCAAGAATAAAACTCATTCCACGAAAACCTTCTGGTCGTGATAAAAAGGCGAATAGTTAAAATAATTAAAAATTATCAATTTTCAATTGTCAGTTTTCAATTAAATTTGTACCTTTGCACCCGCTTTTTATTAAACAACAAAAAATTATGTATTTAGATCAACAAAAGAAAGAAGAAATCTTTGGACAGTACGGAAAGTCTAACACTGATACTGGTTCTGCAGAGAGCCAGATAGCATTGTTCTCATACCGTATTTCCCATTTGACGGAACATCTTAAGAAGAACCGTAAAGATTATACTACAGCGAGAAGTTTGACAAAGTTGGTAGGTAAGCGTCGTGCATTGCTTAACTATCTTTACGACCGCGACATTGAGCGCTACCGTGCTATTGTCAAGGCTCTCGGTTTGCGTCGATAGTCATCGATGTTCAACCAGGACAAAAAAAGGATGGGCAAATAAATTGCCCATCCTTTTTTGTTTGTCGTTTGGTGGTTTAGTCGTTTAGTCTCCCAAACGACCAAACCACCAAATTGTATATTACTTAGCCACGTTAGGGAATCCGTAACCGTTTACATAACCGCCGGCCTTCAACTGGTTAGGGGTGATTGGCCAGAGGTAGATTGGGGCGCTGACGTAATCGTAGTCGGTGAAGAGGTGATAGTCGTACTCGTCACGACTGTTCAGCAGGGTCTGTCCCCAGTCAACTGCCTTGTATCCGTTGGCAAGAAGCACTGATGCTTCTTCTGAGGTTACAGGCTTGAAGAGTCCTACGATGGCAAGGTTGGTCTTTGTGTTGCCGCCATAGTTGCAACCGAATGACTCCCAATCGTCTTTCTGTCCGCGCCATCCTGGGGTGAGACATGCGTTAACGTCGAAGTCTGGGTCAGGTTCGGCTGGAGTTGCCTTTGTGAGACGGTAGCCCTTGAGTGCCTTGAGGTCAACAGACTTTGTATAGACCTGCTTTGAGATTATGTTACCGTTCTCGAATGTGTAGCTTCCGTTGGCTGCAAGTCCGTCCATCATGGCTGTTGTAAGGGTCTTGATACGCTTGATTGCCTCTGGGAGGAGACCTGTGCGGATGAGTGTCCAGCGACGGTCGCCTTCGCCAGCAAACTCGAAACCACGCTCTTCGATGACTGCCTTGTAGAGTGGAGAGTATCCGCTCTCAGGATAGAGGGCAGCGCACTTGGCAATGAAGCCTTCTACGTCAGGGTTGTCGAATGCACGTGAACGGATGATGGTAAGGTAGTTCTTTGCCTGTGCTTCAAGGCTTGGGTCAACGTCGGCGAGGAGGGCACATGTCTCTGCATAGCCAAGATAGATTTCTGACATACGCATGTATGGTCCGTTGATGCCTGACTTACGCTGTGCGAGAGTGTTAGGATTGGTCTGACGATTCTCGTCCCACTTGTTCATTGCAAGACCGCCACCGGCTGCCTTTGAGTTAGGAGTGAAAGGAATGAGCACTTCATATCCCTTACCGTCACTACCTGTAACTGCTACAGAGATGTCACGACGCTTGTCCTGAGGGTCGAAGATTCCGTAGTAGTAAGCAGGGTTGATACGGCACTGTCCGTAGTCCTTGCAAGGATAGTTGTCCTTTGAACCACCGTTGGAAGGACGGCCAGATGAGTATGTGCGCTCATCGCTTGTCACGTTCCACTGCATTGGGTATTCGTAGATAGACTCATCAGCATAGAGAGCATCGTCGCCCATCATCTGCTGGAAGAAGTTCTGGTAGTCGCTGCTGAAGGTGATTCCTATAGGTTTGTCGATAAGAGCCTTGAAGTAAATATGAGCCTTGGCAACGAGTTCTTTCCAGTCGGCACGGCGAGCGTAGCGTCCACCCTGGTTGTCCTGACCCTTAGCCTGGAAATCGAGAGCCTCACCCAAACCGTTAGTGTAGTTGACAGTACCGTCGGTACGACGAGTCTGATAGCCTGCTGCATCGAGAGCCATACGACCGATGAGTCCCTGAACATACTGACGTGAGAAGTAGTGCTTGTCGGCCTTGTCAACACCAGGAATCTCGCCCTGGTTGTACATGATAGGCTCAACGAGCATAAGGTCGCGGATACATACGTCGTAGATAGAGTCACGACCTGCGAGAGAAGTAGCACCTTCACCGAAGATATATACGTAAGGCACGTCGCCGTAGTACTTAATCAGTTCGCGGTAAGCAGTTGCACGGAGTGCGATAGCCTCGCCGAAAAGCTGAGTAAGGAAGCTTGGCTCCTCGGCATTGATAACGTCGTTCTGGAAGTTAGGCTGGTTCTGGATTGCCGTGATGATAGCGTTAGCCTGACCTACAACCTTGTAGAGTGCAGAGTAAGCACCATCTTCCTTGTCGTACTGAGTGATACCGTAAGTCTTCGTCAGTTTGCCGTTCTCATAGAAACATTCCGGCTGGTGGCGAAGCAGCTGGTTAGAATAAGCTTCTGGGTGACGCTCGATATCAGAACCGGCGATGTCGCAAGCATAGAACAAACCGGCACCGAATACCTGAGCGTTGGCAGTAGCACGCCACTGTTCGTAAGCACCTTCAATGGCAGCACGTGCAGTAATACTGTTAGAGAACACGAAATCCGCATCGGTTTCTGAGTCAGACTTTGGCTCAAGGTAATCGCTACATGAAACTGTTGACAATGCAACAATTCCACACATTATAATATATAATACTTTTTTCATAATCTTATCCTCCATAATTAGAATGCAATGTTAGCACCGAATGTGAATGTTCTTGCCTTTGGATATGCCTGGTAATCGTAGTTAGGAGTTGGGAATCCGCCTGTGAACGCAGTAGTGTTGACGTCAGGATCAAGACCAGAGTAACCAGTGATGCAGAACAAGTTTCCGGCTGTGAAGTAAACACGGAAGTTAGAAATGCCTACAGATTTTGTCCAAACCTTAGGCAAAGTGTAACCTACAGTAAGAGTGTTGAGGCGCAAGAATGAAGCATCCTCAATGTATTCAGAACTTGTAATACCATATTCATTATAATAAGTACCGTGCTTAGTTCCGGCATTGAGAGCAGCGAGAGCATTAGGCTCAGTTACGAGATAGATGTCGCCATTGGTATCGTAGTCGTAGAACTTGAAGCAGCTTGATGCATTTGACAGACGGCTGAGACCGAACTTGGTATCCTTGTCGCCATATACAGAGTGCATAGCGTTGGCATTGTAAACGTCGCCACCAATCTGGTAAGTGAAACCGAGAGCGAAGTCAATGCTCTTCCAGCGGCCGTTGATGTTGAAACCGCCATTGTGCTTAGGCATTGTGTGACCAATCGCCTGTGCCTTAGCCTCGCCCTTTTCGTCAGCCTCAAACTTTGGAGCTCCTGGGAAAATCTGACCATCGGCAGCAAGTGCGAGGATGCTTGAAGGATAGTTACCGAATGTGGCAACACCGGCAGCCTTTGCATCATACTTCAATGTATATTTGCCAGTAGTAGCGTCATAGTTGAATTCATCTACAGTGAAGAAGCCGAGTGACTTGAATCCCTGAATGGTTCCTACAGGTTCGCCTTCACGGATGATGTAGTCGTAGCTTGGTCTTCTCATTGATGATGCCCAACCAGTGCCTGTGTCTGGGTTGATACCGTCGAGGATGTCTTCGACGTTGTTGACATTGTAGTTGTAAGTGAGGTTTACGCCTAACTGCCAATCCTTTGTGCGGATGATGTCGTATGCCAAAGCAAGTTCGATACCCTTGTTAGAAGTTTCACCTACATTCTGGAACTGATAGCTGTAACCTGTTGAAGCATCGCAAGGAACGCGCATGAGGATATCCTTTGTTGTATTCCAGTAGAGGTCGATGCTACCGTTGAGGCGGCTGTTGAACATAGCGAAGTCGATACCGAGGTTGCGCTGGATAGTTCTTTCCCACTTGAGGTCAGGGTTTGGCTTTATGTCGCCAGGGACGTATGTGGTGATAGACACACCGTCAACAATAATCTGCTTTCCGCCCCAAGTTTCCTTCCAGAGTGAAGAGCTGATGTCGTCGTTACCAGATGTACCCCAAGAGAGGCGGAGCTTCAAGTTGTCCAACCAACCCTTTGTACTTTCCATAAACGCTTCGTCAGAGATACGCCAACCAGCAGCGAATGCAGGGAAGTAACCCCAGCGGTTGTTAGGACCGAACTTTGAACTACCGTCAGCACGGAATGTAGCAGTGAGGAGGTAACGGCCAAGGTAACTGTAGTTAGCACGACCGAACCAAGAGTTCTTGTGGATAGGAAGTCCGTCATTGCTCTTTACATAGTCCTTACCAGCTGTTGCTGCACCATACATGTTTGACATGTTCATAAAAGCGAATGCCTGTTCCATTGTGAATTCAGCAGGGTATCCGTAGCCGTACATTTCGTTTGAAGCTGTTCTAAAGGCTGAAATTTCATTACCTGCGAGGAATGAGAGAGCGTGGTCTTCGCCGAGGCCCTGAACGTCATAGTTCACTGTTGTTGTCCAACGAGTGTGGTAGCCATGGCTGTTGGCGAGCTTTGCAGAGTTGTAAGTGCTCTCCAGACCAGCGTCCCAAGTCTTAGCCTCTGACCAGTGACGGCCGAGAGTAAGTTCTGTTCTTGCAGTGAAGCCCTTGAAAGCATTCCATGACAGACCGATTCTTGAGCGGAGGCGCTGCATTTCTCTTCCGTAGTAGTAGTTGTCGAGGAGAGCAACCGGGTTGTGGAAATCTTCGACGTTTCCGCTACCCATACCGAGCAATGTAGGGTCGTTAGTACCGTACTGTTCGATAATCTCTGGGTCGATAGGGCGATAGCCGTAAGAAGAAGCATTGCCGAAGTGGTCACCTGTGAGAGTTGTCTCAGTGTAGCGAACGTCCATGTCTGCCTTGAGGTTCTTTGTAATCTTCTGGTCTAACTTGACGTTTGCACTCCAACGCTTGAAACCTGAATTGATACGGATACCATCGTCGTTCATGTAGTTTACAGTAGCGAAGATCTTTGTTGCTTCTGTACCTGCTGAGAGAGAAACGTCATGATTCCAAGTGTGGGCAGTCTTCAGAACGTCGTCCATGTAGTTATGAGCCTTTACGTTCTTGTAGTCATTCAGGTGGTTGCCGTTTGCTGAACCAAGTCCATAGTACTTGGCAACGCCTTCACCGTAAGAATCACCGTAAGCCTTTGCGTATGACCATGTGTCGCGTACAGTCTCGTATGCACTTGCAATTTCGAGAACCTCAGGAATCTTCTTAATTTGATAGTACATGTTGTAGCGAACCTTTGGCTTGCCAATCTGTCCACCCTTTGTTGTGATGAGGATAACACCGTTAGCACCACTTGCACCATAGATAGCTGTTGTGGCAGCATCCTTCAATACGTCGATGCTCTCGATGTTGTCGGCAGGAATTTCGTTCATCTCACTTGCTGAACTGAGCTGAACACCATCAACAACTACCAATGGGTCGTTGCTCTGAGTGATAGAACCACCACCACGAACGCGGATTGACATTGATGCACCTGGACGACCGTCCTGTGATGTCACGTTGACACCTGGAAGCTGTCCCTGGAGTGCCTGGGTGATGTCAGCAACTGGATTAGCTGCCAATTTCTCGCCTGTTACCGATGCAACAGAACCTGTAAGGTCGCGGCGCTTTACTGTACCGTAACCGATAACTACTACATCGTTCAATGTCTTACTGTCCTCGCTGAGCACTACTTTCACAGAGCTCTTGCCACGAAGTGAAATCTCCTGAGAGACCATTCCGATGTAAGAAACAGTAAGGACATCCGATGATTTTGCTGAAGGGATTGAGAACTTACCGTTCAAATCGGTGGCTGCTCCCATTGATGTTCCCTTAACCAAAACGCTTGCACCAATTACAGGTTCGCCGTTTTGGTCAACAACAGTTCCTGTAACCTGGGCAAAAGACACAGCATAGACCATGCACGCAATAACCATTGCAGCAAGTCTTTTCATGTTTGATAAAATCATAATGCCTTTTAGTTAAATTAATGTTTAATAAAAAAAATAAATACTAAAGATAATATATCGATGCAACAAAATTAAACATTTTTCGCAACGTAAACAAATTTTTACACATAAAATATACCAAATATACCCTAAAAAGCAAAAAAAATGTCTCTCCATACCCGAAAATACGCGTTTTATTCTTATATTTGCACTCGATTAGCGTATTATATAATATGAAGAAGATTTTTACATTTTGTTCGCTTGCCATGCTGTTGGCAGCGTGTAGCGTAGGCGATAAGTTCGCTATTGAGGGCACAATTACTAATGCCGAAGACTCGGTTCTCTACCTTGAAAACATCGGTATCGAGGAGGTTACTTGCATTGATTCAACGCGTCTCGACAAGGACGGCACGTTCTCGTTCAGTGCCGACGCCAAGAAGGAACCTGATTTCTATCGCCTGAGAATAGCCGACCAGATAATAAACGTGTGCATTGACAGCACTGAAACTGTCACCGTAAAAGCCGATTACAAGACTATGGCGACCGATTACGCTATCGAAGGCAACGATGCTTCTGCCGAAATAAAGACACTTACGCTGAAGCAAATGGACCTTCGCAAACGCATCCTCGACATTACAAAAGACGAGACAATAGGCACTTCAATTGAAAACGACAGCATCATCGCCATACTGAATGCCTATAAGAACGACGTGAGAAACAACTTCATCTTCAACAACCCTAACAGTCCTGCGTCGTATTTCGCCCTGTTCCAGCGCATCGGAGGTATGCTTATCTTCAATCCGAGCACCGATGCCGACGACGTGAAGGCGTTTGCTGCGGTGGCAACTTGTTGGGATACTTACTATCCAGGCTCTGCACGAGGCGAGAACCTGCACAACATTACTATCGACGGAATGAGCAATACGCGATACATGAACTCAAAAGGAACCGTGCAGATCGACCCTTCAAAGATTCAAGAGGCAACCATCATCGACATTGAACTGCCCGACAACAAGGGCGTAGTTCGCCGCTTGACCGACCTGAAAGGAAAGGTTGTAGTGCTGCAGTTCAACGTATTCAACACTGAGGCAAGCACTGCTCTCGTCATGCAACTGCGCGACCTTTACGACAAATATCATGCTTCGGGACTTGAAATATACCAAGTTTCCTTGGACGACAGCGAGCATTTCTGGAAGACGAGTACAGCCGCATTGCCGTGGATTAACGTTCGCGATGCCGACGGCGAGGCTTCACGTTTCGCTGCAGCATACAATGTGCAGTCGTCAGCCGAGGTATTCATCATCGACCGCAACAACTCTCTCGACTCGCGCAAACCTATCACCGATGCCGAATCAAGGATAAAGGCATTGCTCTGACAAACATTTCGTAGCAAAACTTAAACGTTATCATTTCTCAAGTCGTGCGGTTGGGGTTCTCAGGTTGAACGCTTAACTCCGCCAAACATTGCTGCAATGTTGGTCCGAACATTGTAGCAATGTTGACTCGAACATTGCAGCAATGTTTTTCCCACTTTAACGCTCGACTTCAGAACCCCATTGCGTCACCCGACGAAACAATCAACGTCAATCAGCAACAAAAGCACAAAGCCTCATTGTTTTTTTATTATTGGTGTCTGCTAATTTTTAGCCTGAAAGGGTAACTGATTAAATTTACCGTGGTGTGAAGTGAACGCCCTGAAAGGGCAGTCACGAAGTGCACATAGCCCAGGGCAAGCGAAGCGACACCCTGGGGTTACGCGAACATCAGCAATCAAACGCCCTGAAAGGGCAACAGCATTAATAGAGAGTAGCACTCTCGTCTGATTGTAATGCTTTTGCTCTTTCAGAGCGTGGTTGGTCTGCGTTGATATACCCAGGGCGACGCTTTGCTCTGCCCTGGGCTGATAGGTGTAAGCCTTTCAGGCTAAAATATATCGGACTATCGCCGTTTTTAATCCTGGAAGTATATGCGTTTTACGCGTGGGCTGATGCTTGTCAGCACTTCGTATGGGATGGTCCCAAGCTTGTCGGACAGCACTGTGACCGGAAGGTTGTCGCCGAAGATTTCAACAATGTCGCCCTCCTTGCAGTCGATACCGGTCACGTCAATCAGTGCAACGTCCATACAGATGTTGCCGACATACTCCGCCTTTTGCCCGTTGACAAGACAATAGGCATTGCGATTTCCGAGACGACGATTGAGTCCGTCGGCATATCCAATAGGTATCGCAGCAATCACAGAGTCACGACTGAGCGTACCACGACGGCTATAACCTATGGTTTCATCCTTGGCTACGTGGCGCAATTGCAGTATTGTAGTCTTTAGCGTAGATACGTTGTTGATGATATTATTGTCGCGGTCGATGCCGTATAAGCCTATGCCGAGGCGACACATGTCGAGTTGTCGCTCAGGGAAATGCATGATTCCTGCCGAGTTGTTGATGTGTCGCAGTATCTTATGAGCGTAAGCCTCTTGCAGTTGAAGGCTTCCGCGGTCGAAGAGTTCAAACTGTCTGGCAGAGAAATCATCGAAGTTATCGCTGTCGCTACCCACGAAATGCGAGAACACTGAGCGTGGAATGAGTGCCGTCTGCGCCTTGAGTTTCTCAATCAATAGCGGCATGTCGGTCTCGGGATTGAACCCAAGTCGGTGCATACCAGTGTCGAGTTTGATGTGAATAGGGTAGTTAGTGAAGCCTTCTTTGCGTGCTGCCTTGATGAGAGCATCGAGAAGTCGGAAGCTGTAAACCTCTGGTTCGAGGCGGTTATCGAATAAAGTCTTGAACGACGACATCTCAGGATTCATCACTATTATGTTCGACTTGATGCCGTTCTTGCGCAGTTCTGCCCCTTCATCAGCCACGGCAATGGCAAGATAATCCACGTTGTGGTCCTGAAGAGTCTTTGCAAGTTCCACCGCACCGGCACCATATCCGTCGGCTTTAATCATGCATACGAGCTTCGTTTCGGGTTTCATGAACGAACGGAAATGGTTGAGGTTGGCAACGATTGCCTTCAGGTTTACCTCAAGAATAGTCTCGTGAACCTTCTCTACAAGCTGCTCCGTGATGCGTTCAAAGCCAAATTTACGTGCGCCTTTAATGAGGATTACGCTGTTGTGGAGCGATGAAAATGCGTCGCTCATAAGAAAATCATCGACATCGTAGAAGAAGTCTTTGTCGGCTACGGTTATCAGTTTTGCGTTCTTACACAGCTCATTTCCGATGCCGATAAACATGTCAATGCCGCGTTCCACCAGTAGTTTGTTGACCTTAGAATAGAGGTTTTCAGGCTCTTCACCACTCTGGAATATGTCGCTGAGTATAAGAATGCGCTTGCGTGAAACCTGTTCCTGACGCCGGCTCATGAAGTCGAGGGCTATGTCGAGCGAGTTTATGTCGGAGTTATACGAGTCGTTGATGAGCGTACAACCGTGTCTTCCCTCGCGCACTTCCATACGCATCCCGACTGGTTCAAGCTTGCTCATGCGGTCGGCAATGGTCTCTGGCGACAGTTTCATGTAAAGACATACTCCGGCACAAGCGATAGAACACTCGATGGAAGCGTCGTCGCTGAACGGAAGAACGTAACTCCCCGGTACACCTTTATATATATAGGAGATGGTGGAAGTGTTGCCGTTGGTTGCGATTTTGCTTATATAGAACATCTGCTGCGGGTTGGTTCGGCTCCATGCAAGCTTCGATTTGAAGTTTTGTTTGCTTACACAATCGGCAATCAGTTCGTCGTCGCCATTATAAACTATCATCTTTGCATCCTTAAACAGACGCAGTTTCTCGTTGCATTTATCGGTGGTCGAAGGGAAGTTTTCCTGATGCGCCATGCCAAGATTTGTGAGGACTCCGATGGTTGGTTGTATGATGTCGTGGAGTGCAGACATTTCATTTGGCATACTTATACCAGCCTCGAACAATCCTACTTCGCTGTTTTCGTTGAGCAACCACACTGAAAGCGGCACACCAATCTGCGAGTTATAGCTTCGTGGAGAGCGCGTCACCTTCATCGAAGGCGAAAGAAGTTGGCAAAGCCACTCCTTGACCATAGTCTTTCCATTGCTGCCCGTGATTCCGATAACGGGTATGTTGAACTCATCACGATGGCGTTCGGCAAGGCGTTGAAGTGCCTTGAGCGAGTCTTTCACCACAATGAAATTAGTGTTCTTGTAGCGTTCCCAGTCGTCGGGAAGCGTCTGCACGACAAAGTTCTTTACACCTCTTTTATATAAGTCGCCGATAAATCGGTGTCCGTCATTGCGCTCCGAGCGCATTGCGAAGAAAAGAGTTTCTTCGGGAAAAGCTAATGAACGGCTGTCGGTAAGCAACCAACTGATGAAAGCATCCGCTGTTCCCACGCGTTTTCCACCCACGAGAGTAGCTATCTTAACAATGTTGTATGTCATATTTTTTGTAAAAATTAAGTTCTTTTTCTTTTGTCTGTTGGAGGAACTGGCGGTATTCTTCGCTGTCGGGATTGAATGGTTTGTGGTTCAATGCAGCACGTATCGGCTTCCATTCTTCGATGTATCGGCGTGTGGCATCGGAGAAAAATGCAAAGTCGAGGCGTTCCCAGATGTAATCCACTGCCTGTGCCGACGGATGAATCATGTCGGGATTATAGAAACGATAGTCGCGAAGTTCGTCGTTCATAATCTCGTATGCAGGGAAATAAGTGCAGCATTCGTTAGCCTTTACCACACAATCTGCCGCCAATAACAGTATGGATTTGGAAAGTTGACTTGTGTGGAAACCGTATTTCGCATAACGGATCGGCGATACTGTAAGCACAATTTTAATCGTGCTGTTGTTAGCCAAAAGCAAATCCACTGCACGTTGCAGATAATCCACGCACTCATCGATGGTGAGTTCTTCCTCAGAAAACAGCGATGCAGGGCGTTTCTGACAGTTGGCAACTATCTCGCCCGTCTCCTTCAATCGGTAGATGTGGTTGGTGCCAAGCGTGATGAAAACAATGTCGGCACGTTCCTGCGAGGAAATACACTGAAGAACGCTTGCCGGATTATACATCACTCCCTGCGGGTTGACCACACAATGGAAGGCATTTTCCTTGAACCTTTGCCCGATGTTATCGGCAAAGCACGAACCGACGAACAGCAACTTATGATGCGGTTCGATGTGCCATTGCGACCTTTGTACGTCTATTTTTGTTTGCAGTTCCATTTATCATTGCAAAAGTACAAAGACTTTTCCACACTTCCAAATTTTTCTGCTGAAAGGTTACATACAACCTCAAAAGAAATGACAACAAAAAAAACTGGTATCAGTATTCACATACTAATACCAGCAAATTACATCATGCAAAAATACAATTATGCGTCTATGTTAGCATAGTGCGCATTCTGTTCGATGAACACCCTGCGAGGTTCGACATCGTCGCCCATCAACATTGAGAAAATCTCGTCAGCCTGTGCTGCATTCTCAATGCTTACCTGTTTGAGCAGACGTGTCATTGGATCCATTGTTGTCTCCCAGAGTTGTTCAGGATTCATTTCACCAAGACCTTTGTAGCGTTGCGTATGGATACCTGTTTCCGTTCCGTCGCCATACTTGTCCATGAAACGCTGACGCTGAACTTCGTCGTAGCAATACTCGCTTACCTTGCCCTTAGTACATTTATAAAGAGGTGGTGTTGCAATATAAAGGTGACCTTGCTGAATGATTTCAGGCATGTAGCGATAGAAGAGCGTCATGATGAGTGTGTCGATGTGGCGTCCATCGACGTCGGCATCGGTCATGATGATAATCTTGTCGTAACGAAGTTTTGAAAGGTCAACAGCATTGTCGTCGCCTTCAAGTCCGAAGCGGACGCCGATGCTCTGTATGATGTTCATGATAGATTCTGAATCGAATACCTTATGGCGCAGAACTTTCTCCACGTTGAGTATCTTTCCGCGCAATGGAAGGATTGCCTGGAACTCGCGGTCACGTCCCTGCTTAGCCGAACCACCTGCCGAGTCACCCTCGACGAGGAAGATTTCGCATGTCTTAGGGTCTTTGTTTGAGCAGTCTGCAAGCTTACCAGGAAGTCCGCCACCAGTCATTGGGTTCTTGCGGAGCACACTTTCGCGAGCCTTGCGTGCTGCAATACGTGCTTGTGCTGCGAGTACAACCTTATCGACGATAAGCTTTGCCTCCTTTGGATGTTCCTCAAGGTAATGGGTGAGAGCTTCGCCAACAGCCTGTTGTACGGCACCGGCAACCTCAGAGTTACCGAGTTTTGTCTTTGTCTGACCTTCAAACTGTGGCTCTGCTACCTTAATAGATATAACGGCAGTAAGTCCTTCGCGGAAGTCTTCGCCCGATATTTCTATCTTCGATTTCTCAAGGTTTTTTGCAATCTGTGGGTCATTGTCGGCATATTTCTTCAATGTGCGAGTCAATGCCATGCGGAAACCTTGAAGGTGAGTACCGCCTTCGATGGTGTTGATGTTGTTTACATACGAGTGGATGTTCTCACGATCCTCAGTATTATACATCACTGCAACCTCGATAGGAGTGCTCTGCTTTTCGGTCTTTATGTATATTACATCGTCGAAAAGATGCGTGCGATGGCGGTCGATGAAACGTACAAACTCCTTCAAACCATCTTTTGAATAGTATGTGTTTGTCTTTGTATTGCCATCAGCATCCTTGCGAAGGTCGGTAAGCGTAATCTTCAATCCTGCATTCAAGTATGCAAGTTCACGCATACGTGCTGCAAGGATTTCATATTTATATTCTGTCGTAGTGAAGATTGTTGCGTCTGGCCAGAACTGCTGACGTGTACCACGAAGGGTAGTTTCGCCTACGATTTTCACTGGATAGAGCGCTTTTCCTTTCTCATATTCCTGCTGATAAATCTTGCCGTCACGATAGACTTGTGAAAGCATGTGTGTAGAAAGTGCGTTTACACAACTTACACCAACACCATGCAGACCGCCCGAAACCTTGTAAGAACCCTTGTCAAACTTACCTCCAGCATGGAGAACAGTCATGACAACTTCAAGTGCCGACTTGTGTTCCTTCTTATGTTCATCGACAGGAATACCACGACCATTGTCGAGTACAGATATTGATCCGTCTTCTTCTATTGTTACTTCAATCTCAGTACAATAACCAGCTAAAGCCTCGTCAATCGAGTTGTCAACAGTTTCGTAAACAAGATGATGCAAACCTTTTTCGGAAATATCGCCAATATACATTGCCGGACGTTTCCTAACTGCCTCAAGTCCTTCGAGGACCTGAATGTTACTCGCTGAGTAGTTTTCGCTGTTTTTGATTTCTTCAGACATAATTTTTTGTTTCTTTTACCAATTTATTTGGTTTGTTTTATTCTGATTTTCTTTCTATTTATTAAACCTTGCAAAGGTACTAAAAAGAATTGAAATAGACAAATAAAGTGGGCAAAAAACGAAAAAGAAAATAAGTTTTTTATGTTTTTTACATAAACAGCCAATCTACCTCGTTGCTGCCACCATTGAGTTTGGCGTCACGAGGTGTGAGTTTTGACGTTGTGAAACCTGCGACCATAATGATTCCCTTTGGCAAATTGATGGTATGATGTCCTGCATTCAAGTGGTATGAATGTATGTTCACCATAGGCATCTTGGTCATTGCAATGGCATTTGTTATCACAGGCTCGGCTTGTCCATACTCGTTTCCACTGGCATCAACTTCAAGTTTTGGCGGTGAAGCAAACTTGTTTTGGTCGTCAACATAGAAACCAACGAGCATCTGCACGGGTTCTTTGGCATCAAGTTCTACGGTGATTCCCTTTTCGCGTGCCGTGTCGCGGTTCAACAGAAGTGCTTGAAGATTGCTTAGTTCTGGCGCAACTGAGTCAATCATTTCGTCGCGACCTTCGTAAAGCAATGCGCCTTTCTTCAGTGGAACGAGCTTATGGCTAAGCACAGTTACCTTTGCTTCTTTGGCTGAAACGACTTCTTTTACCGTCTTGCTGTCGTCAGTTGACTTTAGGCTTTCAATATTCTTTCGGAGATTTGACAGTTCGTCTTCATATACCGGCAGCATTTCTTCCCATGTCTTGAAGTTTCCTCCATCTCCTCCAACAGGTATTCTTCGCTGTGAAGTCTGCATGGAGTTCGCATAGAGATATGTGTCTTTTGTTAAGTTGACGAGCACTTTCCACGTTTCATTGCTCTTTTCCAACAATGGAATTGCCTTTTCCAAATAGTTGACATCCTTGCTCCATTTGTAGTTCAGCACTTGTTCGGCAGCAAGAACCTTGTAGCGGAAAGCTATAGCATATTGCTGATAACAACGCATATCGTTGACGATGCGTGCAAATTCTTCCTTATTCTTACGTACTCCGGCTGCGGCTTTTTCTATTGCATCAACTGCTTTCTTGCCATGCGCTATGCATTGGTCAACTATATCGAGAGGCAATTCGCCCGAATGATTTTCCTTTTTCCAGTTCTTTTCTACAAACTCAATGAGCTTTTCTCCTTCTGGTCCGCAGCTTTCATAGAAGCCAGGATACACAGTATATTTATAAGGATTAACCAATTCGCTCATCTTCATGCCAAGAAGAAGTGTCTGGCGATTGCCTTCTGTTATACCGAAACGACGTATCAACTTAGGTGCAATTTCGCCACATTCATCGTATGCCAAAACGATATTTTGTGCGGTTTTATCGTCACATCCGTAGGCATCAGCCACAACTTTTCGCCAATACTTCCCTTCATATTCGCTATCGCCAACGCTTTGGTCGTTTTTCCAAGCATATCTTCCCCATGCAGCATACCACATCCAGTCGCGGTCGATTTGAGTCAACCTGCCATTTTCGCCGATTTTATCGGCAGAATATGGCCAATCCCAATACGATGCCTGAGGGTAGAGATGCAGTCCGTTGGCATGGTGAACATTGTGCATTGCACCAACCGTTTTCTGCACAAACAGCGGTGAACTCCATCGCCACGGCTCAAGATTTGCAAGAATATGTACGTTGCTGATGTGGACAGGAGCCGCTGCAGCAAGCTGACGATGCGTTTCTGCCCAAGGTCCACGAGGCTCATAAGTGGTAAGACTCTCGCCTGTGTATTTCGACATCGTATATATATTCTTGTACAACGGCAACGATGCTTTCAGCACTGCCGGACCGTCAGTATCGTGTGAACGTAGTATGATAGGCGGTTCGTCGGTGCGGTTCGATGCCTTCAATCCGTCTTTGATTGCAGGGATAATAGTCTTTGTCATCCATTCAATGTCCGTATCAATGCCGTTCATTGCTTCGCCAAGGCAGATGAGAAGTCCCACATTAGGGTATTTTTCGATAAATGCCGCAATGCTTTTCCTCGTGTAATCGGCAATGAGAGGAGTGATTGGGCGGTTACGATCTTGCGTCTTGATGCCGTAATGATCGGCAAAAGGTTTCGACACGATGATATTGTAAAACATCTGAATCACCATAATACCACGGCGATTTGCTTCGGTTGTGATGAACGAAAACATGTCCTGATTCTTCTGCATCGTCGCGTCATCTACCTCTGGGGCAAAAGGATAATCCTTCAACTTGACCAATGAAGCAAACGGATGTCCGTTCCAAAGATACACAGCATTGAAGTTATCGGCAGCAAGCATGTCAAGATATTTCACCCACATCGCCTTGTCGTAGAACCAAGGAAAGTTCTCTGGAGTATAAGGATACTCATATACTTTATGCCCTGGTAAATAGACAGTCTTCTGCAAACCGAGGCATGTGCCGCGCAGTTTCATGCCTGGTGATTCGGTAATTTCACGGTCAATATTGATGTTTCCGTTGAGCTGAAAGTATTCTTTCAGGCGGTTTGCACCGTAGATGCAACCGTTCCCATCGTTGGCGATGATGGTTATCTTCTTTCCTTTTCTTGTTATTGTGAACGATTCAGCAGTGCCATTCTCCTTGATATCGAGCACAATTTTCCCAGGAATGTCCTGTAAAAGTGTTGCGGCATATTCGGTTTGTGGGGTTGTTTTCTTTACTGTAACTTTCGCAAAAGTACCGATGAAACCGAATAAAAATGCAATTAGGATAGTAGTTTTCTTCATAAGTTTAGTGTGGTTTCAGTGTTTGCTTTGATTTCTATTACCTTATTATATATATATAATGTGCCTTTTCCTCCGTCGCTATATACGCTTACATGGTTCTTGTCCATGCTTATGTGTATCTTTCCGAACGGTGTAGGCACGTCGCCTTCAATCCATTCCAAGCCTCCGAGGCACGGTCTGACTTCGTATTCCTCGTAGCCTGAGCGTGTAGGTTTTACGCCAAGATAGTATTTCCCGAGCAGATAAATAGGACTTGCTCCCCATGCGTGGCAGAGACTTTTGCCGTAAGGACGGCCATACATAGCCAAATGTTGCGTGCCGGATTCGCTTGGAACATACTTTTCCCAAAACGAAGTAGCCCCTTCGCGGAGCATTCCGCCCCAGTAAGATTTTATTTCCGGAAGCACTTCGGCTTGCATATTCATTGAGCAGAGGGCCTCAAGTTCATAGAAACGCATGTATGGTGTAGTGATGGCTTCAACGTCAGGATTGAGCATCACGTGCTTCATGATGTCCTGCTTTCGTGCTTCATCTACATAATTATATGTTATGGCAAACATATTCGGGAACTTTGTCACCATCGTATTCAGCTCTCCGTCTTCGATGTTATGAAGGAAAGCGTGGCGGTTTTCGTCCCAGAAAGTCTCGGTAAATGTTGCTTTCAGTTTCTTGGCAAGAGTGGAATAATGTTCGGTTTCATCGGCATTTCCGCAGATTTCCGCACATAGTTTCATTGTCTCAAGCGACTTGCAAAACAGTATTTGCTCAAAGCACATCACCCCACGCTTGTGCATTGGGAAGTCAACCCAATCTACAAAGATCCAGTCATCGGGCTGTCCTTCTGCCATTCCGTTGCGGTCTGTGCGGCTCAGGCAATAATCCATCAGCGTCTTCATCTTCGGATACATCTCCGTGAGAAACGCTTTGTCGCCACTGTAGAGATAGTAGTCGTAAATACCATTGAACCAATAGAATGTATAATCCATAATGGTATTTATGTGTGCAGTGACGGGGTCTTTGCCTCGCAGCAGGCGCAATGTTCGCTTCACGCATTCGCTGTCGAAGAAGAGATAGTAGTTCATGAGGAAGCTCTGCACTGCATCTCCGCTCCAAACCCAACGGTCGCGCTTGATGCCATCCATAAAAAACTCGCGCGTAGTCAGGTGCATTGTATAGGCAGCAACGTCCCATATCTTGTTTATTTCCTCGTCGTTGCAGCGGAAGGAACCGCGATATTCTTCGGGGAGATACTCGTAAAGCATTGCCACTTCCTGCACTTGCGTGCCCTCGGAGCACTCTATGAACACGTAGCGGAAAGCCTTGCTATTGGGCAGGGTATATGTTCCGAGTTGGAATTCTGGGAACTGTAAACGGTCGAGAGTTTCGCAATGATCCTTGTCCAACGCCTCTTCAGGGCTCTCACCATAGTATATGTTTATGTCGCCACAGCCGCTAATGCCACGCAGAATGAGGTATCCAAACGTCTCACGCCCAAAGTCGTATAGGCCGTTTCGTTCGCTTACGGGCTTCTGCTCTACCGTTTCGAGGCGGAAGGTTGACGGTGGAAAGTTGGGATTATCAAATGTCCAACAGGCTGCAGGGACGTACATTCCCGACCCATGTGCCACTCCGTTTTCGTCAATCCATATCTTGTCCTCGTATGTTGCAAGCCATGTGGAGTCGGTGACTATGGTTTCTCCCTGCACGAAAAGTGCCGGTGGAATCGACTGATTGACCACTTTGATGTTGATCTGATGCTCACCTTCGGGCACGAGTACAGTCTTTGGCATACCGAAAACCTTCGTTCCGTCGATAGCAACATTGTAGTCGCCTTCGGCAAATATACCGATGGATTCGGCATTTTTCAGCCTTACGTTAGTGCTGAACTCAACCATTGGATAGTGGCTGTCCTGCTTCCAAAACGGCGGAAACATTGCGCCACGTTCGGTGCGTCGATTGTTGAAACGATTGCCAAGCCAGATGTCAAAATCACCTGGATACCATATCCATTTCGCCTGCTTCATTGTTGGAGTTGGTTAGATTTGGGGCTTTTCCCTTTCCCTGACTTCCTTCATTTTTTCGATTTGGTCGCGTACCGTAGGCTTATGCGCAAACTGGAGTTCGCCAAAAGCCTTCAACGACTTGAGGAAGTTGCTTGGACGCCATTTCACGGTCACGTCTTTGATGTTGCGTGAAGGGCTGAATCCCTTTTCTTCATACTCTGCTCCTGTCAGGATATCCGAGTTGATATGGTTGTAGAACGTACCGAAATCTCCGAGCTTGACGTTGTTTCCATCGCGCAGCATGTCGGCAGTTGCCTTCTCCAAGGCTTCCAACGATGCTCTTACAAGATTGTGGTCGCGGAACGTCGTATAGTGCTCGGCGGCATAGCGTACGAGTGCTTCCTTACTGATTGTTTGCTTTGCCTGTGCACGTGCATAGACCCTTAACTCTTTCTGTCCATTAGCATGGAGCTTGTTGATTTTTGCTAAACTGAAATTTATTGCCATAATACTGTTGTTTTAGTAATCGGTTGTAAAGGTACAAACATTTGGTCAAACTACCAAACTTTATCGAAAGAATTTTTCAAATTGAGCGTAAAAGTCCGAAAAACATTGCAGCAATGTTGGTCCGAACATTGTAGCAATGTTGACTCGAACATTGCAGCAATGTTTGGCAGAGTTAAGCGTTCAATCCCAGAACCCCCTTCGTTCAACCGCCGAAAGTATAATGGCGAAATTGCAAAAACGATATAGAAGATGTCGTTTATATGGTCGTGCGCAAACATTTTTCCATTGTTTTGACATTTTTTAATATACAGGTTTACTGAATGTCAGTAAAATTCAATAACTTTGCGTGCAAAAAAGAGAATGAGAGTTATTGCACTTAGCACCCTCGTGGAGTATTACACGAAGAATCCACAGGCAAAAGTTGCGCTTCAGGATTGGTACAAGAAGACAGTCCGCGCGCATTGGGAATGTTTTGACGACATAAAAAATACATTCAATACCGTTTCGATAGTCGGCAACCAACATTATGTATTTAACATTCACGGAAACGATTTTCGTCTGGTTGTTGTCGTGCAGTTTACGCCACAAAGGGTTTATATACGTTTTGTCGGCACACATGCTGAATATGACAAGATAAAAGACATAAAAAATATATAAGATTATGGCACACATTAAAAACGAAGCAGCTTATCAGGCAGCACTTAAGCGAATAGATGCATTGTTGCCTTTGGTGAACGACAGCACCCCTACGGATGATGCCAACTATCTTGAACTCGATATGATTTCAGATATGGTTGAGGAGTATGAGGCAAAGCACTATCCTATTGGATCGCCATCGTTGATAGACGTAATAAAACTACGTATGTATGAGCGTGGCCTGACCGTTGAATTGCTTGCCGAAACATTGGGAATGGCAAAGAATACGGCAGACGATATGCTTCACGGCAAGTATGAGCCAAGCCTCAACACTGGTAGGATAATATGTCAGCGACTGAGCATAGATCCTGCCATAGTGCTTGGTGTATAGCAATTACATATCAAATTGCAAATAAGGAAATGAAACATGTAAACCCTTTTTTTCAGCCATACGGCACGCCGCACGAGACTGTTCCGTTCGACAAGATTGAACTTCGCGACTACGAAGAGGCAATAATGGAAGGCATCAGGCGTGATAATGAGGAACTGGACGAGATAATAAACAACCCCGAAACGCCTACGTTTGAGAACACAATAGTGGTGGAACACACGAAGGAGAAGGATTTTTATTATGATCTTCTCGACCGTGCGACGGAGGTTTTCTACAACCAACTGTCGGCAGAAACCAACGACAGGATGGACGCATTGGCTCAGAAACTGTCGCCAATACTGACGCAGCACGACAATGACGTGGTGCTCAACAAGCAGTTGTTCGAGCGTGTGAAGTATGTTCACCAGCATCATCGCAAGCTTACGACCGAGGAAAAGATGCTGCTCGACAATTACTACGACTCGTTTGTACAGAGTGGTGCACTGCTCGACGACGAGGGAAAAGAGCGTCTGCGCAGTCTTACCGAAGAACTTTCAATGCTGTCGCTGACGTTTTCACAGAACCTTCTGCGCGAGACAAACGCTTTCAAACTACACATAAAAGACAAGTCGCAGCTCGACGGACTGCCCGAAACAGCCATCGAAGCCGCTCGACAGGAGGCAAAGGAACGTGGGAAAGAGGGGTGGATATTCACGCTTCACTCGCCAAGTTACGGTCCTTTCATGACATATTCAACCAGGCGCGACCTGAGAAAGAAGATGTATATGGCAAGCAATATGCGTGGCATAAGGCAAAACAAGTCGAACAATCTGGAGATTTGTCGCCGTCTCGTGAACCTCAGACGCGAAGTTGCGCAGATGATGGGACACAAGACTTACGCCGATTATGCAATGCGTTACCGCATGGCAAAGAGTGTAGGCAACGTAAAAAAACTGATGAATCAGCTCATCAAAGCCTACAAACCAGCCGCCGTAAAGGAAATAAAAGCCATTCACGACCTTGCAATCGAGTGCGGAGAAAAGGACTTTGAACCGTGGGATTTCGGTTTCTATTCGCATAAGTTGCAGTTGAAGAAGTATAATCTTGACAGCGAAATGCTGCGACCATACTTTAAGTTGGAGAACGTAATAAAGGGCGTTTTCGGACTTGCAACCACTCTATACGGCATAACATTTAAGGAAAACAAGAAGATTCCAGTGTATCATAAAGACGTGAAAGCGTATGAAGTGTTCGACAAAGATGGGACGTATCTGGCAGTTTTCTATGCCGACTTCTATCCTCGAAAGGGCAAACAAGGCGGTGCATGGATGACGTCTTACCAAGGACAATGGATTACGAACGATGGCGAAAACGTTCGTCCACACGTCAGTGTAGTGATGAATTTCACCAAGTCAACGCCCAAGAAACCCGCTTTGCTCACTCTCAGCGAGGTAGAAACATTCTTGCATGAGTTCGGTCATGCGCTGCACGGAATGTTTGCAAACACAAAATATGAGAGCCTCAGCGGCACGAATGTGTGGTGGGATTTCGTGGAATTGCCGTCGCAATTCATGGAAAACTATGCAATAGAAAAGGACTTCCTGAAGACATTTGCGTTCCATTACAAGACAGGAGAGGTTATCCCCGACAGCCTTATACGCAGGATTGTGCGCAGCAGGAACTATAATGCAGCCTACGGATGTATGCGCCAGGTAAGTTTCTGCCTGTTGGACATGGCATATTACACGCAGAAAGACGAGTTCACAGACGATATACTGACCTTTGAAAAAGCCGCATGGAAGAAGGCGCAACTCACCGATCAACTCAGCGACACGTGTATGACTACGCAGTTCTCGCACATAATGTCGGGTGGTTATGCGGCAGGTTACTACAGTTATAAGTGGGCAGAGATACTCGATGCCGATGCGTTCAGCGTGTTCAAACGCCGTGGAATCTTCGACCAGAAGACAGCCCAAAGCTTCCGCGACGAGATACTCTCGAAAGGAGGAACAGAGCATCCGATGACTCTCTACAAGCGTTTCCGCGGTCAAGAACCCACCATCGCCGCCCTCCTGAAGCGCAATGGCATAAAGACAAAGTAAGAAAATTCAAAATAGTATGGCAATAACATTACAAATACAACAGCAAACAAAGGTGTCAAGACCATTGAAGGTTTTGGTAGAGCAGTTTAATTCCTCTTCAAAAAGCGTAAGAAATGCTTTTGCAAAGTTACTTGAAAATGCAAAGGAGAAGGAACGCCAGGAAAAACTTCAAGCAAAGATTGAAGAAGGAATACGCGACATTCAAAACGGAAACGGAATTTATCGCCTTGAAAACGAGACGACAGAACAATTCTTTGAACGCTTATGTACAGAGTAGTCTTTACATCGTCAGCCAAAAAGGATGTAGTCAAGTTAAGGGAAAGTGCGCCATTGGCGTACAAAAAATTGATGAAGATATTTGAAGAACTAGAGCTACATCCACGGACAGGAACTGGCCAATGCGAACAATTGAAGTATTGTACGGAAGAAACTTGGTCGCGCCGGTTGGACAAACGACATAGAATTGTTTATAGAATCTATGATGAGATAGTTCAGGTTTATGTTTTGTCTGCATATGGTCATTATGAATAGTTTTTTATAATAAACCTTAAGAAGAGATATGGGAAAACAGGATAAATTCGATGAGCGTTATTTGAGGATGGCGCAGATTTGGGCAGAGAACAGTTACTGCCAACGAAGGAAAGTGGGTGCTCTTGTAGTGAAGGACAAGATGATAATCAGCGATGGTTACAATGGAACGCCGAGTGGATTTGAGAATGTCTGCGAAGATGACGACAATGTGACCAAGCCTTACGTGCTTCATGCCGAGGCGAATGCAATAACAAAACTTGCCCGCAGCAGCAATAACAGCGATGGTGCAACGCTTTATGTCACGGCATCGCCATGTATAGAATGTGCCAAACTAATCATCCAATCGGGAATAAAACGCGTAGTCTATGGCGAAAAGTATCGTCTGGATGAAGGCATAAACCTGCTGAAACGTGCAGGAGTTGAAGTTGTATATATGAATATAAAAGAAAGATGAACAAGGGAAATCATTCAAGGTTCATGCCACTGATATTGGCGTTGTGCATGGTTGTGGGTGTGCTTATCGGTGCTTTTTATGCAAGCCACTTCTCAGGAAACCGACTTAATATAAGCAATGCGAGCAGCAATAAACTGAATAATCTGTTGCACATCATAGGCGACCAGTATGTTGATACGGTCAACATGGAAGATCTTGTCGAAAAGTCAATGCCACGGATACTGGCAGAACTCGACCCACATTCGACATACGTCACTGCAAGCGACATGGAAAGCAACAACGACGACCTTAAAGGGTCGTTCTCGGGTGTAGGCATTTCGTTTACTATTCGCGACGATACTCTGCATATCCAAAACATAATCTCCAATGGACCAGCCGAGAAGGCAGGCATCGTTGCTGGCGACAAGATAGTTCGCGTCGATGGAAAGCCATTTGTTGGCGAGGAGTGCAACGACGTGAATGCCATGAAACGACTGAAAGGACCTAAAGGAACGAAGGTTGAACTTGGCATAATCAGATATGGAGAAAGTAAAATCCGTACGTTTACAGTCACTCGCGACGACATAGTACAAAAGAGTGTGAGTTGCTCTTACATGATTGACGACAAGATTGGTTATATACGACTGAAGAACTTCGGCGAGACGACTTATCCTGAAATGCTCGTGGCTTTGGCACGTCTGAATGCCGAAGGTGTTGAAAATCTCATCATAGACCTACGCGACAACACTGGCGGATATTTCGCAAGTGCTGTTCAGATTGCCAATGAATTTCTTTCGAGTGGTAAGCTCATCGTATATACCAAGGGCCGTAAGTCGCCTCGCGAGGAGTATCGAAGTGACGGACATGGAAGTTATCAGAAGATACCTCTCATCGTTTTAATCAACGAAGGTTCGGCTTCATCGTCGGAAATTCTTGCAGGTGCTATACAGGACAACGACCGTGGAACGGTCATCGGGCGCCGTTCATTCGGCAAGGGATTGGTGCAACAACCTATACAGTTCCACGATGGAAGTATGGTTCGCCTCACTATTGCACGCTATTATACGCCGTCAGGACGTTGCATCCAGAAGCCTTACGAGAAAGGAAATGAGAGAGATTATGAGCAAGACCTTGTGCAAAGATACCAGCGTGGAGAGTTCTTCTCGCAGGACAGCATCAAGAATGAAGGTCCGGAATATCACACTTCAAACGGCAGAATAGTATATGGTGGCGGTGGAATCACGCCTGATATTTTCGTGCCGGAAGATACTTCGGCAGTCACTTCATACTATGCCGAGGCTGTATATTCGGGTATAATCTTCACGTTTGCATACAACTACACCGACGAAAATCGCAATAATCTGAACCATTTCGACAATATCACCCAGATGGCTTCTTACCTGAAACGCCAGGGAATAGTCGAAAAGTTTGCTCAATATGCCAACAATCATGGCTTGAAACGTCGCAATCTGATGATTCGCCAGTCGAATAATCTGCTTGAGCGTATGCTTATAAGTCGCATCATTTATAATATGATGGACGAGTCGGCATTGTATGAATATCTCAATCAGGACGATGATGTAATCCGCTCGGCAATGCAAGTGCTGAATGAAAAAAAGTCTTTCCCAAAGAATGAAAAGCGCACTAAGAAGTGAAATCAAGGCATTGAAATCGACATTCTCTGCCGAAGAACTCGCCACTTTGTCTGCCTACATTGCTGAAAATATCATTAACGATGCAGATGTTCGGGCGGCAAAAACCATTGTGGCGTACCATTCTCTGCCCGATGAAGTCGATACTCATGCTGTAATTGATACGCTTCTTACCGATGGGAAAACCGTTTTGCTGCCTGTTGTCAAGGGTAGTGACATGGAACTTCATGAATACAAAGGGCGCGAATCGTTGCATAAAGGTGCATACGGCATACTTGAACCACAGGGAAATCCTTTCCTCGAATACGACAAAATAGATGTTGTGCTGGTTCCAGGCGTAGCATTTGATGCCGCTGGGCATCGCTTGGGACGGGGAAAAGGCTACTATGATCGTTTTCTACCCAAGGCAACAAATGCCGTGAAGATAGGCGTTTGCTTTCCTTTTCAAGTAGTAAATACCATTCCATTCGAGCCTCATGATGTGGCGTGTGATAGAATAATAACCTATAGGAAAACCGAAATCTCCGGAAACACCGGAATAATCAGACCCCAAGATATATGAAAATAATAGGAATAGGCGAAACTGTATATGACATCATCTTCCGCAATAATCAGCCCGACAAGGCTGTACCAGGCGGCAGCACGTACAATGCAATGATTTCACTCGGCAGAACTCTCGGCCGAAGTGGAGTGCCATGCATGATGATTTCAGAGACTGGCGACGACCATATTGGGCGAGTAATTGCCGATTTCACCGAGAAAAACCATGTCTCGTCGGAGTATATCACCATCAATCACGGCACGAAAACGCACATCTCTCTTGCCTTTCTCGACGAGAACAACGACGCACAATATGAGTTCTACAAGGACCATAAACACGCCGACATACCGAATCATTTCCCGAAAGTCAACCATGACGACCTCGTGCTCTTCGGCAGTTTCTTTGCGATAAATCCGGTTATCCGACCAATGACACGTGCTTTTCTCAGTCAGGCATACGCATCAGGTGCGACGCTTTATTACGATATAAACTTCCGCCGCAACCATCAGGCTGACCTGCCTTTGGTTAAGGATAACATCGAAGAGAACTATAAGTTTGCTACTATCGTGCGTGGAAGTGCCGACGACTTCGATTTCCTTTACGGCACAAAAGACGCTTCCTATATATATAATAGGTATATACTGCCGCATTGCGACAACTTCATCCTCACCGATGGAGCCAACAGCATAACCGTCTTTACGCCTGAAATCAACGGAATGAGCATTTCTGTTGAGCCAATAACTACCGTCAGCACCATCGGTGCGGGCGATAATTTCAACGCTGGTTTCCTTTATGGCATGGCAACACAGGGCACAGCGTTGACCGAAACAAACCTAAAAACCATCATCGGCATAGCACAACGCTTCGCACAATGTGTGTGTCAGAGCATCTACAACTACGTTGATGAAGACTTTGCCGAGAACCTTTGTGCATTAAAATAATAAGTAAACAATTCAAATAACAGATAAAAAACTATGGAAGAAATCAAGAAAACAAGTTTGCCGGAAAACGCTTTCCGCGAACTGAAGGACGGAGAAAGTTACGAACCCCTAATGTCGCCTAACAGAAAATACCGCGAAGTGACGCCTTGGAGCATCTTTTGGGGCATACTCATGGCGGTTATCTTTTCGGCAGCAACGGCTTATCTTGGGCTGAAAGTGGGACAAGTATTTGAGGCAGCCATCCCTATTACCATCATTGCAGTAGGCTTAAGCGGAGCGGCACACAGGAAAGATCCTCTCGGCGAAAACGTTATTATCCAGAGCATAGGAGCCTGTTCGGGCATGATTGTGGCTGGTGCAATCTTCACCCTTCCGGCTCTTTACATCCTCCAGAGTGTGCATCCTGAGATTACGGTGAACTTCTTCCAGGTGTTCATGGCGTCGTTGTTGGGCGGTATTCTCGGCATATTGTTCCTCATTCCTTTCCGTAAATACTTCGTCAAGGACATGCACGGCAAGTATCCTTTCCCTGAAGCAACGGCTTCGACGCAGGTCCTCGTGTCGGGCGAACAGGGTGGAAACCAGGCAAAATCACTGCTTGTGGCTGGTATCATAGGCGGTATATACGACTTCCTCGTGGCTTCGTTTGGCACGTGGACAGAGAATTTCACAAGCCGTGTGACCGAATTCGGGTGCATGGTTGCCGACAAGACCAAGCTCGTTTTCAGCATCAACACCTCCGCAGCATTGCTTGGCATGGGCTACATCGTAGGTTTGAAATACGCCAGCATAATCTGTTTCGGCAGTGTAATCGTATGGTGGGTTATCGTTCCTCTCATTGCTATTGTGTTCCCTGAACTTGAAGTAGTGGCTGGAGTAGCCGCTTCTACTGCCACGCCTGAGCAGATTTTCCTCTATGCAAAGAGCATAGGCATCGGCGGTATAGCCACTGCCGGCATCATTGGTGTCGTTAAGAGTTGGGGCGTAATACGCAATTCATTCTCACTTGTGGGGCAGATATTCAGCAAAAAGAACGCTTCTGCCACGGCATCACAGACTGAAGAAAGCCGCACACAACGCGATCTTCCTATGAAGATTATCGCTGGTGGAACGGTACTTGCAATACTTGTCACCACTATTTTCTTCTTCTTTGGACCTATGGAGGGCAATCTTCTCTTCACCATTGTAGGCATCATCATCGTTGCATGCATCGCATTCCTCTTCACCACCGTGGCTGCAAATGCCATCGCAATAGTGGGCAGCAACCCTGTCAGCGGCATGACTCTTATGACGCTCATCCTTTCAAGTATCATCATGGTACTCGTAGGCTTGAACGGAATCCACGGTATGGTTGCCGCACTCATCATGGGTGGAGTGGTGTGTACAGCGTTGAGCAGCGCCGGTTCATTCGTTACCGACCTCAAGATTGGCTATTGGCTCGGCAGCACTCCACGCCATCAGGAGGCTTATAAGTTCATTGGAATCCTCGTGAGTGCCGCTACTGTTGGCGGTGTGATAATGATACTGAACAAGACTTACGGCTTTACGCCAGACAACAGCGACGTTATGGCAGCACCTCAGGCACGTGCTATGGCTGCCGTCATTGAGCCGTTGATGAGTGGTCAGGGTGCGCCGTGGTTGCTCTATGGCATCGGTGCGGTGATAGCAATCATACTTAACTTCTGCAAAATTTCGCCACTTGCATTCGCTCTCGGCATGTTCATTCCTCTGCAGCTCAACCTGCCACTCGTTGCGGGTGGTGCCATAAGCTGGTACGTAAGCCGTCGCAGAAAGGGCGAGGACGAGTCGGCTCCTGCAAAGCGCAATGAGAAAGGCACGCTGCTTGCAAGCGGTTTCATTGCCGGAGGTGCCCTTATGGGTGTAGTCAGTGCAGCGATGCAGTTTGGCGGAGTGAACTATTCATCTGCCGAATGGCTTGCCACTCCAGCAGCGCAATGGCTTTCAGTCGTAGCCTACGCATGCATCATTGCATACCTCATCCTTGCTTGCAAAAAGAAGTAATCAAGGGCGAAAACGAGTGGGTTGTTCGTTAGGTTTTCTTGGGGTGAACGCTTAAGTCGTTTGCACATTCTTAGAATGTTCACGTGAACATTCTTAGAATGTTACGCCGAACATTCTAAGAATGTGCAAACACCCCCAACAGAGATACCTGTGAGGCATACCGAAAAATTCTCATCAAAACTCCACGTATGGGGCTAATCGTTTGATGTCGGTGGGAGTGAAAAACTTTGAGAAACGTAGGTCGTCGAGGCTGTTTAGGCGACCGTTCTTGCGGTGCATCTCTATGATTTCCCTTGCTTGATAGAAGTTGATGTAAGGGTGGGAACGAAGTTGTAGAAGTGTCGATTTGTTCAGGTTGAGCCGCTTCACACCGCCTTCAACAACGATGTAGTCGAGTGCTTCTTCGGGGAAACCTTCTATTTCGAGCAGCTGACTCTCGTCGGCATATCCCCCAAGCGACTTGCGATAATGCAGTATCTGCCGTGCATAATACTGCCCTATGCCAGGAATACGTTGCAGTTCGGCGGTATCGGCATAGTTCACCGACACAAATTCACCACGGCTTATCTTAGGAGTATAAGTCGTAGTAGTTGAATTTTCATCGGTTTCATCGATAGATTTTGATTTATTGTTACGCTTTACAAACTCGGATGCAAGGCGAAATTCATCGGCTATCCTGACGTAAGGAGCAAGGCGGTCATAGTCGCCTTTAGTCAAGTTGTAGAGTTGTGCAAAGTCTTCTTTGTCGTGAATCACACCGCCGGCTGCGCGGTATCTGAGGATGCTTCTCACTTGGAAAGGTGCAAATCCAAGACGTAATAATGTGATGCTGTCGGCAGTATTAGGGTCGAAAACAAATGTTTCGACCCTACGTTTTTCTGCTTTATGATGTTTGGTTTGTCTGTTACTGTCAGTCGTCAGCGTTTCAAACGTCAGTGTATCCGCCTTAATGTTATTGCTGCTTTCAACATTTCTACCGATGAAATGGGGCAAAATCAGCCCAGCAAGACACAAGACAATAAGCGAAACAATGGCAATCCATTCGGATTTTTTATAGAATTTGAATCGACTGCGACGCATGTTTTTTACCAGACGTTAACACGTTTTTCCTTTGGAATAAACATTTTATCCTTCTCGGTAATGTTGAAGGCATCGTACCATGCATCGATTTGAGGCAGTGCTCCGTTGACTCTCCACTCGCCGAGTGAATGAGGATCCATGGTCGTCAGCTGGCGCATATTCTCTTCTGTGATGTTCTGTGCCCATACGTTTGCGTATGCAAGGAAGAAGCGTTGCTCAGGCGTAAGACCATTTTTTACAGGCAGAGGATTGTCCTTTGTGGCATTCTTGAATGCGAGGTAAGCAATCTTCAAGCCTCCGTGGTCGGCAATATTCTCGCCTTGTGTGAGTTCTCCATTCGCCATCAGACCTGGCAGAACCTCTATACCATTGAAGAATTCAACCATTCTCTTGGTCTTTTCCTTGAACTTCACGTCGTCGCCTTCAGCCCACCAGTTATGGAAATTACCGTCCTTATCGAACTGGCAACCTTGGTCGTCGAAGCCGTGAGTCATTTCATGACCTATCACAACACCGATGGCTCCATAGTTGAAAGCGTCGTCGGCACTCATGTCGAAGAAAGGATACTGCAGGATACCAGCAGGGAAACAGATCTCGTTAGTGGTAGGATTGTAGTAGGCATTGACTGTCTGCGGCGTCATAAACCACTCGTCGCGGTCAACAGGTTTCTTGTATTTGTCCTCTACTTCCTTCTGTGTGCGCCATTTTGCAATGACCTTGCCGAGTTCGTAACGTGTCAGCGAAGGGTCTATTTCGAGTTTGCTGTAGTCCTTGAACTTGTCAGGATAGCCAATCTTTATGTAGAATGTAGCCAGTTTCTCCTTTGCCAGCTTCTTGGTTTCTGCGCTCATCCAGTCCTGCTGTTCGATGCGTTCGCCAAGGGCAACCTGCAGATTCTTCACCAACTGCATCATGCGTGCCTTGTTTTCTGCAGGGAAATACTTCTTCACATACATCTCTCCGACAGCCTCACCAAGGGTGTTGCAAGCATTTACGGCACGTTTCCAGCGTGGTTGCATCTGTGTCGCGCCCGACATCTGACGGCTGTAGAAGTCGAAGTTTTCGGCATAAACCTCGTCGCCAAGCACCGAAGCTGCGTTGTCGAGAAGTTGCCACTGCATATAGTCTTTCAGTTGTCTGATGTCGAAAGTGTTGAGGATTTCAATGTCGTTCTTTATTGCCTCAGGCTGTCCTATGTCGATAAAGTCGAGGTCTTTAATGAAGTTTGCCGCAAAGAGTTCGTCCCAAGGGAAGCCCGCGAAGTCGCGTTTCAGGTCGGCATACGACATTTTGTGGTAGTTTGAAGCAGGGTCGCGTAGCTCTGTGCGCGTCTTGTTCTTGTCGGCAATTTTGTTTTCTATAGCCATGACCGACTCCATTTTGCGCTTTGCAACCTTCTCCTTGTCGCCTACGAGCATAAACATCTTGACGATGTGCTGCTTGAAACCTTCGCGTATCTTCTTTGTTGCCTCGTCGTCCTTGGTGTAGTAGTCCTTGTTTCCAAGTGAAAGTCCACCCTGACCTACGCTTACAAGGTTCTTGGTTGACTCCATCATGTCGGCACCGATACCCATGCCGAACATGAAGCCATGCCCTTCGGCGTCGTTCTTGATGTAGTGTGAGATGAGGGCTTTGCGGTCTTTTATCTTCTCGATAGCCTTCAGGTCGTTGAGCACAGGCTTTACTCCGTCGCGGTTCTGGCGTACAGAGTCCATCACCATATTATATATGTCGCCAATCTTTTGCGCTACCGAACCCTTTGGCTGAGGCTTAGAAGCCAGTTCGATGATGAGCGATTTTATCTGTTCCCTGTTTGCTTCGGCAATGGCATCAAAGCTGCCGAAACGTGGATATTCGGGTTTCAGAGGGTTAGCCTTACGCCAACCGCCACAACCATATTCATAAAAGTCCGTGCCAGGATTCATCTGTGGGTTCATGTTTTCAAGATGAATACCAATGCCCTGTGCACATGCACTGCCTGTTATTGCCATAGCTGCCAAAGATAATATGAGTTTCTTCATGTGGTTTTGTTATTTGTTGTTTTTCAATGCTTCCTTTATTTTTGCTTCAATCTCATCGCAGAGTTCAGGGTTGTCGGCAAACACTCTCTTCACTGCATCGCGTCCTTGTGCCAGTTGCTGACCGTCGTAGCTGTACCAGCTGCCGCTCTTCTTGATTACGTTAAACTGCTCTGCAAGGTCAACAAGTTCGCCGATTCTTGAAATACCTTCGCCGAAAGTGATTTCAAATTCTGCTTTGCGGAATGGAGGAGCCACCTTGTTCTTTATCACTTTTACGCGTACTTGGTTGCCCACAACGTTGTCTCCGTCCTTGATGCTTGTAACTTTCCGTATGTCGAGACGCACACTTGCATAGAACTTCAAGGCATTTCCGCCCGTTGTTGTCTCAGGGTTGCCGAACATTACGCCAATCTTTTCGCGCAACTGGTTGATGAAGATACACGTTGTATTCGTCTTGCTTATGGTTGCCGTGAGCTTGCGCAATGCCTGCGACATCAGTCTTGCCTGCAATCCAACCTTGTTGTCGCCCATGTCGCCATCGATTTCTGCCTTTGGAGTGAGGGCAGCAACAGAGTCAACGACAACGATGTCAACCGCAGCGGAACGTATCAACTGCTCGGCTATCTCAAGTGCTTGTTCGCCATTGTCAGGTTGTGCAATGAGCATGTTGTTTGTGTCAACGCCAAGTTTCTCGGCATAGAAACGGTCGAAAGCATGTTCGGCATCAATGAAAGCAGCAATGCCGCCTTCCTTCTGCACGTTTGCTATGGCATGGATTGCGAGGGTAGTCTTACCGGAACTTTCAGGGCCGTAGATCTCTATGATGCGTCCTTTCGGGTAACCACCAACGCCAAGTGCTGCGTCAAGGGCAATACTGCCAGTAGGGATGGCTTCAACATTTTCAATGCTTTCGTCGCCAAGTTTCATGATTGCACCCTTGCCGAAGTCCTTTTGAATCTTGTCCATCGCTGCCTGCAAGGCCTTAAGTTTGCCGTCCTGTGTGCTGACAGCCAGTGTGTCGTCTTTCTTTGCCATAATCTTTTGTTTTTTTGTTAATTTATTTTTTCGAGTTTTCGAGATTTCGGGTGTTTGGGTATTTTTATCTAAGTTCTGCTTGAAATTTCCTCACTTTTAATGCCTAATGCACTCATCAGGGAATAACCTAATATCTCCTGACGGCAATTGCCTCCGGTGAATGGTTGCATGGAGAGCACGGTGCAAGCCTTCGACGTGTTGCGCAAAGAGTGTTTTACGCTACTGATGTAATGCTCTGCATCGGGTACAAGGACAATGCGCTTCACCTCCTCGGCACCAAGCACGAGGTCGAGTGTCTGCGTGAAGAAGTCCTCGGTGCTTACCAAGTCCTCAACCTTATATGCACTCATGGCAAACTCTCCAAGGTTGTCCTTGAATGCCATGCCGTTTATGTCGTTGTAGTCAGATGGGTTGAAGTTGGCAAGCCTATCCTTCCGATGCAGAAAGATGACCTGCGTTTCATTGTCGCCCTCACGCACGCCGCCATCGAGCGCAACGCAGTCGAGCCAATGAGCAAGGTCGGCTTGTGGTATCCTGCGTTCAAGCATTCGCTCAAAGTTCACCGTCAGGTCAAACGCCACGCGGTCAATGTAGTCGCCATCAACAAGCACCACATTCTCTGCCCATCTCACTTCGTTGTTTTCCAATATACCTGTTTCTTTCATACCTTATTCAAGGATGCAAAAGTAGTGAAAATCAAAGACAATACAAAAAAAAACATACAATAAAAAAGTTAACAACTGTAAAAAAAAAAAAACTTATATTAAATAATTAATCGTCAACACCTTATTAATATACATAAGTGTCAAGGATTATGTAACTTTGCATTTTGTCAAGCGCGATTTAATAATACAACACAAATAATTAATTAACAAACCAAATTAACAAACAAAATTAAACAAAACTATGAAAAAGATTTACATTTTATTATTCATGACCCTCTGCACACTATCTATGAATGCGGAAACGAGCATGTTTTACAATTTGCCTGAAGGAGCGTTCGTATCAGGCATGACATCGACTGCGGCAATGTCCTCTGCATCTGTTTATTTGCCATATTCTCCAACTGAATATATTTGGACAAGCACAACTGGATCTGGAGATTGGTATTTGAATGATAAAAAACAGAAAACTACAGAAGCATTTTCACAATCCTATCAACCAGGTTATGCATATTATATACCCGTTTTGAAACAGGAGGGATACACGGATTACCAATATGGAAATGGAGGCACAGCTGCAAATATGCGTGTGTATGGGGGGACAGCATCTGTTGTTTATATGACTCCTGCGAAGTTATGGTGTGACAAAGTCCAAGCTTCGTCTGGTCAGGCTCAAAGCATGCTTGCTAATTATAAAACAACAACTAACGATGTTATGGGTGTCTTTTTTAACAATAAAGATATAATGTATATTGATGGAATAAGTATCCCTGTAAATTCAAATACACCTGGTCAAACAGTTGATGATCTATTTCCTAATGAAGGCTCTCATATAATCGTAAATATTTATCCAGCAACAATTATCAAAGGCGATGACGGAAAATATACAAATACGGCAGATAGAACTTCTCCACTTTGGACAGGAACTTTGACAAAGACTAATTTCTCTGTAAATTCCTCTTCTTCATATCGTGGAGGCGTGAATGTAACATTTGATATCCCTATTTCTGTTAGCGGACCATTCTGTGTTGAATTGAGCGATATGAAGAATAGTGGATGCGCTTTTTATATTTATTCTGCAAAAGAACGTACAGGCTGCAATTTCTTTGGCTATTACTTAAAGGATGGTGTTGAAACATACCCAAATCCATACACATTAGCTGTTTCTGTTCACGCCATGTTCCCTGCATTATATAAAGATGATGCAAGTGTAGAAGAAATACAGATCGTAAAAGCAGGCGGTGATGCAAAAGTTACGATACATTCAAATGTTGATCCTAAAAATTTTACCATTACTTCTTCTGCTGATTGGATTTCTTACAATGAAGAATCGTTTACATACGAAGACACTGAAAATGGTTTTAAGTCATCCAAGAAATCTAATATTACATTCGCTGTTGCAGCAAATGAAGGTGCTCCTCGAAAGGGAACTATTACTTTGAATAATCGTGGCAAGAAGATTACATATTCTATTAATCAACAAGGGTATGCTTCTTTATCAATTAGTGACGTAGAGTGGTCAACATCATGTTTCCCTTCTACATTGACATTAGGAACGAAATATGATGTTTATACACTTACGTTAGATGGGAACAGCATTGTTAAGACTTTATTAGATAAAGATGCTGACGGTAAAGGATATATTCCATCTAACACTCCAGTGCTGATACATGGACCTAAAACGACCTTTACAAGTTCTACCGCAAGGTATGGAACAACCGACAAAGAAGAGGGTAATCTTGTAGGTGTTTACTATGATGGTTATGTGCCTTATGACCCAGAAGGCGATTATGAATATTACGTACTTCAGAACTTGGACTCTGGTTTAGGATTCTATCGCGTTAATTCATCTAACTTTGCAATTAAAGCAAACCGTGCTTATTTGAAGATACCAAAGGCTTCTGCTGCAAAAGATTTCCTCTCATTTGAAGAAACCCCTACAGGTATTAACGAAATTAATAGTGTAGCACCTGTATTTGACAACAAGGTATATAACATACAAGGTGTTTCTGTAGGTAAGAACTATAAGGGAATTGTTATTTCAAATGGTAAGAAGTATATTATCAAATAAACATAGGAGAGACAAATTATGAAGAAGACGTATATTGAGCCAAAGGCTAAGGAAGTTAAGTTTTTTACGGAAAACCTTTTGATTGTTGACTCTTTGCAGGGCGAAGGTGATGAGACTAAGGAAGTATTGTCAAAGGATTACTTCGATGACGAAGCAAACAGGTACTTCGGTTGGTAATAGTTTTATATTGACGATATAAAAGAATATCATAATCAGCACAGCCCAAAGGTTTAGAAGCTTTTGGGCTGTTTTTGTTTTTTTTTACACCCGAACTGTGCCTTTATTAATAAGGTGTAGGATGAGGCAGGAAATAAGTTTTTGCATAATTTTTGGTGGTATCAATAAAAATGTGTATCTTTGCGCAGTGATAATAACTGTAAAATGTAAACTATTGAATACTGATTGCTAATGAAAACGAGAATATACGAACTTGTATGCTACATTTGCTTCGTTGCAATGGCATGGCTTACCCTCATAGGGTTGTATAGTGAAGTGCTGGTTACAGCCCAAGACCGGAATACTTTTGTTGAAGGATGGGACTTCTTCTCTTCCTTGCTGACAATGCATCCATTTGGATTGATAGAATGGTTGGGCAGTTGGATGACTCAATTGTTTTACTGGCCTGTAGTCGGAGCGTTGGTGCTTATCGTTATATGGTTGCTGATAGGCGCTACATTGATTAGGGCATTGAAACTAAAGGGAGCATGGCAGATTCTGGTGTTGTTGCCTTTGTCATGTCTGCTTGCATCGGAACTCGACCTGGGCTATTGGGTTTATATCCTGCAATTGCGTGGCTACTGGTTTGCACAATCATTGGGCTATCTTTGTGTGGCATTAGTGCTGTTGGGTGCAAGACTTACACCAGAACGATGGCGCTGTGCATGGTATGCGTTGCCAGTAATTGCCTTTCCTTTGTTTGGATGGACAGCATATCTGATGGCATTGGTACTGCTGCTGAGCCACAAACCTAAAATTTGGGATGCTGTAGGAGTGGTGCTGACAGCTGTCGCTCCTTTGGTTTGGTATTTCATAGCATTCAGAAATTTGCCGATGCGAGAAGCATGGGTGGCTGGTTTCCCATTGTTTGAAAGCCCAACGGTTGACTCGCTTCGTCCGTCGATACCATTCTTTGTTCTCATTGCAATTACTCTGCTGTTAGTCGTATTGCCTAAGAAAGAGATTAAAAAAACGTGGTTGAGCATTGTAATTACTGTGGTTGTTGTTTGTGCATCAACGGTAGGAGTGCTTTGCGCAGCATTCAAAGATTACAACTATTTAGCTGAAATGCGAATGACACAAGCAGCAATGGCCGACGATTGGAAAAGCGTGCTGAACGAAGCAAGGGTTTCTCCGCAGCCAAGCCGCACGATGGTGATACTGAAAAATATCGCTCTTATGAATGAAGGCGACTTAGGCGAAGTGTCGTATGTAATGAATGGAAACAGCGGTGTAGAAATATATAATCCAGATTCATTAAATTTGAATATAATGCATATAGCGGCACCTTTGGTATATTACAACTATGGCTGTATGAATTTTGCCATTCGTTGGTGTATTGAGAATGTCGTTGGCTATGGTTACTCTCCTTTCTTTCTGAAGAATCTTGCACGATGCACAAAGGCTACGGGAGAGGAAGATGCCTGTGCGAGATATATTACAATGCTTCGTCACACTATGTGCTACAAGGATTGGACGCCGAAGGTTTCACCACTTGTAGCAGAAATGAAGTCGGTATATAAAGACGAGCTTGGAAATGATTATAACACGTGCGACCGCTATCTGATTGAAAAGATTGGTTCGTCAAATGGCACAGGTTCATTGGTAATGCAGGAACAATGCCTGTTCTACTCAATCTTGAAGCGCGACAATACAAAGTTCTGGCCAGCCTTTCAAGAGTATGTTGCAAGTCATAAAGACGAAAAGCTACCTAAAAGTTACCAAGAGGCATACATGATGTTTATGGATGTAGAGAAATCAGATTCCCTGCTTGAGGTTAAAATCTCGCCTGAAGTTAAGCAGGACTATAACTCATTCTGGGCAGAAGGGCAAGGTTATGCTAATATGGGCATGGATAGAAATGGCGTCGCAGCTGCGATGTGGAAGAAATGGGGCGGTACTTATTGGTGGTATAATGCCTTTGGAAGAGAGTTGTATTAATTGAAATAAAGGAATTAAAGAGTTAAAAAGATATTATGAAACAATTGAAAAAATTATCAATTATATCGTCGTTGTTATTGTTGCTCATGGCTTGCGGTGGGCATCCTGACGTGCCGGAAAGTGCAAAGGAAACGGGTAAACTGCCAAAGATATACCCTGATTATTGTAATGTGACAGTGCCGCAGAACATTGCTCCGACTAACTTTATGGTCGCCGACGAAGCTTGTACTGCCTGTGTGGCAAGGCTTACATCGGCTGACGGCACGCAGCAAACGTACGGCGGCGAAGGCAGGAAAGTGCTTATACCAGAGGATGAATGGCAGCAGTTCACCGCTTCTTCGGCTGGAAATGACATTAAGGTTGAGCTTTGGGCAAAGTATACACAAGGCTGGGAGAAGTATAAAACTTTCTGTATTCGAGTGGCAGAACCTGTTGACGAGTACATTTCCTACCGCCTTATCGAACCGTCGTATCTGCTGTACGACAGGATGTGTATCAGCCAGAGAAAGCTTAATACTTTCGACGAAGAAGAGGTTTTCAACAACAAAATAACCGTTGGCAATAAGAAGGGACAGTGTATAAACTGCCACAGTTATCAGAACTACAGCACGGAAAACATGCTCTTCCATGTGCGGGTAACACATGGAGGAACCATCTTTGTGATTGATGGAAAACCCAAGAAAGTCGATTTGAAACGTGAAGGTTGTATTAGTGCAGGTGTCTATCCTGCATGGCATCCAACGGAAAAACTTGTGGCTTTCTCTACAAACAAGACTGCACAAATCTTCCACACTGTCAACAAAAACAAGGCAGAAGTATTTGATATGGCAAGCGACTTAATCCTTTACGATATAAAGAACGACACTGTTACGCTTGTCTGCACAGACACTACACGGCTTGAAGTGTTCCCTACTTGGTCGCCTGATGGCAAGTGGCTTTACTATTGTGTAGCCGAAGACTCTCTGCCAGGAAGTGATATAAAAAAGAAATACAACACGCTTTTCTACAATATATATAGGAAATCATTCGACGCAAAGACATTAACCTTCGGCGAGGAGGAGCTTGTTTATGATGCTGCACAAAAGCATCGCAGTTGTTCATTGCCACGTATAAGTCCTGACGGCAGGTATCTGGCATTTGCCGAAGGCTGCTATGGATGCTTTAATATATGGCATAACGATGCTGACATCCTCCTGCTTGATTTGAAAGAAGGACGGTTGGTCAACACCCGTGCGATGAATAGTGCAAGGGCAGAGAGCTATCCTTCATGGTCGAGCAATGGGCATTGGTTGATGTGTGCCAGCCGTCGCGACGATGGGAACTACAGTCGTGTGTATATGGCTTACTTCGATGGAAAGAAGACGCACAAGGCTTTCCTCCTGCCGCAACGCGACCCAGAGCACAACGTCATGAGGCTGAAAAGCTATAACCGTCCTGAGTTCATGAAGGAACCTATAAAGATTAGTGTGTCCGAGTTTGCCAATGTGGTAAAGAACCAATAACTCCACCCTCATAGCCTGAAAGGCTTGCACCTATCAGCCCAGGGCAGAGCTCTAAGCGGCACCCTGGGTAAGGCGTATGTCACTTTGCCCTGGGCTGATGGCTTGTTGCTCCTCCGGAGCGCATAATAATGTTTATGCAGGGCTTGTCCTTATATATGGTGAAAGATTTTAGTTTGTTAGAGATGTTTAGCAGATACCAATAATAGTTTTGCGGGTTTATATGTTGGCTTTGGGTAAGTCGATATTTATACTTTGCTGACATGAGCTTAATACTTGCAGAAAAACTGCTACAGTTTTGGATCGAAAACTGTAGCAGTTTTGACTTGAAAACTGTAGCAGTTTTTTCCCGAGTATAAAGGTCGTCCACGAAATCGCAAAAGGTCGATGTAAAACAACCAAACGAACACCCACCAACAACCAAACGGCAAAACGACCAATAACCAAACGATTAAATGACCAACAACCAAACGACTAAAATGGTAAACCAATGGCGAAATGGAGAGTGTTTGAACGCTTGAAGTCGTCAACGTTGAAGTATCCTGTCTTCGATGTGTTGTAAGGCATGTGCAAGGCAGCAGCCCAGTCGAGGCGCAGCATAAGGAAGCCGAGGTCGTAGCGCAATCCTACTCCGGCATCGGTTGCAAGCTGGCGGAAGAAGTCGATACGGTACATATCCCTTATCTCTTCATGATACTCCTCTTCTATGTCAGAGAGGTCGGGCATCATGTTCCACACGTTTCCGGCATCTATGAATAAAGCTCCGTATAGGTCGCCAATGATGCCAAAACGATATTCAAGGTTGGTTTCAAACTTCAATGAGCCAGTGCGCAACATGTTGAAGCGCACACTTTCGTCATCGTATGCTGTGTCGCCAGGCCCTATGCCGTGAGAAGCAAATGCACGAAGACTGTTGGCACCACCCACGAAGAACTGCTCGTTGTACGGCGTGATGTTAGTTTCGGAGTTGCCGTAACTGTAGATGATGCCGCCATTAAGGTGGAACACGAGGTTCGACTTGTCGCCTGTGCGCCAACGCTTCACGAAGTCGGTCTCAAGTCTTACGTACTGCGAGAATGGGTTTTTGAATAGAATCTTGTCCTTTTCATTCCATTTTTTCCCTGCAATGACGTAGCCGAGAGCCACGAGATTGCTTGCTTCGGATATAGTAGTACGCCAAGTTATAGGGTTTATATATGTTGCCGGACTTGAGTAGGTGTATGTATATTGTATCTTTGGCACGAAGAGATCCTGAAGTTTCAGCAAGCCAACGTTCTGGTTCATGAGTTCATAGAACTTATCTGTCTCGTGGCCTACGAAGGAATAATCGAAGAGTAGCGGCGAGAATTCATGCCGTGACGACTCAGATGTCTGCAAGGTATAGGTCAAACCAGCCGACAAAGTGATGTACTTGAAGTAATCAGGACGGTTCTGACAGCTGTAACTTGCGAAAACATTAGTCTTTGGAGTGGCATAGTAACGATGTCTTTTCTTCGTGAAAATATGGAAAGGCGTCTCAAGTCGAGGATACTCCAGCGAAGCTTTGAAGCCATAGACGTAGTAGTTTTTAGTGCCTCCGTTGTCGTTATCACCGCTCTTCAACTGCCATTGATAGTCACCGAAAAGGCTAAGGTTAAGGCTCTCTCCGCCGTGCAAGGCATTACGCTTAGTCAATCCAAGCGTAAGGTTTGGACCGAGACGAGAGTTGGAGTTGCCTTTCAGACCTGCTTCAAATGTCACGTCATAAGGCTTGTCGAACACGCAGTTTAGTGTCACGTCGAGCGTGTCAGTGCCTTCACGTGGCACGAAATTAAAGTCGAAAGAAGAGAATAATGCCGCGCTGGCAAGGTTTTGCACCGTCTGCTGATAGCGGTCGTAACTGAAAGGTTCGCCTCTGCGGAACGTTATGTCGCGCAAGATGACGCTTGGTCGTATCGGTCGGTTCTCATTATATAATAAGGTAAAGAAGCGGTTGGTAGTCGAGTCGGTGAGTTGTTCGCGCATTGTTCTTCGCATCTCTACACGCAGATGACCTATGAACCAACGTTTGTTTACCTCTTCCGGCATGTCTTCTGAGGGCTTGATGTGGAGAAGTACATGCCCTGGTATCGACACGCTGTCGGCTTCGTAAGTGATGTATTCCTTTTTATAAAGGTAGAAACCTTCGTTCCTCAGAAGGTTGCTAAGCCGTGTTCGTTCGGCTTCAAGAGCGGCAGCACTGAACGGCGAACCGATGGATATGCACCTTTCTGCGCTGTTTGCCTCAATGATACTATCGACAATCTGCGGAAATCCTATTCGCGTTATCGTGTCGAGAACCGAAAGATTACTGAAATCTACATTGTAACTTACGTATGCTTTTCTTGGGTTTGCAGACGGGATGATGCTGTAATCCACGTTGCCGTTAAAGTATCCGTACGACTTCAGCACGTTTGTTGCCACCGTAGCATGAAGTTCGGGATTGACATCGTCAATGGTAATCCATCGTTTTCCAAACGTATTCCTCAGCCACCGACCAATGCCTTTTTCGGAATTTGCAAAGGCGTTGTATATCCACAGTCGCATAGGAAATGGCGACTTTATGATTGAACTTCCCATGAACGAACCGTTTGGCGCACTTGCCAATGAGGCTTCTATTTCGGCTTTTGTAGTGGCAATATGCGTGGAGAGAGTGTCGTTTTGAACTTTTGTGAGACGTGAATTGTCCTCAAGGTTCTTGTATTCGATGCTCTTTATACCACTATATAATATGTCGCCTTCGGGCATGTTCGAGGTCGAAGAACACGAAGTTGTGATGGCAATACCCATTGTGAGAATGATTGCCGACAGTAGGATCTTTGGAATTATACGTTTTGTCGTCATCGTGCAAGAGGTTGCTTTGTCGTTGTTTTGTTTGAGAAGTTGAAGAGTTCTTTCAACGCATTCATCTTTTTCTTGAGCATGATTCCGCCCGAATACTCGCTGACGTAACCTTCGATATAGTCCATCTTGTTGCGCTGGTAGTTGAGTCGGAGCAATTTTGATGCGCTTGAGTCTAAGCGATATTCAAGACTAACATTGTCGAGAGCCGCTTCGCTGTTGTGACCTGCACCGCCTGCCGACGAGTATCTGCCGCCTACTGCTACGCTGACACGATTGTTCCAGAATCGTTTTGCAAAGCTGAAACTGTAGTCGGTATATGAAGCGCCGGATGCATCGGCAACGTTCGACATGCCCATCGACACGTCGATAGTCTTCAGGGCATCACCTGCGATGTTTGAAATCTGACCTTGCAAGAAACTGTTCAAAGCGTCGTTCATGCTGATTGATGACGTGTTCGACTCTGCCATGTATATGCCCGAGGTCAGCATTGCCACGGCAAGTTTGCCTACTTGAGCTTCACCCATTCCGTCGAGTTCATTCTGCACAGTCATATCTTCGGGTGCTTCAAGGATAAACTGAAGCCCCATATCCTGCAAAGTCTTTGTTACCTTTACTCCGCAGTTGAACTTAACAGTGTGGCGGTCTTCGCCATAGTTGCTGACAGCGGCTTGTGTCGTTTCTGTTGCCGTGATGTTCAACTTTGGATTCATCACATCACCCATGAACTCAACATAGCTGCCCTTCTGTATGGCAAACGTCTTCAATGGTATCACTGGCAATGAATACTTCATTTCGCCTCGGTTAAGGGTATATTTTCCCGTGAGTGTCAGGTCGTCGGTATTGTTATATTTCATTCTCAGGTCACCGCCTCCTTCGAGGTCAATGTAGTTTGTGCCGTCAGCATTCAGGTTACACATTATCTGCGCACCATCCTCAACCTTCAGTGTCAGGTCCATATTGAAACCTGAGATCTGTGGCTTTTCCACCTCGGCAACCGTTGTTGTGTCGCGGAAATCCTTGAAAGTAACAAGTCCTTTCAGTCGGTCGTCGGTATTGAGAGGAGTATCTTCGAGCACGTAAGTGAGGTCTGTCTTTGCCAAGAGGTTTATCATTCCTCGCATTGAAAGATTGTTCATCGGACCTTTCATCGTTGCATAAATATCTAAAAACGCATTACCGTAGGCGACAGAACGACGTGTCTTCTTAGCCGAGACTGCCTCAAAATCTTTTCCACGCATCTGCAAGTCCATCGACATATTATCCATATCCGAGAAGTCAACGTTGCCATGAATGACGAGCGGGTTCTCGTTGTGTGCATAGAGCGAGAAGTTTTCGAGCAGCAACTTGCTGTTGACTATTCTTACTGGGTCATTGTCAAATCTAAGGTTTACGCCGTAAGGAACGCTGATTAGATATGCCGAATCGAGATAAACCTCGCCGTTTACATCGAGTTTATTCATTGGTCCTTCAACGCTGAGAGTGCCATCGCCATTGCCGATGAAACCTATTATTTGATCAGGTATGAAGCCATTGACTATCTCAAGAGGCAGATTGTCGAGGTCGAGCGACGCACTGATATATGCTTCATCTTCTTTTGTTTCAGCATTGTCACTGCGATATTTTCCTGAAATGGTTGCAATCTCGCGTCCATCTTTTATTAAGTTTCCGTCAAGGAAGCTTTCTCCTCCGGCCGAAAGGTCAGGCATAAGCACAAATTCTGTGTTTATGTCTCCCAATCCACATGCTTCGTAAGTCATGTTGCTGATGCCTATGTCCGATGCTATTGTCATTTCTTCATCCTTCTGCACATAGTGCATATCACCTTCCAGATAGCCTGTAATCTTCGGGAAGTAAGGCATTATTGCCGTGAGTTCAGTCAAGTCGAAGTGGTTGATGCTCAATGAAAGGTCCTGTAACGCATTGTCGTTTGGCATGGAATAAATCTTCAGACCTGTACCGTCCTTGGCTACAAGTTGTATGTCTGTAGTTATTCTGTTCTTCTCATGCAGGCATAGATAGTTGTCTTTGTTCAGATGATATTCCTTATATCCCAGCACAGGATTCTCCGGAGTAAGCTTTACGAGCAGACTGTCCTTGTTCAACAATGCATCGGCTCCCAGTCTGATTCCAAGCACATCCTTGGCATCATATAGTTTTACGTCTATGTTTGCACCGTTTGTCACCACTTCACCATCGACGAGAGCATGGAACACAATCTGCGGATTGTCCTTGTCGTTTTGCACATCCACCTTGAACTTTGTCGTCCCGGCATCGGATGCAAACTCCATTTTCGCCATGTCAACCTGTGTACTGTCCATTTTGAATTTGTTGATTTCAGCGAATCCGTTGAGTCCGATGCCGTTTCTCGTGCTTAAATCTACGTTTAAGTCTTCAAACGAATAGCCCATTTGCTCAATGAGATACATCACTGGTGCCTGCTCATCCATGCGTAAGTGCAGCTTGATGTCAGGGTACAACTGCTTCAATTTCGCCTCGTCAATCTCCTTGTCTCCTATTTGTTTCGTCAATTCTTCTGCGAGTGTCGAGAACGAATCGGCAAGTTTCATGTACCCACCCTTGGCTTCAAGGTTGAGTGCGAGAGAGGTTGCATTGACGTTTGCGTATGTCGTATCGCGGTTCGACATTATGTCAAGTTCGGCATCGAGAGGCAGGAAATAGCCCGTGGAATCGTCAAGTGCGAGGTCCGACAATATGCCTTGTACGCGAATGTTATCGCCAAGGTCGGTGTAGAAGTCAAGGTTTCCGCAGAATCCAGTCACCATTCTGTCCTCTGCAAAGCCCATTTTCTTCAGGTCGAGCTTCGTAACGTCGGCAACAATCGTGGCGTTGAAGTCCTTTGGATTGAGCATTCCGTCGATTGAGACGTCGCCCCAAAGCATGTCGTTCCTGCTTTTTACGAGCGAATTTACAAAGCCATTCTTCACCACGGCATCGGCACTCACGCTTGTAATCGTCAGTGGATGGTCTATAATATTAAGGTGATAAAGGTCGGCACGGCGTAATACGGCGGTCAAATCTCCGTTTATTTGTTTCAGGTTTGGACGGCTCATGTCCATCTTCATGAGCGTTGCAATGTTGCCGTTCATCGTTATGTCGGCGTCGAGATATGGGTCGCGAATCTTCAGCTTCACGCCTGCAAGTCCCTTCGACAAGTCGCCTTCGAGCGTCACATTGCGCAAATCATAGCCGCCATACTGCAATCTGCGCACGTCGATTTTCGCATCTATCTTGTCGTGGGCAATGTCAAAACCGTTGCCCTTTGCCGTAATCTTGCCCGAGAACAAGCCTACTCCGAGGTCAGGCATATAGCGTGCGACGTTCATATTATCTACATCTGCCGTCAGGTTATACGCCATTGTATTGAGGTTCATATCCACATCGGCGGCTATCCTGGCATTGTCTATGCGTGTCTTCAGGCGTGTTTTCAGTCGCGGACCACTCATCTCCACGTCGGCATTGGCACTTATCGTTGCCGGCAACGTCACTCCTAATGCCTTGAGGTCAACGAATTGCTCTATGTCTTTCCTGCCTATGACGCCGTCAACTGAAGCTTTCAGTATGCCAGGATTATCGTTGTCGAAGGCGTTGAAGTCCATCGTAGTGCTGCCTTTCAGGTTTGTGTTTGGCGTGAGAAGAGTGAAATACGGCACTCTTACCTGCGTAGAATCAAGCTCAATGTTGGCTGCAAAATTGTCTATGCGAAGCTTCGAGTCGATGGCAGACGACGGCATATTCAGTGCAATTGTGCTTGCAAACTGCTGTATGTTGCACTTCACGTTCATCGGATCGGCGTATGAAATGGAGTCAATCCTCAGCAAAAGCGAGTCGAGTGCAACGCTAAGACTGTCTGGCGCAGGCTGTCTGTATGCCAACGACGACTGCTTCATCGTCGGTGTTCCGATGCTGAAACTGCCTACATCGTACTTTCCTGTGCCCAAATCTACACGTATTTCTTCGGCTGTGGCACGCTCAAGGTTGGCGTCGGCATCCATTGTCGAGGTGTGAAGTCTGAACTTCGATTGGTTGATATAAGCGCAAAGGGCATTGATTTTCCACTTTGTAGGTTCCGATTTCGTGGTGTCTTCCGGCACGGAATCAGGTATAACGATGTCTAAATCCGCACCGTCAAGGTTGAGTACGCCAACGTCGGCAAGTTCGTCGTTAAGCGCAATTGCCGCAACAAATGGGTTTTCGAGTTCCCGAAATTTCGAGTTCCCGAAATCTCGAAATCTCGGATTATTCGCCAGTCCAATGGCTTTCACTTCGCCCTTGAGCCTTACTGCATCAATCATTTCGGCGGTGTTCATCCTTATGCCCTGCATGTTGAACTCGTTGAGCACAACATTCAAGTCGAGTAAAGGCATGAACTGAACCGACACGGTTGCGCTGTCGAGTTCGGCAAAGAATTCGGTCGTGTCCTTCACTGCAACGCCTTCAATATGCAAGTCGAGTGGGAATTTCAGTCGGAACTGCTGCACGGAAATGTCCATGCCAGTCTTTTCCGAGGCGTAGGCACAAAGCCTTGGGACGGCGTAGTCCTGCACAGGCGGCAGGTAAATCAACACCATCACCAACAAAAGCAACACAATGGGCGTCAATACGACTATGCCCAACCATTTCAGTGCCTTCTTCATTCTTTCTGGCTTTCGCTTGGATGCCTTTCTTTGTGCAAATATACGAAAACCGCACGTGATGCAACACTATATTCATAGTGTTTTGTGATTTTTTAACGAAAAAACCGTCTGATTTCATCCATTGAACGCTACCCCTCTACAGTATGTTCTGTTGGGGGTGAAAAAAGTTGTACAACTTTCGTCTGAATGTTGTACAACTTTCACTCGAAAGTTGTACAACTTTTTTTCGGGTTAAGCGTTCGTTCCAAAACACGCTATCGCACGACATGCAAAAACAAACAGTTCGTCGTTTAGAAGATTATTATTATTTCCGTCCGCCAAACATCTATGAGCAATCTTGTACGCTCCGAAAGAGCAACAAGCTATCAGCCCTTACCCAGGGCGTCGCTGCGCTATACCCTGGGCTGATAGGTGTAAGCTTTCAGGCTATAATCTAAAGGACACTATAGATTATAATGTTGGTGCCGGAGTGCCTTTTTCTATTTCTATCGGTGAGGTTTCAATGCGGACATCATCGTATAGGCCGTTGTCGATAAACCATTGAAGCGTCTCTCTGCCGCCCTCAACGAGCAGGGTTTGTATGCCTTCATCGTAGAGCCGTGCAAGGTCGAGCGGATTGTCGTGACTGAGAACAATCTTTCGTGGACTCTTTCCTGTCCATTCGCGAACGTTGAGTTGCGGGTGTTCACGTTCTTCAGTGATGCGACCAACGAGGATAGCATCGTTCTCGCTGCGAAGTTTATGCACCAACATCTGCGTGTAAGGCGTTGAGAAGCGGAACGCCTTGCCGTCGTTGTCGATAAATCCATTGCTGCTCTGCGCCCATTTCAGCGTGATGTAAGGGCGATGCTTTGTGTGGAAGGTGAAGAACCGACGGTTCAGGTGCCTGCATTCTTCTTCAAGCACACCCACAGTGACATCGATGCCTGCATCGCGCAAACGCTGTATGCCGCGCCCCGAAACCTTTTCAAATGGGTCGAGGCAACCCACGACGACACGCCTCACACCCTTGCTGACGATGAGGTCGGCGCATGGAGGAGTCTTGCCGTAATGGCTGCATGGCTCAAGGCTGACGTACAATGTTGAGTAGGGAAGTAGGTGTTCATCGTCGGGTTTAACGCTCATGAAGGCATTCACTTCAGCATGAGCCTGCCCACAACAAACGTGATAACCCTCGCCTATAATCCTGCCGTCGCACACGATAACCGCACCCACCATAGGGTTTGGCTTGGCATTCTGCATACCGTTAGCCGCTAATTGAAGGCATCGCTGCATATAAATCTCGTCGGTCATATTGATGAATACGTATTGAAAAATTGAAAATAATTCGTAGTTTGTAAGTCGTAAATCATAAATATTTATTATCTTTGCATTGCTATGATATGTTACAACGACTTCCGTCAGCGTCTGGCATCGGTCTATGATGCCGCTGAGGCCAGTGCCATTGCGCGTCTGGTCTATGAGAAACGTTGCTCGTTATCGCTTGCAGATATTCTCGTCGGCAAAGATAAACAATTATCTGCAGATACGTATGAAGATTTGGAAAAAACTCTTCTTAGGCTTGTGGAAAGTGAGCCAGTGCAGTATGTTTTGGGGTTTGCAGAGTTCTGCGGACGTGAATTTGAGGTCAATCCAAGCGTTCTCATCCCTCGTCCCGAGACCGAAGAACTGTGTCGCTTGGTAAAACCAATGAAGGATGCGAAGATTCTCGACGCTTGTACCGGCTCGGGATGTATAGCGATTACGCTCGCGGCAAGCATGGAAAATGCCGAAGTGTGGGCTTTCGACATCTCGGAAGAAGCATTGGAAGTGGCACGAAGAAATGCAAAATCTGCCGATAAAAACGTACATTTTCTGCAATGCGATGCCTTGAAGATGGAAGAAAAGTTGGGCGATGAGACGTTTGACATCATTGTTTCCAATCCGCCATACGTGTGCGAAAAAGAACGGATAAGCATGGATCGAAACGTGTTGGAGCATGAACCAGGGCTTGCTTTGTTCGTGCCCGACGACAATCCACTGCTGTTTTATACTGCCATCACGCGTTATGCTGCCCGACACTTGCGCCCGAATGGCAGACTTTATTTCGAGATAAATCCAAAATATGCCGATGAAATCGAGGATTTTGTTAATTTGCAAGGATTCACACAAACCAACATCATCAGCGATTCATTCGGCAAATCACGTTTCGTTGAGGCAAGGATATGAAGAAGGAAATGACAGAACAAGATGCACTCTATAAGCTCACTTCGCTGTGTGCTACGGGTGAATATTGCCAGCAGGACATGCTAAAAAAGATGGCGCGATGGGAGATTGCCGACGATGCACAGGCACGAATCATGGCACATCTTGTGAAGGAAAAGTATATTGATGAAGAGAGATTTTGCCGTGCATACGTTAAAAGTAAGCTGCTCTACAACAAGTGGGGACGCAGAAAAATAGAGCAATCACTCTTTCAGAAGCGCATACCGGCAGAGATTTCAACGGCAGTGCTCGATGATTTGTGCGGCGAAATGTCGGCGGAAATACTCCGCCCGTTGCTCGAATCAAAGGTGAAAACGATAAAGGCAAACACAGACTTCGAGCGCAACGGCAAGTTGATTCGCTTCGCCCTAAGCCGAGGTTTTGACATGGATTTGATTATAAAAACAATAAAGGAGATTTGATTATGAAGAACTTAGTGGTATTATCAGGAGCAGGAATGTCGGTAGAGAGTGGGCTCAGTACGTTTCGTGACGCAGGTGGTTTGTGGGAAAACTACCCAGTACAAGACGTGGCAACACACGAAGGATGGGAGCGTAACCCTACGCTTGTAACAAATTTTTATAATATGTTGCGCAAGAAACTCGTTGCCGCAAAGCCTAACAAAGGGCATGAATTGGTTGCAAGTCTGGAAGAAAAGTACAATGTCACAGTAGTGACACAGAATGTTGACAACCTTCATGAGATGGCAGGTTCGACAAAAGTAGTGCATCTTCATGGCGAACTGATGAAGGTTTGCTCGTCGTGGAACGTTGATGATCCACGTTATCAAGTGACGTTGAAAGAAGGAAACCTTGAGGTGGAACCAGGCACAAAGGCTGGCGACGGATCATTGTTGCGCCCATTCATAGTGTTCTTTGGCGAGGCTGTGCCTAACATGGAGCCAGCAGCAAAGGCAGCAATGGACGCAGATATATTCGTGATTATTGGCACAAGCCTGAATGTTTATCCTGCTGCAGGGTTGGTTCAGTATGTCAAGCCAGGTACACCTATATATATAATAGACCCAAATCCAGTGAGCATTTCGAGTTATCTTAACGCCACCCATATCCAGAAAGGCGCATCAGACGGAATGGAAGAATTGCTGAAACAACTGGCGTAATATGTCGGTTTTTTGTTAAAAAAGCAATAATTTTGGGTAGAATTTGTGTGTATTTTCAAAAGAAATTGTAACTTTGCAGTCATATTTATGACTTTTAGAACAAAGTTATTCGATTTTTGAACAAGAAAACATATTCTTCTATGGCATATACAATGGACGTGAGCAAGGTCCCAAGTTTGGTGAAGATTATTGAGCAAAGCATAGTTCAGTATTGGGATATGGCATCGCTTTCCGACTTTCAAGGACGGACTCTTCACTATAAGGACGTGGCTCGCAAGATAGAGAAACTGCATATCCTGTTTGAGAAAGCAGGGGTTAAGCAAGGTGATAAGATAGCAATTTGTGGCAGAAACAGTTCGAATTGGGCAGTGGTATTCTTTGCAAGCATGACATACGGTGCTGTTACCGTGCCACTTTTGGCAGAGTTTACGCCTGTTCAAATACACAACACCGTCAACCACAGCGATGCCAAGTTGTTGTTTGTTGGCGAGAATGTGGCAACAAGTATAGACCCAAAGCAGATGCCAGCACTTGAGGGCATAATACGCATACCCGACTTTTCGATACTTGAATCGAAGAATCAGGACTTGGTTTATGCAAGGGAGCATCTGAATGAACTGTTTGGGCAGAAATATCCAAAGTACTTCCGCAAGGAACAAGTTAGTTATTTTGAAGACAAAGACCCTAATGGCTTGTGCTTGATTAACTATACAAGTGGCACAACAGGATTCTCGAAAGGCGTAATGATACCTTATCGTGCAATGTGGAGCAACCTTGACTTTGCGCTTGAAACAATGAACAAGAAGCTTCATCCAGGCGAGAATTATATCAGTATGTTGCCTCTTGGCCACATGTTTGGCTTGGCATTCGAACTGTTGTTCCCATTCGCAGCAGGTCGTCATATTCATTTCCTCAACCGTACACCATCGCCGCAGATACTGTTGAAAGCATACTCGGAGATTAAGCCAACGCTTGTTATCTCTGTGCCTTTGGTGATAGAAAAGATAATAAGGAAAAAAGTTTTCCCAAAGATTCACACGCTAAAGATGCAACTTTTATTGCGTACCCCAGTTGTAGGCAAGAAGGTTAGGGAAAAGATACGCGAACAGGTGATGAAGGCATTTGGCGGCAAGTTCTTCGAAATAGTTGTTGGTGGTGCAGCTTTCAATCAAGAAGTCGAGAAGTTTTTGCGTTCGATTGAGATTCCTTATTGCGTCGGTTATGGTGCCACAGAGTGCGCCCCTCTCATAGCTTACACGCATTGGTCAGACCTAAAGCCTGGATGTTGCGGCAAGCCTTGCGCACATATTGAGGTGGAAGTTGACAGTACTGACCCAAGAAACATTCCTGGCGAAATACTCGTTAGGGGACTTAACGTGATGCTTGGTTATTATAAGTCGGAGGAACTGACGGCAAAGACCATCGACGAAAACGGATGGTATCACACTGGTGACCTCGGAGTGATGGATGAGGATGGCTTCATTTTCATTAAGGGACGCAGCAAGAACATGCTCCTCAGTGCCAACGGACAGAACATCTATCCAGAGGAAATAGAAGACAAGTTGAACAATATGCCTCTCGTTACAGAAAGTATTGTGGTTCAACGCGAACAGAAACTTGTAGGACTTGTCTTCCCTGACTTTGACGAAGCAAAGAATCTTGGGCTTGGCAGAGCGGACATTGAAGCAAGATTAGAGGACAATCGAAAGAAATTGAACGAAACATTGCCAGTTTTTTCAAAGTTGAAGAAGATAGAACTTGTTGACAAGGAATTTGAAAAAACCGCAAAACGCAGCATAAAAAGATTTTTATACAAATGATTGCGACTCCCCCGTTTTTCGATACAAAAAGGTGGAATAATAAATAAAAATGAAAAAAAATGGAAATTCATTGCGCGAATTTCCATTTTTTTTGTTATTTTTGTGGCGGATAATTATAATTATAACATGTTAACTAAACACTTTAGACTTATGAAAAGAATTTTATGTTTATTTTCGTTGATTCTTTCAATGGTTTCTGTTTATGCAGTCACTGCTTTTACTTCGGCAGAGACTATGCGTACACAACTTCTTGATGAAAACAAGAAGGGATCAGCACCTATTGTAGATGAACCGTTCACTGCCTTTTGGAAATTCAACACTGGCGCAGAGGGACAAGTGGCTGAAATGTCGAAATCGGAAATGGTTTCTACCGATTACGTCAGCGTAGGTTCTGGCTTATCGTATGCCGGAACAAAGTCTGTAACCGACGATGGCGTCACTTACACACAAACAGGTTTTCAGCCTGCAGCACAAGACGGAAGTGCTTCGGCATCGAATGCTGTCAAGTTCTTATTCAAACTAAAGACGGGATTGAAGTTCAAACCGACAAAGGTTTCGTTCCGCACTTACCGTCATGGCACCGATGGAGGTCTGCTTGATGTGGCTTGGCAGTCGGGCGAAACACTGACAACCCTTGCCACTGCCATCACTCCTATGCGCAACAACACAACGAGCAGCAAGGACTATGCTACGGCAAAGAACTATTGGGAAACGACATCTCTTGACGTTCCTGAGGCTGAAGGCGAGTGTGGACTCGTGATATATCTCTATAGCCTTGGCAATACAAAACAGATATCATACGGTGACATCAGTATTGAAGGTCTTATAAATGGTGAGGTGAAAGACGTTACGACATACGCTCTCATCCTCAATGTCAACCCTGAAGGAGCCGGTACAGTAAAGACTAAACCAGTTGGGCAGACCTTTGACGAAGGCACGGAACTCACTCTTACGCAGACGCGCAACTTCGGCTATAAGTTCATAAACTGGACTGATAAGGACGGAAATGAACTGGGAAAAGCCGACGATTACACCTTTAATATTAATAAGGATGAGGAAATAACCGCCAATTACGAACCTGTTCCAACCTACGAACTCACCGTTTTGCCTACCAATGGTGCCAAGCCTTATATGGTTTCGCTTGACCCTGCACCGACGGTGATAGACCAAAAGAACATGTACGAGGATGGGACAAAGGTCACACTTTCAGCCTCGAACAACCCAATCCTCACGTTTGCATCGTGGAACAATGGCGAGACATCTGGCAGCACACAAGTCACAATGGATGCTGACCAGACCGTTACTGCCAACTACAATGCCGTTGATTATATTGCAGGATGGGACTTCTACGAGAAAGGCAACAACGGTCGTCCGGCTGATTTTGCCGCTGCCGACAACGATGCCGATGCGCTCATCCTACGCACAGCCGACGGAACAACCTCAAGTTGGCTCGACAAGAGTCAGCTCGCAGCAAGCGGATACGAGGGCAAACCGGCTGCAGTAAACTGGAAAAATCTCACTGATAAGTATTATTACCAGACGAAGATAAACGCCGAGGCATTCACCGACATTCATGTACAAGCCGAGATGCTTTACAATTATAATGCCTATCAGACGCAGAAACTCGAATACTCTTTCGACAACGAGAACTGGACAGAAGTGGCACGGGTAACCATTGAAGGCACGAAAAAGTGGACTCCAATCGCTGGCGACCTGCCTAAGGAGTGCGACAACAAAGCTGAAATCTATCTCCGCTGGATACCTGATTACACTTCAAATATCGATGGAACCGAGGCAACAAATGACGGAACATCCATCACAGCGATATATGTAACCGGAACTGCCAAGCCTGTTGACGACGGAAAATCACCTGAACTCCTGTCTTCAGTGCCTGATGACGGTGCTGAAAATGCATCTATTGCCGGCAAGATAGTACTCAACTTCTCCGAGAGAGTGAAGCTTGCCGAAGGGGCAAAGGCCACGTTGAATGGCGTGGAACTCACGGGTTCGGCAGTCAACCAGACCGTTACATTCACCTACAAAGGACTTGAATACGGCAGTGGATATACGTTCATCCTGCCATCAGAGTCGGTTCTCGACCTCCTGGACAACCCTTGCACATCGGCAGTAGTAATCAATTTCACTACCAAGACACGCCCTGCAATTGACAAGGGAAGCTATGATTTCATCGTTCCTGATATGGGAACATTCAAGGAAGCCATCGCTGCAGCCAACGGCCGTGCCGATAAATCCGTACGTTATCGTATCTTTGTAAAGCAAGGCGACTACCTCGTAGAGGGCGACGAAGGTGCTACTGTCACTGGATATAGTGGCGAGAAGTACCCTTCACCATCCACAACAATCACTTCGCCTAACATCTCAATCATCGGTGAAGGCATGGACAATACGCAGTTGCGCAACGAATGTACCAACTGGGCCGACATTGAATCGCTCCATAGGGCAGAGTTCATCTACCTGACAAACGCCGTAAACAACGCCTACGTACAGGACATAACCTTCCGCAGTGGACACAAACTCGGTGACGGGCGATGTGCTGCACTCGAGGACTACGGCACTAAAAATATCTTCAAGAACTTCCGCATGTGGGGTACACAGGACACTTACTATTCACGCAACGGACGCTATTACTTCGAGACATCAGCCCTTCACGGCAGTGTTGATTACCTCTGCGGTGGCGGCGATGCAGTCTATAACCAGTGCGACCTTGTGATAGAACGCGACGGTTCAGTGCTTTGTGCACCGGCACAAGCCCTTAAATACGGCTATGTATTCCTCGATTGCACCGTCAAGAGTGCAAATCCTTCGCAGTACAAGAACTACACACTCGGTCGTCCGTGGGGCTCAGGAACTCCTGGAGCAATATATATCAACACTACGATGGACGTTGTTGCAAGTGCTGCAGGATGGGACGAGATGAGCGGCGGATACCCTATGCGCTTTGCAGAATACGGCACAAAGACCTCTACAGGTACGCTTGTTGACCTCAGTCAGCGCAAGACAATCTTTGCCGATACACACAAAAACAACCCAATCCTCACGGCTGAAGAAGCCAAGGCATACACCGTGACAGGCGTACTCGGCGGCGATGATGACTGGGATCCACAGTTCTACACCGAGCAGGCACCAATCCCAACCAATGTAGTTCTCGCAGGCAGCGAACTCACATGGGACAATAGTGACTACGTCTTCTGTTGGGCAATATGCAAGGACGGTAAGGTGGTTGACTTCACTACAAGCCCAGCCTACACCGTAGGCGACGCATCGGCAAAGTGGTCTGTACGTGCAGCCAACGAGATGGGAGGACTCTCCGAAGCAGTAGAAGCATCGATAACCGACGGCATCGAAACCCTTCAGAACCCAGAGGCAGCGGTAAGCACCCACAGCACATACGACCTCATGGGCCGCAAGGTCACAACCCTGCGACCAGGCAACGTATATATCCGCGATGCCAAGAAGTACATCGAAAAGTAAACGAACCAAGTTTTACAACTTACAAAACACGAAAAAGCGGGTATGTCATAGTGAAAGTGACATACCCGCTTTTCTATCGAAGTCTTGCTATTACTTGAAGAAACGCTTCAAGAGACCTTGGAAACCACATCCATGACGTGCTTCGTCCTTTGCCATTTCATGAACTGTATCATGAATTGCATCAAGGTTCAGTTTCTTTGCCATAGCAGCAATCTGCATCTTAGCTTCACAAGCTCCAGCTTCAGCAGCAGCGCGCTTCTCGAGGTTTGTCTTTGTGTCCCAGCAGAGTTCACCGAGAAGTTCGCAGAACTTAGCAGCGTGTTCTGCCTCTTCGAAGGCATAACGCTTGAAAGCCTCTGCTACCTCTGGATAACCTTCACGGTCAGCCTGACGTGACATTGCAAGATACATACCTACCTCACTGCACTCACCTGTAAAGTGATCCTTTAATCCCTGAAGCACGAAAGCACCTTCTTCTGTTTCAGGAATATCCTTAGCAACACCAAGTTTATGTTCTGTAACGAAGTTAAGTTCTTCATTAGCCATCTCCTTGAACGTTTTACCTGGAACTTTACACTGTGGACACTTCTCTGGAGGATTCTCTCCCTCATAAACATAGCCGCAAACTGGGCATACCCATTTCTTTGTCATAATTCTTTTTGTTAAATTAGATTAGTTAAACGTTTATCTTTGAAATTCATTCTTTCAATACTGATGAAATTCGTAATAGCAATAAGTAGTCATGTGATATTTCAACCAGTTGTTGTTCTACCGCTTCTTTTATTGCTGTGCAAAGATATATAAAGTTGCAACGACTACAAAATACATTAAGTAATTTTAACCTCAAAAATGCCAATCATATCCGCACTAAGGGCTTACTGTTCCTTTGACACAAGCCATAGGTTCTTCAATGGCATTGCAATACGGCAACTAATGTGCGGCCGACGGATGAGAGGACATCGCGGTCGATATTATCCATTGTGTCGCTGATGGTGTGCCATGTTGGGCCGAAATTGCTTGCTGTGCATTCGGGGTAATATGGTATAATGTCGATTGTCGGGATGTGTAGTTTCTCGTTTATCGGGCGATGATCGTCGGTGATTGTTCCTCCGTCGGCATTGATAAAGTAGTTTCCGCAGCCTATACTTGCGGCTGTTTGCCACACGAGGTCAACGATGTGCGACGCATAATGGTCGGAAAAACCTTCACGATAGAAGTGTGCTCCACGCCCACCAACCATGTCGAGCAACACGCCGAACTCTGCTTTATAGCCGTCAACATGGGGATGTTCTGCCCAATATTGTGCGCCGAGAGCCCATGTATCTTCGTTTTCTTCGGCATCAGACCATTGTGGTGTGCCCCAGTCTTCGGCGTCAAAGCAGATGAAATCAATGCCTACGTTGGCAAAGAGTGAGGTGTCGGCTGCTGACAGACGTGCCAGTTCGAGCATCACTGCAACGCCCGAAGCGCCATCGTTGGCAGCAAGTACAGGGGTGTGATGATTGGCTTCGTCGGGGTCATTGTCTGCCCAAGGTCGGCTATCCCAATGTGCACAAATAAGTATTCGATTGTTATTTTGAGGATTCAGACTGGCTATGATGTTGGTGGCATTGAGTTGTGTGCCGTCATAACCTTTCAGGGTTGCAGTTTGTTCTACGACCGTCAAGCCATACGACTTGAATGTCTCTGAAATGTATTTCCCGCAACTGTCGTGTGCTTCGCTGTTCATTGTGCGTGGTCCAAACTCGCATTGTCGCGCACAAAAGGCGTATGCACTGTCGGCATCAAAGGCATCAGCCTTGACAGCCGAGGAGTCATTAACTGCAATTACAGTCTCGTCGGACTTGTTACCTATATAACGAGACAAAAAAAAAGCGCAGCGGCTACGACAACAACAGCCACAACATACAGCCAGAACTTCTGGTTTTTCCTGTGTTTAAGATACTTTTCTTCGTTGGTTCTCATTTTGAAGACCTTTTAGTTACTTTGGTTTCTCAATTGCGGTGCAAATATAATAAAATCGCGATACTTGCACAAATAAATTGCCAACAAAATTATGAAACTTGCAAATTCACGTTATCTTTTTCGATGGTTCTCCGAATGGCATTGAAAAGTTGAACGCTTAACTCCGCCAAACATTGCAGCAATGTTGACTCCAACATTGGAGCAATGTTCGGACCAACATTGCTGCAATGTTTTTCCGACTTTAACGCCCGACCTTATATGTCTGAGCGTTGAAGCCAGCAAAAACATAGGCTGAAAGTGTTACATCTTGTACGTTCCGGAGGAGCAGCAAGCCATCAGCCCAGGGCATAGCGTAGCGGCGCCCTGGGTATAATGACGCAGATTAACTACGCTCTGTAAGAGCAAAAGCATTAAAACGCAATGCCCCAAGGAAGCTTTTAGCCCCCTCCATGCTCCCCCAAGGGGGAGTGAACGATACCTTTTATCCCCCTTGGGGGGAATGAGGGGGGCTTCGCTTTGCCCAGGGCTGATAGGTGTAAGCCTTACAGGCTATAATTTAGTGGACACCAATAACTGTTTATGGTGATGGGAGGGAGGGGTTAGTTCCTTCGTTGACAAATGTCCATAACCCGAAGGAAGTTGCCGCCCCAGATAAGTTTTATGTCGTTGAGCGAGTATCGTTTCAGCAATAACTGACGCGTGAAGTTGAGCATTTCCGACGAATTGGCAAGTCCGCTTACGCCTCCATCACCATCGAAGTCGGTGCCCAATCCTACGTGTTCTATGCCCATGATGCGTATGGCATAGTCGAGATGATTGATGAGGTGGCGTATCGTTGCCTCTCCATCCTTAAGAAGGAAACCGTGATATGCGGTGACTTGCATCACGCCTCCAGCCTTTGCAAGTGCCCGCATCTGGTCGTCGGTGAGGTTGCGAGGGTGGTCGCAAAGTGTGCGCACCGACGAGTGAGAGCAAACAATCGGCGTGCGACTAAGGTCGAGTGCATCGTAGAAACTCTTTTCTGCAGCATGGCTGAGGTCAACCATAATGCCACAATTATTGAGTTCAGCAATGACTTTTTGCCCAAATTCGCTAACTCCATTGTGTGTCTGAGTGCCACGAGCACTGTCGCAGATGTCGTTGTCGCCGTTGTGGCAAAGCGTAAGATAGACTATTCCACGGTCGGCAAAGTGGCGGACGTTGTCAATGTTTCCGTCGAGTGCAATGCCGTTTTCTATTCCTAACATGATGGATTTGTAGCCGTCGGCCTTGTTTTGCAGCAAGTCGGACGGTGTTCTGGCAATGCGTAGATGGTCGCTATTATTGCGTTGTATTCGTTCTATCTCGTCGAAGATATTGTCGGCAAAGGCACGATTGTCGCGACGACCATTCTCATTGTCGCGCATCTGAGGGATGTATGCCACCATGATTGTCGCATCCTGACGGCCCTCGTGCATCTTTTCAATGTCAACGAGAATCCTGTTGTCGCGGCGTCCAAAGTCTATTCCCTGTGGGAAAAACATTGGAGTATCGCAATGCGAATCGAGCGTCAGGGTAGTGTCGTGCACACGTTTTGCCTGACGGAAAAGCTTGGCTTCGCCCACAATCCAATCGAAAATAGGTGATCCTGACGCAAGACATTCCGGATGCCACTGCACTCCCATGATAGGTTTGCACTCGGTGCTCTCGATTGCTTCTATCACTCCATCGGCAGATTTGGCTGTAATGCGGAACTTATTGCCCTCGTCCTTAACCGCCTGATGATGGAATGAATTGACAAATATCTTTTCCTCCTTATATATATTATGTAGGATTGAGTTCTTTTCAAGTGTGACCGTATGACTTTCCTTGTCTCGGTCAAGGTCCTGAGAATGCTTGATGACACCTGGCAAATGGTTTATGTCCTGATGTATTTGCCCACCAAGAGCCACAGCCAACATCTGTATGCCACGGCAAATGCCAAGCATCGGCAGTTGGCGATTGTATGCCAGATTGATTGCAAGCAGTTCTGCAAGGTCGCGCTCAGGGTTGATGCCATGCAGCAATGGCGACGGTTCCTCGCCCGCAAAGAGCGGATTTACGTCGGCGCCACCACTGATAATAAGCGCGTCAATGTTTTCAAGGCTATTGATTATAACGTCCTTGTCGTCGCAAGGAGGTATGATAAAAGGGATGCCACCAGCCCTGATTACCGATTTGTAGTAACCAGATCCCAGTTCGCATCCCTTGTCACCATAGTTGCCCATTATGCCAATAATGGGTTTTTCCACATATTCTGGAAAAGTGGAATAGATGTTATTCAGCGTCTTCGTCCAGTCGTATTGGCACATTTCGTCTTGTTCTTGACTTTACTGGGGTTGATATAGGTTCACACACAGGAATCTCTCTCATGATACACTGGTCAAGCGAGATGAGAGTTTCAGTTGAAGCGATACCTTCAATCTGTGCAATCTTGTTGTGAAGCAGGTCAAGCAGTTGCTCGTTGTCTCTTGCATAAACCTTTGCAAGCATAGAATAAGGACCTGTTGTGAGATGGCATTCAACCACTTCCGGTATCTTATAAAGTTCGTCAGTAACAATGCCACTCATATTTCCCTTTTCGAGTTGTATGCCTACGTAAGTGCAAGTGAGATATCCAACGCTTTTAGGGTTTACGATAAACATGCTGCCAAGGATAACTTCATCGTCAACCATTTTTTGTACGCGCTGATGAATTGCTGCACGCGATACGCCGCAAACCTCAGCTACATCCTTGAAAGGAGTACGTGCGCTCTTCGACAAGATTTTCAAAATCTTTCTGTCAAGGGCATCTAATTTCTCGTCCTTAGCCATAAATGTTATAATTATTTAATTCCAATAAGTTCTACTTTGAATATCAGAGTGCTGTATGCCGGTATGTTTGGCTTTTGCTGTGAGCCGTATGCAAGGTTCTCAGGTATGTAGAGTTCCCAAACTGAGCCAACAGGCATCATTGTAAGAGCCTCTGTCCAACCCTTTATGACTTGAGTTGGCTTAAAGTCGGTTGTCTGAGGATTGCGCTTGTAACTGCTGTCGAATACCTTACCGTCGATGGTCTTGCCTTCATACTTCACTGTTACAGTCTGGTCCTTTGTAGGGATTGCACCAGTGCCTTCTGTGATGACTTTATACTGCAAGCCTGAAGGGAGAGTCTTCACACCCTTCTTCTTAGCATTGTCGGCAAGCCATTTCTTACCGGCTTCTTTCTGTGCTTCTTCCTTTGCCTTGCGAATATCGTCAACCTTTCCTCTGAAGTATTTTTGTGCTGCTGTACGATTAACCACAGCCGTATCCTGCATCAAACCATCGAGCAAACCACGATAGAGCAAGTCGTCGTTCAGCTTTGTGCCTTCAAACTGCTCTTTCAACTGCGGAACCATAGTTGTGCCAATTTGGTTGGCAATAGTAGCACCTGCAAGTTCAATAGTAGCTTTTTTGTTGCCCACTTTCTTCAGTGCAGCTTTAAATGCTTCTACAAATTCAGGAAGGTCCTTCTTGCTGATGTTGAATTGTCTTTCAAGAAAAGCGTCAAGTCCTGTAGAATTTGCATATCCTGCAGTATAGCTAATTGAATCCGTAGGGTTCTTTAGTTGTACATCGCCTTTGGTCTGCGCCGAAGCACAGACCGAGACGAAGATAAATGTTGCAAATAATATCTTTTTCATAGTGATTATTTAATCTCAATAACCTTTACTTTGAAGATAAGAGTTGAGAATGCGTCAATGCTACCCTGAGCATTTGCACCGTAAGCCTTATCCTGTGGAATGTATATTTCCCATTCTGAACCTACAGGCATCAACTGCAAAGCCTCGCCAAAGCCAGGGATTACAGAAGCAACAGGCATGTCGGCTGGTTCTTCCTTGTCCCAGTTGCTATCGAATACCTTACCGTCGATAGTCTTGCCTTCATACTTAACTGCAACAGTCTTGTCGGCAGTTGGCTTCTCGCCTGTACCTTCTGTGATAACTTTATACTGAACGCCTGAAGGGAGTGTTACGACGCCTTCCTTCTTTGCGTTTTCCTTCAAGAACTTCTCACCAGCTTCCTTGTTCTTGATGTTCTTAGGGTCTTTCATAACGAAGTCAGTCTTAACCAAATTCATAAGTGAATCAATCTTTATTGTCTCTGGATTAAGAATTGGCTTTTCGTTCTTTGCTATTGCACAGAAAGCTGCAAGATAGTTGTTCTTTGAGATAACCTCAACAGAATCCTTGCCTGCGATAGTGTAGTTAAGTTGCTTCATCATCTGGTTCTTAACCTGTGCACCAATCTGAATACCTGCAATGTAAGCTTCCTTTGACTTGCTGCAGTCGCCAGCACCTTCGTTCACGCCTCTGATGAAATCGTCGATGTAAGCAGAGTCAACACCGAGCTGATTGAAGATGTACTCTCTCAAGCCCTGCTGTGCCTGAACTGTACCAAAGAGATAACTAAGTGAGTCAACATTGTTCTCGAGTTTTGCACTTGGAGTGCCGTTGCCGCAAGATGAAAGAATCATTACACCTGCGATCATTGCTAAAATAATCTTTTTCATTTTTTTGTTAGTTTTAATAAAATTATTGGATTTCTATAAGTTCTACGTCAAATATAAGCGCTGCATAAGGAGGTATTGCAGCACCAGCACCTTGTGGTCCGTATGCAAGGTTATAAGGAATGAAGAAACGGTACTTCGCTCCTTCTGCCATCAACTGCACACCTTCAGTCCATCCTGCAATGACTCCATTCAGCGGAAATACTGCAGGTTCACCACGCTGTACGCTGCTGTCGAAGACCGTTCCGTCAATCAGGAAACCTTCATAATGACACTTTACCTTATCAGTTGCTTTTGGTTTCTTGCCTGTGCCTTCCTTTATGACAGAATACTGCAAACCTGATGGCAGGCTGATTACACCGTCTTTCTTGGCATTGTCAGCCAGATATTTTTCTCCTTCTTCCTTTGTTTCATACACTGATGCTTGGAGCATCTTCAATAGTTCTGAATAACTATACTTTCCCATTTTTCTTGATTAAATACTAAAATTTCTGTTCCTTTTTGCTAAAATCGTACAAATTTACATCAAAATTCCAAAATAAAAAACATTATGCCAATAATTTTTCATTTTATTGTATAATTTTAAGCATTTTGTCAATTTTCAAACAAAAAATAGCAAACTTATGACTCCTTATCAGTAAACGCGCGCGTACGTACGCGTAATATTAATAAGGTGTAGTTTATGACCATTGGGTTCTGAGATTACAGGAAATAAATGTAAAAAACTCAAAAGTTAATAGAAAAACTGAGGAATTTATTTTGTATTTCATATTTATTTATTACCTTTGCATCGCAAAACTGATGCCGCGATGGTGGAATTGGTAGACACGAGGGACTTAAAATCCCTTGGCCAGAGATGGCTGTGCGGGTTCGAGTCCCGCTCGCGGCACTACCATAAATACGGTTATACGGTTGTAAGGTTATACGGACTGCAAACCTAAAACCTTAAAGCCGCAAAGCCATAAAACCGTAAAAACTATGAAAAAGTATTTTAGGATCTTTCTATTATTCTTGATTCTTATATCGCCTCTCGTATTGTCAAGTTGCAATAAAGAAGGCGATTTTTTCAAAATAGAAGGCAGGTTTCTCAACCTTAACCAAGGCGAGTTCTACGTCTATTCCACCGACGGAGGACTGGACAAACTCGACACAATCAGAGTCCAGGACGGAAGGTTTGCCTATCAAGCCTTTATCGACAAGCCTGCAACTTTTATAATTGTATTCCCAAATTTCTCGGAGCAGGTGGTGTTTGGCGAACCAAGTCGCACGGCAAAGATAAAGGGTGATGCCACTCACCTGAAAGAGATGGAGGTAAGCGGAACGAAAGCCAATCGACTGATGACGTCGTTTCGGCAAAAAGTGGCTGAAATGTCACCGCCCCAAACCGTACAGGCAGTCGAAGATTTCGTATCGGCAAACCTTGAATCGCCAGTGTCAACTTACCTCATTTCACGTTATTTAGTAAAGACTTCCGAGCCAGATTACGCTAAGGCAACAAAACTCTTGAAGCAGGTCATTGCAGCAAATCCAAACAATCGAATGGCAAAGAAGTTGAAGAACCAAGCCGAATCGCTTGCCGCCGTCGCAGTGAACCAGCGTCTGCCAAAGTTCAAGGCAAAGACAATCGACGGGACTACCATTGACCAGTCGTTCTGCAAGGGTAAGGTTGGAGTTATCGTCGCTTGGGCATCGTGGAACTATGAAAGCCAGAACCTACACCGTAGATTGAATATTCTATATAGTGGCAACGAGTCGAAGATGGCAGTTCTTGGCGTTTCGCTCGATGCTGACAAGCGTCAGGTGAAGCAAATATTAAAGAACGACGAGATAGAATGGCCTGTCGTCTGCGATGGCGAGATGCTTAATTCAGAGTTGTCGTCACAGTTAGGAATATGCTACCTCCCCGACAATCTGGTCATCGATAAGCAAGGGAAGATTATTGCCCGCGGCTTGGACTATGATGCAATCAGTGAACTCGTTATGAACCCTTAAATCCTAAATAAATCATGTTGGTAAAAACGTATTGTGCTGCGGTAAATGGAATGGAGGTTACTCCTGTTACAGTTGAGGTGAGCATAAGGAAAGGGGTACATTTTCATCTTGTAGGACTGCCAGATACTGCGGTCAAGGAGAGTTATGAAAGGATACGCGCTGCGCTCAATAATGTCAATATCAAACTCCCACAAAACGACATTACCGTAAATCTTTCACCTGCCGACATACAGAAGTCGGGCAGTGGATACGACCTGCCGATAACCATAGCCATGCTTGCGGCAAACGATAACGTTGCTACAGACAAGCTCCAACATTATATGATAATGGCAGAACTCGGTCTCGACGGAAGACTTTGCCCTATACGCGGTGCACTGCCTATAGCAATGAAAGCAAAGGAATTGGGATTTCATGGCATTATTCTGCCGAAGGAAAACGTCAAGGAAGCTGCCGTCGTACAGGGCATTGACGTTTATGGCATGGGAAATATCTTGGAAGTGATGCGATTCCTCAACGGAGAATTAGGGTTCGAACCAACGACAATCGATGTCAAGACAGAGTTCTTCGACCATCAGCAGCACTTTGAGTTTGACTTCGCCGATGTGAAAGGGCAGCAAAGCGTAAAGCGTGCCCTCGAAGTAGCCGCAGCAGGCGGACACAATATTATTCTCGTCGGCCCTCCTGGGAGCGGTAAGTCGATGATGGCAAAATGCCTACCTTCCATTCTTCCACCACTCTCAATAGAGGAAAGTCTTGAGACCACACAGATATATTCCGTTGCTGGGAAACTGGGAAAAGACGTGTCGCTTATATCAAAACGCCCGTTCCGTTCACCTCATCACACCATATCATCGGTTGCAATCGTCGGTGGAGGCACAACCCCTCAACCTGGTGAAATAAGCCTCGCACACAACGGAGTCCTATATGCAGACGAATTGCCAGAGTTTAGACGAGACGTCTTGGAAGTTCTACGACAACCGCTTGAAGACAGAAGAATAACCGTTTCTCGAGTAAAGTATTCCATCGACTATCCAAGTTCGTTCATGTTTGTCGCTTCAATGAACCCTTGCCCTTGCGGTTACCATAACGACCCTACACACCACTGCACCTGCAGTCCTGGGCAGATACAACGCTACATGCATAAGATTAGCGGGCCTTTGATGGACCGTATCGACCTGCAGATAGAGTTGCAAGCGTTGGGGATAGACGACCTTATTAACGCTCCAAAGGGCGAACCGAGTGCTATGATAAGGGAAAGAGTTGTTAGGGCACGCAAGATTCAAGAGGAACGTTTCCGTGGATTGAAGGGCATACACTGCAATGCACAGATGAAACCTGCGCAGATACGTAAGTTTGCACAACTTGATGAACACAGCACAGGGATGCTGAAGATGGCTATGGAGCGCCTGAAACTTTCAGCCCGTGCCTACGACCGCATCATAAAAGTTGCCAGAACCATAGCCGACCTTGACGGAAAGCAGAACATTGAAGTCACTCATATAGCCGAAGCCGTAGGCTATCGCAACCTCGACCGCAGCGACTGGGTTGAGTGATAAATTTGGGCAAATTAAGATTTTAGCTAATACAATTATTCCAAATCTGTCATTAGTTTATTTACACTAAGAAGTCTTGAAAACCTTATATTCATGTCGCGAAGTCATATACGAAACACCCCAAACCTATTATCATCATAACGCTAATGAGCGATTGGGGTTGAATTATCTTTTTACATTAATTTCTTGTACCGCTGCCTTATATTCATCATCACCATCGGCCTCAACACAAAGAGTTATGCCAGACCACTGGCGAAGAGGATCATTCCCGAAATAGTCAGGATCTATTCTGAATGTATATTCTCCAATCTGAATGGCTGGACCAGATATTAGGACGATGCGGGGCTTGGCTGCAGCATGTTCCTTTACTTCATTCATTCTGCTTTCATCCACATAAACTGGTTCGAGAGTAAATTCGTTTTTGTCACATTTGATGTTTATCTTCACATGATTCATTGGATTATACTCTACCAGTTTCCCATTAATCTTTGCCGACACGTATTGCATCTTCTTTCCCAAGCTTCTTTTGTATCTGGCCTTTGTGAGATTGACCATCTCATCATCAAAGTACCAAAAACAGTCATGGATGTCGTCAGTCTCTTTCCCATCTGCACGCCAACGAGAGTAATAAACTCCGTCTAAAGGCTCTGCGATGAACTGCTTGTCACCATCAGGAGAGACGGTTGAAACAGGTGTATAGTGTAATGCTTTCTCTATGAACTTTGCCATATATGCTTGAGTCTCTTCTGACATATCAAAATGTCCTTTTTCCGCATCACATAGGAAAGAGATACGACTATCAGGATAGTGCATTCTGAACGCCAATGCTGGGTTTACTCTTGCCTCCCACCACTCGTATTCGCCTTCTATCATGAGAGCGGGTATCTTATCAATATTTCTCGTGCGTCCCCATTCCACATTTGCTCGTCCATAACCACACAGGTTAGTGCGAGGAGCATCGCCATGATAAGAGATAATGCATAATGTCCTTTCAGAGTTCCACGCTGCGAAATTCCAAGGGAATGTAGCTTGAGCTGAATGTCCAAATGGGATTATCTTCGCCATTGTAAGCTCAGGATGCTCCGTTCCTTCTGCAAACCTCCTTATGATATTCTCGAACCTATCCTGGCAAGTGAGCCCGTTTTCATCTTTTACACTGACATCCCAGTTCTGAGAACCTCTCTGGATAAATGCCATTGCGATGCCCATACTGTCCATCTTCTCAGTGAACAATTTGCTCCGGAACAGCACCTCTTCAGTCATATTCTGATGGCAATACAGTATTGCCTTTACTTCCTTACATCCACGAGGTAATCGGATATATGAACGTGAGCCTTCCTCTCCAAAGAAAAAATCAAACTCTACTCTTTTCTTCTGTATTTCTATCCTTTTGCGGATATAATCTGTCAATACTCTTACACTGTCTGTATTTGCGTGAAGACGATCGAAACGTGTACCAAATGGTCCCATAGTTATAGGGTTGGAATCATTGTTCTGATGCGCAACGCAGTGGAAGACGAAGTAATTAACTCCAGCATCACACACTAAGTCAACTTCTTTCTTAAAACTTTCAAGAGTGGCAGGAATGTCTGCATCACCAGGATAGGCAGTGAAACTTTCACATCCGATAACTTCTCTGCCAGCGGAATGTGCGTAACGCGACACGAATCTTGGTCTTTCTATCGAACCATAATGGCAACGTGCCCAATACTCGCTCATTGGCAAATCAAACGCATAGCCATATTCCTTACGGTCAAAATCCCCATTGCCGTAAGGTTCTCCTGCAAGTTTTAAGCCATATTCTGCAATCATCTCCTTGAAAGGTACGACAAACTCTTGCATGAACAGTTTCTGTTTTACAGAATTGTTCTTATAAATTGATCCATTGACGAAATCCTTCCCTGGCCCGTTGACAAGATAATCTACTCCAAGCGATTCAGTCCAGTCCTGACCTCCTGCTTCCCAACTATCGATAAAAATATGCGTAAGGGTGGTGCCGCAATAAGGTTTCAACTCTTCCAACAATGGCTTCAGGAATTTTTCGAAATGTGCTTCAACACCTTTTCTTGACAACTTATCAACTTCAAGACCTATACCGGCTTCACTTGCAGCAGTCACCGTCTGTCCGTTTGTAGTGTATCCCACTCTACGGTACGCTTTACCAGAACCGAATGATGTAAGTATTTCTATCCTTTTAAGATTTGTGCTGCGATTGCTCGTCAGTCTGATATATTGGCATTCATTTGGCTCACAGTCAAAATGAATAGGGATGTCTCTTGCCTTCAATGCAACGCCAGAAGCTTTCCCTATCTCCTTCCATTCTTTCTGGTCGATGCTTGTCTCTACCTTCAAAATTGGCGCATAGTCTCTCGGACCGTCAAACGGATCATTTGGAGTTTCCCTCTCTCCTCGCCATAAGTTGAGACCTATAAGGGGCTTTTTCTTGACTAACTTTACAACATACGACTCGCCTTTCTCAAGATGGACTGATACGTCCTGCATCTCATCCGCTGAATTGATAGTAAATGTTTTTATGTCTTTGTAAAAACCATATTTATGGTCAGGAACAGGTGGATTCTTCTTATCGGAAACACTCCATGTCAGTTGTTTCATTGATTCTTCAGGAGTAATCCACGGGCCTCCCATTGCAGAGTAGCCAGGAGAATTATGAATACCTAATGTAATTCCTAATCGTTTTGCTTCTGAGCAGGCGAACTTCACTGCTTCTATCCATTCCTTTGTCCCATAATCTACTGGACCACGTTTTACTCCAACCCATGCATCAAAAATGAAAGCTGACTCAATACCAGCAGCTTTCATATATTCAAGGTCTTTAGTTATACCTTCCTTGGATATGTTTCCATTCATCCATTCCCAAAAACATCCTGTCCTTGGGGGTTGGGCTTTCATCATACTGAACAGCAATGTGACAAGCAATGCGAGGGCAATTCTTTTCATTTTCATTTCAATTATTGTTATTCAAAGTCCTCTCTTTTACCCAAATGAGGATGAAGATTGTCTGTCAGTTCTCGCTTCCTTGGTAGTGGTGGGGGTGAGGTTTGGAGCATGGAGGGGGCTTCATTGCTCCTCAAACCATAGGGCGGCGCCGCCACTCTTTTGGAGGTTTAGCGTTATGGTTTTCTTATTTTTTACCGATTTAATCGATATTTTTACGTTTGTCCTCGTGCCAAGCGACGGGTCGTCTTCGTAGATGTGAGCCGTGTATTTCTTCCCTTTCTCAAGAAAATCCAACGGCAGTGTCACTGTACGGGCATCATTATTAGTCATTGCACCGACAAACCAGTCGCCTCCACTTCTTCGTGCCGTCACAATGTATTCGCCAGGATTGCCCTGAAGCACACGCGTATCGTCGAACGTCGTAGGTATCTTCTCCCAGAATTCTATCTCCTTTTCACCTTTGTAAAACTCTGGTTTGTCGTACCAGAACATCCAGGTTAACGGGCTGTAATATACTGCAGCCATGGCAAGCTGATGCGCCTTTGTGCATTTTACCCTATTGCTGAAATAGCACAACGTGTAGTCAGCAGGGCCACAAAGGAAGCGAGTGAACGGCAATGTGACGTTATGAGTAGCGTCGGGCATCTCTTCATTGCCGCGTATTCCTTCGGCAGTCATCAGGTTTGGATAGGTGCGACTATAGCCTGTAGGGCGGTATTCGTCGTGTATATCTACCATCAGATGATGCTCTGCACACTTGCGAACGGCATAATGCAGCCACGTTGTCCACTGCTGGTTGCCCACCTGAACAAAGCCAAACTTGATGCCTTTCACGCCCCATTTTTCAAATAACGGAGCAATACTGTCGAGTTCCTGATACAATGCACGCTGGTTGACATAGAGGAAAACTCCAAGACCTTTTTGCTTTGCATACTCCACAATCTCAGGTATAGTGAAGTCGCGCGACGGGTCAACACGCAACGCAGAACTCTCCATCTTCCTTTCCGAACCGTACCAACCTGCATCGAGATGCACATATTGGAAGTGTCGTTCAGCGGCAAAGTCTATCGATGCAAACAGTGATTTCTTGTCGAGATTGCTTCTGAACATCTTTCCTGGGCGAATCCACGACGTGTCGTCTATCTTTTGCTTCTCGTTGAGGTTAAGTATCATATAGTCATGATTGCATAAGTCTATGAACTTTTCGCCCACCATCACAACGCGCCACGACGTAGAATATGGCGTCATGAAGTCAACTGACGAGTATGGTTTTGCCTTAACCACGTTCTCAGCCTTTAGGCAAAACTTTGTGCGCGCATAGTCAACGAGCCCACCTTCAAGCAACGAAACTGCCAGACCGTTTGCAAGTCTCAGCGTCAATGGGCGTTCTGCCTGATCTGTCCAATTGTTCAACGGCTGCCAGGTGTAAGGTCCCTGTGCCCAACTGCAGCATAATGCTTCGGCACCAGGAGCGAAACGGAACTCGCTGACCTCGTCTGTGAGATGTATGAACAAGCCATTGCTTGTCTCTGGGAATGTGTATCGGAACGCAATGCCCTCGTTATAGGCTCGCACCTCCAAGTTCATAAAGTAGAAGCGGTTCTTGTCGTAAGTCTCGTCGGAGAGCTTCTCCTGATTGCCCTTCATAAAGTGAATGGTCATGCTGTTGTAATGGTCGCGTATGCTGTTCCATTCGCCGTATGGCGGTGTCCAAGTCTCATCGTTGCTGCCCATGTCAACAGATGTCTGTCTGAGGTTATCACACCAATGGGCAATATCTTCGTTTGGCACTGCCAAGGCACGTTCCAGGAGTTTGTTTTCTATCTCAACGCCAAGGGCAGATTGCTCGATTACGGTCTTTCCGTCGTACGTGATATTGTACGACATGTTTGAGTAGTTGAACACCAGTTTCCCGTCGGGTGAACTTACGCTCTGCGCCTTACAGCAAAGGCTTATTGCAACAACTGCACACACTGCAAGCAGTCGCTTTCCAATGTTGATGATTTGATTTTCCATATAAATAATGTATATTTTATCGTTAAATACGAATTGCCGGAAACATTTACTTACTCAAAATAACGCACTTCTTGCATATAATCTTGTGGTGCGGGCGTATTATTTATTTGGTACGAACTTATGGCTTTTTCAGAACGAACGCTTAACTCGGAAAAAAGTTGTACAACTTTCAACTGAATGTTGTACAACTTTCGCGCGAAAGTTGTACAACTTTTTTTCGCCCCCAACAGACACCCTTGTAGAGCCTATCGTTCACCCCCATCATTTCTACCGCTTTATCTGCCGTTTCCAATGTATATAAACACGAATACAAAGCCCTCAAAGTATCTTTCAGATACTGACGACTTTTACGAATGGTTTACAAATAATAACGAAGCGGCAGGCTTTCCTTATTCGTTTTATTCGTGTTATAAATGATATTCGCAATAATGAATTTTGGCTTGTCAGAAATTGCAGAAACATAATTTTTCATAAAAATATACTCCGAAGTTTGATTATTCAAATTTAATATTTTAATTTTACACCCTGAATTGCAAAAAAGGACTAAAAACTATGCTATCACGATACTCATTGACTAATAATCTACACAGTCACTTGCATAATGCGCAAAGTGCGACTGCAAAAAATTTTACTCGCCCACATCTTTGCCTTCGACTTGCGGTGCTCATTGCGTGTCTTGCGCTGACCAACAGCATCATCGCAGCCGATTTCACCCATCAGGAGATGGAGAAAATCTACACGGAAGTAAAGACTCCATACAAGTTCGGGCTTGTCATTGCGCCTGAAAACAACAAGAAGAAATACGACTGTCCGACGGTTTTTCGCGAGGGCGACGAGTGGTTTATGACTTATGTCTGCTACGATGGCAAGGAAGGAAAGGACGGCAGAGGCTACGAGACGTGGCTTGCAAAGAGTCATGACCTGCTGCATTGGCAGACACTTGGGCGTGTGCTTGAGTTCGCCACGACGAAGACATGGGATGAAAACCAGCGTGGAGGCTTCCCGTCGCTGATAGATTATACGTGGGGTGGCAGCTACGGGATGCAGCGTTACAAGGGACGTCATTGGATGACCTACATCGGAGGAGCGGGCACCGGATACGAAGCAGTGAATGCTCCGCTGAGTATTGGCGTAGCATCTACAAAGGAAAAAGCGTCGGTGGCACATCCGTGGACGTGCAATCCGAAGCCCCTGATGAGTTACGACGACAAGGATGCACAGTGGTGGGAACAACTCACACAGTACAAAAGCACCATATATAAGGTAGATAAGTCGTACTTCGGCTATCCGTTTGTGATGTTCTACAACGCTGGCGGCAAGGATTCTACCCATCCAAAGGGCGAGCGAATAGGCATAGCCTTGTCAAAGGACATGAAGAAATGGCGGCGTTATGAGGGCAATCCGGTGTTTGCACACGACACGGATGGCACCATTACAGGCGATGCGCAGATAGTTCGCATGGGCGATATCTTCGTAATGTTCTATTTCTCGGCATACAATCCTACGCGCAAATACAACGCCTACAACACCTTTGCCGTGAGCCGCGACCTCATACATTGGACCGATTGGGACGGCGATGACCTGATTATACCGTCGAAACCATACGACGAAATGTTTGCCCATAAGAGTTTTGTAGTGAAGCATGAGGGTATTGTATATCACTTCTACTGCGCAGTAAACAATGCCGGACAGCGAGGCATAGCCTTGGCTACGAGCCGACATATAGGCAAGAGCGAAGTTTCGTTCCCACAACCCGACCCTTCGGGACAGAGATTTACGAAATCGCTGAACGAGAATTGGACAATATCTTTCGATGGAATCGAACAAAATTGCGATGTGCCTTTCAATCTTGATGACTACTACGGAGCCGTGCAGAAGGAGCATGGCAACCTACACGGAGAGTCGATTTGGCGTAAGAAATTCTTTGTCGAGGACAAGGGTGACAAGGAATACTTCATCCGATTTGAGGGAGTAGGCACGTATGCAGAGGTAATCCTCAATGGCAATAAGGTTGGCAGATACGACATTGGGCGCACGACAGAGACGGTTGATATAACGAAATTTGTGCGCCGAGGGGCTGAAAACCAGTTGGTATTAAACATCTCTCACCCCGAAGGCATTACCGATATGCCGTGGGTATGCGGTGGTTGCAGCAGCGAATGGGGCTTCTCTGAAGGTTCGCAACCGTTTGGCATCTTCCGCCCAGTCACTCTCGAAGTGACCGACAAAGTGCGCATCGAACCGTTTGGCATTCACGTGTGGAGCAACACGGCGTGCGACTCGCTATATGTTGAAAGCGAATTAAAGAATTATTCCGATGAAACCGAGGAAATTTCATTGATTAACAAACTTTGCGAGAAGAGTGGAAAGCAGGTGGTAAGACTGACCGAAACGGTAGTTTTGAAGCCTGGCGAGAGGCGAATCATACGGCAAAGTGCAAGCCTTGCAGCAATCAATGTCAGCCGTTGGTCGCTTGAAGATCCTTATTTATATAATGTGAACACGCTGCTGAAACGTAGCAACAAGACCATCGACAACCTCGACACTCCGTTTGGTTTCCGCACGTCGCTATGGCCGAAATGCGTCGGTGCAACTGACAATTGCTTCTATCTGAATGGGAAAAAGACGTTTATCAACGGCACTTGCGAGTACGAACACCTCTTCGGACAAAGTCATGCCTTTACAAATGAGCAGATAGAAACACGCATTCATCAGGTTGAGAGTGCTGGTTTCAATGCTTTCCGCGATGCACACCAGCCTCATAATTTGCATTATAAAGAGTTGCTTGACAAGGACGGGTTGCTTTGGTGGGCACAGTTCTCAGCGCATATCTGGTACGACACACCGCAGTTCCGCGAGAGTTTCAAGCGTCATCTGCGCCAATGGGTAAAGGAGCGCCGCAACTCGCCTTCGCTCGTTCTTTGGGGTTTGCAGAATGAAAGTACACTGCCAAAAGACTTTGCCGAGGAGTGTACAGCCATCATTCGCGAGATGGATCCTACTTGTGGCACGCAACGATTGGTGACAACCTGCAACGGAGGAGAGGGCACGGATTGGAATGTAGTGCAGAATTGGAGCGGCACATACGGAGGAGATGTAGATAATTATGCCGAGGAACTGAAGCAGCCAGAGCAGTTGCTCAACGGAGAATATGGTGCATGGCGCACACTTAATAACCACACTGGCGAGGGTTATACCGAAGAAAAGTTCACAGAATTGATAACAAAGAAGATGAGACTTGCCGAAAGTGCGAAGGATAGTATCTGTGGTCAGTTCCAATGGTTGCTTTGTAGTCACGACAATCCAGGGCGTCGTCAGCCAGATGAAGCGTTGCGCCGTATCGACAAAGTTGGGCCATTCAACTATAAGGGATTGTTTACCATCTGGGATCAACCGACGGATTGCTATTATGCTATTAGGTCGGGTGGAGTTTCCGGAAACTCCGGAAGTTCCGGATATTCCGATGTTTCAGGGAATTCCGTGGATAGTTTCGCTACAATCTATCGCCTGAACTGCGGTGGCGATGACTATGTCGATGCCGATGGCAACCTCTGGCAACAAGACGACAGCACCTTCTCGCACTCATGGGGAGACAGATTTGAAGGCATCAGTTCCTATCAATGTTCGCAGACATATAACCCCGATTTGAACCTTTCACCGCTTTTCCAACGCAGTCGTTTCGGTAGGCATGAACTCTATTATCACTTCCCTGCCGAAAAGGGAGAATATCAGGTTGACCTTTACTTTGTTGAACCGTGGTATAAGGGAACGTTCGATGACGCCGACTATGAAGGTTGGCGACTGTTTGATGTGGCGATAAACGACAGCACAGTAATAAAGAACCTCGACATCTGGTCGCAAGTGGGTTATGGAAATGTGTATAAGCGCACGGTAAAAATCAGCAACAACTGCGATGAGATAAAGATATCTTTCCCAAAAGTAAAGTCGGGACAAGCAATCATTTCAGCGATTGCCATAAGTGTTTATGAAAAGGAAAACGATAACAAAAACGATAACGCAAACCTTCAAAACAAAGCCCATTCCCAGCTACCTCAAGGGGGAGTGATTGGTAACCCTTCATCCCCCCTTGGGGGGACAGAGAGGGGCTTATGGTCCTCTTTCGATGATGACATACTCGTAAAAACGCCAGATTCGCTCCTTCCACCGAAGACAAACCGTGCAATAACAGTTGAGGGAAAGAAAATAAATCATACGATGGAATGGGAGTTTTCCGTTGGTGTAGCAAAGGTTTATGCGTTGAGGTTCAAATATCACAACGCGAAGATGCCTCGCAAGTTGCATGTTGTGCTGACAGACCAGAATGGAGTTGTGTATAAGGATGACGACATCACCTTCCTCCAGACGCAGGAAAAGATAACAAAGCGCAAGATGACAAGCATCACGACAGGCGACTTTGTCAATGCCGGAACATATAAACTCCGCCTGACAGGAGACGGAATAAACGAAATGATATTCGATGATTTGACGGTAGAATAGTGTTCCTTGGCCGAAAACATTCGGTCGGAAGCAATAAATTTTAATGCTGTGTTTGCATATCTGAGATATAATCATTATATTTGCAGAATGAAAACAACATTATCAATTTTTATTATCTAATTAAAACAAACAAATTATGAGCGGAATTTTAGATGCACTAAACAACTTAGGCGACTTGAAAGAAAAGGTAGAGGATATTGTAGGTTCTCTGAAAGGTGAAAACGATAGCGATGCAGGTGAGCAGGTAGAAGGCGCATTAGGCAACCTCGGTGAGATTGCCGAAAAGCTTGGACTTGATGGAATAGCAGAGAAACTTGGCGGTATTGAAGGCTTGGGCGACAAGATTGGCGACGTTCAGGAACTTGCCGACAAGTTTGGTGGCGTAGAAGGAATAAAGGAAAAACTTGAGGAAATGGGCGGCATTGGCAACGTTCTCGGTTCGTTGGGTAGCCTGCTCGGAGGCAAGAAAGAAGAGTAACATTTTGTTCGCGGACAGATGGTAATAACCATTATTATATCCATAACAATCATAGCTACACTCGTGGCTATGATTGTTGTCAAGCGAAACGAAGCAAGAATGCTTGCCTCGCAAATTGACACGACCAAAAACGAATGCGAAAACAGAATAGCCGACGAGCGTCAGCGTTCGGCAGAGGAAGTGAAGCGTTTGCAGGAAGACCACAAACAGCAAATATCAATGTTGCGCACAGAACTGGAGAATGCAACGCACAAAATACTGGAACAGCAATCAGAAAAACTGAAAAACAATAACTCAGAACAAATAGGCACGATACTCAATCCGCTTCGCGAGCAACTGCGAAACATGAAAGAGACTATCGACCAAAACAAGGATTCACATGCCCGTGATGCTTCGGCATTGCGTGAAGCAGTAAAAATTCTTGCTGAAAGGAGTGAACGGCAAAACCTCGCAACACAAAACCTGACCGAAGCACTGAAGAATAAAGGTAAGGTGCAGGGCGACTGGGGAGAGCAGGTCTTGGAGCAGATATTGCTTTCGTCGCACTTGCGTGAAGGCATAGACTTTGAAATGCAAGGCAACGTAAAGGACGATGATGGCAATAACCTTCGCCCAGATGTGATAATACATTGCCCTGATGGCAGCAATATAATCATTGATTCAAAGGTGTCATTGACAGCATATTCTGACTACATTGCCGCCACAAACGAAGAAGAACGCGACCACGCATCAAGGGAAAACCTGATGTCGATAAACAAGCACATAACCGAACTGACCAATAAGAACTACAACAAACTCGTGCCGAATGCAGTGCCGATGGTGCTGATGTTCATCCCTAATGAGGGAAGTTACATCCTTGCATTCGACCGTGATCCGAACATAGGACTGAATGCCTACAAGAAGAATATCGTTCTCATCAACCCTACAAACCTGATGCTCACGATAACACTTGTGGAGCAGATGTGGAAGAACGAGAACCGCGACAAGAACGTGCAAAGCATCCTGAAGTCGGCAACAGACCTCTACGATAAGTTTGTGACCTTTGCCGAGACGTTCGAGAAAGTTGGGCAACAGCTTGGCACAACGCAGTCAACATACGAAAAAGCCATTGGTCAGCTGAAGGATGGACGTGGGAATATCGTTCATCGGCTTGACGAACTGAAAACAAAAGGCATTGCTACAGCCAAACAAATACCAGAATCGCTAAAAGAATAGATACCTATACTTATATAATATGAAAAAGTTTTTTGTAACAACTATCATGCTTGCGTCGATGATTTCGGCGTCGGCAGAAACAATTGAAGTGAATGTAAAGAAAGTTGGCGCACCTATTCAGCCAACTATGTACGGAATGTTTTTCGAAGACATCAACTATGCCGCCGATGGTGGATTGTATGGTGAACTGGTGAAAAACCGTAGTTTTGAATTTCCACAGGCTTTCATGGGATGGAAAGTCTTTGGTAAAGTGACGCTGAAGGACGATGGACCTTTCGATCGTTGTCCTCACTATGTATCGCTTGCTTACCCTGGTCACAACGAACGCCGCACTGGACTTCAGAATGAAGGCTACTTTGGTATCGGTCTGTTGAAGGATGCTGAATATCGTTTCACCGTGTGGGCAAAGGCTCCTACAGGTCATGCACAGATAAAAGTGCAGCTTATTGACGAGCATTCAATGGGCGAGACTCAGGTTATCGTACAGGACAAACTCGATGTTACGACAAAGGATTGGAAGAAATACGAACTGACGATTAAGTCGCCTGTTGCTCACAACAATGCCAACCTTCGCATAATACTTGCAGGCAAGAACCCAATAGACCTCGAACACGTTTCGCTCTTCCCTAAGGAGACATTCAAGAATCGTGAGAATGGTTTGCGCAAGGATTTGGCACAGGCACTTGCTGATGCTCATCCTGGCATCTTCCGTTTTCCTGGTGGATGTATCGTAGAGGGCGTTGACCTTGCTACGCGCTACCAGTGGAAGAACACTATCGGACCTGTTGAAAACCGTCCTTTGAACCAAAACCGTTGGGAATATACGTTTGAACATCGTTACTTCTCAGACTATTACCAGAGTTATGGTCTCGGATTCTTTGAGTATTTCCAACTGTGCGAAGATATTGGTGCCGACGCTCTTCCTGTTCTGAATGTGGGAATGGCTTGCCAATTCCAGAACTGGAACAACGAGGCTGCTCACGTTCCTGTTGACCAGCTTCAGCCATATATTCAGGATGCACTCGACCTTATCGAGTTTGCCAACGGCGATGAAAACACCACTTGGGGCAAGAAGCGTGCCGAGATGGGACACCCTGCACCTTTTAATATGAAGTATATTGCCATTGGCAACGAGCAGTGGGATGATATGTACTATAAGCGTTTGAAGCCTTTTGTCGAGGCTGTTCGCAAGGCTTATCCTGAAATAAAAATCGTCGGCACAAGCGGTCCTGACTCTGAAGGCGAGATGTTCGACAAGGGTTGGAAGGCTATGAAAGAGTTGAAAGCCGACCTTGTTGACGAGCATTTCTACCGCAACGAAGACTGGTTCCTCAGCCACGGATTGCGCTATGAAAGCTACGACCGTAAAGGTCCGAAAGTTTTCGCAGGCGAATACGCGTGCCACGGAAAGGGCAAGAAATGGAATCATTTCGAGGCTTCGTTGCTTGAGGCTGCACTGATGACCGACTTTGAACGCAATGCAGATGTGGTTTACATGACTGCCTACGCACCATTGTTTGCCCACATCGACGGTTGGCAGTGGCGTCCTGACTTGATTTGGTTCGACAATACTCGCATGTTCAAATCGTGCAGCTACTATGTTCAGCAGGCGTACATGACCAACAAGGGCACCAACATGCTTCCTTGCACAATGGACAAAAAACCTGTTGCAGGCGAAACAGGACTATATGCAAGTGCCGTTATCGACAAGGATAAGAAAGAATATATCGTCAAGGTAATCAACGTCAGCAACGATTCAAAGGCTCTCTCAATCAATCTTAAAGGACTGAAAACAGCAAATGCTGTGGAGACAATCACCCTTTCGTCAACCGAAATGGACGCTGAAAACACCCTTGACCAGCCTGAGAAAATCGTTCCTGTAAACGGTGTAATGTCTATCAGCAACGCAACAATCAGCGACAAACTTGCAGCAAAGACATTCCGTATATATAAGGTGAAGTATTAAAAAAGCCCCTGGAGGGGGGCTTGGGGCTTTATTCCAACGTAAACTCTACCTCTTGCGGAGGTGTGCAGGTATCGTTGTTGCAAGCGGAATAAACGAATTTTCCCTTAGCACCCTTTGGTGCTTTGACCGTCTGAGAGAAGGAGAACGAGCCGAAATACTTGTCCTTCTTCTCTTGTTCTTTCAGTTCGCCTACGACTTTCGCACCTTTCGTCTCCATCTCCACAACGGCTGGCGACGCTCCTTCCTTATTATATAAAGGGCCATAAATATACCAACCATCGGCTACCTTGCCTGTAATCTGCACAAGATAATTGCCATTCGGCTGCTTCTCTGAACTTATCTTCACCGTCACAGGCTGCGTTATTGTTTCCGTACTTGATTGTTTTTTACTACCGCCATCTGCTTTTTCAGCCGATAAGTTCTGCAGCAGTTTTTCCGTAGCATTCAAGTCGCGCACGTCAACATCAACGTCGAGCAGGTCGCCATCCTTGTCAACAAGTCGGTAGAATGGGTAGTGAGGCACCTTCAGATAACGCTCAATCTCGTTTTCCTGTGCCGCAGGAAGATTGTAATGCACCACATTCTCACCACTGATGCCATACTCCTTTATAATATTCTTCCACGAATCTTCAGGGCTATTGTTTGCAAAGTAAAGGTATGCAACATCGTATTTTGCCAGTCGCTCGTACTCTTCCTTTGAGTGCGACAATGCTTCCTTGCAAGGTGAGCACCATGTTCCCCACACATCAACAATCACAAACTTGCCGCGAAGTGGCTCAACAGCTTTCCTGAAAATCTTCTCTCCATCGCTGATTTTGCCCATTTCATCGGCAGATTTCAAACTTTTCAGATAAGCAATGTCACCGTTCTGGATTGCTAAATACTTGTCTTGTGCCTGCCGGATCATGTCTTTTACGACAGGCAAAGACACGTTATCCAAGGCGAAATTCACTATCTTTTCGTCGAGAGGTGAGTGTTGATATTCGTATTGATCAAGCAATTTGTGCAGGACTTGCACGTCAGTAAGTTCCTGACTAAAGCCTAAATCCTTAATTTTGCGAATGGCATTAATCATAGTATTCGCCTTTGATGTTTGTGAAATCAAGTTGCCGATGCCGTCTCTCTCAAGCATCTCGTTGAGTATTTTCACGCATTCGCTATTGTTGAACTTGTTTATTATCTCCTGACGTTTGCCCTCATCGGTAGCTGATTCAACCGCCTGTACTACTTCGGCATAGGCTTTTGCCCACTCCTCAACGGCTTTCAACTCTTTTTCGCTCGCCTTAATCTTTCCCTCATTGTATAGTTGCATGAAGACTTCCTGCAAGTCATTTCCGCCGTTATTCTGCTTTTGCGCAATGATATTACCCATATAATCATTAAGGAATGAACCATTCTCACGGCATAGTGTGTATGGCGAAATCAGTTTGTCGATCACTTCAGACTTCATGTAATCCATGTATTCCTGCGGAAGTTCTCTACTTTGAATATAGTACTTTGCCTGCATAAGCGCGTTGCCGGCATTGCCGAGATAGTTGTTTTTGAGGAATGAAACATACCGCTGAGAGAGGTTAGGATGCTCCGCAACACGCTTTTCGAGTTCAGCATTGAGCGCACGATTGGTGCTATCCACCTTATTCATGAACGTCATTGCATCCAATTTCCCTCGCGGTTCATCGTAAGGCGACGTGTTATACCACTGAATCGGCAGTTTCATTATCTCGTTTTGCAGCCTTGCATCTGTGCCCATAAACATGCGATTGCCCTTTGCGTAGTCGTAAATGAGGAAATAAGTGTTGCCTGGCTCCACCATGTTTCTTACGAAAGCACGTTTCCAGTCGCAGAAAACTTCAGTGCTGTTGAGCAAAGGGAACGTAACTGAGAACCTTCCGAGTGAGTCCATCTGCGCCAGTACGGTCACTTGCTTGTCGGTAAGGCAGTCGTTATACATGATGTCGAAACTGTTGCTTACAGCCATAGCTTCCTTTGGCCAATCCTTCATCCAACCGATGAACGTGACGGAATCAGCCTTTGCGTAGTGGGTATCGACGAATTGTGTGCGTTCATCCTTCGTTGGATAGTCGGGCAGGAAACGCGTTGTTATCATGCTGTACGTGCCTTTCCGTCCGTTGATTGTTATTGTTCGTTTGCCTTTCTTTGCCTTGCCAACCTTCACGCTGACCGTCTTTGTGCCGTCGGTCAGGGTTAATTCCGTGCCGTTGCCAGCCTTTACGTCGGCTGGTTTCTGCGTATAATTCCAGAACTTGCAGTCGTAGATTGCGCAGTCTTCAAGCAATGCCAACTCCCAGTTGCCCGTTGCTTCGTTGCGCCAGTACGATGGAAACATCTGCAACTGTCGCATTTCCTCGCTTTGGATGCCCCAAATGCAAAAGCCGTTATTGTCATTTGTCTCGATTAAATCGAACTTTTTTGTGCCTCGTGGCAGTGGTTTGAAGTGGATGGCTATCGCTTTTGTATTGGTAAAATCGGTGTATGTTTCCTTGTCAAACTCCATTCCGTCGATGCTTGTTGCGGCGTATTCTCCGTCGGAAGTACGCAAATGGGTACTCTTTGCGAAGCTAAACCAGTTCTCTTCTCTGCTTGAAACGAGCATGTGAACCACCGTTTCGTTGGTGTTCATCTCCACTCGTGTCACGTCAACCGACGCACGGAAAAAGCCGTCGCCATAGCAATTGGCACCGTCAGTGGCTGGTTGGTTCCATACTTCTGCCCCACAAACCATCGTTGCAACAAGGGCAAACATCAATGTGATAATAGTCTTTCTCATACAAATTTATCGAGTTAAAATTCAAATTCACGTGTTATTATAACAACAATGTTCAACAATGTATCGGTATTGCTGCATATAGTCTTTGCCCATATCTTCCCTTTGCAAGCAAGCTTGCAGATGAAAGCTATGGTCAAATCCTATGAGAACTATCGTTCTCTGCCATGCAGCAAAACATGTTCTAACAATATCTTCCATTGAAAATATAACATTGTTAAAACATTGTTGAATCATTTTTATGAAAGATATACATGCCTCGGGCATGTATGCAGACATTGAAGAGCAAGCTTTCAAAAACTTGTTTTTGATAAGATTGATATTCAATGACTGCGAATTATCGAAGATAATATCTTTCATAAAACGGTTATTGTTGTTCTTTTTATTATCAATGGATATGCGAAACTTATGTTATTTTGTTCAAATGCTTGTGTTTTGTGGGGCATGGGCGTTAGTCTTTTGCCATGCCGATGTGGCGTAACGATGTCCCAGGCATCAGTTCGTCGCTCACTACGCGAAAGCCTAAATGCCCGTAGATGGCTATGTTCTTCTCGCGATGCGTCTCAAGATATACCGGCATTCCCTGCATACTGCAATACTCCAGCATAGGTTGCATCAGCCGCGACGCTATATGTTTCCCCTGAGCCTTAGGGTCAACAACAAGGTTATACAGGTACCATTCCTTGCCACCTGTGGCATTAAGTCTCACGTCTTTGCTGTAATTCTCGTAAGCCACGACACGCTTGATGGTGCCGAAGCCCAACTTTATTGTCATGCCAATACCGCCATGCGTAAGGAACTGCAACGCCGACATGCCCTTGCATCCAGGTTCTATCCACAGCATCCATCCGTTGCACTCGGGCGAGTCGGCATATATCAATGCGTTGTCAAGGAAGTATCTTAGGTTGAACTGCCACATGGCGCGGAGGTCATCCTTCGTACAAGTTCGGTTCATGAAGTAGTCGTTGAGCGGATATTCAACGCTGCCATACGACTGCACGGCACACTCAGTGAAGCGTTCCACATCCTTCTTCTGCATCAGATACAGCCCCTTCGACTCAACGTATCTGCGTGCCGACACTATTGCTGGTGAGTAACCCATATATACTTTTTTGTTTTATGATTTTACGGTTGAATCTCCCCCTTCCTTGGGAGGGGGGTAAGGGGGAGGTCTTGCAAATGTACGAATAAACCACGAAAAAGCTGCACGTTGTTAAGATATTTTTGTGAATTTTGGTCGATTATCTTGATATTAATCGTTGCGCAAGCGTCATAGTTTTACGACACGTGCGTTTAACCCTTTTGCACATTCTTAGAATGTTCACGTGAACATTCTAAGAATGTTACGCCGAACATTCTAAGAATGTTCCAACACCCCCAACAGAGATACCTGTAAGGCATACCGAAAAAACGATGAATTTCTATTCGCTTATGCCGTTATAATCATAATAGAAAAAAATAATATGATGTATGGTGTGCTTCATACTGAAGCCCATGTCTTTGTATGTTGTGTCAGCGCTTAAGAACAAGTTCTTGCGCCGTCACAACATACAAAGACACCACTATCGTGGCCATCCATACATCATATAAAAAATATGCTTCGCATAAAAAATATCTCACTTCGTTCGTAAAAAATGAAGTCCCCCTCACTCCCCCCAAACAGCCCCCTCCAACTCCCCCAGAGGGGAGAGAGTGGAAACCTATCATCCCCCCTTGGGGGGACAGAGGGGGGCTGGAGGGGGCTTTATTTTTTATGGCCAACGGCCACATTTTTTACCGTAAGGTATTTTTTCATTT
>JAKSIZ010000049.1 GCA_024398515.1 Bacteroidaceae bacterium | reverse complement strand
ACACAGGGCAACGACTGCGCAATTACATAATTATATACACGCGTACGCGCGAGAAAGAAGACACGGCTGACACGCACATAGGTTTATAAAATTAATGGAAAACACTGCTTATTATGAAAATTAGTAGTATTTTTAAAGATGATAATAAGATATGAAACAAATCCTTTATGAGATTCTGTTATCGGCTCTGCCGCTTGGCTCGTCCAAGAATCAAGTTTAGGATGACGGAGATGGAAGGTATTAAAGTATATAAATAGCAAAAAAAATCTCAACATATGTGCTGAGATTTTGTCTTACTGGTTTTGTCACTTTTCCTTAGTTGTGACCCGCTTGGAACTTCTTGTGATTCCGTTGGGATTCGAACCCAAGACCCACAGCTTAGAAGGCTGTTGCTCTAATCCAACTGAGCTACGGAACCATCCTCAAATTCTTTTTGCGGGTGCAAAGGTAATAAATTATTAACAAATTACAATTGATAATTGATATTTTTTTTATTTTTACCTCACTTTTTTATTTTTTCTCATCTATTTTTTCACTTGCCCATTATGATTTCACTAAAAAATTGGCTCGTTGTAACTAATCCGTATGCTCCTTCGCGACATGACGTCTCACCATAATTCTGCACTTCGTCGGGTTCTATTCCTTTATAATATATAAGGAAAGGAACAGGCTGACCGACGTGTGTCTTCGTCGATACAGGCGTAAGATGGTCGGGTAGCACAGCGATTTGCAATGGTTCATCGGCATCTGAGTATGCCTCGTAGATAGGTTTCACGATGCGTGAATCAAGGTCTTCAATGGTACGAAGTTTCAAGTTCACGTCGCCGTCATGCCCTGCCTCATCTATTCCTTCAAGGTGCACAAAAACAAAATCATCCGTCTTCAATGCGTCGATTGCTGCCTGCGCCTTACCTTCATAATTGGTATCGTATAGTCCTGTTGCGCCCTCAACATCGATAAGTTTCAATCCAGCATACTTTCCAATGCCACGTATAAGGTCAACGGCAGTGATTACGCTGCCCTGTTTTATCTGAGGATAAGTAGTTGTAAGCGGTACCATTGATGGCCGATAACCTGGTGACCACGGCCAGATTGAGAGAATTGTCTCAGCCGATGGGTCGGAATTCAGTACTTGTTGCGACTTCAAAATCAGATCATTCAGCAAATCAACTGTTGATAACACCTCATCGTTGTCTGCTTTTGGCATCAAAGGTTGCCATTCCTCATTTGGATGATCATGAGGCGGACAACATGTGACGTGTTTGTTTCCACCTTTAATGACAAGCAAATGACGATATTGAATACCTGGGATAAACCTGACATGGTCAGAGCCAAGCTTTGAGTCGAGCAATTCTATGAGTGCTCTACCCTGCTCTGTTGTCAGATGATTGCCATGATGGTTCTTTATCTTGCCATTCTCAAGTGCAATGATGTTGCAACGTATTGCCATGTCGTCGGGTTGCATATCGTAGCCTATGCTTGCTGCCTCAAGTGGTCCACGACCTTCATAGACCTCGTTAAGGTCGTAGCCAAGTATTGCGGTATTTGCAACTTCGCTACCTGGAGCAAAGCCATCGGGGATTGTTTTCAGCATTCCACACCTGCCATTCCTTGCAAGCATGTCCATGTATGGGGTGTTTGCATACTCAAGCGGAGTTTTTCCGCCCAGTTCTTCCATTGGCCAATCAGCCATTCCGTCGCCAAGTATTATTACTCTTTTCATATTTATTAGACGTTAAGGATTTTCTCTAAATCCCAAAATTATTGATGCTACAGCCGTAATATCAGCCACGTCAATGTTACCATCCTCGTTGGCATCTGCGTTTGTCGCGTTCCACTGTGAAGTCTCTTGATCAAGTATGTAGGCAGCTATCGCGGTTATATCCGCCACGTCAATCGTACCATCATCATTGGCATCGCCCAACATTTTGGGAGCTTGATACCACAACTTCGTTGCATAGACGAGCATGTCGCCACCGTCGCTATCGGCAATGACCTTCACTTTATACTTATGACTTGCATTAAGTTCGGTTTCTACACAGTTCGATGCCACTGACTTTCCTGTGGCTTCGCCTCCTTGTACCATTGTTTCCGTGCCAGTAGTCACGTCTTTCACTTCGAGGTGAAGAGCCTTCGCAGCACCGCCTGAGCCTGTATAATATATTTTAACTTTCGAACAGTTTTGCAGGAAATACGTCATCGACTTTGCCGTGCCGACAACATAACAGTAACCTGAACCGCCTGGTACAAACTTGCGTGAACAAGCCTTATCGGTCATAGGATCCAGATAATACACAGCATTCGACGAGTTCTTTGCCTGGACTTCATTGGCCGTTGGGTTGTAATACTGGCACCATTCGTCGAAACCTGACGAGATTTGCACCTTACCGGCTGCGCCCTTCGTGCCGTATGTGTCCATAAATACTATGTCGGTACTCCATATAAATTCGTATTCCTTGCCCTCTGATGGCACTGGGGTATGAAAAATAAATGGAACAGGCGCCACCTTGTATAATTCGGCACGACTGATTGCTATCTCAGAGTCAACGGCCGAAAGTTCTATTCTATACTGTTTTGCCTTGTCAAGATTAAGCGTAAGCGAATCAGCACCGGCGATAGAATCAGCCTCACCTGTTTCTCCATACAACTTAATCACAGCTTTGATGTTCCCACTTGTTGCAGCAAAGAACTTCACCAGCTCTGCTTCCTTGATGTAGTACACCAGTTTTTTATCAGCCGTAACGACAGGATTTTTTTGTGCATCGACCTTTACTCCTGCTTCAGCATTATCTGTAAGATATGAAATCCACGAGCAATAGTCGTCGCTAACTTGGTATGAATCATAGTCGCCCACATTGCCCAACGAGTCGCGGAACAATGTAACTGGCATCCTGAGATATTCGCATTCATAGCCTACCGTCAGATTAGGCGAATGAGGCGTAGATGATGCTCGCGTCACATCAACCACTTCATTCTCGTTGGCATCGAATTTTATGTAGTCGAGCCTTGCACGTGCTTCACTGATTTCTCCTTCTGCCTTTGGCCCAGCAATGAATTCCAGTCGTATCTCGTCGCCTGGTTTCAACAGTTGCGTGTGCCTAACCTTGCGCGTAGCAACACCATCCTTATCCGTACCGCTGTACCATTTGTCAACAAGTTTCCCATTTATCGACACTCCGTATGTAGATATTCCGACCGTCTCGCTGCGATAAGCCACCGTAATCGCATAGCGACCTTCTGCCCCACTCCACGTTCCGACGAGTGAACCAGGACCTTGATCGCCTACAGTCACCTTGCTGCCCGAATATGTTCGTGTTGCTGATTCGGTGAAAGCGATGCCACTGAGATACATCTTCTCGGCTTCGTTCTTGCCCACAACAAGGTTATGCTCAGGTGTAGAGAACGTCCAAACCGTGCCTCGCTCCACACCGCCGTCGTTCTTTACTGCATCTACTCGCCAATAGTATGTCTTGCCTAATGCCAAATCCTGTGGTACAATCGACAACCTTGAAGTTTCGCCTATCAAATTATCATCGATTCTATCGGCAGATTCTGCAAGATAAACCTTATACGACTTTGCATCGAAAGCCTGTCGCCAGGTCAATGGCATGGCTGTGCAAAATGCATATTGCGACGAAGGCCAACGCAGCCATGGATCAACATCGCCATCTGTCGGATATGGATTGGTCGCAACTGCCGCTGCAGTCGTGAACTGATACACTGGCGAAGCCACCTCTTTGCCGTCAACCTCGACCACAACCTTCCAATAATACGTTGTTCCAGAAAGCAGAGACAAAGAATTTCTGTCGATTTCATCAAGAGATTCTTTGTTTGTGCCGAACAATACCTTGCCCTGGTTTGTGCCTAATGCTGAATGCCAGGTAAGCTTCATGTCAACCGGAACCTCTATTGCTCCGTTGCCTGGATTGAGTATTGGTTCGTATGCCAATCCGTCTTTCGGTCCTACCCCACCCTCTATTTCTGTCGGAACAGAGAGCGCATCCGTCTGGTCGAAGGCATATTCATAGTATGTTTTCGGCGTATAAGTAATGTCGGTGTAAGGTTGATCTGATGCTTTCTTTGGGTTTGAACCTCCAAAGTAACTATCTACATCGGTGATAAATCCGCAATAAGGCAGCGTAGTTGTATATTGATTGTTGAATGCCTTGTTGGCCGTACTTGCGAAATAGTTGTATTCTGACAGTACCTCGCCCTGCGAATGAACGCCTATACAGTAACTGCTGATGTTTGTCCAATAGCAGTTATATACGTGTGCCTTACCATAGCCTATGCGTGGGTTGCGCTGTACGTTGTCGGCAAACCAGCAGTGTGCATACGTTGCATGTTCCTTGCCGTAGTCCTCAAAGTGGCATGTGCCTGAGTTGACTATCGATACTTTGTCGTGATTATGAATCTTTGTCCACGATACGGTAAGGTAGTCGGATGCCAGCGTGAAATCCAAGAGTCCATCGTATGAATCGCTGAGGTCGCAGTGGTCAACCCAGACATGATGGCAACCACGGAACGACATACCGTCGGTTCTGCCCTTTGTCAGCGTTATGTTTCTAAATATAATGTTCCCCTGCCCCTTTGCGTCAAGGCAGATTCCCTTCAATGCCTTGCCCGAGCCAGAGCCAACGACCGTCTTGTTGCTGCCAAGCGACACTTCATCCTGCAGGTCTTGCATGCCTCCACCAATGATGTCGGCATCGAGCACGATGATGTATGGCGTGCTGCCCGACACGTATTTCACGAAATCCTCACGTGTAGCGACATGCACAACCTTGCCACCGGCACCGCCAGTAACACCAAACTGACTTCCGTCACTATAGTTCACAAACCCCACGACGCCATTATGCGCCATTGCTGTCGAGACCATGCAAGTCATGCAAGCCACCGCGACAATCACCGTAAAAAAGATCTTCTTTCTCATAATCCCCAAAAATAATCACTGCAAAGATAAACAAAATTTACGATTTACTATTCACTGCTTGCAGTTTATTTTACAATTTCTTAAAAAAACTTTCATTGGTTATGGTTTACGGTTGTAGGTTTTTGGGTTATCTGTGCCATAACTACACCTTATTAATATTACGCGCGTGCGCGCGCATACAAATTATCCACTTTTTAACAAACAAAAGTTTCACTTTTCAGCATTTTTTTATTCGTTCGCAAAAAAAACAAATAAGGTCTTACAGTTTTTAGGTCCGTAAAACCATACAACAAATAACCTATAACCAAAATATTATCGTCAAATCCTTGCATATTTCAAAATAATTCGTAACTTTGCATCCGAATAAAGCGTTGAATATATGGAAACTGAAAGCAAGAAAAGAACGTCTATCTTCCTCAAAATGCTGGATGACAAAAAGGCGATACGCGAATGCCTGCGCAACAACGGAAATTTAGGTAAACTCGCAAAAGAACGTGGCATACAGTTCGCTACACCCGTATAAGTTCTCTTTGGAGAATGATTTATACCAATTGGCATTCTAATTTTTTCCATTAATATTTTGGCTATGCCTTCTATACCTACATCTATACCTACAGGCGGGCGCGCGCGTACAAAGTATCAACTTTTTTTGACAAAAAAGTTTCACTTTTATAAAGTTTTTTGTAACTTTGTCGCCAGATATTAATTATAATCAAGTGTCTATATACTATGCAGGCGGTTGTAAAGTATAATAAAAGCAATCCTATTTTCTTAATACACAGCGTATTAGGGGGGGGTATGCTGCGCCGAAGATAATCAAAAAGACTTACTGTTATTTACAATCTGTTCAGATGCTTTCGTAAGGCACCTGAATGGTTTGCCGTGTCAATAATTCAGGATATTCAATATTTTATTAACAAAAAAACTGAAAAAAATGAAAAAGAAAAAGTATTTATCACCACAGATGAATGTGGTAAAAGTGACAACACCGCACTTACTTTCTGGCAGTGTAAGCACAGAAGAATTGACAGAACAAGAATTCAATTGGGATGACGAAGAGTTTTAACCATTAAAACAAGTAACGCAATGAAAAAGATATTTATTACTATGCTTGCTTTGGTGGCAGGCGCAATGATGTTCACTGCATGTAGCAGCGATGACATCTTCGAGAGCAGTAACGAAATTCCTTCTATACTCAAGCCAATGACCTTCTATGCCTCTATGGAAGAACAGGGCGGTACACGTACAACCATCAACGGTACTTTCATTAAGTGGGAAAATGGCGACAAAATTAGTATATTTGATGGAATACAGGATGAGGAAGGCAGCTTCGCTCATGAATTCATACTTACTTCTGACCCAGGCTCAACTTCAGGTACATTCACTGGTTCTGCTGCCGAAGGTGCTGAAGTTTATTATGCGCTCTATCCTTACATGACTTCAATAGTCAAAGAGGTAGCCCTTACAACAGATGATGAAGTTGAACAAGAGTTAGATAATTACACTTACTTTGATTATTGGAGGGAATGTTTAAATGGTGTATATGGCGATGAAGGTGTAGATTGGTTTTGGTCAGAAATGAATGATTGGGGATATTCTTCTGAGGAAGGACAGAAAATCTATAATTATTGTAAGACAGGAGAATTTCCAGTAATAAGGAAATATGGAATTCAGCGCAATGGCAATCAGTTCGAGGAGGTTGTACTTCCTGCCAAGCAGACGGTAGCCGAAGGTCAGTGCGTTGACCCAAAGGCAATGCTGATGATTGCCAAGAGCACCGATGCAAGCACCCTCCAGTTCAAAAATGTATGTGCTTACGTGAAGGTGACACCAAAGTTTGACTGTGCTGGCATCAGTCTCCGCAGCACTGATGCCACAAAGTATCTGGCAGGTACCATGACGGTTGACTACAATGAAGGCGCTCCTACCACTACCGTAACAGCCAACGGTTCTAACGAAGTATTGCTCACTGGTGCCATCAAGGCTAATAACACATATTACATCGCCGTACGTCCTGAGACACTCAGCAGTGGCTTCGCCATTGAGTTTCTGACCAACGATAAGAGTCACTACTATGCTCGCATCAGTAGCAAGAACACTGTTTTGGCTCGCAACAGTGTTACCAATCTCGGTGAGTTCACTACAAGTGGGAAATGGAGCATTGAGTCCCCGACTTCAGGCACTGCTGCTGATGGTCATACATGGAAATTGGTTTCGCCTACGCTAAAACTGGCATCAGAATCAATAGGTCCATTCGCCTATAATGATAAAGATATTAATGTTAAATGGGGCGCAAATTGGGAACTACCAACAAAAGAAGAGATGCAACAGATTGCAGTAAATAGTTCTTGGAAAGATAACGTGGCAATTATAGGAATAGGTGCGATTTTCATGGATGTATTATCATCTGAGATAAATACAATAAAATTTATCTGGAGTTCAGAAACGCGCATCGGCAACATGGGCTATGAATTAAGGGTTCGCTATTCTCTTGGCGATGCTAGTAGCTCTGGTATGGCTAGCAATAGCTCATATAATGTCCTATATAAATACGTTGGCGAATAACATTACCCATTGCTTGTAAAGGCATAGAATAAGATGAGAGGCATGTCGCATGGACTTGCCTCTCTTTTTTTGTTTGTATCTTAAGGCAACCGATAACCAACAACCTAACTTTATTTTTTACGAACGAAGTGAGATATTTTTTATGCGCAAGCAGATATTGTATATGATTACGCAGGATTGATGGGCGAGTTAAATGCTTTTGCTCTTACAGAGCGTATGGTTGCGTTGATATACCCAGGGCGTCGCTTTGCTCTGCCCTGGGCTGATAGGTGTAAGCCTTTCAGGCTATAATTATTACATTTGTCCGCTGCTCTCTGCCCTGGGCTGATAGGTGTAAGCCTTTCAGGCTATTATTTTAGCGGACACCAATAATTTCCTATCGCAGGAAACTATGGGTGGTTTCGTCTGGGCCGAGGTAGAAGCCTACTTCTGGGGGCTGGTTGTAACATACATTTTCTGCGGCTATGCTGAGACGATACGGTATATCTTCAAGCAATGTGTTCATTCGATAGTCGGTCGGGATGTCGCTGACGTATAGGCGAAGCTCCCTGTTGTCGGGTGTTCGCGTGAGCACCTCCTCGCGCCAATCGCCTATTATGTCGCCACTGAGACACGGATTTTGCTTCGTACCGTTGTTGAAAGTGGTGCCTTCGAAGCGTTTCACTACCTTAGTTTCGCCATCTGTCCAGTCGAACTTCGACACTTGTGAACGGTCGAGCAACTCGCGAAGCAGGTCGCCATCCCACCATACAGCGAAGTTGACGGATATGTTTTTCCTCTCGCGCACACGTTCTCCCTTCATATTAAATATGCCTTCATCGGCAAGGCTCCACATCTCAACGCCTGGATTTGTAGGGTCGATATCGGCTGCCATACAGCGTCCGTTGTCGAAATTGCACTTTGTCTGCATCAGTATCTCGCCTGTCTTTGCGCTGCGAAGTGTAGATCCGTCGCGATGGTTCTCATGACAATCCCACACCTGCAACTCTCGGCTCTTAGGGTCGAAGCACGTCATGTGCATTGCGTCGCCATGTCCAAGTCGCGTAGAATACAGTCCTGTGCCGTCGTGGTCAATGGTGCAAGAGCCATAAACAATCTCGTCGAAGCTGTCGCCATCCACGTCAGCCACGCGCAGATTATGGTTACCCTGTCCGCTATAGGCATTGTTTCCGTCCTTATAAGAGTCAAAGAGCCAACGCTGACGCAGCTGTTTGCCGTCCCAGTCGAAGGCTGCAAGCGTTGCCCTCGTGTAGTAACCACGGCACATTACAGCCGACGGATGCACTCCGTCGAGGTATGCAACACACGCTAAATAACGGTCGCAACGGTTGGCATTGTCGTCGCCCCAATCCTCTGACTTGCCTCTTGCCGGCACATAGTCTATGGTGCAAAGTGCCTCGCCGGTGCTTCCGCAGAAGACAGTAAGGTATTCAGGACCTTCAAGTATTCTGCCTGTGCCACGCTTCATGCGGTTCTGACGTTGCCACATGCGGCGCATTTCCTTCTTCTCCTTATCGGTCATCCTGAACGGATCCATGCCTTGCGATCTGCTCTGATATTCGGCTTGCATCTTGCGTATGCGCTCATTCTCTGCCTCGATCTTTTCCTTGTTCTTTGCGTAGTCGGCTGCCACTTCGGCTGCATACAGGCGGTAATCCTTCGTACTGTCGCCAATAACCTTGCCCGTGCCGTCGATAGTTCCGTCGGCAGTCTTCACTATCATCTCAGCCTTGCCATCGCCATCGAAGTCATAGACGAGGAACTGAATATAGTGAGCCCCCGAACGAACATTGCGCCCAAGGTCGATACGCCAGAGGCGAGTGCCATTAAGTTTGTAGCAATCGAAGAGCATTGAACCCGTGAAACCGTCGTGTGCATTGTCGCGAGCATTCGTTGGACTCCACTTCAGTATCACTTCCATTTCGCCGTCGCCATCCACATCGCCTACCGAAGCATCGTTAGCCTCGTAGTCGTACTTGCGTCCGTCAGGGGTGACACCACCCTCTGGTTTCTGCAAAGCGATAGGCAGATAGCCCACAGGTGCCGTTGCGGGGAGAGTATATGTTCCGTCCATCTCGCCGCCGACGGGCACTACGCGATATGTCGCATCCGCATTGAGTGGTGCGGAGTCAACGAAGAAAGTCGATTTTACGATGGGTGCATCGTTGAGCTTGACGCCATTGCGCTCCACGTTGAACGCTACATTGTCGGCATCGCGGCTCGTCATGCGCCAACTCACAGCCACATGTCCGTCGTTGGTCTTCACGGCAATGACACCGCGATTAAGTTTTTCCTTCTGTATGTCGGGACGATAGTTAGGCTGTGCCGTCGCGCTGAATGTTGCCAACATAGCGACAACTGCGACCACTAATCTCATTGTTTTTTCAAATTTTTTCATAATTGTAAGGTTTTAGTCAAATCAACTGCAAAGATAATCAAAATTTAATATTTTCGATTAGATAATTGAAAAATCTTTACAAGCAACACGTATTTTTCTCCTCACGACGCTTATCGTTGGGCGATGCGAACGTTGGGAGTTTGCAGATTGACCTTTATACTCTGCCAAACATTGCTGCAATGTTCGAGTCAACATTGCTCCAATGTTCGGACCAACATTGCAGCAATGTTTTTCCGAGTTAAGCGTTCAACCCAGAAACCCTATGCGCTCAACCGCAAAAGCGAAAGCGCTCGAGTTCTCAAATTATCGAACTCCCGAAATCACGTGAAACATGTCGTGGGGATAAAAAAAGGTGGGTAAGCTACTCATATCGCGCCGCTACAACCTAATACCCTTGCTCCGGTCAAGGCCTGGGGGATTCAAAGGGAGCTGGCCGTATAAGACTTACCCATGTAAAACTTCAGTTTTCATTGAAACCGAGTGCAAAGGTAATAAATAATTGACAAACGGCAATTGATAATTGAAAAATTTTTGATTTTTTTTGCTTTTTATCATCATTTGTCACAATAAAAAGCACTAATCGCACGTTATTAGTGCGTGTTTAGGCGCAAAATTTTACTACTGATTGTAGTGCTTTCGGCTGCAAGTGCGGTCAAAGCACAATATGATGCCGCGTTCAGTCACTACTGGGCGTTGCAACCTTTCTATAATCCTGCGGCAGTGGGAAAGGACAGTAAGATAAACATTGCCGCTGCCTACGCCATGAACCTCGTGGGATTTACAAACAGCCCAAAGACCATGTACGTGGGTGCAGATATGCCTTTCCGCTTCCTAAACTCGTTTCACGGAGTGGGCGTAAGCTTCGTCAACGACCAGATAGGACTTTTCAAGCACCAAAACATGCGGGTGCAATACGCATGCAGCACGAACCTTTTAGGCGGAACATTGCGCATCGGAGGACAAGTAGGACTATTGACCGAGAACTTTGATGGCCCGAAACTCGACCTTGAAGACGCATCCGACCCAGCATTCATAAGCTCACAGCAGACAGGACATGGGCTCGACATCGGCGCCGGATTGTATTATAAATATAAGGAATGGTACGCAGGTCTGGCAGCACAACACATCAATGCACCACTCGTGGAACTCGGTGAAAAGAACGAAATAGAGATAGGCGGATCATTTTATTTTAATGCCGGAGGCAATATAAAGCTAAGAAATCCGTTCTTATCAATACAACCATCAATGATTGTACGCACCGATTTGGTGGCTTATAAGGCTGACGTCACCCTGCGTGGCACATATACCAACGAGGAAAAACGCTTCGAGGCAGGACTCTCATACAGTCCTGGAACATCGTTTACAGTGTTGCTCGGCGGCGATTTTCGCGGCGTAAGCCTCGGTTACAGCTATGAAGTTTATACTTCAGCACTGAACATCGGCAACGGAAGTCATGAGTTGGTGATGGGTTATCAGATAGATATGAACCTATATAAAAAAGGAAGAAACAAACATAAAAGTGTGAGATTTTTATAAATTTATGGAAATGCATGGTAAAAAATTCATTCTCTGCGCCACGGCTGCATTGTTGTTGACAGGATGTTTCAGCAATAAGACAGCCATGTCAAACGGCGGAGAAGTGACAGGTGCAAGCGGAGCATCATTCTCCGAACCATCCCCTTACGGCATGGTGAGAATAGACCGCGGCTCACTGAAAATGGGAATTGAAAAGAAAGATTCGCTCTGGGGACGCGAGACTCCTGTAAGGGAAATCTCCGTCGATGGCTTCTGGATGGACGAGACTGAGGTGACTAACTCCGAGTACAGGCAGTTTGTCAACTGGGTTCGCGACTCAATAATTCGCGAAAGACTTGCCGATCCAGCATACGGTGGCGACGAAACATTCAAGATTGAAGAGGACAAGGAAGGCAATCCTATCACTCCATACCTCAACTGGAAAAAGCCAATTCCAAAGAAACCTAACGAGGATGAACTCCGCGCTATCGAAAGCGTATATGTAGTTAACCCAGTAACCGGCGAAAAACTTCTCGACGCAAGTCAGATGAACTACCGTTACGAAATCTACGACTACACCGCAGCTGCGCTGAGAAAGAACCGCATAAACCCTGCGGAAAGAAACCTCAACACCGACATTGCCGTTAATCCTGACGAACAAGTAATGATATCGAAGGACACGGCATACATCGACGACGAGGGCAGAATAGTTCGCGAAACGATTAACCGCCCGTTGTCGGGACCTTGGGATTTCCTCAATACTTACATCGTAAACATCTATCCTGACACAACCTGTTGGGTAAACGACTTCCCAAATGCAATCACCGAGACATACATGAGGCAGTATTTCTCAAGTTCAGTATATAACGACTACCCTGTTGTAGGCGTCACTTGGGAACAGGCAAACGCCTTCTGCGCATGGCGTACAGATTATTTGCTGAAAGGTCTTGGCGGTGCTGCAAAGTTCGTACAGCGTTATCGTCTGCCTTCTGAAGCAGAATGGGAGTTTGCTGCACGTGGCAAAAACGGCACTGAATTCCCTTGGGAGAACGAAAATGTTCGCGATGGTCGTGGATGTTATTTCGCCAATTTCAAACCTGACAAAGGCGACTACACACAGGATGGCAATTTGATTACGAGTCGTGTAGGCAACTATTCAACCAACTCAAACGGACTCTTCGACATGGCAGGAAACGTGGCTGAATGGACAAGCACGGTCTATACCGAGGCAGGAATCAATGCCATGAACGACATTAACCCACAGCTTGAATACAATGCAGCGAAGGAAGACCCTTACCGTTTGAAGGTAAAAAGCGTAAGAGGCGGTTCATGGAAAGACCCTGAATCGTACATCCGCAGCGCATGGCGCAGTTATGAATACCAGAATCAACCGCGCTCCTACATAGGATTCCGTTGCGTGAGAAGCCTGGCAAGTACAACAAGTAAAAAACAGAAAGGAAAGAAATAATGAGCAATTACAGTAAATTCAACATTGTGTATAGGTTGCAGAAATGGATGGATAGCGTTTCGGGCCAGACATTCCTCAACTATGCATACAGCTGGGGAGCATCAATCGTAATCCTCGGAACATTGTTCAAACTCACTCACTTGCCTCTGGCAAACCTCATGCTGTTCTTGGGTATGGGTACCGAGGTGTTCGTGTTCTTCATTTCAGCCTTCGACCGTCCGTTCGACAAAACGGCAGATGGGCAGGAACTTACTACCAGTACGGCTGCTAAACTCGCAAAACTCGCTGAGAAAGAAGCTGAGAATGCTGACGTAGAAACAGGGGAAGAAACAGTTGCAACAAATGGTGCAACCATCGTTGGAGGTGGTGGCGCTGCTGTTGTAGGCGGTGGCAGCGCACAGATTATCGTTACCGGCAATGGCGGTAACGGTTCGGTTGAAATACCTGAAGGCATCGCTCCTGCAGTTGGTGGCGTTCAACCACAGGTAACTCCAGAGCAGTTGGCAGAACTTTCAAATCCTCTCTGGCTGCAACAGCAACAGGAGAAGACTCCAGAAATGGAAGAGGCTCAGAACGATTATGTCGATGTACTGAAGAAACTCACCGAGATGCTCAAGAAGGTTTGCGAGCAGAGCGAACGACTCACTACCGATTCTCAGGAGATGGAAAACCTCAACCGCACGCTTACTGCTATCTGCAAGATTTACGAGATGCAGCTTAAGAGCACAAGCTCACAGGTGGCAACTATCGACCAGATAAACGAGCAAACTCGCAAGATGGCAAGTCAGATAGAACAACTCAACAATATTTATACACGAATGATAGAGGCAATGACCGTAAACATGAAGGTCGCTGCTCCTGGCGTAAACTTAGACAAATAAACCATGGCAATAAAGAAAAGACCGGTTAACCCTCGCCAGAAGATGATCAACCTCATGTATGTCGTCTTGATGGCGATGCTGGCGTTGAACATTTCAAACGAGGTGCTTAATGGTTTTACCATCGTTGAAGAGGGCTTGACACGCACTACGAAGAGCTCGACTTCGCGCAATGCCGCTATCTACAACGAGTTCCGACTTGAAGCACAAAAGGACCCGAAGGTGCGCCGTAACTTCAAGTTCGCTACCGAACTGAAAGAACGCAGTGACTCGTTGTACAACTTTGTTGACCGACTGAAGTGGGAGATCCTTCACGAAGCCGATGGCGACGATGCCGACATGAGCAACATCATAAACAAGGACGACCTTGAATCTTCGTCGCACGTAATGCTTGCTCCAGTGACAGGACAAGGCCAAAAGCTCTACGACGCAATAAACTCCTACCGCGACAGGATACTGTCAATGATAAACAAGGACGACATTAGGCAACTCGTTCGCGATAACCTCAACACAGAGATACCGCAAGCATCAAAGACTCTTGGCAAGAACTGGCAGGAATGTCTGTTTGAGAGTATGCCAGTTGCAGCGGCTATAACTCTGCTGACAAAGCTCCAGAGCGACATACGCTATGCAGAAGGCGAGACACTTCACTGCCTTGCCGAGGAGGTTGGCATCGTCATTCCTGACGCAGCACCGACTGTAGCGATGGTAAATAACTTCACGGCTTTTGTCATCCCTAACGCACAAACCGTGACACGAGGCAGCAAGTTCTCGGCAAAAATTGTGATGGCAGCCATCGACAGCACGCAACAACCAAAGGTATTTGTAGGCGGCAGTCAGATAAATGGAAACACTTACGAACGTGTTTGCACATCGTCGGGCGACTTCACCCTCTCGGGCTTTATCGAGATGCTGAGCGAAGACGGACAACCAATACGCCGTAACTTCACGCAGAAATATACCGTCGTTGACCCAACGGCAACCGTCTCTGCCGACCTCATGAACGTGCTCTATGCAGGTTATGACAACCCTATGAGCGTCAGTGTTCCTGGTGTTCCTTTAAATAATGTGTCAATGACAATGGCTGGAGGTTCGCTCTCTGCCAAAGGTCAGGGCAAATACATCGCACGCCCAGCAAAGCCAGGTTCGGACGTCACATTCACCGTCACGGCAAACATGAACGGCACAACCCAGCAGATGGGACAGTTCACGTTCAAGGTGAGAAAGCTTCCTGACCCAACAGCATACATCACAATAGGCGATGATCGCTTCAAGGGCGGAGGTCTGACAAAGGCACAACTCATGGGCATAAGCCAACTTAGTGCAGCTATCGACGACGGACTACTCGACATCCCATTCAAGGTACTGAGCTTCGAAGCAGTCTTCTTCGACCAGATGGGTAACGCAATCCCTCAGAAGTCAGAAGGCGCATCGTTCTCAGAAAAGCAGAAGAGTCTATTCCGTTCACTCTCTCGTGGCAAACGTTTCTACATTTCAAGAGTAGTAGCCATAGGCCCTGACGGCATCCAGCGTACGCTGCCACAGGCAATGGAAATTATAGTTAAGTAATATAAGGAAATTAGGTTATAAGGTCATCGGACCGTAAAACCGCAAAACCGCAAATAATAAATGAAAAGAATTATCATTTTCGCATTAGTGTTCATCACAGCAACATGCACCTTTGCACAGCCTTCAAAGCAACGTGCAAAGGCAATCAAACCGACAGCAAAAACGGCACAGAAGCCAGCACAGAAGTCCTCATCGCTCGTGACCGAACGCCAGAAGTTGCAGTTCCCAACATCGTTGGCTATGCCAGAGGATGTAGTATGGCGCAGGGACATCTATCGCGAACTCGACCTTAACGTGGAAGAGAACTCGCCTATGTACTACCCTGTTGAGCCTAACGGCAAGCAGATGAATGTATTCACCTTCATCTTCCGCCTTGCCCTGACCAACAACCTCCCAATCTATCAGTACCGTCTCGACGGCAACGAGTCGTTTGCCCCTGCTGATAAGGTCAACGTAAAGGAGTTCCTCGACAACTACAGCATATTCTACGAAGAGAAGGATGGAAAGATAACAGTCGATAACAGCGACATTCCTTCATCTGAAGTGATGAGCTACTACATCAAGGAATCGTCATATTACGACCAGAATACATCAACCTTTGCCACAAAGGTCCTCGCCATCTGCCCTATCTGGCACAGAGCCGACGAGTTTGGTTCGGGAGCAATGAAGTACCCACTGTTTTGGGTTCAGTATTCTGACCTCGAACCATTCCTCAACCGCCTCACAATGATGACAAGCAATTACAACAACGCAGCCGTGATGAGCGCAGCAGACTACTTTACCGTACATAAGTACAAAGGAAAGATCTACAAGACCAACAACATGCTTGGCCGCACACTCTCACAATACTGTCCGAACGATACAGCGATGCAAAAGGAACAGGCACGCATCGAAGCCGAACTACTTGCATTCGAAAAGACCATCTATGGCGACAAAGAACGACGCGATTCACTCGACAGCATTGCCAATGCAGGCTTTAAGAAAGTGAAGAAGGTTAAAGGAACAGAGAACAAGTCACGACGCGAAACTTCCCAGCCAGCAGTGACCACACAGACAAAGAAGGCAAAGACAAAATCTCCGTCAGCATCGTCAGGCAATCGCCTCTCAGTTCGTCGCGAAAGACATTGACAATAAGGTAAAATAGATTATAGGTTTTAGGTTATAGGTTTTAAGCAACCAACAACCGACAACCAACAAACCATAAAACCGTAAAATTATGAAAAAGCTTATCATTTTCGCATTAGCATTAGCTATGGTCCAGGCTGCATCGGCAAAGAAGATGTACGCATTCGGACTTCGTGGAGGTGCAAACCTCACCAACATGAGTTTCAACACCAATCCACTGACAAAGGAAAACCAGACAGGATTCTTCGTTGGACCAACCTTCAAGCTCTCAGTACCTATCATCGGCCTGGCTGCTGACATATCAGCCCTCTACGACCAACGCGGAGGCAAGATGGCAGCAACAGAAGGCGATGAAATCGACATTACGCAGAAGAGCCTTGTCATCCCTCTCAACCTTCGCTACGACTTCAGCCTAATGAGTACGCTCGGAGTATTCCTCAAGGCAGGTCCACAGATAGCATTCAACGTAGGCGACAAAGACTTCAAGTGGAACAACGGCAGCTCATACGAGATGTCAAAGTCAAACTTCAGTATCAACGTCGGATTTGGAGCAATGGTCCTCGACCATCTTGAAATATCGGCAAACTACAACATCGCATGTGGCAACACTGGCGACGGCGTTTGGAAAAACATCCAAGGCGCAGCAGAAAATGCATTTACCCACAAGAACAACAGTTGGCAATTAGGACTCGCATATTATTTCTAATAAATGTCAAAAGTCGAATGTAAAAAGTCTTTTAGAAGATGAAACCTTAGACTTTAGACCAAAAAACCGTAAAATTATGAAAAAACTGATTTTATCACTCTTTGCGATGGTATGTACTACAATAGCATTCGCACAGTTCCCAGGCGGACAAATGCCTGAGTTCAAGCCAGAAGAAATGGCAAAGCACATGACCGACCGTCTGAAAGACTCACTTCAAGTCAACGAAGACCAGTACAAGAAACTCTACGACATCAACCTCAAGCAGGCAAACGAGATGAAGGAAATGATGGACAAGATAATGCAAGGCGAACAGCCTCAATTCGACCGCGAAGCAATGCAGAAGCGTCAGGAAAAGCAGAATGCAGCCATCAAGGCCATCCTCACTGAGGACCAGTACAAGCGCTACGAGGAAATGCAAGCCAACCTTCGCAAACGCATGGCTTCCATGGGCGGAGGATTCGGCGGCGGATTCTAAGTCAAGGATTATTGCTTGTATATTATAGTTAAAGGTAGTGCCAAATTTTGACGCTACCTTTTTTCTTTTCTCAGAACAAGCGAAAGCTGAACAAATTACACCTTATTAATAAACGCGTGCGCGCGCATACAAAGTATCAGCTTTTTAATGCTCAAAAGTTTCACTTTTCGACAATTATTTTTCAAATGCTATGCATTTTTAACATTTCGCACTATTGTCGGAACTCGCAATGGTTTCTCTTTATGGCTGTTTTTGTCAAAAGCGACATGTGAACAGACATCCTCCCAGTATTTTTTCGCCAAGACTGCATATATACGCAGTTGTCTTATATCTGTTTTCTACATCAAACCACAACTACATAGTCTAACAGGTGACGCACAGCAGCGTTGTCTTATATCTGTTTTCTACATCAGGGCCAGCAACTGCTCTGCGAGGTATGAGGAGTTCAAGGCATTCGAGGGCTGGGAAAGCGTGGAGATTGACTTTCAGAAATGCGAGCTTGCCTCTTTCGACTGCGAGATGAACGACTCAAGATACCGCCTTGTCGTGCAGCGTTCGCCCAAGAAGGAAGACGGGGAGGTCGTGACCGACATGTTCGGCACCGTATATGTCTATAGAGCCATCATCACAAACGACTGGAAGATGAGCGATAAGGATCTCGTCCTCTTCTACAACAAGCGGGGAGAGAGCGAGAAGAACTTCGACATTCAGAACAACGACTTCGGATGGGCACACCTTCCGTTCTCCTTCATGAACGAGAATACGGTGTTCATGCTCATCACCGCCATGCTGAAGAACTTCTTCCTGTATCTCACTCAGACGCTGTGTGGAAGCGTCAAGGCTATCAGGAAGACAAGCCGACTGAAAATGGTCCTTCTCCATTTCAACTGCTTACCCGGAAAACTCATGCATGCCAAGCACAAATGCCCATGAAAGGAGGTTCGGACGCACCTGTTTTTATTTTGAAGCAAGCAAGTAAACTGGCTGCGGATTTAAGGAGTACAAGACCTATTGGGTTAGGGGCGTAAACGATGTACGTTTGCGGCCCACCCACCACCCTTTGATGGCTACGTTGG
>JAKSIZ010000048.1 GCA_024398515.1 Bacteroidaceae bacterium | reverse complement strand
TCGAACATTGCAGCAATGTTTTTCGGAGTATAAAGGTCGTTTTGGGAAAGCACAACGGTCGGGTCGAAGACTCCAACCGAACAATTATGAACATTTTTCGCCTTGCCTTCGTTAAAAAGAATGAAGAATTTGTGCGAGTTTGCTTATTTTTTATTAACTTTGTGGCCCAAATGCGCGAAATATATAATTTAATATAAAATAAAAAGAAAAAACTTATGAAACCTACATTGATTCTTTTGGCTGCCGGCATGGGCAGTCGTTATGGCGGTCTGAAGCAATTGGACGGACTTGGACCAAACGGTGAAACCATTATGGACTATTCCATCTACGATGCAATTCAGGCAGGATTTGGCAAGATTGTATTCATCATCCGCAAGGACTTCGAGGAAGAGTTCCGCACGAAAGTGCTCAGCAAGTACGAAGGACATATCCCTACAGAGGTAGTCTTCCAGAGCATCGACGCACTGCCAGAAGGCTTCACGGTGCCAGAGGGACGCACAAAACCTTGGGGCACAAACCATGCAGTGCTCATGGCAAAGGACGTGGTGAAGGAACCTTTCTGCGTCATCAACTGCGACGATTTCTATAACCGCGATGCATTCATGGTGATGGGTAAGTTCCTCGCTGACCTTCCTGAAGGCTGCAAGAACAAGTATTCCATGGTAGGCTTCCGCGTTGGAAACACGCTGAGTGAGAATGGAACCGTTGCTCGTGGAGTGTGTTCAACGGATGCAGAAAACCATCTTACGACCGTCGTTGAGCGTACTGAGATAGAACGACACAGCGGACCTATCTGCTTCAAAGACGAGAATGGCGAGTGGGTTGAGCTTAATGAGAACACACCAGTATCGATGAACGTATGGGGATTTACGCCTGATTACTTCGACTATAGCGATGCATACTTCAAGGAATGGCTCGCAAGCGAAGGCGTGATGCAGAACCCTAAGTCGGAATATTTCATTCCTTTGATGGTAAACAAACTGATAAACGAAGGTACGGCAACCGTCGAAGTGCTCGACACAACAAGCAAATGGTTCGGCGTAACATACGCAGCCGACCGCCCAAGTGTAGTCGAAAAGATACAGTCATTGGTTGACGCAGGCGTATATCCAAGCAAGTTGTTCTAAGGAAAAAGGCAAGAAGGAGACCAGGAAATATGATTTCAGAAGTCCTTTCACATCACGATTGCGACAGGTTTTTGGCACTTGTTGAGCAGTCGGAAAAGATAATCGTCGTCGGGCATCAGAACCCTGACGGCGATGCTTTGGGTGCTGTGCTTGGATTTTCAACGTGGCTGAGGCTTGAGGGAAAGGACCCTTGGATGGTTTTGCCCGATGCTTATCCCGACTTCTTGCAGTGGATGCCGCTTGCAAACAACGTGGTTCGCTTCGACAAACACCCTGAAGACGTGGAACGAATGCTCAGTGAAGCAGACCTTTTAGTGTGCCTCGACTTCAATGAATTCGGTCGTGTAGGCGACAAGATGGAGCCGGTAATCCGCATATACGAGGGCAAGGTGATACACATAGACCATCATATCGGACCGCAGATAAAGGCAGACATAACCGTCTCATGCCCCACTGCAAGCTCTACTTGCGAACTAATCTTCAAACTAATATGGCAGATTGGCGACTTCAACAAACTTGACCGACTCTTCAATATCCCTATCTACACGGGAATGATGACCGATACTGGCTCGTTTGAATATGCCAATACCACCCCCGAAACCTTTGCAATAGTGTGCGAATTGATGAAGAGGGGAGTAGATAGAGCGAAGATTCACCGCAACGTTTATGATACTTTTTCGCTGTGGAGACTGAGGTTGCAAGGGTTTGTACTGTACAAGAAACTGGTCGTAATGCCAAAGTTGCACGCATCATACTTCACACTTACGAAGGAAGATCTGCAGCGTTTCCACTTCATAAAAGGCGATGCCGAGGGACTTGTGAACCTGCCTCTGCAGATGAAAGGGCACAAACTTTCAATCTCTTTGCGTGAAGACACCGTGCGGGAAAACCTGATTTGGGTAAGCACACGCTCCATCGACGACATTCCTTGCAATGAAATCTGCGCAAAGTTCTTCAATGGTGGAGGTCATACGAACGCCAGTGGAGGACGGTTGAACTGCTCTATGGAGGAAGCAATAAAGATTGCCGAGGAGGCAATAAGGGACTTTGAGGATGTTTTGACAAAATAAAAACATAAAACGATAGTATATGAAGAATACTTTTTATTCTGTGCTTTGCTGTATGATAATAGGGATTTTCGCTTTCAGCAGCTGTAATGAAGTGGAAACCTTTGCAGAGAAGAAAGACCGCGAAAGGGATGCGATAAGCCAATATATCTCAGAACACAACATAAAAGTTATATCGGAATCGCAGTTTAATAAGCAGGACAGTACGACCGATGTGTCAAAAAATGAGTATGTCTTGTTCGAGAATACGGGTGTCTATATGCAGATTGTACGCAAAGGTGCGGGCGATAAACTCCGTCATGGCAAGGCAGCTGAACTGCTTATACGCTTTGATGAATGGAACATTATGGGCGATTCCTTGCAGATGAGCAACAGGAACATGGGTGCGGCATACATGCCGGAAGTGGTTTCAGTATATAATAGTTATGGAGTCTTTACTGCATCGTTCGTCAGTGGACTCATGGCTGCCAATTACGGAGCATACGTTCCACCAGGTTGGTTAGTCCCTCTTACCTATATAAATATAGGAAGGCAGACAAGTTCCGAGACAGAAATTGCGCATGTGAAAATCATAGTTCCGGCAGATCAAGGGCACGAATCGGCTTCGTCATTCGTATGCCCGTTCCATTATGAACTTTATATTCAACGCAATTAAAGTATTATTTTAGTCAATTTATAAACACACAAATAGTCAACATTGATATGAGTTTAATTAAATCAATTTCTGGCATTCGCGGTACAATAGGCGGTGCTACGGGCGATACACTTAATCCTTTGGACATAGTGAAGTTTACAACTGCATACGCAAAGTTCATTCCTCGCAAGAGTGGATGCATCGTTGTTGGTCGTGACGGGCGTATTTCTGGCGAAATGGTTCGCAGTGTCGTATGCGGCACACTGATGGGTTGCGGCTTCGATGTGCGCGACATTGGCTATGCAACTACCCCGACTACGGAACTTGCAGTGCGCATGAGCGGTGCTGATGGCGGTATAATCATTACTGCATCACATAATCCTCGTCACTGGAATGCACTCAAGTTGCTCAATGCTGAAGGCGAATTCCTCTCGGCAGCAGACGGTGCAAAGGTGTTGGAATATGCCGAAAAGGAAGATTTCAACTACGCTGACGTTGACAACTTAGGCAAGTATATAAAGGATGATACGTTCGACGACAAGCACATTGAGAGCGTAAAAGCGTTGAAACTTGTGGATGTTGAGGCAATAAAGAAAGCCAATTTCAAGGTTTGTGTCGATGTTATCAACTCTGTAGGTGGTATAATCTTGCCGAAGTTCTTCAAGGCTATCGGCGTTGAAAACGTTACATTCCTCAACGGAGATGTGACGGGTGACTTCAGTCATAACCCTGAACCATTAGAGAAAAACCTTGGTGGTATCATCGAGGAAATGAAGAGTGGAAAGTATGATATTGGCGTTGTGGTTGATCCAGACGTTGACCGATTGGCTTTCATCTGTGAGAATGGAGTGATGTACGGCGAGGAATATACTCTTGTTTCCGTTGCTGATTACATATTGAGCAAGACGCCAGGCAATACGGTATCGAACCTGAGTTCAACTCGTGCACTGCGTGATGTTACTGTAAAGCATGGTGGTGTATATACTGCAGCAGCTGTTGGCGAGGTTAATGTTACCACAAAGATGAAGGAAGTCAATGCCGTTATCGGTGGCGAAGGCAATGGCGGAGTCATTTATCCTGAGAGTCATTATGGTCGCGATGCACTCGTTGGCATTGCGCTTTTCCTTACTTCTTTGGCTGAAAAGGGCATGAAGGTAAGCGAACTTCGCAAGACTTTCCCTGAATACTTCATTGCAAAGAACCGCATAGACCTCACTCCTGATACCGATGTAGATGCTATTCTTGCAAAGGTTAAGGAAAAGTATTCTGCTGAAAACGACGTGCAGGTGAACGATATTGATGGCGTGAAGCTTGATTTCCCGACAAGATGGGTTCATCTTCGCAAGTCAAATACGGAGCCAATCATTCGCGTCTATAGTGAATCTTCCTCTATGGAAGAGGCTGATGCCCTCGGCAAGCAAATTATGGAAATAGTCTATTCCATGCAATAAAATCGATTGTTCGATTCTATAAATATGAAGAAAACCTTTCTCGCAATACTCCTTGCTTGTAGTGTTGTAGGCGTTATGGGGGCAACGATTGACGAGTATATCGCCATGTTGCAACGCCATTGCTACTCCGACTACAAGCAGATGTATCGCGACGGAAAGGGTGGTGCGTTCAAGTTTCCTTTTATTGTTCCAGGCAGCAAGTCGTATTCCAATGTGCTTTGGGACTGGGATTCTTGGCTCAGTGATGTGGCTTTGCGACAAATCCTGCAAGATATCGGCAGCAAGAAAGACCGCAAGGAGGCGTTGACATACGAGCAAGGATGTGTGCTCAATTACCTTTATTATACTGACGACGACGGCTATATGCCGATGGTAATTGACATGGATACCGACCCGAGGCTCATTAAACCTGCTGACTTTCATAATACAAATATGCACAAACCAGTGCTGGCACAACATGCGGCATTGATTACAAAGCATATCGGCGGCGATGCTTCTTGGCTGGAAGATGGCTTTGGCAAGATGAAAGCCTTTATGGAAAACTACGCCACCTACCATCGTCATGCCCCGACAGGACTATATTACTGGCAGGACGACCTCGCTATCGGAGTCGATAATGACCCGTCAACCTTCTATCGACCAAAGAAAAGTTCCGCTTCGATTTACCTTAATTGTCTGATGTATCGCGAACTTCTCGCCATGGCTTACATTGCAGAACGCCTTGGAAGAACGGACGATGCAGCAAAATACAATGCTGATGCTGACAGCCTCAAGCACTCGGTTCAGCGCTATTGTTGGGACGAAAAGGACGGCATGTACTATTCCGTTGACCTGAACCTGCGTCCTGTTACCCATGAAAAGCAAATAATCTTCGGTCATCCTTTCGTTCTTCACGAAGGAGCACCGCGTGATTATCCGTGCCTAATACAGCGTTTCGGTGTGTGGAGTGGCTTTATGGCTATGTGGGCTGGCATTGCAACTGAGGCACAAGCACAGCGAATGGTGAAAGAAAACTTGCTTGATGAGCGAACTTTCTGCGCAAAATATGGTGTGCGGACACTGTCGAAGTTGGAAAAAATGTACAACCTCGATGCCACGCATAACCCATCAAACTGGCGTGGACCAGTGTGGGGAATATCAAACTACATGGTCTTCCGCGGCTTGGTTCGCTATAATCTCAACGCCGAAGCACGGCTATTTGCCGAGAAAACGATAACCCTTTTCGGTCGCGACATTGAGCAAAACGGTACGCTTCACGAGTATTACAACCCCGACACAGGCGAAGGAATTATCAATCCCGACTTTCAGAATTGGGATTATCTTGTGCTGAACATCATTGCATGGTACAAGGGAAATGCCGTGGTCGAGGAATTCTGACGGCAGAAAACAGCAAAGAACCTTATTTCACAAACTTTAATCTATAGTCGGTAGGAGTTTCTCCTATCGACTTTTTGAAGCATGTGCTGAAGTATTTCGGGTCAGAGAAACCACACGCAAAAGCCACTTCAGTTATAGAAAGTGTATCGTCTTCGAGCATTGTGCAAGCCTTTTGCATCCTTGCCTCATTGATAAGTTTGCCTGGAGTCAAGCCGAAAATCTGCTTAATCTTTACGTGAAGCAGACTTTTGCTGACCGCTGCCGCAGCTGCCATATCGTCTATGCTCACGTCGGAATCACTGATATGATCGTCGATAAACTCCATTATCCTCTTTATTATTACATCGTTCTGAGCCTCCACCTTTACCTTCGACAGGAGCAATTTGCGGTGCGAAGTATGTGTCTTCGACTCTGTTTCCTGGTTGCCAAGCAGCTCCATGTAGGCTTTGAGCGCATCTTTCTGCTGCTGCTTTATATTCATTATATATTTATAGTGATGGTTAGCGACGATGAAAACCACCAATATTATCAGTGCATACAGCAGCAAAGCCCATTTAGTTTCCCAGAAAGTAGGCTTCGCAATGATGGTCAACTTGAACTCATTGTCCATCCAAACACCGTCGGCATTCGTAAATTTCAGTTTCAGTTGATGCGTGCCAGGCTTGAGATCAATGAAAGCCAGATGCGTATCTTTGCCGATAAAATACCAGTTTGAAGACTTCTCCTCGTTAAGAATGGCATAGTTCGCGTTATAATATCCCGTATAATCGAGTGCGGCAAAGTCTATTTTCATGTCCTTTTCGCCTGGTTGAAGCACTATCGTATCCTTATACATATAGGAATAATCAGTTTCATTATTGCCGATTGAGACAGAAGTAAGTTTCAATTTTGTCTGTGTCGGAGTGGTGGAAAGTTGGTTCAAGTCCATCAGCACGCAGCCATTGTGAAGTCCGAAGAGCCATTTGCTTCCGCTGAGTTGAAGCGGTTTTGCCTCTGAGAACATCATGTTTTCATTCTTCATAAACGTGTTGATTGACCTCGATTGTGCTTTGTTTCTGTACAGCATCATCAGTTGGCTTGCCCCAACCACGTATAGTTTCCTGTCGTATTCTATTGCCCAATGGCACGCATCAATAGGTTCTCCGTTGTTACTGTTGTGTGATGTGAAGTCGAGTTGAGGCTTCAGCATGTCGGTTGAGAGTATTTTGTTGATGCCACCCGTCTCTGTGCATACGAATATCTCGCCCCTTGAGTTCTCGCTTACGCCTGTAATTGTATTGGCACTTATGCTGTTTTCACGGTGCGAGTCGTGCGTATGGCGCATGATTTTGAGCGTATTCAGGTTGTGAATCCTTACATCAGCCACCAGCAGACCATCGGTTGTGCTGCCGTAGAGTATGCCTTTTCGGCTGATAAATAAACCTTCAACCCTGCGTCGGGTAGCATTGTCGGTACAGTTTTTGGTGCAACCGGTGAACCTCGGCGTGGCTTTGTCTATGCCTGAGACACAACACAAACCCATATCGGTGGCAAGCCAAAGTCGCCCAAGTTTGTCTTCTTTCAGGTCGAAAACGCCATTGCTTTGTAGTCCGCCGTCGGTTGTTTCGGTTGTGAACTGCGTTATGTCGTAACCGTTTCCACGTTCAGTGAGTCGGAAAACGCCATTTCGTTTCGTTCCGAGCCACATATTTCCGCTATGATCTTGGCACATTGCGCAGACGATATCGTTGAAATGTTCCGATGAAACCGACGTTTTTCCGTCCTTCGCAAGATATTTATACGAGGTCATATCCTCGTTGTAAATCCTCACAAACGCCTCGTTTCTGCAGCTAATCCAAATGTTTTTCTTCCTGTCGCGAAGCATTGCCCGCACCGCCATGTCGGTTATTTTCTCCTCATATTGACGCTCAAAGAACGATACGACGATAACTTTCGACGGTGTAATCAGCCATAAGTTTCCTTGATAGTCTATGAGATATTGCTTGTAATTGCGTATTGCAAACTCCAGTTCTGCACTGTTTGCCGTGAGTCCGCGACACTCTTTGAGCGTTCCGTCCACCTTATTTATATATAGGAGCTTGCCGTCGCGTGTAGCAACCCATATAGTTCCGTACTTGTCTTCGCAGTAAAATTTTGAGTTAGGTATGCGCCAGAGTTTGCCTTTTGAATCCTCAAAGAACTCGTCAACGTCGTTTCCGGTGAACGTATTCACCACGTTTCCATCCTTGCCAAGCATATAAGATTTGCCCTCGCTGACGGCAAAATACGTCTGGCTCGAACCTCCGCTAATGCGTTCAATACGCTGATTGATGAGTGGAGTGTAGGCATAAATCTTCCGAGTCGTGTTGTTGAAATAGCACAATCGACCGTCGTCTCTTACCAACCAGAGCCTTTTCTGGGCAACAACATTCCCTTTTATTATAATGTCGTAGCGGTAAATCTTGCCTGCGGTGTAGATGTAAGTGGCATCGTCTGACAGCAACCATGTGTTGTTGTGAGCGTCGAGGAAGATGGTGGTAATGGGTTTGCTGCGCTTGTAGATTAGCTTGATGTCGTCCTGCGGATGCTTGTTGTTTACGCGAAGGCACGTGTTGTCGTCGCATAGCAGCCATGTGAATCCGTCCGCCATAGTGCGAATCTTCTTCACCATGAACTTCCTGCCGAGTTGCTTCGAGAACTTTTCGAGCACGTTGTAATACTTGCACTCCTTTGTGTCGAAGAAATAAGCGTCGTCGCCCTCCACGCACCAGAAGTTGTCGTCCTTGTCGATGAAGGCATGGTTGGCATTGTTGAGGCGGAAGTTTGTCACGTTGTAGCTGTCGTAGCGATACAGTCCGTTCTTAGCCGAGAACCATATAAAACCATTGCTGTCGTGCATGAACTTCTCGATTTCGAGGGCATTGACGGCGATGTCGTCTATGCTCCTGACCTTGAAGTCGGGTGCTGCCCACAGTGCGCTTGCAATCGTAAGCATCAGGGCGAATATGGAGAGACGTCTGCACATTGATAAGAAATCTGCTGCAAAATTACAATATAAATCCAAGAAATGCAAGAGTTTTGTAGGAAAAAATACATTTTTACGGTTGTGCGGTTATATGGTTTTACGGTCATACGGGCATTCATCATCGTCGTTTGAGCGCTGTGCTTTCGTGGGGTGAACGCTAAGCCTTCTCGGGACGACCGAAATACTCGCGGAAAAACTGTAGCAGTTTTCGATCGAAAACCGTAGCAGTTTTGACTTGAAAACTGTAGCAGTTTTCTTCGAAGTATAAAGGTCGTCCTGAAAAAGCCAACCGTTCGCGTCAGGCAAAGCCATCGTTCGCATTGGAGAAAAATAGCACATGTGAAGTATTACATGAAAGTGAACGCCCTGAAAGGGCAACCACGAAGTGCCCTGGGCTGATAGGTGTAAGCCTTTCAGGCTATATGTTAGCTGACACCGATAAACGAGTCAAAATACTTCACACTAATAGAACCTGTGCTGATGGAAGAGGGCGAAGATTCGCCTTTGTACGTTGATGTAATGAATACGGGAATAGCAGTGTAAGCGTCGCAAAGGGTGACGCTTTCATTATTATATATAGGAGTTACAGTGCATAAAATGTTATTCCGTCTTGACATAAAACAATAATTGACGATTGTTGTAACTTGTGATTAAACTTTATTTCGGGCGATGCGTCAAAGGATTGCAGAAAAATCAAAAATGAAACAACATTATATGGACATTAAAAAACTATTATTTTCAGCAATTCTAATGGTGCAATGCATCGTTGCAGCCGCTCAGGGAAACATTACAGGAAAGGTAATTGACAGAGATTCAAAGGAAGGAATCATCGCGGGAACCGTATCGCTGCTCAAGACAGACAGCACGTATATCAACGGCGCAACGACCGCTGTTGATGGTTCATTCACTCTTAACGTGTCGAAAGCAGGCACGTATATCGTGAAGATTTCGTATGTAGGCTACGTTCCTTATACTAAAAAGGTGACCGTAGCAAAGGGAAACCAGGCTCTCGGAACCATCGCTTTGGCACAGAACTCCATACTCCTGAAGGGAGCAGAAGTGACAGGTCAGGCAAAGAAAGTGATTACGAAAGAAGACACCTTTATATATAATGCGTCGGCTTACCGCACACCGGAAGGTTCGGTAGTGGAAGAACTGGTGAAGCGTATCCCTGGTGCAGAGGTTGACGACAACGGAAACGTGAAAATCAATGGTAAGGAAGTAAAGAAGATCTATGTTCAGGGTAAGGAATTCATGACAGGCGACACAAGGACAGCATTGAAGAACATCCCTACATCAGTCGTAGAACAGATCAGAGCTTACGACGAGAAGAGCGACCTTTCACGTATCACCGGTATCGATGATGGCGAAGAGTCAACAGTACTCGACATCGGTATGAAGATGGGTATGAACAAGGGTTACTTCGGAAATATCGACCTCGGTGTAGGTACACAGGACAGATATTCCGGACGCCTTATGGGTGCTATCTTCAAGGATGACCTCCGTATCATGGGTATGGGTGGCCTGAACAATACCAACGATATGGGCTTTGGCGGTCGTGGCGGTTTCTTCGGTGCTGGAAGAAATGGCGATAACTCGTCAAAGGACGCTGCAGTAAACGTGAACTATGAGAAGAAAGACAAGCTGGTCCTCAGCGGTAGTGTAAGGTACCGTCACAACGACGGCGATGCACGCACAATCAATTCTTCAGAAAGTTTCGTAGGCGCAGTAAGTTCTTTCTCAAACAGCAACAACAAGAACTTCACACGCGGTAACTCATGGAACGGTCAGGCACGCTTGGAGTGGACTCCAGATTCGATGACCAACATCCTGTTCCGTCCATCATTCACATATTCCGACAACGATGGTCGCCAGCTTAATGCTTCAGGTACATACAACCAAGACCCATTCAAGTATGTCACTGACCCACTTGACAGTATTATGAAGAAGACACTCGTAGATCAGGGTATCATCGTCAACGACAATATCAGCCGTACAATCACTTACAGCGACAACAAGAGCATCAATGGCGAATTGCAGTTCAACCGTAAGATTGGTAACAAGGGACGTAACTTCACTATACGTTTGGAAGGTTCGTCAGGCAGCAACGACAGCAAGAATCTTTCTGTATCAAACGTTAATCTCTATCAGCTCTTGACAGACTCTACATACAGCAAGAACCGCTGGAACCTGACTCCTACCGACAACTGGAGCTACAGCATCGGTTTCACTTACAGCGAGCCAATATTCAGAGCTACATTCCTGCAGTTCACTTATAACTACACAAAGCGTTATCAGAAGAGCGAGCGTTCAACTTACGACTACGGAGATCATAACTTCACGCTTCTCGATCCAAAATACCGCGGTTGGGATGAGTATTTCGACACATATCTCCCAGGCAAGAATCCTACAGACGAGCAGTATCTCAGCAAGGACCTCAGCCGCTTTACGGAATATACGAACAACATCCACACGTTCCGCATAATGACGCGAATCATCCGCGAGAACTACAACCTGAACTTCGGTTTCTCGTTCACTCCACAGAACTCACACTACAAGCAGGACTACTTGGGTCAGAAGGTTGATACAACCCGCAACGTGTTCAACTGGTCACCACAGGTTAACTTCCGCTACCGCTTCTCACGTGTAAGCCAGCTCCGTATCCAGTATCGTGGTAACAGCTCTGAACCTTCAATGAGTCAGTTGCTCGAAATCAGAGACGACAGCGACCCGCTCAATATCTCAACAGGTAACTCAGGATTGAAGCCTTCTTTCTCACAGAGTTTCAACTTGTATTACAACAACTACTTCACAAGTCACTCTCGTGCTGTGATGGCTAACCTCGGCTTTACCACAACCAGCAACAGTATCTCGAACATGGTGACATATAACCCAGAGACCGGTGGACGCATCACACGTCCGGAGAACATCAACGGCAACTGGAATGCAAACGGAGGCTTCATGTTCAACACATCTATCGACAGCGTCGGCATCTGGAACGTGAACACATTCACAAACCTCTCTTACAGCAATAATGTAGGTTATATCTCACAGAACATGATGGAAGGTTCCCAGAAGAATACCACTCGCACGACAAATGTAAGCGAGCGTCTCGCAGGAAGCTACCGCAACAACTGGCTCGAAGTAGAACTCAATGGATCTTTGAACTACTCTCATAGCAACAACCTGCTCCAGAAGCAGAACAACCTCGACACTTGGCAGTTCTCTTATGGAGGTACAATCGACGTAACCCTGCCTTGGGGTATGCAGCTCAACACATCTATGAACATGAACTCACGTCGTGGCTATAACGATGCATCAATGAACACTAACGAGCTCATCTGGAACGCACAGATTTCACAGGGCTTCCTTGCAGGCAAACCTCTGACAGTGATGCTTCAGTTCTACGACATCCTTCATGAGCAGAGCAGCATCTCACGCACAATCAATGCTATGATGCGTCAGGATTCACAGTATAACTCCGTTAACAGCTATGCAATGCTCCACGTAGTTTATCGCTTCAACATCTTTGGTGACAAGTCTGCACGTCAGGCCATGAGGCAAGCACGTCGTTTGGGTGGCGACGGAATGATGCCAATGGGTGGAATGCCAATGGGCGGCGGAATGCCAATGGGCGGCGGCTTTGGTGGCGGTGGCTTCGGCGGCGGCTTTGGTGGCGGCGGCTTTGGCGGTCCAAGATAAAGAGAAAAACAGCAAACATAAAAATAGTCCTAAACTTTTCTTGCAGGAGTTTAGGACTATTTTTTTTTAATTTCTCATCACTTTTTTTTGTTTATTCCACTAATTGCATTATCTTTGCAAGTGGAAATAACTTATATTATGAAAAGAGAGAAACGCAAAGCAGGTAAAGCTGGCAGGAAACTTTCGCAGAAGGAACTTGTGATGGCACTTCAACAATTGTTTGAGGAGAGTCCTACGCATGAGTTTTCGTTGAAGGACATTTTCCGTATCCTCAAGTTCAACACGCATCCTCTCAAGATGTTCACTATTGACATCCTTGATGAAATGGCACTTGACGGTTACCTGGAACGTGTAGCATACAACAAGTTCCGTCTTGGTGCAGCAGGACTGGAATACGTCAGACGCAAAGAAACGGAAAGGATGAAGAAACGATATGGCGTTGTCGGAGAAAAACTTGATGATGACACCGTGATGCACGCAATACTTGAAGAGTATGGTTTACCTTATAAATATCCAAAGGCAGTGGAGAAAGCTGCTGAGGAAATAGACGCAACGATTACTGCGCAAGACTATGCCCAGCGTGAGGATTTCCGCAATGTATTGACTTTCACCATTGACCCGAAAGATGCAAAAGACTTCGACGATGCTCTCTCAATCCGCAAGTTAGAGAGTGGTCTTTATGAAGTCGGAGTGCATATCGCCGACGTTTCTCACTACGTAAAGGAAAACAGCATCATCGACCTTGAGGCACGAAAAAGAGCAACAAGCGTCTATCTTGTTGACCGCACAATACCTATGTTGCCTGAACGACTTTGCAACTTCATCTGCTCCTTGCGCCCAGACGAAGAGAAACTGGCATATAGCGTCATATTCAATCTCAACGAAGATGCCGAGATAAAGTCGTGGCGACTGGTGCACACAGTAATCAAGAGCAACCGACGTTATGCTTATGAGGAGGTGCAGGAGATACTCGAAGGCAAGGATGGCGACTATGCCGAAGAACTAAAATTGCTCGACAACCTTGCAAAGAAGCTGCGTGACCAACGCTTCAAGGGCGGAGCAATAAACTTCAACTCTGAAGAACTCAAATTCGAAGTTGACGAGAAGGGAAAGCCTATTTCTGTTCATTATAAGATAGCAACCGATGCAACAAAACTCATTGAGGAGTTCATGTTGCTGGCAAATCGCACCGTGGCTGAAAGCGTAGGAAAGGTAAAGCGAGGGCAAAAGAAGAAGACATTGCCTTATCGCATCCACGACAATCCTGATATGGAGAAACTCGAAAACCTCAGTCAGTTCATACGTCGTTTCGGATATAAACTCAAGACCACAGGCAGCAAGGTCAAGATTGCCGAAAGTCTTAACTCACTCATGGACTCATGTGCAGGCAAGGGAGAGCAGAAACTCATTGAGATGGTTGCTCTGCGCTCAATGATGAAAGCAAAGTATTCGGTGCACAATATCGGACACTTTGGCTTGGCATTCGACTATTACACCCACTTCACTTCTCCAATTCGTCGTTACCCTGACACCATGGTCCATCGGTTGATGACTGACTACCAACAAGGTGCCAAGAGTGCTAATGCAGAGTATTATGAGGAACTTTGCGAACACAGCAGCGAAATGGAAGTCATAGCCATACAAGCTGAACGTGCAAGCATCAAGTATAAGGAGGTTGAGTTCCTTTCCGACAAGATTGGCGAAGAGTTCCAATCCACAATCGTAGGCATTGCCGAGTGGGGAATATATTGTGAAATCGACGAGAACCATTGCGAAGGAATGGTTCCGATGCGCGAGTTCGACGATGATTATTACTATTTCGACGAGAAAAACTACTGCCTTGTAGGTAGTCGTTACCACTATAAATATTCTCTCGGCGACTCAATAAAGATTATAATCCAAAAGGCAAACCTCGAAAAACGTCAGGTGTCGTTTGCACTTGTGAGATAGACATTTTTTTTTATTAACAACTTATTATTAACCCATTAAAAAAACAACAAAAAAACATGAAAAAGTATTTAGCAGAAATGTTCGGCACAATGGTGCTCGTACTTATGGGCTGTGGTACAGCAGTAAGTCTCAATTGTGGTGTTGACACTGCAGCAGTAGTAGGCACAGCAATGGCATTCGGTCTTTCAGTAGTAGCAATGGCATACGCTATTGGCGGTATCAGTGGTTGCCACATCAACCCTGCCATCACTCTCGGTTGCCTTCTCTCAAAGCGTATCTCAGGCAAGGATGCAGCAATGTACATGATTTTCCAGGTTATCGGTGCTTTCATCGGTTCTGCAGTTCTCTATGCTCTCGTAGCAACATCTCCAGAACTTGCTGCCGGCACAACAACTGGTGCAAATGCTTGTGCAGGTTCTGTTGCCAATGGTCTTATTGCTGAAATCGTTCTTACTGCAGTATTTGTACTTGTAGTTCTCGGTGCAACAGCAAAGACTAACGGTGCAACAAACAACTTCGCAGGTCTTGCAATCGGTCTCTCACTGATCCTCATCCACCTCGTAGGCATCCACTACACTGGCACATCAGTAAACCCTGCACGTTCTATCGCTCCTGCAGTATTCGAGGGTGGCGTAGCATTGCAGCAACTTTGGGTGTTCATCGTAGGTCCATTCGTAGGTGCAGTTATTGCAGCAATCATCTGGAAACTTATCGATACAAATAAGGAATAATATCCAAATGAATTTTGTAGCCCCCTCTCACTCCCCCTTTGGGGAGCAGGAGGGGGCTTCTTTGTCAATCCTTTCCACCGTAAAGCAAGTCACCGGCATCACCGAGACCAGGCACGATGTAGTAGTGTTCGTTGAGTTGGTCGTCGATGGCTGCGCAATATACTTCTGCATCATCAGGCAGGAAGTTCTTCAGATTTTCAATTGCTGGCTGTGCGGCTATGACGGCTGCAATGATGATTCGGCTTGGTTTGCCCTTTGTCTGCATGGCTTCAAGTGCCAGTTGTAGGCTTGTGCCAGTGGCGAGCATCGGGTCAACCATGATTAGTGTCTTGTCGTCGATGCGTGGCGATGCAAGGTATTCGGTATAGACGTCGAAATGTGTTTCGTCAGTATATTCGCGATATGCCGATACGAATGCGTTGTCGGCATGGTCGAATATGTCGAGAAAACCTTGGTGGAATGGTAGTCCGGCACGTAGGATTGTGCCTAAGACTATCTGGTCTTTTGGAACGCTGCACTGTGCTGTGCCGAGGACTGTGTTGACATTGCGGACTTCATAGTCGAGTGATTTGCTGATTTCATACGCCATAAGTTCTCCGATGCGGTTGATGTTTCGGCGGAACAGCAGACGGTTCTGTTGGATTTGCTTGTCGCGAATCTCAAGTACAAACTGATTGATCACTGAGTTACTCTTGCTAAAATCGATGATGTTCATAATGTGCGGTTTTACGTTTATACGGTTTTTATGAATTTTCTTTCAGTCGCTACGCTTTGTGAAAGCGGCAAGCCGATTACGAGTTTTCGAATTCTCGAATTTTCGAGTTCTCGAATTTGGGCGACCTCAGCCTTTCTCTCCCCCTTGGGGGGACAGAGAGGGGCTTTCTATTTTTACCTTCCTGATAATACAAGCAACACATCAATGTCGCTCGGCGAGACACCTGGTATGCGACTTGCCTGAGCAAGTGTCTCAGGTTGTATGCGGTTGAGCTTCTGACGTGCTTCTATTGAGAGTCCATTCATATTGGGATAATCGAAGATTCCCTTTATGCGTATGTTTTCAAGGCGGTGCATCTTCTCGGCAACAATGCGCTCGCGTTCGATGTAACCCTTGTATTTCATCTTTATTTCTGCTGCCTCAGCTATTTCCTCCTGGCGGTCGGCAGGCTTATTGAGCAATGCTTTCAATTGCGGAATAACTTCAGCAAGACTCCAAAGACCGAGTTGCGGACGTGCTACAAGATCTACAAGCTTGCACCCATACACAAGCGGAGTAGTGCCCATGCGTTCAAGGTCGGCATTTATCAGGCGCGGCTTGATGGCGAAGTTATTGCAAAAATCAACGATTTCATCGATATATTCTTTCTTCCTCATCCAGTGGTCGAGGCGGTTTCTGCGAGCAAGTCCAATGGCAAAAGACTTCTCCGTAAGCCTTGCATCGGCATCATCTTGGCGCAAGAGTATGCGGTATTCTGCGCGACTCGTGAACATTCTGTAAGGTTCATCCACGCCTTTCGTCACCAGATCATCTATGAGTACACCTATATACGACTCGTCTCTGCCCATTACGAGAGGCTGACCACCACTGCAATACTGGGCTGCATTAACCCCAGCAACGAGTCCTTGCCCTGCTGCTTCCTCGTATCCTGTGGTGCCATTCACCTGTCCGGCAAAGAACAATCCACTGATTTTCTTCGATTCCAACGAGTGATTTAGTTGAGTAGGATCGAAGAAATCATACTCTATTGCATAGCCAGGGCGATATACTTTTAGGTCGCGAAGGGCAGGAATCTTCTTCAAGGCACGTATCTGAACGTCCATTGGCATTGACGAAGAAAAGCCGTTCAGGTACATCTCATTGGTATCTTCGCCCTCTGGTTCAAGGAAAAGCGGATGATGATCCTTGTCGGGAAACGTCACGAGCTTGGTCTCAACCGACGGACAATAGCGCGGCCCGATGCTTTGTATCTGCCCATTGAACAGCGGCGAATCAGGCAAACCCTTCTTCAGTTCCTCATGACACTCCTCGTTTGTCTGAAGAATCCAGCAAGGTTGTGGGGTCAGTTGCTTGGAGGAATCCGATGACTCAGAGCATGCCGGAGTTTCCGGAAATCCCTGACTTATATACGAAAACTTATGAAAATCCTGTTCTCCATCCTGGCGTTCACAGTCCTCGAAATGCACACTACGCTTGTCTATCCGCACCGGTGTACCAGTCTTCATCCGTGCAGAAGCGATGCCGTGCCGTGTGATACTTTCGGTAAACATCTTTACTGCAGGTTCGGCAATGCGCCCACCCTCTACGCGTTGACGGCCAATGTGCATCAGTCCGTTGAGAAAGGTTCCTGCCGTGATCACTACAGCCTTAGCATGAAGTTCGGCTCCCCAGATGGTTTTTACGCCCACGGCTTGCCCACTCTCAACGAGCAATTCGCACGCTTGGTCTTGCCAGATGTCCAAATTGTCGGTTTCATCGAGATATTTTCGCCAGGTCCAGATAAACTTTCCACGGTCGCACTGAGCCCTTGGGCTCCACATCGCAGGACCTTTGCTACGGTTCAGCATACGGAATTGAATGGTAGTAGCATCGGTCACCAGTCCCATGTATCCACCGAGAGCATCAATCTCGCGCACGATTTGTCCCTTAGCGATACCGCCTACAGCAGGATTGCAACTCATCTGTGCAATTTTGTTCATGTCCATAGTGACAAGGCAAGTCCGTGCCCCCATGTTTGCAGCAGCACACGCAGCTTCGCATCCGGCGTGCCCTCCGCCAATAACCAAAACGTCGTAACTAAGAATCATACTTTTTCCGTAAATGCACTGCAAAGGTAATAAAAAAAATTAAAAGATTAAAAAAATCAAACTTATGTATGATGATTTTTTATGCAAAATCCAAATTTTTTCGCTTCGGAGAAAGTGTTACGACATATCGTCTGCTGCGACACGTGCGTCATGGTTTCGTAGGTTGAACGCTTAACTCGTAAAAACATTGCAGCAATGTTGGTCCGAACATTGTAGCAATGTTGACTTGAACATTGCAGCAATGTTTGCCAGCCTTAACCGTTCGATTCCATAAATAAGCACATTTGCCCCAGCAAAATCATAGTGACCACCAATAAAAAATCAACCGCCGAAGCCATCCCCCCAATGGCATATCCTCGTCAATTAATATCAATTCTTATAAATTAAACGGCAATCCCTATTTATGCCACACTACCATATCTTTGACTAACATAATTGTAGATGGTGTCGCGGTAGTAGTTTATACTTTCTTCGCTGTAACTCTCCGGAAGTTCCTGCCACAGCACATCACGGATAGTAATGATAAGAGTCGCACGAGTTGTTGGTTTGTCAAATGGATGATCCATACCAGCCAACTGTCCTTTAATCTTGGCAAGCAACTCTATTGCGACATTCTTCAGTTTCTTAACTTCTGTCTTTGATAGATTGTCTTTCAATAGCAGGTCATAGAGTGAGAGTTCTTCGTCACTCTTGAATCCTTCTCTAACATAACGCTTCTCTTCTTCGCTGAGAGATTGCGACAGATGCATCAACTCCTCGAAAGTCTTCTCTATTGTTGCGCGATTTTGTTCTTGGTTATACGCTTGAATAATCTCTTGATACTTCTCGTAGAAGTTAATTCTGGATGGATTCTCTGCTAAAAGTCGAGCCAAACGCTCTTGAAGCAGGTCTTGAATGTCACGCAATACGAGGTTCTTGTCATCACGCTTTGCGAATTCCCTTCTCAGCAAGTCGAAGTCAATACCGCTGATGTCAAACCTCCGCCCTTCAGCTACCATTACCTGAGTGCTGTCAATCTCCAAATGCTCATTTACAATATCATTGATGGCAACACTCAGGTCGGTGATGTCTGCGTGCTTGCGTTTCTTCTGTAGCTCCTTGTAAATGGCTTCCAACGCATCCTTCTTTTTGCGCATATCTTCGGTAATATCTTCACGATCGAGATATTTCCAAAGTCTGAGCAATGTTGTGGCAAATGTACAGAAAGACTTTCTGGTTTCAACAGTATCACACAGTAGGTTTGCAGCTTTCTTCAAAAGAGACAATTTCTCAAACGATTCGGCATCAATGAGTTCTTGTAATTCAAACCCCTTTTCGTGCAAGAATGTCTCAGCTGTTGCAACGATTTCCCACACATGCTTTATGAGCTCTTCCTTGTTGACGGTAGGATCGTTGCCACCTTCGCCACCATCAGGATTTGCCGTATAGTCAGCCAACGCCTGACGCAGAGCCTTCACGATGCCGATATAATCAATGACAAGACCGTTCGACT
>JAKSIZ010000047.1 GCA_024398515.1 Bacteroidaceae bacterium | reverse complement strand
TCTTCTGTCATGCATACGCGTGGATCTTCGCATCCACCACCATTCTCTGCATCTGCCTGGGCATCCTTTCCAGGAAACATCACTGGTGCCCCATGGCGCTGGAAATGTATTCCGTCGTTGCTTGAAGCGTACCCTATACGTGAAGTACGCATACCTAAACCTTTTGTGGCATCATCCTCAGCACGGTATAGCACTACTATTTGCCCGTTAATAATAGTCGCAGCAGGATTGAACGTGTCTGCCGACTCCCACTTTACAGTGTTTTCTTGCATAGAACAATAGAACGTTGACTCTGCATTGGGTGCGAGTAAAGGATTTATTCCGATAGGACGTTCAAAGTCGAGCCATGCCCATTTCTTTTGCATATTAGGTGTCTTTACCACCTGAGCACTAATTTGTACACCTGCAAAGCAGGCAAGGAACAAGAAAAGTATTGTCTTTTTCATATCACATTATTTATTAAAGTATTTCTTAAAGAATAGCAATTGATAATCGAGAGAATTGCTCCAATACTGGTCTGTGTGACCTCCTGGGCGTGTAGTAAAATCATGATCAATGCCAAGTGAAAGCAATCTTGCATGAAGAGCACGATTAACTTCAATGAAAAAATCACTCTCGCCACAATCAAATGTAATTGTCACGTCACCATTTTTCAAATTCTTTACACATTCCATGACAGAATGTTCGTCCCACGACTGTCGGTTTGACGCCATTTCACCAAGCATATCAGGAATATTCCAATTGAGTGGGAAAAGGCGTATGTCAACGCCTCCGCTCATTGAAGCAGCAGCCCCGAACAAGTCTATATGACGTGAGGACAGAAACAATGCACCATGTCCGCCCATACTCAAACCAGTTACTGCACGGTGATTGCGGTCTGCCAATGTAGGGAAATGATTGTCAATCCATGGAATAAGTTCCTTGGTGATAAATGTTTCGTACATAAATTCTTTGTTGACAGGACTGTCGAAATACCATGAATTCAGCACGTATGGTGTAACAAATATCATTTGCATCTCGTCTGCAATTGCAGGAAGTGTCGGTTTAACTTCAAGCCATTTATACTCATTGGCGTATGCTCCATGAAGGAGATAAACCACAGGGCACTTTACAACTTCTGGCATCGTAGTCTTCTTCGACTTCTTGCCCTTAGCAGGACTTTGTGCTACGGTTGAAGATGGACGCACTACCACTACAGGAATATCGCGATTCATTACGTCAGAATGAACCTTCAGTGTATCAACAACACCTGCTGATGTAATCAATGAGTAGGTAAATATAAGTAAAGTTAAAAGTTCCTTTTTCATTTTATTATGGTTTTTTTATGGTTAATGATGTATATGCCTTTGGCAAGGTTCTTGACATCGTTGCCGTCAGAAACCTTTCTGCCTTCAATATTATAAATGTTTGATGGTTTAAATTTGTCTTCATGTACAGCTGTTATTGCATTAGGGTCTTCCAAGACCTTAATGGTACATGCCATTTGAGGCGTATAATTGGAGGTACTTTTACCGCTTGGAATCTTAAACATAACTACAGACGAAGCGTTTATCATACGGTCGGTAGCAAGTTGCGAAGCCTCAGAGTATGACTTTGGACTCTCATCCTGCTCACTGTCGCCTGCAAGGAAGTCAATAGTATATTTGCCAGTCTTCTGACCTGCGGTGACGTGGAATGTAACAACAGCAGAGTCACAGCCATTGCGCCAGCAACTCGCCATATATTTCGTAACCTTTGTTGCACTGACAAATGCCATCCATTTATATCCGCTTTTAGGTGCAGCTGCATCGTATGCCTTTGATAATGATTCGCTGTAACGCAGTGTATATGTTGCATTAGCTGGCTTACCATTTGAATAGTAAACCCAATCCTCGGCATAAGAACGATAATCCTGAGCGCCACATTTTACATCCCAGTCCTCTGGAATACGAATGGCAGCCACAGACCAGTCTGTAATCTCTTTCTGGTGTTCGTCACCATTATCTACGACAACCATTTTTACATCAAATTTCTGACCTGCGACAACTTCTTTTGGAGCATGAGTCTTGAATATCTTATAACACGATGTTGTAATTACTAACGCGAACATCGCAAGTAGCATTACCTTAAAAAAATATGCATTAGGCTTATATTTCATATCATTTACGGTTTTATAAGTGGTTTATTTGTCAAACACAGCTTCCCAATTATATACTCTTATAAAATAAGGTCGATAGAAGTCGGCACTGCCTGTCGAATTGAAGTTGTCACCCCAATCCTTTGCATCAGTATTTGTTGAAAATACCAATTCACCCTGACGCGACAATGCCATGTGCAGATGCGGCATATAGAGATTTTGATACGTACGAGTGCCTTTTTTATCAAGCACGTTCGGGAATATCCACAAGTGTTCTTTGTCGTCGAAAGGTCCCCAAGGATTCTTTGAACGCAGCAGATACATATCCTTGCCGAAAACATAGCCCTGTCCTGTCATATAGTACCAGTCTCCCTTTTTGAACACCCATACTGTAGATATGGAGTGTTGAGAAATACCTGAGCGATTACGTTCTTCATCTGTAGGATAAGTGTCCTGCCAATGCCAATTCCCCTCAGTGTCTTTTATGTAGTATTCTGTGCCACTGTTGAGGTCATGAGTCTTTGTTCGAGCAACTACAGGGTGACTAAACGCCAATAATTGGTCTGGAGTTTCCTTCCATTGATTGCATGAGTATAGATAGGTATGTCCATCTTCATCTTCCCAAAGCTGTGAACCATACATCACAGGGTCATTGGCTACATGGTTATGGTCAACATCTATAATTTTTAAATAAGTAGAGTCACCTGGTTTTCCTTCAAGGCTATATGTGACTAAAGCTTGATTTTTGTTCTGCATGAGGTTTTCTGTCCCATTATATACACCTCCCCACAGCATTTGCATCTTTCCATCATAAATGGTAGCATCGCCAGCCCAGTAAAGCCACTGTTGGTCTATGTCGCCACGTTTTATCTCCACATCACTTTTCTCACCGTTAGGATGACGCAGATGGGTGCGTGCCTGATAGTAACGGTCTGCATTAGGGTTGTCGGTTTGCACATAGTCTGCAAGCCATACGAGGTTTTCTGGCTTAGTGCCTGGCAAGCCATCCTCACCTACTGTCTGTACCATGATTGAATTACGTGGGAAGGAACAAGAACGCCTTGCACGTGTATCTTCATCAACAACGCCATAAAAACTGTCATTAAATGACCAGAACACATTACCGTCAGGTAGCAAAGTTGTCTCAACGCCATCACCACCATTCCATCCGAGTGTACGTGTAAAGAGATTGTCGTAAAGTTTGTCCTTATATACAAACACATTGTGATTAGGGCAGTTATGCTTCATAAGTTGCAGCCCCCACTCTTCATTTATCTGTGGCTCAGGCCATTTTGCCTCATCTCTGGCAATCTCACCAGGCATAAGTTGACTGTCGTCTTCCTGTGCGTCAACAGTCAGCGGCATGATGGCAAAGGCGAACAATATGATTGCTCCTCTATAGGTTCTCATGAATCGTTTTTGGTTGCCAAAGCTTAACATAGAAACATCATTATTTAATATTATTAACTGGAGTTAGAGTGAAATGGCGGACTTCTGGTTTGTTGATTTCATATATACGCTTCACAATCATGTCCATCTGGGCAATGTACATGTCGCGAACGTCCTTGTGAATCATCTTGTCGTAGAGTTCACGGCGAGCGCCAACCCATCCGTCAGTTTTTTGTCCTTCGCGGAACACTTCTGCTGCGTGTTCATCGTTAACATCAAGCAATCCCTTGCCCATGAAGAAGTCATATTGTAACCATGCATAATCGCGGAACTTGCGCTCCAATTCCCAACGATCCTCATTAAGAGCCATTATGGCACATGCCTGCTGATACTGAGGCGTGTGTCTGTACTCTGCGAGATTTATACCGTCAGCAAGTTCTTTTGCCGTGAAATTGGCAATGAAGACATCGTCGATTACGAGACGGTAGTCTCCACGCAGACCTTTTACGCATAGGCGCTCGTTGTCCATTTCTTCCATGAACGTAGGCACCACCTTCGTTATTTTAGACTGTGCACGCTTCATACCCCATCCATGTGCTATTGTGTCCAATGGCAATGGAAGGGAATTAGCAAGGTAGTCAAATGTTATAACGTTGTGAGTGGTCGTAAAATTGTTTATCTTGCAATTTTCTTGTTCAATAATTTTACCATTCTTTGCATTTATTGTAAAATCTGCGACTTTCTTACCCGACATTCCCTGTGCCTTAAGAAAGAGATAAGCCATAACCATGTGTCCATCATTGTCAGGATGTACACGGTCATTACCACAAATGGTAAACGTGGAATCTTGCTGCTGGAAATGATGATTCATCTCAGTCATAGGATGGTTGAAATCTACAAATTCCCATTTGTTTGCCTTTGCTGCTGAGTCCTGAAAAGCCACTATCTTCTGCATATATGAGTTCTTGTTGCGGAACACATCCTTGTTAAACTTGGATGTATCGTCGTAGGGTGATGTTCCGATTAGCACTATGCGAGTATCAGGCAAACCCTTTAGGCGTTCTTCTATTTTCTTATACATGCTTTTTGACCATTCTACCTTGCCATTGCCAAAGTTTTCTGCATTGTTGCCGTTATACTCATAATAGCCGGTGTCGTTCATTCCGAATGTCAGAGTGATAACGTTTGGACGCTTCGAAAACACGTCACCATCAAGTCGTTTCAGTATGTTCTCACTGGTATCACCACCTATGCCGCAATTCGACATCCACATATCTGCGTATGGAAAATGGGTCATGTAATAAAGCCAGATGTAACTGTGATAATGCCCTCCATCAGTAATACTGTTACCTACGAAACATACACGGTCGCCCTGCTTGAAAGGCGCTACTTGCTGGGCATTGGCAGAAGCAAAGCAAACTGCCAAAAGGGTGAGAAGAATTTTCTTTTTCATTTTAGTCAACTTTTTATATTTTTTACTTTATCATTATTTTCTTGTAACTCTTGGATGTCCCACTGTTATTCTCGATGATATATACCCCAGGGGTAAGCATTACGTCGCGAACATCCTCGTCTCTGTCAAGTACTCTGCACAGCGTACCATCCATATTATAAACACGGGCATGTCGTCCAAAGTCATTGTCTGACGGTATTTCAATAATTTCATTGACAACGCCTCCTTCTGCTTCGTCATAGTTATATTGCTTGATGAGCAGATGCGTATTGCCTGTAATGTTCTTGTCATCAAACTCCATTGCGATTGTCTTGCTTTCTCCTGGCAAGAGCGTAATGTAGTTGTCGTCCATTATTACAGGAAGTATGCGCTGGTTCTTATCATCGACGAGTCGCAGGCGAATGGCAAAGGCTGGTGTGCTCGAATTATTCTTAAGCATAGCTGTTGCCTTAATGGTTGTGCCATCAGTCTCAACTATATTAAACTCTGACGATATCTCTGCTTGTGGAATGTCATTCAGTTTTTTATAGTCATCTTTTGATAATCCGAGAGTAGTTTTCCAATATGTGTTCTCCGAAACCAAATTGCCTCCATTGTCATACAACGACAGTCTAAGCAAGAACATGCCCTGTATTGTACTCAGTTTCTTCTTGCCTGAAGTATTAAGATTATACACATTGACAACACTGTTCGGAGCAGCCATTACGTCTTCTGCCACGCCAGATATGTCGTCGTTTTTTAAGCCGTTAAGGTCATACACCCCAATCTCTGCACGATATCCTTTGACATCCTCAAGTGTGGTGTTTACTATGCTGATGTCATTGTTGCTGCAGTTCCATTGGATGTGTATTGGTTCACATGCTTTCTTGGCACCCCAATAGTTTCCGGTCATGTCAAGATAGTAGTCGTATGTCTGCCAGAGCAATGATGGATATGCAGGTTGGCTCATCCAGTAGAGAATTCCGGTTGCTGTGTTCCAAAGGTTATAGTTCCAGCCTTCGAACAGGGCTTTTATTATTTCTATATTATAAAGTTGTGATTTCTCACAGAATGATTTCACGTCCTGCGACTCACCGTAACTTGTTTTCACATGGTTGAAATAACTTGTGGCACCAGCAGCACCGCCGTATGCCTGGTCATCGCTGAAGAAGTGTTTCTCCCATATATCATTGCGAGGCCAAAGTTTGTTGACAGGCATGAATTCCCGTAGGCTTTCATACGTGCAGAAGCCTCCAGTGCCAAGTTCCGAACGGAATCCCCAATCGGTAACATCGCCTTTGTCGCCACCACCACCTTGTATTCCTTCCTTGAAGTAGTTCTCTGCAGGGAAACTCTGCCACCATCCGCTGCCGGAGAGCCCAAGTCCGCTACCATCCTTCTTATTATAGGCATCGGCTGTGAAATAACCGTTGTGGCTGTTAGGGATATAAACACGATCGCCTGCATCATACGTCTTGATGGCGTTGTCTATGCTATTGTTCAGTTCTTCGTAAGGCCAACCTTCGTTATCGCCACACCATACTGCTATGGATGGGTGATTACGCAGACGTACTATCTTGTCCTTGACATTCGACATGAAGCAAATCTTGTCATCCGGACCAGTAAGTCCTGTATAAGGACCTGTGAGCCAAAAGTCGTCCCACACCATGATGCCATATTCATCACATGCGTCATAAAACTCCTCGTCGGTTACACATCCTGTCCAAAGGCGTATCATATCAAAATGCATGTCCTTATGCAGACGTACTCTTGTGAAATAGTCTTTGCCATGGCAGCGCAGCATATATTCCGACATTCCCCAGTTTCCACCTTTGCAGTATATCTTCTCGCCATTGCAATATACTACCATTGAGGTGTTCTCCTTTTTATAATCGTATGTGCGGATGCCGAATTTGGTTTCTTCTGAATCAACCACCATTCCATCGGCAATAACTTCCATGTTGCAGTCATACATCGCTTGTTCTCCGTAACCATTCGGCCACCATAGGCGTGGGGATTCAATGGTAAGTTTGTCAAGCGACACGTCGATAGAGTCTCCTGCATTGATTGTTACGTCTCTCGTGAGGATATAATTGCCAGGAGTTATCGTTGCCTTGACCTGAACTGTCTTTTGCGTTGATGTAAGGTTTACGATTGATGTCTGCAAGTTGAGAACTGCCTTGGAACGATCTGTCGTAAGACTCTCGGTGCGAACCCACGGGTCACGCACGGTTATGCCGCCTACGGTTTCAAGATATACATCGTTGGTTACTCCGCAGTTAAGTCCTGGAACGTATGGCATCCAATCCCAACTATGTGAGGATATATATGTTGGGCAAACATAGTTAACGAAACTGGAGCTCCTGTCAAGCACTTTTTCCACTTGTGGCTTTATCAGTATGTTCAATACATTATCCTTGTCGCGAAGCATTGAGGTAATGTCATGGCGCATTTTAAGCACATGTCCTTCAATCGTTCCAAGCTTCTTGCCGTTAAGATATACTACAGAAGAACGGTGTGTTCCCTTAAGGACTAACAGCAGATGCTGCCCCTCAATGAGCGCAGGCTTGTCGAACACTGTACGATACCAGAATGCTCTGTTGTACTTTGTTTCGTCCACCTTATATATATTGTCGGAATAATTCGGGTCCTTTTCCTTTCCTGCTGCAACGTATGCAGCAAACACTGTGCCTGGCACAATGCCATCAACATATTCTTCCGGCACAAAATCGGCTTCGCGAGCACCTAACATATTCTCTGTAGTGACTGGAAATATCTGCCAATGCTGACCATCGTAACTGTCAAGCGAGATACGGTCGTCATCATTTGCCGGTGCTGCCTTGAACGCTTCAAGCTCTTCTTCTCCATTGATATCAAGTGCTGGCGTAGCGTCTCCCTTCTTGCGGAAGACGGCATAGATGTATGTGTCAGGTGTGTTTTTCCATGGTTTGTTTGCAAAAACGTATGGTTGTCCTTTTCCTGAATCGCCTACGACGTCCTTACCTGTATCGTCATCGCCGTCGGCATCATGTCGCGAACTATTGGCATTTATTGCCAAACCATTTTCTATTCCATCGTAACTGAACGAGAATTTATAGCTGTTTCCATCGTCACCAGTATGCACGGCATATAGATCTGTTGCCTTATATTTGCCGTTCCATGCATCTGGTGCAAGTCCTACGAACTCATAACCATCATTTGCTTTGGCGTAAACCAATGCCTCATACATCGCAACACCTTGTTGGCAATCGCCTCCTTGTGCCTTGGCATCATTGGCACCTCCATTCTCTCGCGTAGTATATTTGAGCATTGCCGTGCTTCCAAAGTTGCCCGACTGCTCTTTTATGTAGGCATTATCCTTTGCTTTTGGTGCAAGATATACCACGCCTGCACCACTCGGATATGCCTCAGCATATAGATAAAGGTTCTTTATTGAGGTTGGTGCTCCATTTGCTACAACGGATAAAAGTATTGCTGAAATGGTTAATATGATAGATTTCTGGTTCGTATGCATTGTTTGAAAGACTTGAAAAGGGGCAGAAGCAAAAGTAAAATACAATTTTCAATTGCTTTCTGCCCCAGTGTAATACTAAACATATTGTTTAGTGGTTTGGCTGTAAGGCTTGGGAAGAACCTTAAACCTTACAACCTATAAACCTTAAAACTTTATTTAATTATTACCTTACGCACTGAATTGCCGTTGCGAACAATGTTAATGCCCTTTGTGAGTTTCTGCTGGCGACCATCAAGGCTGTAAACTGTTGTCTTCGACGTTGTAGTGTTAGCAATATCGTGAATGCCTGCTACCTCGTCAAGGAAGTAGTAGTAAACGTATGCATCCGGATTGTCATTGCATGCTGTTGCAGCTGCTGCTGCAAAATCAGTACCGCCATAAACTCCGTATGGAGACCAGGCGCTCTTCTCTTCGTCTGTTTCGCCCTGCTTATCGCCTGGGAAGATAACTACTGAATAAACACCATTGTCAACATCAGTCTCTTCTGTCTTGTATTCAGCAAATGGAGCGGCTTCGATTTCTTCTTCAGTTGGTTCTGGTGCATCCTGATCAACAGTGAACACCTTTACACCCTGAAAGACATAACCTGGATCAGGAGTTGGATAGAAGAAAAGACGGCCGTAACCGTTACTCATCGTACATGCAAAACCAGACTCAAGGTCTGTGTCAAATTTTTGATACTCACCGTGTGAAACATCGTTCTGGGTTGTGATGTAAATAGTACCATTGCCAGTCATATCCTGGGCAACTACATGGAATGTGCGATAATAATAAGTATCTGCATTTGCAGCAACTGAAACGCACAACATTGCGGCTACGAATAAGCCTTTCATAAGAGTTAAAGTTTTCATCATGTTTTTTTAATTTTAATTGGTTTATAAAAAATGATTGTAATAAATAATTCGGATGCAAAGGTAAGACTTTTGTGATATATAGGATATAAGAATAGAACCAAAAAATGTAAAAAATAAACATAAAGTATCACATTTACGCTTAAAATGCTCTTATTTTATGGTCCTTCCGCTTTTCTTGCGGCATTTTCTATTTGATGTTTATTCTTTTCTGTTAATATTTATATTTCGCTTTTTTATACCTATCGTTTGCTTTCGTTTGTTTAGGACAACCTTTAGCATTTTTAGGATGACCTTAATACTTGGAAAAAAACTGTAGCAGTTTTGGATCGAAAACTGTAGCAGTTTTAAGGCGAAAACTGTAGCAGTTTTTCCCCGAGTATAAAGGTTGTTCTTTCTTAGATGACCAAACGCCTAAGCATCCGATTTCTAAAACGCCTGACATTCTTACCTCACGAGCACTCCTATGTTTGGATAGTCGTCCGTGCGGAATGGGATTGCTGGAAGTCCTACTTTATTGTAGAGGTTGCACTCAGGATTGTCGCCCCAAGCATATCGCACTGCAATTGGGAACTTCACGTCAGGGCAGCTTACGACAACGCTATTGCCCTCGATAACGGCATCAGCCCAATGGAACACTCTGTCAGGACCGCAAATAGTAAAACCTTTTACGTCTCCTCCTGGAATTTTCAGACGTTCATTTCCCGTAACGAGTTGCGACTCGCCACTCTGGCGTCCGCCTGCAAAGAACACACGAATCTTGTCGCCTTCAATACGATAATCGCGGTATTGAGGTCCGTTAGGATTTATCTTCTCGCCGTATGCAATGGCACGCGCCTGAAGTGCAAGGCGATAGCCTACGTCCTGCTTGTTCTTTGGGTGAATGTCGTTGGCTTCGCCTATATCGATGATACATGCCATGCCAGTGTTTTCGAGGTGCTTTGCAGTAAGATACTGTGCCTCGCGAAGTTCTGCCCATGACGACTCTGACGGTTCGTCAAGACGCTGTTTGTAGTTGGCAAGCTGCACGATGAAGAATGGGAAATTGTCGTGCCACTGGCGGCGCCAGTCCTTTATGAGCATAGGCTGAAGCTCGCGATATTGCAGACTTTGGTCGCTGTTCGACTCGCCTTGATACCATATTGCGCCCTTCAGTGCATAGTCGCGAAGAGGATGAATCATTGAGTTGTAGAGGAAAGAATGTACGTTTGGCTCGCCAGCAGTGTTGACAGGCATTACAGGTAACTCCATAGTTGAGCAACCAATATGATAACGCCATTCTCCAACAAGGTCGATAACGTGATTGGTGCTTTCTTTACTGTCTGTGATATAGAATGTATCGTCAGCAGGATAGAAGCCGCCAAAGCCTCCTGTATCCTGCACTCGCACTGCAAGAATGTTACGTCCAGCCTTCACAAGATTACCAGGGATAGTGTAGTCACGACGGAATATTACCCCTTCCATTGAGCCAATCTGCTCACCATTAAAGAAGGAAATATCATTGTCGTCTATTCCTCCCATGTGGATGTAAAGGTCTTTTCCGGCATATTTTGCAGGGACATCGACAACACGACGAAGCCAGAAGAAGCCATCAATACCGAGTATATCCTTTGGCTCGCGCGTTACTCCACGCTCATAATATATCTTGCCCCATGCTGAATCGTCAAAGGTTGGCGATGCAAATACAGGCTGGTTATTCTCGTATCCGGCATCAATGCTGCGAACCTTATCGGCCCATTCAAGGATTTCTTTCTTGTATTGTGCTTCGCGAGCAGATGCTTCTGCAGGCAGATGCTTTACGTATTCAATGTTGCGTGCCTGTGATGGCTGAACAGAAAGTCCTTCAAGACTTGTCCATGCTTCAATGATAGTGCCGCCCCATGAAGCATCAATCAGACCTATAGGCACGTTAAGATTCTGTTCAAGATTGCGTCCGTAGAAGTATCCAACGGCTGTAAAATGCCTTGCAGCATCGGCAGAACATACGTTCCAACCATTGCCTATAGAGGTGTCGAAGCCATCAAGTGGTTCGGGAGCGATATTAGTCTTAACCTTCAAAAGGCGAATGGTCGGATGGTTATTAGCATCGGCAATCTCTGCATCAGCGTTATTGGAGGATGCGAGTTCGAAGCCCATATTCGATTGACCAGAGCAAAGCCACACTTCACCTATCATAACATTATTGAGAACAGTCTTTGTGCCGTCGTCGATAGTGATGGTATAAGGGCCGCCTGCCGTTGGTGTACTCACTTCTATGCGCCATTTACCATCGGCTGCAGCTGTGGTAGTGTATTTCCTGGCGTTCCATGAAGTGGTTACAGTAACTTTCTTATTAGGCTTTGCTATGCCCCAAATCGGAGCATTGTCACGCTGTTGCTGCATAACCATATTGTCCGTGAAGAGTGGGCAAAGCCGTCTTGACACCTCTTTGTTCAGCTTTGAATCCTTAAAAGGACCAGCAAAGCTCGGCACTGCAGTCAATGCAAGCAAAAATAAAAATACAATCTTTTTCATTTTGAACCTACAACCATTTACTTTATTTTAAGTGCTTTCTTGATTGCAGGCACAATCAATGACTCCATTACTTCATAACCAGCATCGTTAGGGTGTACCTGCTCTGGTGTATAACGGCTGTCAAGTCCCTTGCCGTCGGCTGAAAGCATTGCATTGAAGTAATCAACGTATGGAATCTTATTTGCCTTGGCGTATGCCTCAACACGTGCATTCAGATGACGAATCTTCTCCATTGCATCCTTGATGCGTGGCTGCCAAGGGAAGAACTCTGCAGGGAGACATGATGTCAGGATAACCTTAATGCCGTTGGCACGGGCAAGGTCTATCATTGACAGAACATTGCCGTAAGTGTAATCTTCGTTGTATTCGCCAGTGTTCTCAGCAATGTCGTTTGTACCATAGTTGATAACTACGAGCTTTGGCTGAAGGTTTACCACGTCTTCACGGAAACGGGTCAGGAACTGGAAAGAAGTCTGTCCGCCTATACCGCGACCGATATAGCCATTCTTCTTAAAGAAGTCAGGACGCATGGAAGCCCAGTTGTCTGTGATTGAGTTTCCCATAAATACTACACGTTTCTCGCCCTTTGCAGGTGCAGGGAGTTCTTTGTTTGCCTGAGCATAACGTCCAAACCATCCAAAATTGTGATGGTTGTTTTGTGCCATTACTGCAGTTGAGCAGCAAAGCATCATCATTACGATAATCTTTTTCATTATTGTTATATTATTTTGTTAGAAAATTTTGTTTATCTCTTCCACATTTGAAAATCAGAAAATTCTGCTGGTTTTTCTTTGCTGTTTACCAATACAGCGGATATTACACCCGGACGGGCAACTCTGTCCCATGGAGTGGTATGACTTGCATCAACACTGCATGGTTCAAGTTTCTTCATGCCATTGCCATCATCAAACATGAATGAGAGAGTTCTACTGTCTTTCACTTCTGCTTGTAAACGAATGGATCGTCTCTTCATTGGAATTTCGCTTAAAATAGTATCCTTTCCGTTGCACATTGATATGATTTGTAGTTTCTTGCCTCGCAAAACTAGAGCGACATAGTTTCCCGCATCGCCGTACAGTACTATTCCTCGCATTGACTGACCATTATTTAATACGTTCACAGCAAAACTGTAATCACTATCAGGTGTACGTTGGCATAACACTGCGGCATTAGACTCCTTGATACCATTCCCACTCAAGAGCAATTTGCCATTGCCGTTAACTTCAGCCTTGACATCGCAGAATGTATAATTCCATGTCCATGAAACACCAAGTTTCCTACTTGCAAAATTATCTGCGAATTGCTTCCATTCGCCTTGCTTTATGCCTTCGGACGGCATCGGCTGGCGAATAGTGGCAAGTCGGCCTGTCTTAAAGTGTGGCCATTGGTCACTTCCAAACACGAGTTCCTGTACAATTGGTTGTCTGCCCATATAGAACTTCGCATTGTGCTGATAGGAGTGACACAGGTAATAGTACCTTCCTTCAGGCGTTGTTGTAACAGTACCATGCCCGCAAGCCTGGAAATCATCTGAACGCATTAAAATAGGATTGTCGCTATAATTCTGGAATGACTCTGTAATCTTTTTGGAGCGAGCCACACGTACCTCGTAATCACTCCCTGGTCCGCAACAACCTCTTGCAGAATAAATCAGATAGTACCAATCGTCTTTGCGGATAATGCACTGCCCCTCTATACCTATGGATTCCTCATCGGTAAGCAGAGAGAAAGGTTCTCCCTCAAGACGAAGTCCATCATTTGAAAGCTTGCAACAGAGTATTTCTATTGGGCGAGGATCAAGTCCGTATGCCTTCCATGTGATATAGAGTTGTCCATTGTCATTAAACACAAATGCGTCAATGCATTCAGAGCCTATAGTTACAAGCGATCCTTTGTCCTCAAAGGTATTCTCTGGCGTGTCGGAAACAGCTACTCCGATGTATGATTTGTGGTCGCTCTTGCGTCGGGCAGAGTAATAGCAATACACCTTATTATTATATACATACAATTCTGGAGCCCAAAAAGAACTTTCAGTCCAATCTGGTTTTTGTTCGAAGACGTGCCCAACTTGTTTCCATTTCACTAAGTCTGTTGATTTGTAAATAGGATAAAATGGTGCCCACTCTGATGAAGTACCAGTGACATAGTACGCTCCATCGAAACGGATAACAGAAGGGTCAGCCAAGTCCGTTCTTATTACCGGATTCTGGTAATACTCATACTCTTGGGCACTGACATGGCAAAGCGGAAATGCTACAAAAAGCAACTTGACGAGATGTTTAAGTCTGTTCATAATGCTTATTCCCAGGATGGAGGTTCCTTTTCGAGTCCCCATTGTTTGTTGGGTTTTGCTGAAGTTATATAATCCAGTGTTGCACCATTCGTGAGTTCATCAAGGTTAATCCAAGTCTGATTAAAGGTCTTGCCATTGAACTTGAGCGACGAGGTGAAAGGTTTTCCTTCAGCACCGCCTGTCACGACTATATTCTTGCCGTTAGGGAGATGGACTGTTGCCTTTGGGAACATTGGGGTGTTGAGAGCAAAACCTCCTACACCAGGAATCTCTGGATAAAGTCCGAGACATGCCCAGACATACCATGCCCCCATAGCACCGAGGTCGTCATTGCCAGGCAATCCGTTAACCTTTGCCGAATACATCTCGTTCAATGTACGGCGTATCACGTCAGATGTTTTCCAAGGCTGTCCTACCCAATTGTAGCACCAAGGAATTCCAAAGCTCGGTTCATTGCCACATGCAAACCACTCGTCGCCATATCCTGCATCGAGACGTGTAAAATACTCATCAAGTCGTTCTATTGCCTTTTGCTTACCACCGATGATATCAATCAAGCCTTTGATATTGTATGGCACCATCCAGAAATAATCCTTATAGGTTGCTTCACGCCAATCTTCACCCTGGTTTTTCCATGAGCCATCCTCGTTGCGAGAGCAGAGCCATGTCGTTGCCGGATTATACAGGTTTTTCCATGAACGGGCATAATGGAAATATCTCCATGATGAGAATTCGTCGCCAACAGCATACAAAGAGTATTGGGCAATAGCAAAATCTGCTGATGTATATTCAAGCTGAATGGAAGCAGGACAATATCCTTTTTCCAGATATGACTTGAGATGAGGACGCGTCTCATATCCTTGCGAAGCAGCTCCAGGAACTTCTGCGCCTCGTTTCATTATTTCAAAGATAGGCTTTGGATCATAGTTCCGTGCGCCAAATGCCCATGCGTTGCATATCAGTACAGAAGAAGGGTCGCCCTGCATGATGCCTGTTTCACAATTTGCCATCACCCAGCGTGGCAACGAACCGCCTGACTGTTCTGCGAAATCTTTGTGAGAGATTACAATATCGCTTGCCACGTCAGGTTCCAGCATAGCCAGAACTTGTATCTGTGTGCGATACGTATCCCAGTTAGAAAATTGAGTATATTGCTTGAAGTTAGTCTTGTGAACCTGGAAATCTGCACCCATATACTCGCCATTAACATCGTTGCATACACTTGGATGGATAAATGTGCGATAGAGATGTGTATAGAACTGTTGCTCACGTTCTTTCGTTCCACCGCTGATTTCAATCAGTGAGAGCACGTCATTCCATTTGCTTTCCACGTTCTTCTGGACGTCAGCAAAGTTCCATCCTGCGTTTTCAGCACGAAGATTGGCACGGGCATTCTCTACGGACACATAACTGACGCCTACCTTGTATTGCAAAGTCTTGCCTTTAGATGTGTCAAACGTAAAATATACGCCTGAATACTGTCCCTCTGCGAATGTTTCACCTCGATGCAACTCTTTCTTTTTCCATGTACCTTTCTCGATGCAATCTGCATCAAACTCGGCATAGAAATAAACCTTGTAATGGGTTGGCAAACCACAGAACTGCCCACCATCGGCATAACCCTCGCATGACCTTGGCGAGGTTATTACTACTGCTGCCTCCTTAATATTTGTGCCTGCAATGCCAGCACCAATTATTACAGATCCTTTCGTAGAACCTTCTGGGTATGTAAAGCGAGCCATGCCTGTTCGCTCGGTAACAGTCATCTCGGCCTTAACGTCATGGTTGACCATTGCCGTGTAGTAACCTGCGTGACCTTCCTCGTCGCTGACCATTATCTTAGCATTGCGTATCATATCAGGAGATGCCTTCAACTCTCCGTTGATAGGGAACATAGGGAAGTTTCCCATGTGTTCACACCCAGCTCCACTTGCTTGATTTATTACAAAACCAGCATATTTAGCAAAATATGACGGTGTGAATTGAACCATGCCATGAGGATATGTAGCACCAGGATATAACTGACCTGATGCCAGTCCTGCCCCTTTAGTGCCTATGAGCGTATTAACCTTGTGAGCATAGTCCTGTGCACTGGCATTCAGTGCTGCTATGAGGCAAATCAATAAAATATAGTATTTTTTCATAAAATACGGTTGTCGGTTATTGGTTGTCGGTTATTGGTTGTCGATTGTTGAAACTGAATATGGTGCAGACGCAGTAGTGTTATTGCGCTGCTTGTTTGGCTGAGGTCCCATCTGGAATGACAGTATGCCTCCATTCAACATATCATCGTATGTGATATAATTCTTATCAAGATTTCTGCCATTGAGCGTACCACTTTGTATATAGCAGTTGTCAAGGTTATTGTCCTTAGCTTCAATGACGAACTTCTTTCCATTTTCCATAGTGATTGTAGCCTTACGGAATATAGGAGAACCAATAACATACTGGTTTGTGCCAGGCGTTACAGCATAGATTCCCAGTGCAGAGAGGACGTACCATGACGACATGCCGCCTTGGTCTTCATCTCCAGGGAATCCGTCAGGAGTACTGTTGTAAAGGCGTGACATAATCTGGCGAACCCAGTATTGTGTCTTCCATGGCTGCCCTGCGTATGAATACAGGTAAGTCATGTGCTGGATAGGTTGGTTACCATGTGCATACTGCCCCATATTGGCATTTTCCATCTCTACCATTTCATGAATCTTGCCACCATACCATCCTGGGTCAACTGTGTTAGGAACGGAGAATACGGAATCTATCTTCTCGCAGAACTTCTTCTCGCTGCCAAATAGGCGAATAAGACCGTCAATGTCATGGAATACCGACCAGATATAATGCCAAGCATTGCCTTCTGTGTATGGACCGCCCCATTTTATCGCTGAGAACGGTTCTGTCCATGAACCATCGACATCGCGTCCACGGAAGAAACCGAGATTACCGTCCCAAAGGTTCTTGTAATTATACATCTGCTTAGCGAAAACACGCTCATAGAACTTATTGCCGCAAGATTTTGCAAGCTGATAAGCACACCAGTCATCGTAACAGTATTCGAGAGTCTGTGTGACACTGCCATGCGACATTGGGAATGGAACATAGCCTATCTCAAAGTACTCTTTCCATCCAGCACGACCATTGGCACCACCCCACGGACCTTTGTTCATTGCTTCGTGTGCGTATGCCACGAGAGCAGAGTCAGGATTGAAATTGCGTATGCCTTTTGCCCAAGCATCAGAAAGGAGCGATATTGCGTGATTGCCACACATGCCGCCTGTTTCACCTGGGAAAGACCATGATGGAAGCCATCCACATTGCTTTTGTGCAGCAAGAAGAGCGTTCATATAATGGCCCTGTTGTGTTGGGTGAAGTATATTGGTCAGAGGGAACTGTGAGCGGAATGTGTCCCAGAATCCATTGTCGGTGAACATGTATCCATCATAGATTTTTCCATCGTATGGGCTATAATAATACGGTGTGCCGTCCTCACGTATTTCATAGAACTTACGTGAGAAAAGATTTGAACGGAACAAACATGAATAGAATGTGCGCATCTGCTCATCAGTTCCGCCTTCTACTACTATGCGTGAGAGCACCTTCTCCCACGTTTCGCGACCACGTTGCTTTGTCTGTTCAATGCTCTTGTCCTTGCCAAGTTCGCGATTAAGATTCAAGCGTGCCTGGTCAAGAGAGATGTATGAAGATGCTGCCTTTGCCTGAACTTTAGCACCTTTCTTGAACTTAAGGTATGCTCCATATCCATCACCCTTGCCATTACATTCCTTTACAAAGGTCTTATTATGGCGGTTTTCCCATGTTCCATAGTCAGCAAAAGGCTGATCAAACTGGATTACGAAATAGTTATGAAAATTCTCGCCATGGTTACAGAAGCGATGATTGTGTACCCAGCCACGCACCTGACGTGCCGCAGGGTCAATTTCTATCTCACTGTCGCCATTATAACCATCGATGATGAGCCAAGAATCGCCAGTTTTCGGATAGGTGAAACGGAAGTGAACGCCACGTTCTGTTGGGGCAAACTCTGTCTGTATGCCGTTGTTGAACTTTACTGAATAATAGTGTGGTTTGCCTGTTTCGTTGTCGTGCGAGAACTTTGCGCCACGTTTATCTGGGTCAACAACAAGGTCGCCTGTTTCAGGAAAGAAAGTATATACAGAATAGTCGCTGACCCATGGAGAGCATTGGTGAGACTGTCCGAAACCACGGATTTGATCGGCAGCATAGAGATACTTGAACCCCTCGCCGTTAGGACCAGTCTGTGGTGTCCACATGTGTTGTGCAAATGGCATGGCTGTAGCAGGGAAAGTGTTGCCATGTGATAGCCCGAAATTAGAATTCGTGCCCTGAAGTGTGTTTACATAATCCACCAATGAGGTTGTCTTGTTTGCAGCCTTGGCAAACATTGCATTAGGAACCAATACTATGGCTGCGGCTAATACGAGTGATTTAATATTCATAAAGCATATTGTTTATTTAGTGTTTTTATATTATTCCATTGCGGCTGTAAAGCCACCGTTGCGTACCATTTTGATGTTCAATACATTTACTGTGAATGGCGACTGTTTTTTCTTCCACTTATATCGTTGGGGATACTTCTTTGGTGAAGCAGGGAGAGGGTCACCGTTTGCGTTTTCAAGAACGACACTTATACTTGGGAAAAAACTGCTACAGTTTTCACTCGGAAACTGCTACAGTTTTCAATCCAAAACTGCTACAGTTTTTTTCCAAGTATTAAAGTCATTCCATAAAAGGCATCCGCACGCTTCAAGTCGCGAAGACTTTATTCATGGAAATACCAAGCAATTAAGTTTTACTCTTCGAATATACTCTCCCAGTTGAAAATGCGGTAGAAATATGGGCGTACATAATCCGCACTTCCAGGATATGTGAAGTTATCGGCATTTGCTGTAGCCGTCTGTGAAGTGGAGATTACGAGTTCGCCGTTTCTTGACAATCCCTGATGGAGCACTACTCGCGTAAGTGCGGAATAGTTGCGGTTGCCCAACTTATCGACAGTTGCAGGAACGACAAACAGAGTCTTCTGCTCAGCAAACGGTCCGTAAGGAGTCTTCGAGCGCCAAATATACACTGCATTCGCATCCTTATACTGCTGTCCGATGATATAATAGTAATCGCCGCTCTTGATTGCCTGTGGGTTCTGGCAGCTACCATTGTCAGCAATTGCATTGGAACGAGGTGCAGCAAGTTTTGAGTCAGGCATTACCGTAACCCATTCGAATTTACCGTCGGTGTTGAGCACCCAGTACTCTGGCTGACTGTTGTAGTCGTCATTTGCAATACGTGACACAAGTATCTGACTGTTGCTGTTGAGAACATTTGAAGCATACATGTACGTGTAGCCATCGTTATTCACAAGTTGGCTATGCTCAAACGTCAGCGTATTGGAATTAAGCTCTGCATTTGTGCTGTCAACACGCAGGTATCCTGCATCGCCAGGATTCCCAGTAAGAGTATAATCTACAAGTGCCGTTGAGTAGCGTGGAGCAGTTGGTGTTGTGCCGTAATATCCATAAAGCACGTGCATCTGCCCATTGCTGTAGTTGGCAAGCAACGGATAGTA
>JAKSIZ010000046.1 GCA_024398515.1 Bacteroidaceae bacterium | reverse complement strand
CGAACGAAGTGAGATATTTTTTATGCGAAGCATATTTTTTATATGATGTATGGATTGCCACGACAGTGGTGTCTTTGTGTGGTGTGGTGGTGCAAGAACTTGTTCTTTAGCACCGACACACCACACAAAGACATGAGCTTCAGAATGAAGCACACCATACATCATATCATTTTTTTCTATTATGATTGCATCGATAACTATACGGGTGAACCTTTCTGACTATGATATAGCGGATACCTATTATTCCTTTTCGCATGTCTTGTTTTACAAAACATCAAATTACACCTTATTAATAAACGCGCGCGTGTGCGTGCGCGCGTACAAATTATCAACTCTTTATTATTCGAAAGTTTCACTTTTCGGCAATTATTTTCAAAGAAAATGCTGAGTTTAACATTTTTTTGGGGGGAAATCGCAATCTATATGGCATATATTATGTACCTTTGCCAGCAAAACTTATAATATACAATGAGAATAAATAACATAATAATTATGTTGTCATTTATCGTGATATCAGTCACGAGCAGCGCACAGACTCATTCTACAGTTAACCTTGAGCTGAAAGATGGCTCATACAGAAGTTTCCCTATCAATCTGCAACAGATAGTTACGTGTCACAAATATCTCGACCAGTCATTCCCCGCTGGCACCATCGATTTTCTGGATGGCAAAAAATGCATAGTGGTCGATTTGGGCGAAAGCATAGGCAAGGTAGCTGTGGCGTTGAGCAACGAGGGAACGGACGATCCTTATGCATCAGGCAATTACTATTCAACCTATGAGGCCGAAAGTTATCCTTTCACAGGAGGATGGCGTCTGCCTACAACGGCAGAACTAAATGCACTGGGTCGCATATCACCCCGACGATGGAATGCAGAGAAGAAAGGTATTGAATGGACTTTCGACAATGATGGCGAGAAGACCGCCCTGTTCCTTCCCGCTGCTGGTTGGTATTCTGTTAAAACGACTATCTATGAATGGGAAGAGGAATGGGAGCATCTGAATGTCGGCATAAGCGGAAACTACTGGTCGGGCGACATCTACGACAACTCACATGACTGTCTCTATTTCAAAAACGACATGATTGAGGTTTATGGCGAAGATCGTGATAGCTGGCGTAAATTTAAATACAACCTCCGTGCCTTCCACTCCCTATCGTCGGTGCCATCCTACGGCATCAGCGTATTCACAGCTGACGGCAATAATCAGGAATACAATGCCAATGAAGTCACCAAAGTCACCTTTGGCGAAGATCTTGAGTCGAAATACATCTCGGCGAAGTCAAGGCCTGGTACCATTGGCATCGTTGATGGACGTGAAGCCATCGTCGTTGAACTGGGCGGCAAGAAGGTGGCTATTGCAACTATGAACGTTGGTGCTACAAGCATTGACGAAGGTGCAGGTCCAATGACCGATTGGAAAGATGAAAACCCGTGCCATGGTACCTATATGGCCTATTACACGGCAAAGGAACAGGCAGATAGAGGAGAATGGGGCAAAGGGTGGCGTCTGCCTACAAAAGACGAGGCAGAACTGCTGATAAAGCAATTGCAGAGTTACGACGGTAGCAATTTGCTTATTAATTTCCCAGAAAAAGGCACGCGACTGTTTCTGCCTGAGACAGGAGGCGTCGTTGCCGCCAGCTGGCATTATATGTTCGATTATGCAGGATGCAACTATTGGATAGACGGAGGATATTTATTAAGGAATGTGGATATTAAAGATTATACAGATCGTATCAACGGTATAGAATTCGATCCAGAAGAATATGGTGTCAAGAATATTGCATACGACCAGTATTTCGTACGCCCATTCCATGACTTGGAATAAATGAAAGACTTACAACTCGCCATCACTGTGTTATATTAAACTTCGGTGAGAACGTAATTTTTTATAGCATTGTCTAAATCCGAGTACCCCCCAGTAAATTTCTACTGACCCAAAAGTCTTGCTTTTTTGCAAAAAAATTGTAAGTGTGTTGGAAATTTTGTATCTTTGCACCCGAAACGGGATTGATTATCTGAAAAAAAATAGGAATAATGAAAAAACTATTGATTACATGTCTTGCAGTTATGTGCTGCACAATGTCTTTTGCCGATGTAACAAAGATTCAAGGCATCAATTACATCCTCGACAGTACAAACAAAACGGCTACTGTCACGTCTGGTGGTGATTATGGTGAATACGAATTGTATATTCCTTCAGAAGTAACATATAATGATACGGAATATATAGTTACGAGCATAGGACACGACGCATTCAGTGGTTGCAGCTCATTAGATTACATAAAAATTCCAGACACTGTTATAAGTATTGGAAATCAAGCATTCTATGACTGTTCCTCTTTGAGAGATTAGTGTAAAGAGTATTGGGCAGGATGTATTCTTTGGTTGTTCAAATCTTTCTTCAATAACCATTCCAGGAAGTGTTACGACTATTCAGCCATACACATTCACAGGGAGTAGCTTGTCTTCAATCATTATACAAGAGGGCGTGGAGAAAATTGATGGACTTGCTTTCTTTGGTTGTTCTAGATTAACTTCTATAACAATCCCTACAAGTGTCAAGAGTATCGGAGACCAGGCTTTCAGTGGCTGCTCCAGCTTGGCTTCAGTATCCATTCCTGAAGGAGTTGAGAGTATCGGAAATTTGGCATTCCAAGATTGCTCCAGCATGGCAATAATAACTATTCCAAGCAGTGTTAGGAATATTGGATTTGGGTCGTTTTCATTATGCACCAACTTGACTTCAGTTGTTGTCCTTGCCACAAATCCTCCAGATTTGGAAGGTAATGATTTCGGAGTAACAGATCCCCTTTTATATGTTCCCGATGTTCAGGCATACGCAAAAGCAAATTGGGGAGGATTCGCTGATATCAGAGATGTGGCAAACTACAAGCCGGATGCTTTAGCCGATGTTTATGATGCAATGAAGGGCGAAACGTCCAGCGCATATCTCAACGGACTTGTGCGGAATAATTTGAATGCCATAAACAATTCCGACGACTATGCGGTTATCCACAAAAACAGACTTGAAGCAGTCGGCAAGCTTAAGTCTGTTGTTTCCACCTACAAGGAAATAAAGGCCGCCGAATTTGGTACCCTCGGCACAGAGCAGGACGGTCCTGCCATCGAGGTAATCGGTCAAGACGACGAGGAGGTAATACTCTACAATCCAAAGAAGGTGAACTTCATCAAAGTAACAGCCGAAGAATAAACCATATCAACACAGCGGATGTACCCACAAAGGTGCATCCGCTGTGTTGATATGGACATAATGTTATGAGAAAAGGTTTATTTAGGTTTATCGCCTTGGAATTGTTGCAGAACCCGTAAGGGTGATGGTGTAGGTGGATGAAAATATCTGCGAACTTGTTCGCAAGGATTCTTCGACAAGCGAAGCGCTACGCGATTATTCAGCCACCTGCATCATCAATGGCTCGTCAGAGACATTTTGCAACAAACCCAAGGGGTGGATTTCTGTTTTTGTCTAAATCCGTGTCCCTCCAGTAAATTTCCAATGTTCCCCATTTTTACTTCCTTTTCGAGATGAAGGTGGCTATGAGGTCAAGCACTTCGGGGGCGATGGTCTCGTCTATCGTGATGTATTCCGTCGTGTTTCCTGTGGCGCAATGTTGCAGCAGATGGTTCAAACCGTCAATCTCGTGTATCTCAAACCGCGTATTCGGATGCTCGGCAGCTATCCTGCGATACACCGGAACGTTTTGCGAATACGGCACCTGCATGTCTTTCGTGCCGTTGATAATAAGCGCCGGACACTCTGTCATGGCTATGTCTCTTGCCGGATTATACTTGCAGAAGAAGAACATCCAAGGGTTCATAAACGTATTTACGAGCTCTGTGCGCACCTGTTCCGGCAGTATTGATACGAGCGATTCTATCTCTGGACGTGCTCCGGCAATGGTTTCCGAGTTGTCTATTATAAGGAAACAGTCCTTGAAAGTTGACTTCATCGCATTGATTGTCTCGCGTGGCATACCCATAAGTCGGTACAATGAATCCTGCTGGGCACTCAAAATCTCCGATCCTTTGACCGCTGGACCTGACAGCGACACCACAAAGTCTGTCAGTTTTCTTGCGCCAAGCATGAAGGAGATGATACATCCTTCGCTGTGACCAAGCACTCCTACACTGCTGAAATGCCCTGTCTCCTTCAGGAAATTGACTGCTGCTTCGGCATCGTACGACAGGTCGAGAGTCGTTGCATCAGCCTTTCCCTGCTCCGAAGAGCCCATTCCGCGGTCGTCGAACCTCAGTACGGCAATGCCGCGACGACTCAGATAGTCGGCAATAACGGCGAATGGTTTGTGCTCGAACATCTCTTCATCCCTGTTCTGCTGACCGCTTCCGGTGATCAGGACAACGGCTGGAACCTTGCCATTCCCTTCGGGTGTGGTTAGTGTTCCGGCAAGTGTAATGCCCTCTTTCGTGTTCTTAAACTTCACTTCCTCTGCCTTATAAGGGAACGGAGCCTTAGGTTCCTGTGGGCGAATCGTTACAATCCGTTGTGCCTTGCGAAGCGTCAGAGGCAGGTCAAATCCCTTTTGCGAGAACGTGCCGCAAATGATTCCGTAGGCATAAATGCCCTTAAACGTGACGCCTTGCGACTTGATTTCCATGCCAACATCCATGCCGTTGAAGGTCGTCGCATCCACTTTTACGCCTCTCGCTCCCTGCACGGGAACGTCGAGTTTACTCTCATATCCGTTGCTGCCCTTCGCAATATCGAAGAATACTTCGAGTTTTACACCCTGAACATCAAGCTCTCCGCCCCAGTATCCCACGATATCCTGTGCCATGCACATCGCAGTCTTCAAGCCCAAAGCTACAATCAAAAACAATAAAACACGTCTCATACCTCAGTTGTTCGTTAAGTTAAACCATTTACATTCAACGTTGCAAAAATAATAAATTTTCGGTATAATTCAATCATTTCTACGCCAATTTTTGCCAAAATCACGCATTTTTTACCCCAAAACAAGCGTAATTGAAAATTACTTCACCTTTATCGTTTCGAAGGTTGAGCGTTTGGCTTTCTGAGGTTGAACGCTTGAGTGCGAAAAACATTGCTGCAATGTTGGTCCGAACATTGCAGCAATGTTGAGTCGAACATTGGAGCAATGTTTGTCAGAGTTAAGCGTTCAATCCGAGAAACGAATAGCGACGCATAGCCAAATTCTATGCGTCGCCTTTATCAACAAGAACAGCCCCCTTCAACTCCCCCAAGGGGGAGAGAATTGCAGACAACCTTTCTTTCAGTCGCAAGCTTTGTGCAAGTGGCAAGCCGATGACATCCCCCTTTGGGGGGACAGAGGGGGGGCTCCTACCCTACGGTGCCTTCGAGTGAGACGGAGAGAAGCTTTTGCGCTTCGACTGCAAACTCCATTGGCAACTTGTTCAGCACTTCCTTGGCATAGCCGTTGACTATCAAACCTACGGCTTGTTCGGTTGGTATGCCACGTTGGTTGCAGTAGAAGAGCTGGTCTTCGCTTATCTTGCTTGTCGTTGCTTCGTGTTCAAATACGGCAGTAGGATTGTGTACGTCCATGTAAGGGAACGTGTGGGCACCGCATTTGCTGCCAAGCAGCAGACTGTCGCATGAGCTGTAGTTGCGGGCATTATCGGCTCCCGACGTGGCACGTACCAGTCCTCGGTATGAGTTCTGACTGTGGCCTGCGCTGATGCCTTTGCTTATGATGGTGCTCTTGGTGTTCTTTCCGATATGAATCATCTTGGTGCCGGTGTCGGCTTGTTGGTAGTTGTTGGTCACTGCAACGGAATAGAACTCCGCCTGTGAGTTGTCGCCACGCAGCACACATGATGGGTATTTCCACGTGATGGCACTTCCTGTCTCGACTTGTGTCCACGAGAGTTTGCTGTTCGCACCGCGCAGTTCGCCGCGCTTTGTCACAAGATTGAACACTCCACCGCGGCCTTCTGCATCGCCAGGATACCAGTTCTGCACCGTAGAATACTTTACTTCCGCGTTGTTGTTTACTATGATTTCAACAATTGCAGCGTGCAGTTGGTTCTCGTCGCGCATTGGTGCAGTGCAACCTTCAAGGTAGGAAACGTATGCGTCATCGTCGGCAATGATGAGTGTACGCTCAAACTGACCAGTGTTTTTGGCGTTGATTCGGAAGTAGGAACTCAATTCCATAGGGCAGCGAACGCCTTTTGGAATATAGACAAACGAGCCGTCGCTGAACACGGCACTGTTGAGTGCGGCATAGAAATTGTCGCGATAAGGCACGACAGAACCGAGATATTGGCGTACAAGGTCGGGGTATTCCTTCACGGCTTCGCCTATCGAGCAGAAGATAATGCCTCGTTCGGAGAGTTTTTCCTTGAAGGTTGTCTTCACGCTTACGGAGTCCATGATAGCGTCAACCGCTACTCCGCTCAATGCCAAACGCTCTTCGAGAGGTATTCCAAGCTTCTCGAAAGTCTTTTCAAGCTCAGGGTCAATCTCCTTCTTCTCGTTCTTTTTCGCCATTGGATCGGCGTAGTACGAGATGTCTTGGTAGTCTATTTCGGGTAGATCAATGTGTCCCCAAGTAGGTTGTTTGAGCGTTTGCCAATAGCGAAAGGCTTTCAGACGAAAGTCCAAAAGCCATTCCGGTTCACCTTTTTTGGAAGAAATAGTCCGCACCACGTCTTCATTCAGTCCCTTACCAATGATTTCGGTGTGGACATCAGTGGTGAATCCGAACTCGTATTTCTTTTCCGCTACTTGCTTTATAAAGTCGTTGTCGTTTGCCATTATGCTGTAATAGTAAGGTTTAAGGTTATAAGGTTGTAAGGTTTCGAGGTTGCTCGGAAAATCGAAAACTCGGAAAATCGAGAACTCGATAACTTGAGAACCTCAAAACTTCAAAACCTTAATACCATCAAAATATAATTACAGTTTCTGTTTTACCTCGACTTCAGTGAATGTTTCAATAGAGTCGCCCACTTGAATATCGTTGAATCCTGCAAGGCTCAAGCCACATTCGAAGTTGGTTGCAACCTCCTTCACGTCGTCCTTGAAGCGTTTCAGTGCAAGTATGCTGCCCGTGTGGACTACGATACCATCGCGGAGGACACGTGCTTTGTCCGTACGATGCACCTTGCCTTCGACAACGTATGCGCCGGCAACAGTGCCCACTTTCGAGATGTGATATACTTCGCGAACCTCAACCATACCAGTGATGACCTCCTTCTTAATCTTCTCGAGCATACCTTCCATGGCTGCCTTCACGTCGTCGAGAGCATCGTAGATGACGGAGTAAGTGTTGATTTCCACTCCGTGTTGCTCTGCCAACTTGCGCGCAGCAGTAGAAGGACGCACCTGGAAACCGATGATGATAGCATTGTTGGTCGTTGCTGCAGCCATCATTACGTCGTTTTCACTGATTTGACCAACACCTTTTAATATTACGTTGACCTGAATCTTTTCAGTAGAAAGCTTGATGAATGAGTCGGCAAGAGCTTCAACAGCACCGTCGGTATCGCCCTTTACGATGAGGTTCAACTCATGGAACTCGCCAAGAGCAATGCGATGCCCGATCTCTTCAAGCGTAAGTCCAACCTGTGTACGCAATCCTTGTTCACGCTGCAACTGGCTGCGCTTGTTGGTGATTTCCTTTGCTTCCTGCTCTGTATCCATAATGTGGAAGCTGTCACCAGCAGTAGGTGCACCGTTGAGACCGATGATTGTCACGGCTTGTGACGGAGCAGCCTCGTTGACACGTTGGTTACGTTCGTTGAACATAGCGCGGACTCTTCCCCAATATGTACCTGCAAGAACAATGTCGCCTTGGTGGAGAGTACCGTTTGAAACGAGAACTGTGCAGACATTTCCACGTCCTTTTTCGAGTGAAGATTCAATGACACTGCCCGTTGCCTTGCGGTTAGGGTTGGCTTTAAGTTCAAGCATTTCGGCTTCGAGCAATACCTTTTCGAGCAATTCATTGACGCCCATACCCTTCTTTGCACTTATCTCCTGGCACTGATATTTACCGCCCCATTCCTCAACGAGAAGGTTCATCTGCGAGAGGTCTTCGCGAATCTTGTCAGGGTTTGCGCCTGGTTTGTCAATCTTGTTGATGGCAAATACCATTGGCACGTTTGCTGCCTGAGCATGAGCAATGGCTTCACGAGTAGTTGGCATCACGCTGTCGTCGGCTGCGATAATGATGATGGCAATGTCGGTGACCTGAGCACCACGGGCACGCATGGCTGTGAATGCCTCGTGACCTGGAGTGTCGAGGAATGTGATATGCTGTCCGTTTTCAAGTGTCACGTTGTATGCACCGATGTGCTGAGTGATACCACCAGCCTCACCGGCAATGACATGCGTCTTGCGAATATAGTCGAGGAGTGAAGTCTTACCGTGGTCAACGTGTCCCATAACGGTAACGATTGGAGCACGAGCCTGAAGATCGTTTTCATCGTCTTCCTCTTCTGTGATAGCCTGTGCGACTTCGGCACTGACATATTCTGTTGTAAAACCGAACTCATCAGCAACGATATTGATTGTCTCAGCATCAAGACGCTGGTTGATAGATACCATGATACCGATGCTCATACAAGTTGCGATGACCTTTGTCACAGGCACATTCATCATGTTTGCAAGTTCGTTGGCAGTTACGAACTCTGTGAGTTTAAGTACATTGCTTTCAGCCTGCTCCGAAGCTAATTCTTCTTGCATGCGCTCTTGTACAGCCTCACGTTTCTCCTTACGATATTTTGCACCCTTCTTGTTTTGGTTCTTGTTTGTAAGTCGTGCAAGTGTTTCCTTTACCTGACGTGCAACGTCTTCTTCGTTCACTTCAAGTGGTTTTACTTGGTTACGCTTTTTATTCTTCTTGCCACCACCTGCATTGTCGTGGTTCTTTTGGTTTTTGTTTGGATTGTCGTTGCTACGTTTTATAGCTTCGTCAATGTCAACACGTCCCTTATTTATGCGGTTGCGTTTCTTCTTTTCTGCTGATCCATTAGCCTGACCAGCAGCATTTCCCTGACGCATTTTCTCCTCGCGTTCCTTCCTTTTTTCTTCTTTCGACTTTTTCTTAGGACGAGTGCTCTGGTTCATGCTGTCGAGGTCAATCTTGCCAACGACATTAAGCATCGGAGCAGGAGGCAACTTTGTCTCAACCTTTTCAGGTACACGAGGCTTTGTTTCTTCTGCCTTCTTATTTTCAGGTGCGGCGGTTTGCTGTTTCGCAGCAGGCTTCTGAACAGAACTCTTGGCTTTTGCATCAGCCTTTGGTGCTTTCTCTTTCTTTGCGGCAGACTCAACTTGTTTCTTCTCGGCCGGTTTCTTGTTGAACTGGTCGAGGTCAATCTTGCCGACTTCCTTGATGGCAGGACGTGCAGAAGACTCGATGACTGCCTTTTCTATCTTGGCAACCTTCTTTGCTTCCACTTTCTGTTCTTCCTTCTTTTCTTTTTTCTGCACAAGAATCTTCTCTGTCTTTGTTCTCAAGTCCTTGTCGCCCTTGAAGCCATTGACGAGAGCCTCATACATTTCGTCGGAAATCTTGACATTTGAATTCGGCTCTATCTCACCGAAATTCTTCTTTTGTAGGAAATCAACTGCCGTTTGAAGTCCTATGTTCAATTCTCTTAATGCTTTGTTTAATCTGACGCTCATCTATTGAATATATAAGTTTACGAATTTACGAATTTCCGATAACTCGATTTCTCGATTATTAAGTTCTTTAATTTTCAAACTCAGCCTTGAGTATGCGAATCATGTTTTCAACCGTTTCCTCTTCGAGGTCGGCACGTTCAATAAGCATTTCGCGAGGTGCATTTATCACCTGTTTTGCAGTCTCAAAGCCAATAGCCTTGACTGCATCAATAACCCAACGATCTATTTCATCGTCGAATTCATCCAAGTAGATATCCTCGTCGCTTTCTTCTTCGTCTATTTCGCGGAATACATCAATAGTGTATTCTGTCAACATACTTGCCAGTTTTATGTTCTGTCCACCACGACCGATGGCGAGTGAAACTTCTTCCGGACGCAAATAAACCTCTGCACTCTTGGCTTCTTCGTCGATGTTGATGCTCGAAACCTTTGCTGGGCTCAATGCTCTCTGTATGTAAAGTTTTATGTTCGATGTGTAGTTGATGACATCAATATTCTCATTGTTGAGTTCACGAACAATACCATGTACACGACTACCGCGTACACCGACGCATGCTCCAACAGGGTCTATGCGGTCATTGTAACTCTCAACAGCAACCTTTGCACGTTCGCCAGGGATGCGTGCCACCTTCTTTATTGTGATAAGTCCGTCGGCAATTTCAGGTACTTCCTGTTCCAAAAGCTTTGCCATGAACAGTGGACTTGTGCGGCTTACGATAATCTTAGGATTGTTGTTGTCGTTAGTTACGCGATGTACAATCACTCTCACTGCCTCGCCCTTACGGTAAGTGTCGTTAGGTATCTGTTCTGCCTTTGGAAGAACCAACTCGTTGCCCTCGTCGTCGATAATCAGGACTTCACGCTTCCAGATCTGATATACCTCACCACTTGTGATTTGTCCTACGCGGTCTTTGTATTTGTTGTAAAGGCTGTCGTGTTCAAGTTCAAGTATCTTCGAAGAAAGAGTCTGGCGCAATGTAAGTATTGCACGACGACCAAAACTTGAGAAATTAACCTCTTCGCTCACGTCTTCTCCAACTTCATAGTCGGATTCAATCTTCTGTGCATCGCTGAGGGCAATCTCTTTGTTTGGGTCAGACACTTCTCCATCCTCCACTACCACACGGTTGCGGTGAATCTCGAAGTCGCCTTTCTCTGGGTTTACTATCACGTCGAAATTCTCATCACTGCCGAACATCTTTGCCAAAACATTGCGGAAACTATCTTCCAACACACTTACAAGAGTAGTGCGGTCAATGTTTTTCATCTCCTTAAATTCAGCAAAGGTCTCAATCATGCTTGGACCTTCATTCTTTTTTGCTGCCATAGCTTTTATTTGAAATTTATTAAATATTTTGTGTATTTTACTTTATTCATGTCAAAAGTCTTATCCACTTCAACCATCTGGGCCTTCTTTTGTCCTTCAAGTTTCTGCTTTTCAACTACTGTGACAACAAACTCATCGCCATCTACCGACTTGAGGATTCCTCTGATCTTTTTGTTTTCATCGAGCACCTCGACCTCGTCGCCTATGTGGCTTAAGTATTGCTGTATCACTTTGAATGGTTGTCCGATGCCAGCACTGCCTACTTCAAGTTCAAAGTCTTCCTTATCTCTGTCAAGATGTTCTTCTACGAACTTGCTCAGTTCTACGCAGTCTTCTATCCAAACTCCGTCCTTATGGTCTATCTCGACCACAATCTTCGAGTCGGGCGAAATGCTTAAATCTACAAGGAAGTAATCATTGCCTTCCAACCATTCATTCACTAAACCTGTTACAAAACTTTTATCAATCATAATTCTTACTTAAATAAAGAATGAGAGACTTTGTCAAGTCCCTCATTCCTCTGAACACGCTGCAAAGGTACGCTATTTATTTGAATTACACAAATTTTTCGCAAAAAATTTTAATTTCGGCCGTGTCATTGTCGTTATCTCCACGTGTCGGACCACGGGATTGTAGGGATGCCGGCAGATGTGAAACGGATTGGAAGCCATAGGTGGAGCGAATATCTTAGCTGTTTTGGCTTCCAGATGTCAGCCATGAATACGTATTCGCCTGGTGTTGGCTCTATGATGTATGTGCCTTGTGCACCGAAAGTCTTTTCTATTCCGAGCCCTTGATAGCCCTTGCCATTCTCTTCTGTGAACGGCGTTGGAAGCTGTGTCCATGGTCCCCAGATGCTTTCCGAGGTGAACATTCTCGCTTCGTTTGGTCTCCAGCCTGTGCATCCTGAGCAGATGAGCCAGTATTTGCCGTTGCGTTTGAAGATTGTTGGTGCCTCGTTTTGACCGCATGGGGCTATCTGTGCGTACTTTCCGGTATAGTTCAGGTAATCGTCGGTAAGTTCGCTGACGAGCAGTGTAAGGTTCTCTTGTGACGATGTTATATGGTATGCCTTGCCGTCATCGTCGATATAAACGGTCATGTCTCTCGACATTTGTCCGCCTTTGAAGTCGCGCGAAAGATACATTCCGTCCTTCACGGCGTCAATCCATTCCGGTGTCCACGTCTTTGGTTCCCACGATGGATTCCAGTCTGCGGCGTTGAGTTTCTTCGCTTTTGCTATCTCGTCTGCCGTCATGTTGAACGGCCATCGACCTGCATGGATGCGTTCCGAGCGCATGAAAGTGAACGGACCTGTTGGTTTGTCGGCCTTTGCAAAAGCCACACGGGCAGCTGCATAGCCCTTTCCTTTCAGTTCAAGATGGAACAACATTACGAACTTTCGTGTCTTTTCGTTATATACAACCTTCGGTCGTTCCATTATACAGCCACGCTCAATGTCGTCGCCTTCCTTGTTGCTGACGGCAAGAGCCACGCCTTCGTTCTTCCAAGTTATGAGGTCGGGCGATGAATATACAGATATTCCAACCTCTGTAGTGCCGCCTTTGTCGGGGCGATTTTCGCCATACCAATAGTACAGTCCATTGTATTTGATTATGTTTCCGCCATGTGCATTTATGTGATTTCCCTCTGTGTCGAGCCATTCTTCGCCGTTGATATGCGTCGGAGCAGCAAGTGCATTCAGGTAAATCTCAAGGTTTGTATAGCCATCAACACCGCTGGAAGCACTGCCGTCAGCCGCATTGTTGGCGTCAAGTCCGTGGTTTGCTTCCCAATCATCAGGCATTCCGTCGTGGTCGGTGTCCGTTTTCGGTGGCAGACTCTTCAGTTCCGGCCATCCGCCAACATCGTTTTGCGAGTCGATGATGCCCGAAGGAACCGACGCATTCATCACTTTTGTATTGCGCTTATAGCCTTTTCCTTCGTATGAAGCCTTGCCTGAACGCACTTCATCGACTATTCTCAGGTCAACAGCATCGCGGTTTGGTTTGCTGCAACCAGCCATAGCGAGTACGCTTTCGAAGCATTGTTCGGCTGTCTCCTGGCGTATTGGCATGGCATCCCAAGGCTTTGCGAGGCGAATTGTGTCGAGTGCATTCTTGTATTTCCGGTCAACTACTACGCCACCTTTCCAGTTATCGGCAGTCACATCGGGCGCACCAAACACGTAATTCTCGGCAACAAACCAGTCGCCATGAACGCCTCCGGTGCCATAACTCGGGTTAACAATACGCTTGCGCACGCCTTTTGCTGTGGCTGGACCAGGCTTATAATAGTTCGCAACCATGTTAAATTGGCATTGGTTGAAGCGTTGAGGATTCTTGCGTTCAACCTTTCCACCACCATAACACGAGTTATATCCCCAGTTATATACTACGTTGTTGCGGTAGTCATTGTCGCCGCAGCCCGACGAAAACCTTGGGTTTCGGCTCGAATGGTGTGCTATCAGATTGTGATGATACGTGCTCTTGTCCGAGCCCCAGATGCCTCCGAAGCCGTGATGTCCTTTGCTATGATTGCTGCCGTAGAGGCTTTCGGTTATCATGCACCACTGCAATGTTACGTTCTCGCACCAATATACGGACATCGTTTCGTCGATGCTCCAGCTTGCCGACACGTGGTCGAGAATGATATTCCTGTGAAATCTTCCGCTGATGGCATCGCTTTCGCCACCGCTCTCGTCGCCAAGTCGTACGCGGATATAGCGGATTATCACCTCGTCGGCTTCGATGCTGAGGGGGTAACGCTTCAGACAGATGCCGTCGCCTGGCGCAGTCTGTCCGGCTATCGTGATGTAAGGCGACTTGATTCGCAGTGGTCGCTGAAGGTCGATGGTGCCTGAGACGCGGAACACCACGGTGCGAGGTCCGTCGGCTTCTACGGCTTCGCGCAGGCTGCCCACGCCATTGTCGTTGAGATTTGTCACTTCAAAGACTTTTCCTCCACGCCCTCCGACGGTGTATTTACCGTAACCTTCGGCGGTAGGGAATGCTAATGTCTGTGCCTGCAATGCGCTGCAGGCGGCAAGCATGACGATAAAGATTGTCAATTTTTTCATAGTCATTTTCATTGTGTGTAGTTATAGTTTTTGGTTGTTCACCTTATAATATTATACGAACGAACGTTAAGAGTTTCGTAGTCGTGCGAATGCATTGCGAAAGTTGAACGCTTAACTCGGCAAAACATTGCTGCAATGTTCGGACCAACATTGCTACAATGTTTGAGTCAACATTGCTGCAATGTTTTTTGGGGTATTACGTTCGGGCCGCCAAGTCTGAGCACTCAAGTCGTCAAAGTATAAGGCAAGACTCAAGCATCCTTTTGCTTGATACCCATGCGTGCTTCGACTACGTTGATGATGTAGTCAGCCAGTTTCTCGCACTCGTTGATTATGTCCATGTACATCGTGCCTATTGCGTAGTTGTACTCGTGATTGTCAACGTCGTTGATGTTCTGCGTCTTCAGTTGGTTGCGGAAGTTGTTGATTTCGTTCTCGATGTTGAACGAGCGGTTAATGTCGAGCTGTCCCTTGTGGCCACTCATGAAGTGGTTCATTTCAGTGAGTGCGTTCTCGGTCAGGTTCATCATCTGCTCAATGTGGATATACTGCTGCTCGGTGAAGTTCTCCTTGTTGGTGCGTCGCGAGAGGGTACGTGCTATGTTGTAGCAACTGTCGCCGATACTTTCTATCTCGCTTATCTCGCGAAGCATGGCACGAATCTTGGCTTTCGTGATGTCGCTGAGGTGCGAGTCGCTGACGTGTTCAAGGTATTTTGCGATTTCAATCTCCATGTTGTCCGAGATTCCTTCGTACTTCTCGATGCGCGAGAAGCGTTTTGCGAAGTCGCTTGGGTCGTCAACCTTGACAATCTCACGCACCATTCCGAACATTCTCTGTATGCGTTCGGCGAAAGCAACAATCTCCTTTTGCGCTTCGAGCACCGACAACTCTGGCGTCTGAAGCACTCCGGCAGTGATGAAACGCAGGCGGAACTCGTCCTCTTCATCAACGTTCTTAGGCTTGATAATGCGGCATACAACCTTTTCGAAAGTAGGGATAAACCATATCAGAACGAAGGTGTTGATGAGGTTGAAGCATGTATGGAACATTGCAAGAACGAAGGTAAGCTTGGCGGTGTTCTTCGCAAAGACCGCTGCAGTGACACTTTCCTTGGTCATTGTAACGTCGAATCCGACAAATCCACATACCATGTTGACAAACGGATGGAAGAAAATCAGCACCCAGATAACGCCGAAAATGTTGAACAGCATGTGCGCCAAGGCTGCTCTTCGGGCTTGTGTGTTGGCAGTAAGAGCCGCAATGTTCGATGTTACAGTCGTTCCGATGTTCTCGCCCATCACAAGTGCGATGCCCTGATAAATAGGAAGAACGCCAGTGGAACAGAGTATCATGGTGATTGCCATCACTGCTGCCGACGACTGTACACACATGGTGAGCACCCCTCCAAGCAAGAGGAACGACAATGTGGTGAAGAAACTATTAGGATCAAACGACGCAAAGAAAGCCAGCACAGCCTCGTTGCTGCCGAGGTCCATGTCTATTCCCGTCTGGCGAAGAGTGCCAAGTCCGAGGAACATAAAGGCGATACCAAAGAGAAAATCGCCTCCAATGCGACGTTTCTTTGTGTAGAGAAGTATTGTTGCAATGACGAATGCCGGATAAACAAAGTCCGTGATGTTGAACGAGAAGCCTGCACTCATAATCCATGCAGTGAGCGTAGTGCCGATGTTTGCGCCCATAATAACCGAAATGGCCTGTGCAAGCGTGAGCAATCCAGCGTTGACAAACGATACCGTCATCACTGTCGTAGCCGTTGACGACTGCACGGAAGCCGTGACGAAAAGTCCCGTTAGCATACCCGTAAAGCGGTTTGTGGTCATAGCACCAAGCACGTGTCGTAACTGACTACCTGCCATTTTCTGAAGACTTTCGCTCATTGCCTTCATTCCATACATAAGAAGTGCGAGCGAACCAATCAACTTAAAAACAATCCAAATTGACATAAATGCAATTCTATTTTCCTTAAAAAATATAAAAAAACTATCGTCGTAAAGCAGATAAGTAAAAGTTTTGACTATCTTTGCAGCAACTTAAACATTATACTACTTATGACTGAACTTATCAAAATTCGCTGCAAAAATAATAAAAAAATTGCGAATATCGCAAAAGGAAGCACAATTTTTGAGATTTTCACCGCATTAAAGTTGCAATTACCTCACCCGCCTATATGCGCGCGCGTAAATAATAAGGTGCAAAGTTTATCAACAACCCTATATTCAGATGCCGATGTTGAGTTCCTCGACATTACGTCTTCTTCCGGTTCTCGCGCTTATTGCCGTTCACTTTTCTTTGTGCTCTCAAGGGCTGTACGCGACATTTACCCCGACACTCCCGTACTGATTGACATTCCTGTGTCGAATGGTTACTACTGTTATCTCGACACAGAAAGGAAGATTACGAAGCGTGACGTGGATAAGATACGCCGACAGATGCAGAAGATAATCGATGCTAACATGCCGTTTGAACGAATAACGTCGCTCACGGAAGATGCCGTGAAACTGTTTGAGGACCGACGCGACCCAAGTAAAGTGACCTTGCTCAAGAGCTCGGGAACTATATATACACACTATTATGACCTTGGTGGATACTACGATTTCTATTATGGTGCATTGGTAAGAAACACGTCGGAACTAACTTTGTTCGGTTTAGAGAAATACTTTGACGGCTTGCTCCTGCGTACTCCATCGAAGCAAGACCCGTCGAAACTCGGTGAACTCATACAGCAACCAAAGATGTTCGAGATATTCAAGGAGCAGCATCGTTGGCAGAAAATACTTGGAGTAACGACAGTTGGCGACTTCAACGTGGCAGTGGAAAAGGGCTATGCAACCGACTTGATAAATATCTCAGAGGCATTGCAGGAGAAGAAAATCTCGCAGATTGCCGACATGATAACTGCTCGTAAAGGTGTAAAGGTGGTGCTTATATCGGGACCTTCGTCAAGCGGAAAGACCACTTTCAGCAAGCGACTCTCACTCCAACTCGTAGTAAACGGCAAGCGACCTGTGCCCGTTTCGCTCGATGATTACTTTGTTGACCGTACTCGGACACCGCTCGATGACAAGGGCGACTATGATTATGAGAGTCTTTATGCACTTGACTTGAAGCTGCTGAACAAGCAACTAAAGCAACTTTTTGCCGGAAAAGAGGTTGAACTTCCAAAATATGACTTCAAGACTGGAACGACAGGACCAAGCGGAAAGAAACTCAAACTCGGTGAAAATGATATTCTCATCCTTGAAGGAATACATGCGCTTAACCCTGAATTGACAAAGGAAATCGCCGACGAACAAAAATTCTGCGTGTATGCTTCGGCATTGACATCGATACTTCTCGACTGGCATAACTATATCCCAACGACCGACAACCGCTTGTTGCGCCGCATCATACGCGACCATAAATATCGAGGAACGTCAGCCGAACAGACCATTCTTCGTTGGCCAAGTGTGCGTTCAGGCGAAAACAAATGGATTTTCCCTTATCAGGAAAATGCAGATGTGATGTTCAATACGGCACTTCTTTTCGAGATAGGAGTGATAAAGTCGCAAGCCGAACCGCTGCTTGACCAAGTGCCGCAAAGCAGCCCAGCCTACAGCGAAGCATACCGTCTGCGTAAGTTCCTCGGTTATTTCAAGCCAATTCCAAACAATGAAATCCCACCGACATCACTCCTACGTGAGTTCCTTGGTGGCAGTTCGTTTAGTTATTAAGATTAACGACACTGCAAAAAAAGCGGAAAAAATTTGGTGCATAGAAAAAAAAGTTATACCTTTGCAGCCGCAAACCGATTATTAGGGCAAAACTTAGAAGCCCATGACGCTGTGTTAATAGTCGATGTCTTTGGCCGGGCACGATGGTTAGTGAATCAGAGTCAGGTAGTTACGAAGAGTACTGCCACAGTTTGGTGAAGGTTAGGAATCCGATTTCGTAAGAGAGGATTTTACTAATCCTTATAAGTGTGTGCGGAAAATCAATAAAGAAAAAACCGCAAAAAACAATATGAAGTTGAACATTTTTAAATAAAAATTGAAATGAACACATTAAGTTACAAGACAATTTCCGTAAACAAGGAAACAGCTCAGAAGGAATGGGTAGTCGTAGATGCTACTGACCAAGTAGTAGGTCGCCTCTGCTCAAAGGTTGCTAAGTTGCTTCGCGGAAAGTACAAACCAACTTTCACTCCTCACGTAGATTGTGGAGACAATGTAATTATCATCAACGCTTCTAAGGTCGTTTTCACTGGTAAGAAGGAAACAGACAAGGAGTACGTACACTACACTGGTTATCCTGGTGGTCAGAGATTCATCACTCCAGCCGAACTTCGCATGAAGGACTTCGGTATGGATCGCATCCTGCGCCATGCAGTAAAAGGAATGTTGCCAAAGGGTCCTCTCGGACGTCACATCCTTAACAACCTTTATATTTTCGATGGTGCAGAGCACGATAAGCAGGCTCAGCAACCAAAAACAATTGATATTAACCAGTATAAATAATTAGACGATGGAAGTAATAAATGCAATCGGTCGTAGAAAAAGTGCTGTAGCTCGCGTATATGTAAGTGAAGGTACAGGTAAAATTACGATAAACAAGAAAGATATTGAAGTGTATTTCCCATCAGCAATACTCCGCTACGTGGTAAAGCAGCCACTGAGCCTTCTTGATGTTGCTGAGAAGTATGACATCAAGGTTAACCTCGATGGTGGTGGTTTCACTGGTCAGAGCCAGGCTCTCCGCCTCGCAATCGCTCGTGCATTGGTAAAGATAAACGCAGATGACAAGAAGAACCTCAAGAGCCACGGATTCCTTACTCGTGATGCACGTGAGGTTGAACGTAAGAAGCCAGGTCAGCCAAAGGCACGCCGTCGCTTCCAGTTCTCTAAGCGTTAATACATTTTACGATTTCTTGATTTGGCGATTTGACGATTATAAATCAGAAAATCAACAAATCATCCAATCATCGAATGACAACTGTTTAGCATCTAAACCGCAGAGACGGCTTCTGCCTTACCCTGCGGTTGGATAAAACAAAATAATCCAAAAAGAAAGTAAACACATTTATCAAAATGGCAAGAACAAATTTTGAACAACTCCTTGAGGCTGGTTGCCACTTCGGTCACCTCAAGCGCAAGTGGAATCCTGCTATGGCTCCTTGCGTTTTCATGGAGCGCAACGGGATGCACATCATTGACCTCAACAAGACAGTAGCAATGATTGAAGATGCAGCAAACGCTCTCAAGCAGATCGCTAAGTCTGGCAAGAAGATCCTCTTCGTAGGTACTAAGAAGCAGACTAAGGACATCATCGCAGAGAAGGCAGCTTCAGTCAACATGCCATACGTTATCGAGCGTTGGCCAGGTGGTATGCTCACTAACTTCCCAACTATCCGCAAGGCTATCAAGAAGATGGCTAACATCGATAAGTTGATGAACGACGGTACATACTCAAACCTCTCTAAGCGTGAGATCCTCCAGATCTCTCGTCAGCGTGCTAAGCTCGAGAAGAACCTCGGTTCTATCGCAGACCTCAGCCGTCTCCCTTCAGCAATCTTCATCGTTGACGTAATGAAGGAGCACATCGCTGTTAAGGAAGCTCACCGTCTCGGTATCCCTGTATTCGCTATCGTTGACACTAACTCTAACCCTAACGATGCTGACTTCGTAATCCCTGCAAACGACGATGCTAAGGATTCTGTAGAGGTTATCCTCGGTGCTTGCTGCGCAGCTATCGCAGAAGGTCTTGAGGAGCGCAAGGTAGAGAAGGCTGACGAGAAGGCAGCAAAGGAGCAGGCAGAAGCTGACGCTATCAAGGACGCAGCTCC
>JAKSIZ010000045.1 GCA_024398515.1 Bacteroidaceae bacterium | reverse complement strand
TTTACTAATTTGATTTTTATTTTGATTTTTAATTAGATTTTGAGCGTAGCGACCACACAAAAGCCTCCATTTATTTTTTGTTGTATTTTTAATTCGGATTTTAGTTAGTAATTATCATCGACTTCAGTCGCTTCGCCAGTCGAAGAAATCTAATGGAAAATCGAACAAAAATAATGGGGACGATTTGGTTGGGGGCGGCGCTGCGCGCCTTAAAATCTTAAGAAAATCATTAAAAAAATCTAAGGGTGTGCGATAGGCTTTGTAGGGGTGTGTAGTGGGGGTGGGAAAAAGTTGTACAACTTTCGCGCGAAAGTTGTACAACTTTCAGATGAAAGTTGTACAACTTTTTTTCGAGTTAAACGCTCGTCTTGAAAAGGGCTTGCGCTCACATCACAAAACGAGATGCGAGGCTGACGAAAAAAGTATGCGTGAATGTGGGGGATGATTAGAAGAAATTGAACACATAGACCTCGGCAAAGAGGAAGCCCATGCCGCACAGCCATCCGATGAACACCTTGAAACTGAAGTGATGCAGGAACCAGCGTATGTTGATTTGCTCCATCTTCATGAGCACTATTCCGCTTAACGATCCAACGGAAATCATGCTGCCTCCGATGGCGGTGCAGAACGCTACTATCTTCCAGTACGGTCCGTTCTGCGCGAAACATGCCATGTCGCCGAGTGCGCCTTCGGGTGCTACGTCGAACATCGACATGCAGGTCATCGCTGTAGTAAAGGTGTCGAGCACGGTGCTTATGATGCCGGCAAGTGTGCCGAGTATAAAGACATTGTGTATGTTAGTCCAGCACCATTCGCCCAATGCCTGAAGAAATCCTGTTTCCTTCACAACGCCGAGCGCAAGCATTATACCTATTATATATAATATAGTCTGGAGGCTGGAGTATTGTATAGCCCTCGGCTTTGACTGCTGCACCATCTGATCGGCGTTGTTAAGTTTGCGGTTGTATATCTCGTTTACTACCCACAGCAATGCCAATACGCACAGTGCTCCGAGGAAAGGACTGAGTTTCGTGATGTTGTGGAACGATGGTATGAACCACAATCCGAGTAATGCCACTACACCCATAATCTCGCGTTGGCGACGGTTGAGGTTGGTATCATCGCCGCGATATGGAGGTAATACCCATTGCAAGTCGAGACGTTCGGGCAGTTTACGGCTTAGCAGATAGGTAGGAATGGCACATGCGAGCAGCACAGGAACGAGCATCGAGACGGTGTAATTGGTTGCAGTGACTGCTCCACCGCTCCAAAGTGCAAGTCCAAACGGGTCGCCGATGACAGTGAGACAGCCGCCACAGTTCGACGCAAGCATTATTGCGCAGCCAAAAGTAAGCCGTTCCCGCCGGTTGGAAAGCAACTTGTGAACTATGACGAGCATCATTGTCGTCACGGTAACATTGTCGATATTGGCTGAAAGCACGAGCGTGATGAGCACTATCATCCATAGCATCTTCTTTGCATTGCGTGTGCGGAGCATCTCCTGAAGGAAGTCGAAGCATCCGTTGTCGGAAAGAATTTCGACAATTGTCATGGTGGCAAGGAGGAACAAAACGACCTCGGCAGCCTTGCCAACGTATTTGAGGAAGAGGTTTTGCGCCACGAAATACTTCACACCTTCGGATGTAGGAGCATCGCCCATGAGGTAAAGAAGGAACTCACGCGGATGGTTTTCGAGCACAAAATCGTAGCCGTAACAGATATAAACAATCCATCCTACCACAGCCATAAACATGGCAACGGCAGCCTTATTCACGTTTGTGTAGTTGGCTGAGGCTATCAGGAGGTAGCCAAGAATCATGATTGCGATTATCAGTATTGACATACGGCGTAGGATTGAATATGTTTGATTACTCTTCTTGCTTTAATTCCAGTTTGCCTTTTGGGGTAACGATGGTCTCTACGATGTACGAAAGCTTCTCGTTAGGTATTGAGAACACGGCATTGAAGTGGATGCCTTTGGCATCGGCACGGTCGAAATCCAGGTCGGCAAACACTGCTTGCGATAGAAACGACGAAGGCACAGCCTTGGCATAATCGAGCTTTTTCACCTCGCCTTTGAATAGTTTCCCGTCGTTTCGCTTCACGTCGAGGTTTACGGAATTGTCGAAATAAAGGTTGTCAACCTGTATTCCGTCGTTGGTGTAGGTCTGTTTCAGCACCTCGCCATTGCTTGGCGAAATGGTTATGGCGAAATGAAATTTCTCACCTTTATATATAATGGTGGAGTCTTTTTGCAAGGTTTTGCGTATAGTCTGCTGCCGGCCTTTGTATGCAAAGCGTACGGTGTCAGCCATTCTATTGCCCTTGCGCAGCTTCACAAGTTCTCCGTTGAGGTTGTAGAAATAGAAGATGTGCGGTGCCTGGCGATAGATGGCATAGTGGTCAACGTTTGCGCCAAAGATTTCAAGACTGTCGTCAACAATCCTGAAATAGCTCGGCACATTCACCGGATCGGCAAAATATATGGTGTCACCCTTGACGTAAAGCGAACGCTCGTTGGTGTCGGAGTTGTACCATACGCCTTGCATCATCTCTTTCGCCTCCTTGTTTTCCTGCTCGCCAACGCAAGCAGAGAACACAATGAGCACTGCAATCAGCAATCTAAAACTTTTCGGCATCTTCAAACTTATCTCCCTTCGAATCTTTTTCTGACGTCAACACACCCTCCATTTTCGGCCAAGGAATGGCGAGAGTATCGTCGTTCCAGCGAATGCAAGCCTCCGACTGAGGCGCATAGACGTTGTCAACCTTGTATGTAAACACGGCTTCATCGCTCATCACCATGAACCCATGCGCAGATCCACGCGGTATAAACAGTTGGCGCTTGTTCCCGTCGCTCAGTTCTACCATTATGTGTTTGCCGTATGTCTTGCTTTCCCTGCGCAAGTCAACAGCCACATCGAGCACTGTTCCCTTAATCACCCTGACAAGTTTTGCCTGGGAAAATTCGCCACGCTGATAGTGTAATCCACGTAAAACGCCACGCGACGACTTCGATTCATTGTCCTGAATAAACTCGACCTTGCCGATGTTTTCTTCAAACTCTCCTTGCTTGAAAGCCTCGAAGAAATATCCTCTCGCATCGCCAAAAACCCGTGGCTCTATGATGTAAACTCCTTCTAATTCTGTTGCTATGTAGTTCATATATTTAGCAATTTGTTGTGCAAATGTAAGAAATTTCTTTGAAAACAACAAGAAAACGACAAATTTTTCGTAATTTTGCAGTCAATTATGAAAAAAGTTAGATGCCCTAAGTGCGATAATCGCATAGCTTTCGACGAAACGAAGTATGAACCAGGACAGAAACTGGTGTTCGTTTGCCCTGAATGCAACAAGCAATTTGCCATACGCCTGAAGTCACCTTCTGCCAACAAACCAAAGGAAGACTTCGGCAGTATCATTGTAATTGAAAATGTATTCCACTTCAAACAGGAGTTGCCATTGCGCATGGGCGACAACATAATCGGCAGATACCACAAGACCAACAGCATCAATACTCCGATTGAGACCAACGATCCGTCAATAGATTTCTCGCATTGCGTGATAAATGTCAGCCGCAACAAACGTGGTGAACTGCAATATATACTGCGCGACGGACCGAGCAATACGGGTACTTTTATCGACAATGTCATACTCGGCGACCGTGAACGCCGCGTAATAGAAGACGGCACAATCTTCACCATTGGTGCAACTTCAGTAATCCTTCGCGCACAAAAAAATGCCCCATTGAGTTAAAATTTCATAATAAAAAGACACACCTATTGAATTTTTATCTAATTTTGCACGATTTTCGACATGACGGTAAAACGCAAATCGTTAATCATGCAAATTCAAGCTATAAACCGTAAGCAAAAAGATAAAAGGTTATTGGTTATTTTCTAAAGGAAGAAGAAAGTGGGTAAGATGAGGCAATTAAAAATACAAAAAAGTATTACAAACCGTACCAGCGAAGCACTTGACAAGTATTTGGTTGAAATAGGTCATGCTCCGCTAATCTCTATTGACGAAGAAATAGAACTGGCTCAAAAGATACGCAAAGGCGGCATCGAAGGAGAGAGGGCAAAGAATCGCCTTGTCGAAGCAAACCTTCGTTTCGTTGTTTCCGTTGCAAAGCAGTACCAGCACCAAGGACTTACCCTCACCGACCTTATCGACGAGGGCAACATCGGACTGATAAAAGCAGCCCAGAAATTCGACGAGACACGTGGTTTTAAGTTCATATCATACGCAGTATGGTGGATACGCCAGAGTATTCTTCAGGCAATAGCAGAGCAAAGTCGTATCGTACGCTTGCCTCTGAACCAAGTAGGTTCGCTCAACAAGATAAACCACGAGATAAACAAGTTCGAACAAGAGAACCAACGCCGACCTTCCATTCAGGAACTTTCCGACGTAATCAACGTTGATGAAGAAAAGATTGGGCAATCGCTTATGGCAGATGGTCATCAGGTATCTATCGACGCACCGTTCCAGGAAGGCGAAGACAACTGTATGCTCGATGTCATGCCAAGTGGCGAAGACACTCGCACCGACCGCACTGTTGAGCATGAATCAATGGCAAAGGAACTCGATGCAGTGCTGAGGAAAGTGCTGAAGGAACGCGAAATCATCATTATCAAGCAATGCTTTGGACTCGACGGACATGAACGTGGACTTGAAGAAATAGGCGACGAACTGGGACTTACACGAGAACGCGTAAGGCAAATCCGCGAGAAAAGCATAGGCAAGTTGCGCGACAGTGGAAACATTAAAATCCTAAAGAAATACTTAGGTTAGACGTCTTAATTCTCTCCTGAAGAGAGGATGATTGACAAATCTTTAACGACATGACTTTGGCAGCAACAATCTTGTTGCTGCTATTTTGTTTACCACTTTATTGATATATATTTTTTTTTGCAGATTATGGATTATTTATTACCTTTGCACTGAAAAATCTACAAAAGGTTTCATCTATGGACTCTAAGACTAAAGCACCATTGACTATATACAAGGCAAGCGCAGGAAGCGGGAAGACGTTCACGCTCACCGTGGAGTATATCTCGCTGCTGATTGCAAACCCCGACAGTTTCCGGCACATACTTGCAGTGACGTTTACAAACAAGGCGACGGAGGAAATGAAGATGCGCATACTGGCACAACTATATGGCATCAGTCGCGGACTGAAGAGTTCCGAAGGTTACCTCATGGCTGTTAGCCGAAACACAGGGCTTTCGACCAATACCATACGCACCGAGGCAGCAAAGGCATTGCATTCACTGCTTCACAACTACAGTTACTTCCGCGTGGAGACTATCGACTCATTCTTCCAGCGCATATTCCGAAACCTTGCCCACGAACTGGACCTTACGCCCAATCTTCGCATCGACCTGAACGACGTGAAGGCGATGAATGAGGCTGTGGATAAAGTCGTTAGCGAGTCGGCAGCCAATCAGCAGACACGACGGCAACTGATGAAGTTCATAGAGGAATCGATTGCCGACGACAACGGATGGAACGTCATCGACCGGATAAAAGCATTCGGCAAGAACATTTTCAAAGACTTCTACAAGGAAAACAGCGAGGCTATAAACGAATCGACGCAGTCACTGGCAGAGTTTGAAAAGATGCTGAGGCAGACGATGAAGGACTTTGAGACGAAGATGGACCAACTTGTAGAGGCGTATTACTCGACAAATCCCAAGCCCAACCGCAACATCGACGGCTATTTCAACAAACTGCGACGGAGAGAATACACCACGGACGCCCTCGTGAACAAGACCGTAGAGAAGAATCCTGACAACGTATTCGATGCAACTGAAGACTTTAGGCTTGAACATATCAAGGAGTACATGACGGCAAAGGCGGCACTGCCAAACCTGAACCAATTGGCATTGCTCCACAGCATAGAGCAGAAGTTGCATGAACTGAACAACGATGCCAACCGATTCTTGCTGAACGATACGCAGAGCATACTGTACAAGATGATACACTCTGGGGCACACCATACCCACGACAATGCACCGTTCATATACGAAAAGATTGGGGCAAGACTGCAGCATATCATGATTGACGAGTTCCAGGACACGAGTGTTGTGCAGTGGAAAAACTTCCAAGTCCTGCTCGACGACTGCATATCGCAGGAACAAAACACGTCGTTAGTCGTGGGCGATGTGAAGCAAAGCATATACCGTTGGCGTTCGGGCGACTGGCGACTGCTGAATGATTTGGAGTCGAGTTACGAGAAGTCGATGGTCGAAACCGTCACTCTGAAGACAAACTACCGTTCGGAGCAGAACATAATAGAGTTCAACAACCGTGTGTTTGAGCATATCGTAAGGGTGGCACAAGAGGAACTTGTGGCAGACAAGTGCAGCAATTCAGAACTTATAGCGCAGGCTTACAGCGACATAAAGCAAGAACCAAAGAACCACGACGGCAAGGGTTACGTGCGCATTGACTTCCTTGGTGCCGATGATTACGAAAACCAACAGTTGGAACACGTATATAATATCATAGTTGAACTGAAGGAAAAGGGATACAAGGAGCGCGACATTGCAATACTTCTGCGGTCGAACAAGGACATTGCACTGATAGCCAACTACTTTGCACAGTATCATAGTGACATAGAAATCGTTTCCGACGAGGCATTTAAGCTCTCGGCTTCCACGGCAGTGAGCATCATTGTCGAGGCGATGCGCTATATAGCACAGGGCGACGACATATCGCTTGCCCACCTCGTAGTGCTCTACCAGACAAGTATCAGTGATCGTGTGACCGACGAGACACGGCTGTTTCTTGACCGAAAAATCACCATGTCGTTCCTGCCTAACGCCTTTGCGACACAAATAGAAGAGCTAAGGTCGATGCCGATTTACGAACTTGCCGAGCAGTTGTTCTGCATCTTCGGCTTGGAAAAATTGCAGGGTGAGAGTTGTTATCTGTGCACTTTCTTCGACTGCATACTTGATTTCGTCAATGGCAATGCAACGAGCCTGAGACTTTTCCTGAAGGAATGGGACAACACATTGTCATCAAAGAACATACAAAGCGACGGAGTCAACGGAATTAGAGCACTCACGATACACAAGAGCAAGGGACTGGAGTATAAAAACGTAATCATTCCTTTCTGCGACTGGAAGTTGGAATTAGGCGAGACTTTGTGGGTAAACACGTCGGAAAACAGTTTCTTCCAAGGTATTCCAGTGCTGCCGGTGAACTTCTCGAAAGCATTGAAAGATACATTTATCGCATCAGCCTACAACGAGGAACACCTGCAAAACATGGTTGACAACATTAATATGCTGTATGTTGCCTTTACCAGAGCAGAAAGAAACCTGTTTGTGCTGACCAAGAGCAACAACGAAAAGGGAAGGATTTCAACTTTCCTGACGACTGCAATGGAGAATTTTGTGAAGCCTCTGCCTGAGACTTTTGAATACGGAAAGTTTGACGAAGCGGAAAAAAAGGCAGAAAAAAACAATGATGATGCGGCAAACGTGTTCAGCCAAAAGGGGGCTGAGGTTAGGGAAATCGAGGTTTGCAGCACAAATCATCGGATGGAATTTCGCGAGAGTAATAAGAGTAACATCTTTTTAAGCGAAGGTGACGACACGGAAAACGTGAACCGTGAACGCGGCGTAATGCTCCACAACATATTCTCGGAAATTCAAACCTCGGCAGATGTGAAGCGAGTCATGGACTTACACGAAGAGAACGGCGAGTTCAATACGTCGATTCTCACCCGACAAGAGGCTGAGGAATACGTGAGAAGATGCTTAGAGAATGTGCAGATGAGCGACTGGTTCTCGGGAGAATGGCAAGTTTGCAACGAACGAGAACTGCTGTCGGCAGGCAAAGAAGGCAAGACCGATAAGCATCGTTGCGACCGAATTGTATATAAAGATGGGGAAACGGTAGTAATAGACTTCAAATTCGGCAAGCCCGAAAAGAAGTATTATTACCAGGTAAGAAACTACATGACATTGCTTTCACAGGTAGGTTTCAAAAATGTGAAAGGCTATTTGTGGTATGCAGAAGAAGAAAAATTGGAGGAAGTAAAATGAAAACATTTCTGGAATTTGTAGCAGAGGACATTATAAAAAGGTTTGGAAACAACCTTGCTAACGTTACTGTTGTGTTTCCAAACAAGCGTGCGTCGCTGTTTCTGAACGAGGCATTGATGAAATATTCCGACCGTCCAGTGCTGGCACCACGCTATCTGACAATAAGCGAACTATTCACCAACTCTACTGATCTACGCGTTGGCGACAGGATTCGACTGGTGTGTATATTATATAAGGTGTATGTAAAAATAACCGGAAGCGACGAATCGCTCGATCGTTTCTTCCCGTGGGGAGAGATAATTATCAACGACTTCGACGACATTGACAAGCATCTGCTGTCGGCACACGAGATATTCACGAATGTAAAAGAACTGCATGAACTCGACGACATATCCTTCCTCACCGACGAACAACGGCAAGTGCTGAAGCAATTTTTCCCTGATTACGAGGGAAACAACACACATCTGAAGGAGAAGTTCCTGAAACTTTGGAGCAAACTTGCCGACATCTACGATGCTTTTAAGCAAGCCTGCCGCGACGCAAATGCCATGTATGAAGGTGCCCTATACCGCGAAGTGGTAGTGAGCAGCCCCCCTCTGTCCCCCCAAAGGGGGATGAAAGGTTCAGATCACTCCCCCCTGGGGGAGCAAGGAGGGGGCTTCATCTTCGTCGGTTTCAACCATTTGCTGCCTGTTGAAGAGAAGTTGTTCAAATGTCTGAAAGCAGCGACAGACACACTTTTCTACTGGGATTATGACGCCTCATACATCAATGGGCATGAGGCTGGAGAGGATATAAAAAGAAATATGGTATTCTTCCCGAACGCCTTCGGGAATGATGAAGCTATCTACGACAACTTCAAGCATAAGAAAGATATAACTATCGTTACCGCTTCGACCAACAACTTGCAGGCAAGATACGTTCACGACTGGCTATGCGAAGGCAATCGCTGGAAGGATGGACACAAGACTGTCATCGTCCTTGCCGACGAATCATTGTTGCCATCGGTAATTCATTCGCTGCCAAAAGAGGCAGATAAGGCAAACATAACCATAGGCTACAACCTGTCGTTCACCAACATTCCGTCGATGATAAACAAGTTAATGAGCGAAGCTAAATACCGAAACTTGCCGACATTAACCGAAAAACTCGTTTACCTATCGGACAAGATACAAGAAGAAGCACGACAAGAAGAGTCGTCAGCCCTCGAAAAGGAATCGTTGTTCCGCACTTTCACACTACTGAACCGCCTTCGCCAACTGACGGAAAGCGGCGAATTGAATGTGTCGGAGACAACCTTGAATCGTCTGATTATGCAGTTGCTATTCTCGACTTCCGTTCCATTCCACGGCGAACCTATTGAGGGAATACAAATCATGGGAGTGCTCGAAACGAGAAATCTCGACTTCGACCATATCCTTATGCTCTCGTGCAACGAAGGCACAATGCCGAAAGCATCGGAATCGACGTCGTTCATTCCATACTTCCTGCGAAAGGCTCACGGACTAACCACCATTGACACAAAGGCCGATATCTTTGCCTATTACTTCTATCGCCTGCTTCAACGATGCGGCGACATATCCCTCACGTGGAACAAATCGACCGAGGGGATGCTTCGTGGCGAGATGAGTAGGTTCATGCTGCAACTTATGGTTGAAGCCTCTAAGCATGACATCAAACACATTACTCTGCATACAGGGCAGAGCACATCAACATCAATATGCGAAGGAGTGGAAAAGACCGACGAGGTAATGGAAGCATTGCATAGGCGATTTGCCAATATCATCTCACCTACTGCCATTGCCACATACCTCAGATGCCAAAAGCGCTTTTACTATCACTACGTTCTGCAACTCCAGGAATACGAAGACCCTGAAGAGACGGAACAAGACAACCGCACGTTTGGCAACATATTCCACAATGCCGTTCATAAACTATACAATCAGTTTGTCGGGCGAGACGTTACGGCAACGGCTATCGAAAATATCAACAAACGCGACTATATACGTCAAGTAGTGGTGAATTGTTATTTACAGGAGTTGTCGAAAAACACTCCCCTACCCGACGGATTTAAGTTCGATGGATTGCAAACGATAAAGATTGACGTCATCGCAGGTTACATCAAACGACTACTTGACATCGACAAGCGCAGAACACCATTCAAACTCATTGCTCTTGAAAAGGAATATACCACCGACCTTACAATCAAATCCTCAATGGGAGCATTTACAGTAAAGGTTGGCGGAATAGTTGACCGTCTTGACAGCAAGAACGGCGAAGTGCGAGTAGTTGACTACAAGACAGGAGGATCGAAGTTTGAACCCCGACTGTCAACGGTTGTGGACATCTTCGAACCAGCAATGATAAAATATCATAGCGATTACTATCTTCAGACATTCCTCTACAGCAGTATCGTCAACGAACAGATGCCTTCCGAAAAAGTCTTCCCTGCACTGCTCTTCATACAGCATGCCACTGCAGAAGACTACAGTCCTATACTAAGGCTAAAAGGAAAAGACGCGATGCCAATATCCGCCTACCAGCCCGAATTCATTGACAAGCTGCACGACCTTCTTGACGATATATTCAACCCAAAGCAACCGTTCACCCCAATTGCCAACGCCGACACCACCCAGTCATGCAGTTTCTGCCCATTCAAGAGACTATGCCTTAAACAATGACGATATAATTGCGTCGCTGACAAACAGGGCTTTACGCGAGAGGCGACAACGACCGCCTTGGATGGTAATGAGTCCTTCAGCAACAAACTTTCTAGCGTTTAGGTTAAAGTGGGGTACGTATTGCAACGGTATGTCATCAAGTAGCAAACCATCGGATGTGCGGAGACGTGTCATTACGAGTTCGTTGTATATATCGTCGGCGTTAAGCGTTTCGGAACATAAGACTCCAGCTGTGGGAGTTTCTATATATCGCTTGACGTCGCAAACGTTCCAACTGCGCGACTTGCCATCGTAAGAATGTGCTCCAGCACCAATGCCTATATATGGGGTGCCGTTCCAGTAGCCAGAATTGTGACGCGACCTGCAGCCAGGCTTGGCAAAGTTTGAAATCTCGTAATGTTCAAAACCTGCTGTCGTTAGTTTGTCGATGAGCAGGTAATACATCTGCCGTGCCGTCTCGTCGTCAACCTCCTCCACTTCACCTCGCTCACGCATATAATATAGAGGAGTGTCCTCCTCATAGGTGAGGCAATAGCATGAGATGTGCTGCACATTCAAAGACAAAGCCATGTCAACATCACGTCCCCATTCCTCAACGCTTTGCCTTGGCAATCCATACATCAGGTCGATGCTTATATTGCTGAAGCCAGCATCTCGCAATAGGTCTATGGCACGAACGGCTTTCTCTGCATCGTGACGACGATGCAAGAACTCCAGCTGGCATTTGTCGAAACTCTGCACGCCAAGGCTGACACGGTTAAAGCCCAGACGACGCAAACCTTCGGCATATTGCCGTGTGATGTCGTCGGGATTGCACTCTATAGTCCGTTCAGCATTGGGCATCATGTCAATGCCTTCAACAATAGATGCCAACTGATCAATACTCAATTGCGAGGGAGTGCCGCCACCAAGGTAGAGAGTAGAGAACGTACCAGTGCACCGACGCTCCATCTCTCTCAGTAGCGCCGCAACATATTCGTCCTTCAGTGTCTCGTATGTAGTAGAGTAAAATCCACAATATACGCACCTCGTCTTGCAGAACGGTATATGAATATAAAGCCCCTTCTCTTTTTGTGTCGCTGACTTACTTTTCAATGTATCCTTCTTGGTCATATCCCTTTCTCTTGGAGTGAATCAAATCTATCAATGACTGCAATTTGCTATCCGAACTTTTCAGATTATGAAACTTCTTGTATTGCCTATCGTATCGTTCGGAAGAACCTACCTGCAACCGATTATCTATGTCCGACGGAATAAGATACGAAGAACGTTGGTTTAAGTATTGCTGAAATTCATTGATATATATACTTATGCCTGCGAGGTCAAAGTCGCCAAAATGAACGTATTCATTATCTATCGTCTTTAGCCAGTTGCGAAGGTCAGACGATTGAGGGTAGCGCGACGCAAACAACAATTGTCTTTGCCCTATACACGAAAGGAACAAGTCCCTTTGCCGATGTATCATGCGGAAATTCTCCATATTCTCAATGCCTACAATGACCGTTTTTCTTGGGACGACGAATGTCCTCCAGTCAGACACAAACACCATACTGCCTTCAGGTGGATTTACTATAAACTCCTTTCCTTTCAACTGGCAACGAATGGGTTCGTATGAATTAACCATGAATCCAGGGCACGAACGAATTACAGAAAGTTTTGAGTTGCCTGTATTTGCTGCAAGTTGCGAACGTGATGTCGTATCATCAGCCTCAAGTATTCGGTAATGTTCATTTAACGTAATAAGATAATTGCGCAAGGAGTCAGTGTCGATTGCCTTATACGTTTTTCGCGTGCCATGAACTTGTACATACAATAAATGTTCAGCAGTCAACTCATCTGCAAACGCAGAATTGATTCTGCTTGCAGGGATACTTTTTCCTTGAAGCAAATCCTGTAAGTAGCGATGATAATGTGGTTGTTCAACAGAAGAAGATATTTGGTTCATTTCCTTACGATAAGTTTTTCGACTATGGTTTTAAGGTTCTTCTTGGCAAGGAGGTATGTATAGCGGTAGTCGTAGGCATTGTATGACGTTGGCGAACTATTGATGAGATAGATGTTGCGCGAGTTGGCGAACTGCAGGATACCACGGATGTTAGTTGGATGAAGTCGCCCTATCTCGTCCATCATGCAGTGGACTATATAGTCATTGCCCTTGCGTGAAGCTCTTTTCTTGAACACGTTGATAAGCATAATGTTGACCATAGCCTTGACGAGTATGTCGGTGCCGTCGGACCCAACATTATTGATGCGTTCTACCCAACCAGTATCATTGTCGTTCTCGACCACACGGAATTGTAAGCGGAACGTGTGGCAGAGTGTGAGTTCTGTCCTTGACGGTTCGGCTTGCAGTTGTTTAGTGAGTTGCCACAGGTAGTCAATTGCCTTGCGCCCTACCTCTTGGTGGTTTTCTGTTGAGAAGAGGTTCATTTCGCCAACATCATGAGAATTTTCCTCTGCATAGTGCTGAATTGACGAGAGGAGACGCATGAGGCGGTCGGATGAGTCATCAGAACGCAGGGCAATAGAACGAATAACACCTGTGAAATTCTTTTCGACAAAGTCGCGATTGATTTCGCCTATCACCTGGTCAACCTCTGATCTACGCTTCATTAATGCCCCCACTTCAACCGCTATGCGCTGCAGTATATCCTTATAGTGATCGGAGGTGCGGCGACGGTATTCCTCAATCTTGTTGTTATCGAGGAAGTCCTGCAAATCGGTGGCAATTGCCATGTAGTCGGCATCGGTTATTGGTGTTGTGTTGAAATTGAAAGCGTTTTGCGGCTTGAAGTGACGGTTGAATGCAACAACGTTCTGTCTCAGGCTCTCCATAGTTTCACGCTTCTGCCTGTCGGCACCACGCAAAAGACTGATAAGTTCCTGACAACTCTTTGGCGTGGTCTTTCTGTTTGAGTCGCCGATGAACGACGCAGGCACAAGATGCTCCACCTCGGTCATGCGACGATACTGGTCGATGCCATCCTTGCGATCTGCTATTTCAGCCATTTGCCCAGATATTTTTTCTTTAATCTCTTTCAACCTTGCATCAATGCGACTACGTCTGTCGCTGAAGCGTTGACGCTGCTGAAGGAGTTTTGCGTCGAGAAGTTTTACCTCTTTGCGTACCATAGGTTCGAGCGAGAAGAGGTCGCGTTCTGCACCGCGGTATTCGGAAACGTCCTGACGATTATCGTCAATCTTCTGCAACGACTGCTGCAATTCCTTTATTATATCGCGGTATTGCCCAACAAGCGCAACGTCAACGCCCTTACCTTCGAGTTCTGCTTTTTGTTGTATTTGCAACTGCTTCAGCTGCTGCCTGAACTCAGTCTGACGCTTCAACGTCTCATTGGCAATCTCAATCTTGCACTGATCGAGTTGCTCGGCAAGAGGATTAAGGCTTTTATTGAGTTTTGCATTCAGGTCGCTAAGTTCTTTCTTATGCTTTGCCTGACGGCTTTCACGATTGTCCTTCTCAGCCTGAAGTTTGAGTAGGGCATCGTTGTAACTTTTTTGGCGAACGTCATGTTCTTGCTGAATAAGTTCTTCCTCTTCTATTTTGATTTGGTGAAGTCGGTTTTCAAGATCTTGGCGCTTTGCTGGCAGTTGTGAAATCTGGACACGGAGCGTGGTTAGTTCTTGTCGCAAAGGATTTATCTTTTCAGCGTAATGCTTTGAAAGTTTCTCAACAGCCTTGTTCTTCTCTTCCATTAAGTTGAACTTCTGCTTACGAAGATTGTCTAACTCTTCCTCAAATGAAACAATGATGGCACGATATTCATCAGGGGTGCGATGTGAAGATTCGATAGCATCAAGGTTAAGTGAAATGCCATAAAGACCTTGTGCAGATGAGTCAACTTTAGGTTGCAGGTTTTGCGAATATAGAATCTTTTCTTCATCAACGACCTTGCCAATCGTTTCCTCCCAGCCATCGATATTCTTCGTCAGCCAGTCATAAAGCGAACCGTCGAGTCGGGCAAGAACTTCTTCGGCTTGATTCTTTTGCTTGTTTGCGTTGGCAAGTTGAGTATCAAGTTCGTTCAAACGATTATCATACTCCGCAACGGTTTCGTTTTGTTGCAGCATACCTTCCTGTCTCAGTTGTTCAATCTGACTTGTCTTTGCTGCCTGCAACGCAACGAGTTCTTTTTCGTCAACTTGTATTTGCTGTATATCATATTCTATCGCTTTCCGTTCTTCTTGCTTTGGATGCCATGTGCGCAATTCGCGTAAAGAACAGTCTTGACGATGCTGGTCGGCAGTAAGTTCCTGTAGTCTTTCATCCGACTCATTGCGCCATTGGTCGTATGCATTGATGAGTTTTGTCTTACTTTGGTCATATTGCATGACAAACCTATCACGCTTCTGCTGAACTTCATTGCGTTTACGATTTAATATCTCTTCCTGTGAAATTTCAAATGCATGCTGGGCATTTTCCAATTTTCCACGTGCGATAAGATATTTTTCCTCAATGCTTGAAGATGTCTTCAAAAGGTCGTTAAGCACGTTTTGCTTTTCCTGCAGTTCTTGCTTTAGAGACGGTTCTTTATCTGCCAGGGATAGTTTGTCTTTAATGCCTATGCTTTCGAAGTATTTCCGCTTTGCCGAAATCTGCGACAGTTTTTCTTTCTGTGCACCTATCTCTTGGTTAATCTTGTCCTTGTCCTTGTTGAAGATTTCTGTCAGGTCTTGGATTTTTGTTTCTTCTTCGTTCTGCTTTTCCCGCAAAGAGCTTATGCGTGATTCTATGATTGGTATCTTCTCCTCGCTTTGGGCAACGGCATAGTTCAACTGATGCCATAGTTCTATTACCTGTTGATCAAAGGCAACTATCTGCCTGCCTCTTTCAGCAATATGCCCTGCCAACCGACGCACTGGGAAGGCTCCATCCTTGTCTTGCCTGAACCAGCAATCTATCTCCTCGTATTCTCGTTCAAAGTCTAAGACTTGACGTCTGTAAGTTGTGAGATCGAGTGGTATGTCTTCGTCTGCCATGGACTGGATAATGGTATTCTTAACAAAGTCGGCATCGAGTTTGCTGTTGAGGAAGACATTTTGAATGCTGCGAGGAATGTTCTGATAGCGTGAACTTTCTACGATAGCATATTTTGCAAACTTGTAGTTATGCGTATTGCCGAAGATGATGTCGCGATACATCGCACCACTGTCAATCCTTGCCGTTCGCGGAATGTGCTTGTCGATGCGATCGTTAATCTTTGTCCAATCGCTGAGGACTCGATTTGACTCGTCGATGAGCCACTCCTTATTATATGGTGCATCAATGAACCTGAACGAAGCCCTTCCCTGATAGCGACTGACAAGAATTGTGTATGCGCCATTCTCACGCATTACTTCGTAGAGGATGTATGAGTTTGTCTGCTTGAAGTAAAACTCATCAAATGGTTTTTGCCCACTCTGAATGCCGAGTTTCTGCTTGTCTGCATTATAAAAGAACAACAATGCACGTAGCACTGTACTTTTTCCCACTCCTTGCGTTCCAGTAAAATGTACGTTGCCATCAACATTTATCTCTGCGTATGATATATTTGCGCTGTTGATAAAAACTATTTTATTCAGGTATCTCATCCTCGTTGGCTATTTGAATCATATTAACTAATTCCTCGGCATAGCGGAATGCTGAGGTCACTTTATACGTCTCGTCTTGTTCGCTGATCATCTCTGCAAATCCTATGCTCACAAGTTCCTGCAGCAACTTTCCCACTATAGCCTGAAAAGAATCTGTGCCATACTTGCGCGAGAGTTGACGTGCCTTGTCCTTGAGTTCAATGTCGCAACTTATCTGCTCTACAAGATGGCTCTTACGGAACTGGAAACCTGCACTGAACGATTGGTTGTAACTCTTGAAGAAGTCAAGATAATCGAGCCATTTCGCAAAACTGTCGAGTTTCTGTTCTATGGATTGCTTACTTTCACCGATGCGTGAAAAGAAGTAATAGCCATTTCCTATTTCGAGGCGGAAGCCTATTTCATCAAAGTACGCGGCATATTCGTCCTGGTTCTCTTCAATGTCGTTAAATAGATATTTTATCGTTGAGTCGGAACTATCGACCGACAGGAACTCTCCCCTACTGAGGCGTTCGAAGATTTGTTGAGTGTTATTTCGCATATATTATCGGGAATTCAATGTCCTTGTATGTGGCATATTTGTTTGTAAACTTACATTCGTCTGGATGGGTGATGACAAGCTGGCAGAACAGTGTGGCATGGTCGGCAAGTGTCCGTTTCTGCTTGTAATCGTAATTGAGTATAAAGTCGAACAAGCTATAGCTCGATGCAGCAAACGCATTCCAAACTTCACTCTGATTAACTTCTCGCAGTTCGCGTGTATGCGTCTTCAGGTCGGCATCCTCTAACGGTGCTGCCTCTTCACGCACGACTTTTTTCACTCCATTACGCTTTGCTATTTTTCGCAACAATACTCCCAGTTCTTCACTCTGCTGCAATGTGCTTATCGATATGCGCAAACGTGTATATGGTTTTGGCTCCATCCAGAGATGATTTGAAGCGTCAAGCACAGCCTGCACATTAGTCTCTTCGCATATCGTGAGTTGATCCTGAAGGTATTTCAATTTACGAATCTTTCTGTATAGTTGGTTCTGCTGGTCAATCTGGTTAATATAAACTATTATCTGCCTGTCTATTTCCATCAGGGCATGATATGCTTCCACGAAGTCGTGGCGCACGTTGCTCACCGTGCGTGCCATGTGTGGGTCGGTAGCAGTGATGAAGAATGCCGATTCGTTATCCAGCAGCTTCTCGCATTCACGTATCATCACCTTTATGCTCTTGCTTTTCTCGTCGAGGTTTTGCAGTTTCTGTTTCTTGATGATGTAGTTAGGCTCTTGCTTATAGGTGTCGTCCATGTTGCGTTTCAGGTCAACCACGTTGCGGAGAGTACGGTAACCTGTCTTGCGTAGCAACTGACGGACGCTGTCCTGATAACTGTTCTTGCGACTTTCGTTTGTCTCCTGCAAATAGTAGCCTATATATTCTTTCAGTGTGTTAATACATTCCTGCACACTGAGAACGCTTATCTCTTCGTTTACGTTGAGCACTTCCTCGAAGAAATTACGATAGTCGCTTTCTATCTCAAGCGTATTACCGCTTTCGGCTATCACGCCATAGTCAAGCAGTCGTTTGATACGGGCTTCGTTGTTGCCCACGAGTTCCATTGCCAGTTCACGACTGAAGTTGAGAATCTTGCGCTTGGCAAACATCTCGCTAAGCAATCGGTGCTCCTTTTCCAGCACCTTGACGAGTTCTTCTATCGACCTAAAATGAGATAATGTATCCATGTCTTTCTTTTTTGCGATTAAAGGTCTAAGGTTCTAAAGACATTTGGCATTTGACATTTGACTTTAGACCTAATATACAGCCCGCCACTGCTGTGATGTCGGCTACATCAATTGTTCCATCTATATTGGCATCGGCAGCAACAAGGTCGAACGCCTCTGGTGTATTGCCGAGTATATGGGCTGCTATTGCTGTGATGTCCGCGACGTCAACCACTCCATCCCCATTGGCATCGCCACTTACACTGGATAGTGACTCGGCATCTTCTACGATAGTGCCAAACTCCTTCCACTGCTCGGCAACCTCGTATAGCTCCTTGCATCCCTTGCACACGTGAAGAGTGACCTGTGACACATCATAATACCACCAATCATAATAGCCAAATACCTTGTCACTATAATTATACACGGGAATTTCTTGAGGAGTCTTTGCCAGGTTTATAACGGATTTCAGTGCTGCGCAATTGTAAAAAGCATTTTTGCCGATTTCCCTGACAGAACTGCCAATAGTTATAGTTTCAACTGCATAGTTGCCTTGGAAAGCACTTGCACCAATAGTTGTCACCGAGTTAGGGATTACTACCGACTGCAATGAATGACTTTCTAAATGGAAAGCATTTTCGCCAATTGTCGTAACAGTATTTCCCAAATTCAATGATGTTAAATTGTTGCAACTTAGAAACGCCCCGTTCCCGATAGTTTTCACGCCATCGCTGATTGTCAGCGACTGCAAGTCATTGCATCTTCTGAAAGCGCTGTCTGCTATGCAATCGAGAGTTTTCGGAATTGTCAGATTCTCCAATCCTCTACAGAATGCGAATGCCTGCGTCCCGATGTGTTCCAGATATTCAGGTATGTCGCCTTTTATCGTACTGCCTGAAAAAGCATCATTCCCTATGCTTATTATTGTATTCGGAATGCTTATCGAGTCGTACCAGACTACATCGTAGAAAGCGTTGTCGCCAACAGCCGTCACCGATGCAGGGAACTTAGCTTTTGCGTTTCCAAACAGAATGGTATTAGTTGCGGTTTCGACAATGCAGTTGCAGTCTTCGCGTGAATCATATATAGGATTTCCCTCTTCTACGTCAAAGATATAATGTGTATCCAAAGCCCATGGTCCTATCTTTGTCACTGATTTTGGTATAGTAACAGAATCAATGCTGGAGTTTTCGTTTTTAAGTGATTCAGCCAAAATTGTTTCTATACCATCCGGTATTTTGTATGTACGTGACTCACCACGATAGTCGTATGGCATATACACAAATAGCTTGTCATTATAAACTGGTTCTATCATATTCACACAACTTTCAAATGCATTTGCCTTAATGTCGGTTACAGAGTTTGGCAACTTGACGCTCTTTAGGTTGTAACAATAATTAAACGCTCTATCTCCTATGCTTGTCACCGAGTTTGGAATATCTATCTCCATCAGTCCTGAGCAGTCAAAAGCGCTTGCGCCAATTCTTGTTATTGTATTTGGCAAGGTTATTTTTGTCATGTTTCTCGTGTTCAGGAATGCTTCATCCCCAATTCCTGTGACGCGAAATACCTTGCCCATACATTCTACGGAAGCAGGTATAACGATCTCGCCAGAATAATAACCTTCACGAGCATAATCTTCATAAGCATAAGTTTTAGGACAAGTTACATAGACCTCGTCACCGTTATTGCATTTGTAATATATACCATCGACTATAAAGTCGTATGCGTATGCGTTTGCTTCAATGCTTACGGCTACACATAAGCAGAGCATCATAATAAACTTGTAAATTTTTATCATTTCTTAATCTATTTAATGTTATATTTCTTCATTTTTTCTTTTTCGGTTTGCAAAGTTAGGAAAAGTTTTTCATAAAACATTCTACATTATATGT
>JAKSIZ010000044.1 GCA_024398515.1 Bacteroidaceae bacterium | reverse complement strand
CTAGGCGGATTCGAACCACCACAAACAGAACCAAAACCTGTTGTGCTACCATTACACCATAGGACAATCATGTTTCAATTGCGGATGCAAAGGTAATAAATTATTGGGAAACGGCAATTGTTTATTTACATTTTTTTTGCTTTTTCCCAAATTTTTTATTGTTTTTGCCTTAATTCGAGGGCACGGTTCTCGGCGGCTTCCATTATTTCGCGTTCGCCTTTTCCCTTGTCGTTTATGCCGCAGAGGTGCAGTATGCCGTGTATTATCACGCGATGGAGTTCTTCGTCGTATGCCTTTTTGAACTTTTCGGCGTTGCTCTTTACGGTGTCTAACGAGATTACTATGTCGCCGTTCAGTGTGTCTTCCTCGGTGTAGTCGAACGTGATGATGTCGGTATAATAGTCGTGTCCGAGGTATTCACGGTTTACTTCGAGTATCTTTTCGTCGTTGCAGAAGAGGTACCCCACGTCGCCAACTCTCTTGCCGTATTGTGCTGCGACGGCACGAATCCATGCTGTGGTGTCGCGTTTCTTTATGTTTGGCATCCTGATGCCTTCGTTTGTGTATGTTATCATTTCGTTGGAATATAGTCGGAAACGTCCTTTCCGAAGTGAATAAGTTCCCTTACCACTGTGCTGCTGACGCATTCAAGTCCTGGTCGGGCAAAGAGTATCACGGTCTCGATGCCTGTTAGATTGAAGTTTATCTCCGCCTGTTCGCGTTCGTATTCAAAGTCTTTCACCGAGCGGACGCCCTTTATGATGCAGTCGGCATTCATTCTTTGTGCGAAGTCGGCAGTGAGGTCGTCGTAGGTTTCTACCCTTACGTTGAGGTCGTACTTGTATAGATCCCTGATGACTTTAACCCTTTCGTCGAGTGAAAGCATGTATTGTTTGCGCTCGTTGTGGCCTATTGCTATGATGAGTTCATCGCAAAGTGCCTTTGCCCTGTCGGCAATATCCTTGTGACCTATGGTAAATGGGTCGAAGCTTCCTGCGAATATGGCTGTCTTCATTGGCGGTGGTTTTTATATAGTTGTCTATACATCTCGGTATCCAGAGTATTTAGAATAGAGTTTTTTCTTCGCTATATGGGGTTTTGCCGAGGTGGGTGTATGCCTTTTCTGTCACTTCGCGGCCACGTGGTGTACGCTTCACGAAGCCCTCCATGATGAGATAAGGCTCGTAAACCTCCTCTAATGTTCCGGCATCTTCGCCCACAGCGGTGGCAATGGTGGTCAGTCCTACCGGTCCTCCCTTGAACTTGTCTATGATGGTAAGGAGTATCTTGTTGTCTATTTCGTCGAGTCCAAACTTGTCAATGTTCAGTGCTTCGAGTGCCATTCGTGCTATCTGGGTGTCGATCATGCCTGTTCCTTTCACCTGTGCAAAGTCTCTGACTCGCCTCAGCAGAGCGTTGGCAATACGCGGAGTGCCACGACTGCGGCGGCTAATCTCTATTGCAGCATTGTCTTCAATAGGCACGTCGAGCAGCGAAGCCGAGCGTTTGATGATGCGTTTCAGCGTATGTGCATCGTAGTATTCAAGGTGAAGGTTGATGCCGAAGCGTGCACGTAGTGGCGCAGTCAGCAGTCCTCCACGGGTGGTAGCACCGACAAGGGTGAACGGATTCAAGCCTATCTGCACGCTGCGTGCCGACGGTCCCTTGTCGATCATAATGTCGATGCGGTAGTCCTCCATAGCTGAATAGAGGTATTCCTCGACTATTGGCGAGAGTCGATGTATCTCGTCGATAAACAGCACGTCGTTAGGTTCGAGCGAGGTCAGCAGTCCTGCAAGGTCGCCAGGCTTGTCGAGCACTGGTCCACTTGTCACCTTAAACCCCACTCCGAGTTCGTTGGCAATGATATTGCTCAGCGTAGTTTTTCCCAATCCTGGAGGTCCGTGGAGCAGTGTATGGTCGAGTGGTTCGCATCGCATCTTCGCAGCCTCGACGAATATGCGCAGGTTCTCTACAATCTTCTCTTGCCCACTGAAATCGTCGAACGCCAGTGGTCGCAGTGCCTTCTCCACGTCGCGTTCGGTGGGTGAAAGCGAATTGTTGCGTATGTCAAAGTTTTCGTTCATCATTTGCAAAGGTAATAAATTATTGATAATTGGCAAATGATAATTGACAATTTTTATATCTTTTTCGCAAATCGAGCGTATGCTTGTCTTGGGGCGTGCTTTATAGTTGCAAGTCATCGACGCTTGCGTCGCTTTCACCAAGCGCAGCGACTGAAAGAAAACTGCTACAGTTTTCAAGTCAAAACTGCTACAGTTTTCGATCGAAAACTGTAGCAGTTTTTCTTCAACCCAAGCGTTCATCTTCGAGACTTCAAACGCTCGAGTTCTCGAATGTGACCAATCGAATACTGTTGGCGAATATATCTGCTTGCTTATTGCTTCTGACAAAAACATCAAAAACCTTTTCGTGTGCCATTATAATAGAAAAAAATGATATGATGTATGGTGTGCTTCATACTGAAGCCCATGTCTGTGTATGGTATTGCAGCGCTAAAGAACAAGTTCTTGCGATGCAATACCATACACAGACACCACTAACGTGGCCATCCATACATCATATAAAAAATATGCTCCGCATAAAAAATATCTCACTTCGTTCGTAAAAAATAAATATGCTTTTACGGTTTAAGGTCTGTATATCCGTATAACCATATAACCCCATAACCAAAAACTAATATTATTTTTTATGGCCAAAGGCCACATTTTTTTCCGTAAGGTATTTCTTTTAGTCGCTACGCTTTGTAAAAGCGACTAAAGTCGATGATTTCATTTCATTATGTGTGGCTCTTCGGAACGAAGAGCGATGTGGTGGTTACGGCTGGGCGTTATGAACTTGTTCATATAAGCACAGATGCAACCAACACATCAAGGCTGCCAAGGGCAGACACACATAATGAAATGTATTTTTTTCTTATTGAAGACACACGAAAAGGGGTTATTTCTGTTTTTTTCAAAATAAGAGTTCCGCCCGAACGCTTGCATTCCCACTCAAAATCTTGAACGCTCGAGTTCTCAGAATTAGCATCGATAGAGCGAATGCCTTGCTATGAAATCGGCTACGCATTCGGGTACGAGGTGCGAGATGGGGCGCCCTTCTGCGGCAAGCATACGAATCTCCGTGCTGCTCACGTCGAAGAGTGGGGCTTCGACGAGCGAACAATGCGGCGGAAGGTCGCACTGGCGCAATGGGTTTTCGCTGTTCGCACGAGGGTATATATAAATATGGTATTGCTCAAGTATCTCGTCGTGCTTGTACCATTGAGGGAACCTTTCCCAGTTGTCTTCGCCTATCAGCAACACTGGCATGGCGTCGGGGTGGGCATTGCGAATGGTGCTCAGGGTTGTCGCCATGTACGAAGGCTTGGGCAGATGAAACTCAACATCGGACACCTTTATCCTCTCGTCGCCCAGTTCCTCTATTGCCATCCGCGTCATTGCGAGGCGAAGGTCGTCGTCCAACAGCGTCATGTTGCGCTTCAAAGGGTTTTGTGGCGAGACAACATACCACAGTTCATCGAGCTTGGCTTGCTCCAAAAATGCCTTGCCAAGCGCAATATGACCATTGTGAATGGGGTTGAAACTGCCGCCGAAAACACCTATGCGCCGCATGATTACTGCTGATTTATAAAATCTTTTACCAACGCCAACACCTTCGCTTTGGCTTCTTCGAGGTCATCGTTGACTACGACATGGTCGAAATGACATGCCTGTGCCATCTCGTAATCCACGCGTTCCATGCGTTTCTGTATGACCTCTTCGCTGTCCGTACCGCGTGATTTCAGTCGGTGAATCAGTTCTTCCTTGCTTGGAGGCATGATGAATATCGACATTGCACGCGTGCCGAAATGCTTCTTTATCGCTATTCCGCCGTTCACATCAACGTCGAACACCACGTTTTCGCCGTGCAGCAATTGTGTTTCTACCTGCGATTTGCGCGTACCATAGAACGTGCCGGCATACACTTCTTCATATTCTACGAACTCATCACGTGCTATGCTTTCGCGAAATTCTTGCTCCGTCAGGAAGAAGTATTCCACTCCATTCTGCTCCGTTCCACGTGGTTTCCTTGTGGTTGAAGAGATTGAGAAATGGGTGTCAAGCCCTTGCTGCATGATAAAATTAACGATAGTCGATTTGCCAGAACCCGACGGTGCGGCAAAGATTAACAGTTTCCCAGCCATATTACATCACATTTAGCACTTGTTCCTTAATCTGTTCCAACTCGTCCTTCATCATCACCACGATGTTTTGCATCTCTGCATTATTGCTCTTGCTGCCCGTGGTATTGATTTCCCTGCCCATCTCCTGAGCAATAAATCCGAGTTTCTTTCCCTGCGAACTGCCCTCGTCCATCGTGCGGATGAAGTAGTCAAGATGGTTTGCTAAGCGTTGTTTTTCCTCACTTATATCGAGCTTCTCTATATAATATATGAGTTCCTGCTCCAATCTGTTGCGGTCGTATTCCACCTCAGGAATGGCTTTCAAACCCTCTACGATGCGTGATTTTATCTTCTCTACACGGCTTTTTTCGTGAGGTTCAATGGATGCGAGCAGGTTTCTGATGTTCTCAATCTTCTCAGTAAACTTCTTCTGCAACGCCATTCCTTCCTGCTTGCGGAACGCCACAAGCCCACGAAGTGCCTCGACAATAGCCTCACGCGTCACTGCCCATTCCTCGTCGGAGAGCACATCTTCCTCTTGCCGCGACATGACATCAGGCAGCCGCAGCAGACTGCTATACCAGTCGTCAGGCTCCGGAATGCCATATTTCTGCGAGATTGACTTGATTTGCTGGTAGTATTCATTGACCAATGTGGCATTGATAGGCGTTGCTGTTGCCGCAGCATCCTTGTCAACCCAAAGGCAGAAATCGACCTTTCCGCGCTCCACAACCTCAGTAATCATCTTGCGAATCTCGATGTCTTTCTCGCGATAAACGGGTGAAATACGTGTCGAAAGGTCCATCGACTTGCTGTTTAGCGACTTTATCTCGACGTTTATTTTCTTGTCGTTGAAGGTTACGGTAGCCTTTCCGTAGCCGGTCATTGATAGTATCATTGTAGGATATTATTTTGAAATTCTGTGCAAAAGTACAATTTTTTTTTGACAGAAAGCAATTTTTCCCCCACAAATAGCAAATGCAGTGGAAAAAAATAGGTCGAGACATTGCAATGTTAGTGTGCTTTCGTTGAACGGAAAGGATGAAGAATGCGCTTACGACGATACCAGTTCCTGTCGTGACGACGCTTTATCGCAAGCGCCATTTGCGTTGTTTCCTCAATGTCGAGACCACGAACCTTGGCATATTCACGCACCACAAATTCAAAAAGATCCATGCGTCCGGTAAATCGTGTAAGGTTGTCCAAGCATACCTCCAACGGCAATTCCGTGCCGAGAGGATAGAAACACATGCGATTAAGGTCAATCAATGAGAAGCGGAAATCGGCATCATATAACACGTTTGTGTCGTTCAAGTCGTGATGCAACACGCCTTTCTCGTGCAACTCTGCCGCATATCCTGCAAAAGCCAAAGCCAGTTCGTGACTCCAGTCATCGCGGTCGGTAAGGTCTTCTATCGGCGGATTGTCTGTGCGTTCACATACGTAATAACAGTAATCAACGAGCCCCATACGATGCGTTTCCACGTATTCCACAGGTTTTGGAGTGTCGAAACCGCGATTTATCAGTTCCTTGGCATTATGGTATGAACGATAGGCCTTGGTCTTCTTAAACCATGTATAGACAATCTTCTGTATAAGATTAGGACGGCGAAAACGCTTGACCACCAACTCGCGACCGTCAATCTCAATCAACTTAATGGTATTCCTGCCTGCAAAAATAACCTTGCCCTCGCTTTCGAAATCAAACATATAACTTGGATTTGATGTTGTAGTATTTGCGACCAATGGCATAACGCCACAGGTTTCTTATGTCGGAGGATGACTTGCAAGGCATCATCGTGACCTCTTCCTTTGGCAAATTCGCATTGAGCGAATCGCACAATCTCGCGATGAAATCGAATAAATTATACTCGTCAAGCACCTTTTCACGACTCTCGGCAATCGCCTCCTGCGACTGTTCGAAGCGTTGTGCCGCTATTTGTTCCTCGATAATCCTTATGGCTTCTTCGGGTTTTCTTATGTCGATTGGCTCGTATGCCTGGCGAGGAAAGTATTCGTCAACGTTAGTGCAACCGTGATAGAACGGGAATGACGAGGCAAGATACGTGTCGGAGAGTTTCTCTGTCCAGTAATATCTTTGCACCGAGTTTTCGATTGCGATATGGTATTTATATGGAGCGATAACGTCCCATTTATCGTCGAAAGGGTTTGATCCACGCCCGAACACGTCAAGTTTGTCGCCGAAATGTGCCTTCAGTTTCTCAACGAAACGCAACCTGTCAATGTGTCCTTGCGTAAAAGCCTTGTTGCTGCTGATGACCGAAATGAGCTTTGTCTTCGTTGGTTGAGGCATAGATTTGAACTCATCGTAGTCGATGCTGTAGGTTGCCACCTCGTCTTTGTCCTCCTTATAGCCTATGAACCACGGCAGGACTGGGGGCACAAGATGCACCTGCTGACCTTTTTCAGCCACCGTATTTTCCTGACATGTGCATATATGTCCGAACTGGCGAAGGTAATTCTTCGGATAGATGAGCACTGATTTCGGTTCTGTTGCAAGGAAAATAGTGTTGGCACGTGCTACCATGCAGGTCTCTTTCTCGCGTATTCCCTTGCCATGAACAACCCAGAAATCGGGGTCGTCAACCTTTTCGTCAATATAAAACCTATATCTTCCGTCGCGCGACATAAGGCTATGTCCGCTGGTCTGACGGTGATATATCTTGCCCAATTCCGAGCGATATGGAGTCAACTTAACTTTATACATGGTTGCAAAGATAATTAATATTTGTACGACGAATAGAAAATAATTGTCGAAAAGTGAAACTTTCGAGTACTAAAGAATTGATACTTTGTATGCGCGCGCATGTGCGCGCGCATTATTAATAAGGTGTAGTTTACGGTCAACGATTAAAGGGCTACTGGTATCCAGACAGTCATTTCGCCGTCGCCACGATTGCCCCATGCATAATATGGAACGAGTCGTACAGTGGTCTTCTTCTTTTCCTTGCCAACTTCGCGATATAGCTTTCCGCTCCACGATGCCTCACTGCGGTCGTAGGCTTCGGTTTCAAGTGCGATGATGCGACTGCCGTCGATGGTGGTCTCAACAGTGCGGAACGTAGCGTTGAACGGCAAGGCTATGTTGTCGATTGATGCTCCGTTCAAATCCTGACTCTCAAGACAATAGATGATAGGACCGCGCTGAACGGCAACCTGACCGCGAGCCTCCTCTACGAGAGGGTTTGCCTCGACGAGTTTTGTGCGCATCTCCATGTTGAGCGTTACGCTGTCGCCCTGTTTCCATTTGCGTGAAATCACGGCATATCCATCCTTTACTTCGACGCCATCGGCAATCTTTTCGCCATTGACCATCAGCGAATACTGTTCGCACCATGCAGGGATGCGGAGTTTCATGGCAAAGGACTTCGACTTCTTTACCTTATTAAACTTGAAAGTTATGTTGCCGTCCCAAGGATAATCTGATTTCTGCGAAAGCGAGATGTTGCCAATTTCATTGGTAGAAATGTTGAGTTCGTTGTCGCCGTAAAGGTTAACGTAGATGCCATCTTTCGCAATTGAGTAGGCATAATCCTGCACCTCGCAGAGAGTCCTAAGCGTGTTCGGCGGACAGCAGAAGCAACTGATGTAGTCCTTCCTCTCCTTAGGCCAGCGCAGGGTATAAGGCAAATCCTTCGAGATGCGCAGTGGATTGGTGTAAAAATACTTGGTGCCATCGAGGCTTATACCGCACAGGATGCTGTTGAAGAAGCAATTCTCTACGATGTCAGTATATTTGCTTTCGCCTGTTGCTTCGAACATTCGCCAGTTCATAAGCATGTTTCCAATGTTGGCACACGTCTCGTTGTGAGCAGTAGATTGTGGCAATTGGTATGGGCGACCGAAACTTTGATGCACCTTCTGGATGCTGTCGGGCTTATAGTTAGTGCCGTCGGGCGACGTTCCATCGTATAATGCACCGCATGCACCATTGATATACATCTTGCGCGTAACGATGTCCTCCCATATCGAAGTGAGGTTTTTCATCAGTTGTTCCTCGCCGGTTTCCATATACAAATCAGCCACTCCGGAGTAGAGATAAGTTGCTCTCACGGCATGTCCCATAGCATTATACTGGTCGCGGAATGGGTAACGATCCTGGTTATCATCTGTTCCGTCGGGCACACTGCCGCGAATGTCGATGAGTCTTTGCGCCAGTTCGAGGTATTTCTTGTTTCCAGTCTCGCGATACATCTCGGCAGCAGCCATGTAATGTGAAGGGCAAACAGCATTTTTAGCCAATTCATCGGGATTTTTCATGCAGAAGTCGTAGAGGAAATCAGCGGCTTTCACACCACAGTTGAAGAAGTTTGTCTTGCCCGTTGCACGCTTGTGAACGATGCTTGAAGTGATGAGATGACCGAGGTTATAAGTCTCGAAATTCAACTTATTGCCGAATGCTCCGTCGGCCCCTGTGCCTACTGCCGTGCCCACAACAGTATTGTCCTTGGCATTGTCGCCCTGCGCCATACGCTTGTTCATCTCTTCAATGATGACAGGAGTATGGATGTATCCGTTAGGTTGCTGCGACTTTTCCACGCATCCTATGAAGCGATCCATTATTTTGTCAAGTTCGGCATCTTTCGTAATAGCATACACCGACGCCACTGCTTCCATCCATTTATACATATCACCGTCGTGGAACGGAGGTCCGTGATGCTTGCCTTTCTTCTCGCCAGAGGCTACAAGGAAGTTATGAAAGCCATGGGAACGGTCGGATTGCCACGTCTCCCACATGCTTTGTACGGACTTTTTGCTGAACACATCAAAGCGTTCGCCCCAGAATCCGCCAGTCCATTTCACGGCATCAATAGGTGCTCCTGCCGAGAGAGCATACTGGCTATTCGTAGTTCTTGTTAATCCCTGTGCCAATATCGGCAACGACATAGCCGCAAGGGAAAGGGTGATGATTGTTCGTTTCATATTTACTTTTTCAGGTTATTTACTACAATTTCTTTCCTTGTGCCTTGGATCTTTCGCCCCAATACTTGCGTTCTTGAGTCATATTATAGCCTTTGGCACTTAACCAATTCGAGAATCGTCCCATATACTTCTTGAAAAGTGCATGCTTTTCCTTCGAACCTTTAGCGCAGATAGCATACTCGCGTGCCTCTTTCAGCCACGTCATCAGTTGCTCACATTCCTGCACATTCAGCGTAGGAATCATCTCTATCTGTGCATCATACTTCACCTGACGTACGTTGTAAGTAAGTATATCTTTGATCTTATCTACTTCCTCTGGCGTACAAACCGATTCGAGGTTGGCAACGAAATCGAAATGGTAATCGTATATTTTACCTTTCACATCGACATTGTCCTCATAGATTTTGTTAAGCGTGAAGTAATGATTTGCTATGAGATTATAAACATTGTCGCCCTTTGTTGTGCCCGAGAAGCCCATTTCATCGGTGAGTTTCTTAGCACGTCCCATTATAGTCTTCACATATTCTGGGTCCTTGTCAGACGTATCCATCATCTTGAAACGCACAGGAGCGAAGACATCCTTTAGGTAACGGGCATTCTCGCCATAGTTGCGTTTCACGTTCTTTACCATCGTAGTGTCGCGGCTGCGCTCTACGAAAAGCCATCCGTTCCATCCCATTTCGTCAAGAGTTGCCTTAATTGCCGGCACATTGAGGGCTTTGTCGTTCTTCAACCATGCACCATCAGTATTGCTTGCATGGAAGGCGCAGATGTTATCCTTGCCAAGTTTCTTTATGTCGGCACAAATGTCAAGTCCATTCTCTATGGCAGTTTGCCACTTATAGAAAATCTTTATTCCATTCGACTTTATGTCGTTCAGCAGTTTCAAATTGCCTTCAGCATCAAGAGGTGTGTCGATACCAATGACCTTTCCACGCGCTGCAGCCATCTTTCCTACTTCACGCAAACGCTTCACAACCTGCGAATACTTCTTTTTGTCGGTAGTCCAGTCGTTTCCGCAACCACCTAAAGGAAGGAAGGCAACCTTTACATCGCCCATCTTGTCCATCGTGTTAAGGCAGTCCTCAATGAGCCACTTATAGCTTTTCTTGTTGATAAAACTTTGTCCATAGAAGCCACTCATTGCTATGGCACCTATTTCTATCTTGACACTGTCTGCTGTCTGACGGAATATCGCCACCTGAGCATCGTCGCGCAACTTGTTGTCGAATGAGTCGCGTTTACCAAGTCCACCCATGTCTAATTCCACACCATCGGCACACACATGCTTTGCCAAAGTAAACTCTCCAGGGCGTTGACGCTTCAATATCATCCAGTCACATACACCAACCTTGCGGTCTTGTGCCAATGTCACAACACTCGGAAATATCATTCCCAACAGTACAATGCTACATACAAAAAATCTTTTCTTCATTTTTAGTTTGGCTCAAATGTTATTAAATTGTGGTGCAAATTTACAAAATTTCAGTAAAAAATATACATTTCTGTTACCTTGAAAACTAAATTCATGGTGTTATTAACCATTATTAACGGTGATTAAAAAAAGCAAAATTTCTTATATAAATAAGGTGTACTTCTATTTTTTCCACTACTTTTGCAGCCCGAACAATCATAAAAGCGAGATATATGCAAAACAATTTGGTCATTGTTGAGAGCCCTGCAAAAGCCAAGACAATAGAAAAATTCTTGGGCGATGACTTCAAGGTCATGTCGAGTTATGGTCACATTCGCGACTTGAAAAAGAAGGGCATAAGCATTAACGAAACATCTATGGAACCCGAATACGAGGTGCCAAAAGAGAAACAAAAAGTTGTAGGCGAACTCAAATCGGCAGCCAAAAAGGTTGAAAAGATTTGGTTGGCTTCCGATGAAGACCGCGAAGGAGAGGCAATATCGTGGCATCTATGCGAAGTCCTTGGGCTTGATGAAGAGAAGACGAGCCGCATTGTCTTCCACGAGATAACGAAAAACGCCATTCTCAGCGCAATAGAGAATCCACGTCATCTTGACATGAACCTCGTATATGCTCAACAGGCACGCCGAGTGTTGGACCGTCTTGTAGGTTTCAAAATCTCGCCTATCCTTTGGAAAAAGATTAAGCCATCGCTTTCTGCTGGTCGTGTGCAGAGCGTTGCTGTGCGTCTGCTTGTAGAAAAGGAACGCGAAATCAATCAGTTTGTGGCAGAACCCTACTTCCGAGTTTCGGCAATCTTCGACCTGAATGGAGCGGTCATCAAGGCTGTATTGAACAATCGTCTCAATGAAAGTCAAGTAAATGAATTTATGGAGAAGTGCAAGACGGCAACGTTTACCATCGGTGACGTGCAGCAGAAACCAACAAAACGTACTCCTCCACCTCCGTTCACTACGAGTACATTGCAGCAAGACGCATCGAGAAGACTCGGCATGACAGTATCACAAGTCATGTCAGTAGCGCAGAAACTATACGAAGCAGGAAAGATTACCTACATGCGAACCGACTCGGTGAACCTTTCAAGTCTCTGCATCAATACGAGCAAACAGGAAATTCTAAAACTTTACGGCGAAGAGTATTCTCATCCACGTCAGTTCCATACAAACTCAAAAGGAGCCCAAGAGGCACATGAGGCCATCCGACCTTCGTATATAGAAAAACAAACTGTGGTGGGCACACAGGCAGAAAAAAGGCTTTACGAAATTATATGGAAACGTACAATCGCATCGCAGATGGCGGAAGCCGAAATTGAAAAGACTACAGTAACCATCACTATGGACAACAGTGACGAGGTCTTCATTGCACGTGGCGAAGTCATCACGTTCGAAGGTTTCATGAAAGTCTTCCGCGAAACAGTTGACGAAAGTGCCGAGGAAGAAGGCTCTGGCATACTTCCAAGCATGAAGGTTGGCGATATACTCCAACGCGAAGAAGTGGTTGCGGCAGAGAAATACACGCTTCCACCTGCAAGATACACCGAGGCAACCCTCGTGCATAAACTCGAAGAACTCGGTATTGGCCGCCCTTCAACCTACGCACCTATCATCAGCACCATTCAGCAACGTGAGTATGTTGCCGTCGGCGACAAGAAAGGAATGGAGCGAAGCATCAGCACATATACCCTCAAAGGGCAACAAATAAACAAAAAGACTCAAAAAGAATCTGTCGGAAGTGAGAAGAAAAAACTCATGCCTACAGACATAGGAATCATCGTCAACGACTTCCTAATGGAGCATTTCCCTGGCATTATGGACTACAACTTTACGGCTATCGTTGAAGGACAATTCGACAAGATTGCCGAAGGCGAGGCTATGTGGCGCGACATGATGCTCGATTTCAACAAGGACTTTACCCCTACGGTTGATGAAGTTGCCAATCTTCGCACTGACCATAAAGTAGGAGAACGACTTTTAGGCACCGACCCAAAAAGCGGAAAGCCTATCTATGTAAAGATAGGACGATTTGGTCCTATGGTGCAATTGGGCTGTGCAACCGATGATGAAAAACCACGATTTGCACAAATGCCAAAGGGCAAGAACATGGAAATGCTCACCATAGAAGATGCTGTCGAGTTGTTCAAACTGCCAAGAGAACTCGGAGAATACGAAGGAAAGACCGTTATCGTCGGCACAGGCAAGTTTGGTCCTTACGTGCAATTGGGCAAGTTGTATGTAAGTCTGCCGAAAAACGAAGATCCATTGACGATAACACTTGATGCAGCCGTAGCACTTATCAATACAAAACGCAACGTAGAAAGCAAGAAGCTGATAAAGACTTTCGACGAACCAAAGATACAAGTCATGAACGGAATGTATGGTCCGTACATGAAATTCAGGGGTCACAACTTCAGCATTCCTAAGAAATATGCCGATAACATAGAGGCTATTACTGCTGAAGACTGCTTGCAAATAATCAAAGACCTGGGAAATAAATGACGCGCATCTTCCTTGTCGGGTACATGGGCGTGGGCAAGACAACCTACGGACGAATGCTTGCATCAGCATTAGGCTTGCAGTTCTACGACCTTGACCACTATATCTCCCAACGCAGGCAACGCACAATATCACAGATATTCAGCGAAAAAGGTGCCGATGGCTTTCGCTTGATTGAACGAAACCTTCTGCACGAAGTGGCAGAATTTGAGGATGTAGTAGTCAGCTGCGGCGGAGGAACGCCATGTTTCTTTGACAATATGGACTATCTAAATGCACAAGGCACAACAATATACCTCAAAGCCCCCGCAGATTTTATCATCAATCATTTGCTGAAGAGTGCCACAGAACGGCCGCTCCTGGCAGGTAAAACCAATGAAGAACTCGGTGAGTTTGTGCGCAGCCAACTCAAAGAACGCGAAATCTTCTACAACCAATCCAAATACATCCTTGATGTATCTTCCGCCACTACACGGCAGGAAATTTCGGAATGTATCAATGAAATGGTTAAAAACCTCAACTTATGAAAAAGGCAACATTAGCATTCTTCATCTTTCTCGGCATTGAAATCATTGTCGGAGGAGTGGTATTGATGTTCGACAAAAGCAATGTCGAATTGTCAACCGCACTGTCAAGTCTGTCGGTATTACTCGTGTTCTACCTGATGAAATTATTTAATTTCTCGTGCAACTATATAAAGACGCGCCCATACGCAACGCTTGGCTTGTGCTGCCTGCTTGCCTTATCTACCCTTTTCCCTTCGATGAAGTTGATAGAATGTGGACCAGAGATGCCGGCAGACCAACTTGAAATGCTCGAAAAACTGATGCAAAGCTTTGTCGGTTTCTTGTTTGTAGGCATACTTGCACCCGTTGTAGAGGAACTTGTCTTCCGTGGTGTGATTCTAAAACATCTGCTGCTCACACGCAAATTCGCCAACGGTCATTGGTTGGCAATTGCAATTACAGCGGCTCTGTTTGGACTTGCCCATGGCAACTTGGCACAGATGCCTCACGCCTTTCTGCTTGGTTTGCTCCTCGGATGGCTCTATTACCGCACGGGAAGCATACTCCCAAGCATTGCACTTCACCTGACAAACAACGTCACGGCAGTCGTCCTATACCAAATCTACCCCGATCCTGATGCGAAACTCATAGACTATTTCGGGTCAGATTGGGTGGTATATGCAGTGATTGCCGCGTCGCTTATCATTATGGTTGGGACAGTCTATGCTCTCACCCGTCGTATGTAAACCGCCAACGTTACTGGCAGATGTTTGTCACCGAATCAGCACCTTCTCCTGTCACCTCTATCGATGGCAGGATGCCGCGTGTAATCTGATAAGGAGCTGCGATGCAAGCCCCATTGTCAGCCTCTCTCTTTGTGAGATAGACAGGCACCCCCGATGTATTGAGCATCACGAACACATTGTAGTCGCTTTGTCCTTGCAGCTTCTTCTCAAAGCCCTTGTTGAGCATAGGTGAGATGCCGCTGTACATTCGGATGATGTTCACCCACTTCATACGCTGACGCAGTTGTGCGTCTGTACGACTGTTACTTACTGAAGTGATCTTCTCACTTACCACTGTTCTTCCTGAGAACTCCCTGAAAGTAAGATTCCCGGCACTTCCGTTCATCTTGCTGATAATACCATTTAGAATAGCCATAATACCTAAAAATTAAAATTGTTAAACAAAAACTTTCTTTCTATGATCAATGTTTCACCTCCCTTCTGTCTGTGTTTCACTAACCACGCTGCAAAGGTATGGTGAAAAAACACATCATAAACCAACTTTGTTCGTGTTTGTTTCAATACTTAAAATCGGTGTTCCCGATAGTATAGGGTTATGGCTATTTCGTAATAGACTAAAAACGTGGTGATAACTGTTCGCAAGATGCTCCTTACAAAAACCTCAAAAATCCCAAAATGAAAACATCAGCATAACATATCTTAACACGAGGAAATAAACGGAAATTTTTATTTTCTGTCATTTTGTTGTGCGCTCCTGAGTGTGTAAAATGAGCAAAGAAGAACCTCATTGTCGTTTCAACAATCAGGTTGAAAAAATGGCTTTAGTTGGAAAATTGTGCACGAAAAATGGGTATTTCAGGTAACATTTTATAATAATTTCCAAGAAATTATAGGGTATATTTCAAACTTTCTCCAAAACACTGTCTTCATTCTCATAAAATTTTTATAACTTTGCACCATATTTACATAAATTTGAATACTATGCCGAATCTCAATCGTATAAAAGTAGTCCTTGTAGAAAAGGGTAAAACAGGAAAGTGGTTAGCTGACCAATTAGGGAAGTCAACTTGTACCGTTAGTAAATGGTGTCAAAATACAATTCAACCTGACCTTAAAACGCTCAACGTTATTGCAAACCTTCTTGAAGTTGATGTAAAAGACTTGTTGGTAAGCAACAATGTTAATCCATCAGTCTAATTATGCAGAAACCAACAAAACCAGGATATGTCTATATATTGACTAATCCTTCTTTCCGCGCTGATCGCATAAAAATCGGCAAGAGTAAAAACCCTGTTGATGTTAGGTCAAAACAGCTTTTTAATACAGCGATACCTACACCATTTGAGATTTATGCGACCATAAGGACATCTAAGTTCCATGAAGTTGAAACAATGCTTCACAGTTTCATTGATTTACTTACTGATACAAGAGTAAATCAAAAGAGGGAGTTTTTTGATATTCTTCCTGAAAAGGCTCTGGAGATTTTCAAAATCATATACCCTGTGGTAGATGACGCATTTATTGAAATCTATGATAAGGGGAAAGTGGTTGAAACCATTGGAACGGACACACAAAGTGCGCCAGTTCAAGTTCTACAACCTAAGAAAGTAAGTCATGTACAGCCTGCAAGTCAAAGTGTTGCCGTTGGTCAAAATGGGTACTATTTGAACTCTGCTAAAAGCTTGGTAAGATATTTTTCTGCTATTAAAGGAACCTTCATCAAGGATGTTCTAATTGAGCAAAATATGCCTCAGAATATTTTTGATATAATTTCTCTTGATACACTTGAAGAATTGAGGAAGCTTGTAACAGTCAAAGAGAGGGCAGCAGGAATTCACACGACATATTCTTGTGCGATAAGTCAATACAAGCACTACTTAGAAAAAGGAATGTCACACAAAGAATTCCAACATGATGCAGAAAAGGTAAAGAACGAACTAACGAAATAACGACAAAACAATGAATAACAATAATAATACTGAAATAAAAATACTTTCTCTATTCTCGGGCTGCGGAGGTCTGGACTTAGGATTTGAACAAGTAGGCGACTACAAAACGGTATGGGCTAATGACTTCAAGCATGAAGCATGTGTCACATTTCGCAACCATTTTGGAGATATTATAGTTGAAGGTGATATTGAAAAGATAGATCCCTACAAGGATAAAAATATTCCAGATTGTGACCTAATACTTGGCGGATTCCCTTGCCAAGATTTTTCTATTATTTGGAAACAACCAGGACTTAATGGAGAGCGTGGAAATTTATATAAAAGTTTTCTTCGTTTTGTTGATGCAAAAAAACCAAAGGCATTTGTTGCAGAGAATGTAAAAGGATTGCTTACTGCTAATAAGAAAAAGGCTATTGAGCAGATAATCAAGGATTTTCAAAGCATTGCTCCTGGTTATATAGTAACACCGCATCTTTATAATTTCGCAGATTATGGTGTGCCTGAATTTAGAGAACGACTTCTGATTGTGGGAGTTCGCGTTGATACAGGATTTGATTTTAAGCATCCTGCCCCAACACATGGTCCGAAAGAAGGACTTATTCCATGGGTAACTGTGGGCGATGCCTTTGAAGGGGTTGAAGATGTTCCTGATAACAATGAACATCTTAGGGTAACTCAAAGAACTCAAACAATAATTGGAATGATTCCCGAAGGTGGTAATTTTAACGACATTCCAGAAGATAGCCCTTACTATGTACATGGTATGATTAGCCACGTATATAGAAGAATACATCGCGGTGAGCCATCTAAAACTATTATTGCTGCAGGTGGTGGCGGAACTTGGGGATACCATTATCCAGAACCTCGACCTCTAACTAATAGAGAAAGAGCAAGAATTCAGTCATTCCCTGATGATTTTGTCTTCTATGGAAGTACTACTGAAGTCAGAAGACAAATTGGCAATGCCGTTCCGCCTGTTGGAGTTCATGAGACAGCCAAAGCACTAAAATCATTGTTCTCTGGAGAATACGAACGTGTAGATTTATATAAGAGATTAGAAGAATTGAAGGCTATGCCTTTTGAAGAAAGATACCAATTAATCAAATAGTATCTATGGAACTGTTATTAACTAAGAATCCTATTGTTGAATCATTAGGATTGCGATCAACTAAAGATTTGGTTGTAAAGCACATAAACAAGGCTACGTCCTTCAATATAGCAACTGGATTTATCACAAATGATTCAATCGCAGAGCTTCAATCTATTGTAGCATACAAAGGTTCAAGTATGACATTGAACTTATTTATTGGCATGAACTATTTGGATGGTTTTACAAAAATCCAATATAATGCCGTAAATGAGCTTAATGAAATGCTTCATGAAATTGGCACAGGTAAAGTTTATCTTTCACCTAAAGCCTTGTTCCATGGAAAGATGTATTCTTTCTTTGAAGATTCAGCTTGCCTTGGCTCTTTTGTAGGTTCATCAAATCTTGGAAGTTTCTTGGATAAAAGTGCAAGTTACATAGAAAGTGACATGTATTTTGAAGGAGGCGAAGGTATCGGCATTAATGACAATATAACCAAAATTATTGGCTGTCTTGGTCAGGAATTTGACGATGTACCTGCAATCACAAAGTTTAAGAAACCAGAGATTAAAGTATTAAAAGGTTATGACCATGTAACTGAGGTGACTCCTGAACAATTGGAGTTATACAAGGATATGAGAACTGGCACAATTGCACACATGCCTTTTAAGACTGATCCAAAAAGTAATTTGAATACGTATTTTGGAGCAGGAAAGATAAAAAACAGGTATAGCCCAAGAGGTTGGTATGAGGTTGAACTTATTCTTAATAAGGGAACTGAGGCTGCAAATCTTTTGCCAACTGGAGAGTCATTCACAGTGATAACGGATGATGGCTACAGCTTCAATTTGTCAAGACAAGGAGACTATGACAAAAATCTACGCTCAGATTCAAACCTAAAGATTTTAGGCAGATGGATAAAAGGTAGAATGGAAAATGAAGGTGCTCTTGAAATTGGAAAACCAGTCACTCAGGAAACCATTGACCGCTTCGGCAAAAGCCAAATGGTATTTGAAGAGACTGAAACAGGAATCTGGTTATTATCAATGAAGTAGAATGAGTTACATAGATTCATATCTTAACACTCTTAGTTCCTTTGAATTAAGGGAAAGTGTTGTCAGCACTTCAAAAGAACTTGTTGACAACATAAGCACAAAATTTGATTTTTGTGAACAATTAAATTGCTTGCTTTTAGGAAATGTTCAAAGTGGCAAGACAGGACAAATGCTTGGCGCAATATCTCTTATGGCAGATAAGGGGTATCGTCTATTCTTACTTTTGACCACTGACAACATTGATCTTCAGAGACAAACATATAATCGAGTAAAAGCGTCTCTTTTGGATTTCAATGTTATATCAGAAAAGGAAGAAGTTCTATTTGAACAAGTAAAATTATCTAAGCCAACTGTTATTGTCCTTAAAAAGAACACACGTGTCCTGAAGAAATGGAAGGATATACTTGTTAACACAAACGTGTGTCATGGATTGCCTTTAGTCATTTTTGATGACGAGGCAGATGCCGCAAGTTTAAATACCAAAGTCAATGCAAACAAGGTAAGTCCAATAAATAGAAACCTTTCCCTAATTAAAGGAACATCAACTTCTTCAGTGTATGTCGAAGTAACTGCAACTCCACAAGCTGTTTTGTTGCAATCCTTGGTTTCTGGATGGAGACCTTCTTTCGTCACATATTTTAAGCCAGGTTCACAATATCTTGGTGGCAATTTCTTCTTCTCTGACCCAACATCATATTGTACAAAATTCACTGAAGATAATGAGTTAGACAAAATTATCGCGGATGATGATACAGTAACCCCTGACGGACTTAGAGATAGCATCTTAACATTCTTGGCAGTATGTGCATACAAGAAGATGAAAGGGGAAAGTAACTGTAATTTCATGATTCATCCAAATGTCAAGATTGATGTTCACAATAAATTTGTAACCCGAGTTCAGGAGTTTCTTAATCTGCTTGAAATCTCGCAAAATGAAAAGGGGTATGACAAAGCTTTAAGAGCAATTTGGGCAGACTTGCAACATACAAAACCAGATTTTCCTTATTATGAAGATATTAAGGAAGGTATTTCTGAAATATTGGAAAATACTGAAATCATGGTTGTACCTCTTAACTCAAAGAGCTTTGTATGCCGTGACTCGACAAATCCAGATGCTTTAGACCTAAGTAAAGGCTTTAATATTGTCATAGGTGGTAATACATTAGGAAGAGGAATAACCTTTCCACATCTTCAAACTGTATATTATTGCCGTTCTGCAAAAAGAATGCAGGCAGATACTTTTTGGCAGCATTCACGCATTTTTGGATATGACCGTGAAAAAGAACTCGTTCGCATTTACATCCCAAAGCCTCTTTACAAGTTCTTTACGGAATTAAACAAGTCAAATGAAATGCTTATTGAACAAGTAACGCAAGGACTTGACAATTTGCAGATTATATTGCCTTCAGACATTAGTCCTACAAGAAAGAATGTTCTTGATACAAGGTATCTGAATGCAATAATTGGTGGTATGAACTTCTTTGCTTCAGAACCAACTGATCAATTTACGAATGAAATTGACTCTTTGATTTCTACAATTGAAGAGTCTCGTTCAGTGCCAACTGACAAAGAAACCATGGTAAAATTGCTTCAATTGGTAGGTAGCTCAGACGAGCAGGACTTTTCAAGCCCAAAATACATAGCATGTGTACACGCTTTATGTGCGAAAAGACCTTCAGTAAAACTTCGCTTAATCATTAGAAAAGACAGAGACATAAGCAAAGGTACAGGTACATTGCTTTCTGAAAATGATCGCAAATTAGGCAGCCAATTTGACGATGAAATCGTATTGACGTTATACCGTGTTAAGGGAGAAACGTCAAAGGGTTGGAATGGAAAGCCTCTTTGGATTCCAAACATAAAGTTCCCTAAGAACATTTGTTTCTACGATACTTTTGAAAATATCCAATAGTATATGAAAATCATTCATTTAGACACCTCTACATATTGTAATATATTGCGAGTTATAAGTGAATCCACGAGTAAAGTTTTCTATATAGAAGACTTTGCTCAGTGTGGAACATATACAGCCATTAGATCTGAGTTGGTAAGGCTTGAACAAAAAGGGGTACTAATAAGGTTAGCAAGGGGTATATATATGCATGAGAACAATGCAGGTAAATATACCATTCCTGAAATTGTTGACCTTATTCTTGATGATTTTCGGATTCGTTTCGGAATTGACTTTTATCCTACAGGTAAATTCTTACTATATAAAACTGGCATATTAACCGATTTGCCCAAAAAGATTGAACTTGCTTACGAGCATAATTACCCAAGAAAGATTAACTTGTTTAGCAAATATCATATTGAGTTCAAACATTCTTCTTGTACATGGATTACAAAAGTAATGGATTCTAATTTAAGGAATTTGCTTATTGTACTCTCATTAAAATGGAAAGAAGATTACCGTGGGAAGAAAGAAGATGTAATTAAACGGATAGCCTCGAAAGTTGATAGAAAGACAGTGTTTCAATACGAAGACATTATACCTCTTTCTCACCTGAAAAGATGTAAGTCTATCCTGTACATTTGAGCCTATTCATCTTAACAAGATTGACAACTGAATAGATAAACTTTATCGTTTTGATGAATATTATCTTTCAGTACAATCAAAAGTTAGTCTGTTGTAAAAGTGTTTACATACCTTACTTTTGCATTGTGATAAATGGTTTGACAACAGAAAAAGTGGAGAAAAGCATTTTTTTATCAGAAAATTTGCAAAATCTCCGATTTTTTATCTACTTTTGTCACCCATATATTCGA
>JAKSIZ010000043.1 GCA_024398515.1 Bacteroidaceae bacterium | reverse complement strand
ATTGAAAAAGCTAAGTAATTATGATACAGGCAGAATCAAGACTTACAGTATGCGACAATAGCGGTGCTCGTGAAGCATTGTGCATCCGTGTTCTCGGAGGTACACGTCGCCGTTATGCAAGCGTGGGTGACATCATCGTTGTTTCAGTGAAGAATGTCATTCCTTCAAGTGAATTGAAAAAGGGTGCAGTATCTAAGGCTTTGATAGTACGTACAAAGAAGGAAATCCGCCGTGCAGATGGTTCATATATCCGCTTTGATGACAATGCGTGTGTCCTTCTAAACAATACAGGCGAACTTCGCGGTAGCCGTATCTTCGGTCCTGTAGCTCGTGAATTACGTGCAGTGAATATGAAAGTCGTTTCTTTAGCACCAGAGGTTCTTTAATCATTAAAAAGTAAAGAAATGAGTAAGTTACATATTAAGAAAAATGATACAGTCTATGTTCTTTCAGGCAATGACAAGAATAAGACTGGTAAGGTGCTCAAAGTGCTTGTAAAGGAACAACGTGCCATTGTAGAAGGTATCAACATTGTTTCTAAGAGCACAAAGCCAAATGCTAAGCATCCTCAGGGTGGTATCATTAAGCAGGAAGCTCCTATTCACATTTCAAATCTGAATGTAGTGGACCCTAAGACAGGCAAACCAACCCGTATTGGAAGAAAGAAGAATGCTGAGGGCAAGACAGTTCGTTATTCTAAAAAATCAGGAGAGGAGATATTATAATGAATACAGCACAATTAAGAAATGAATACAAGGAGAAGATTGCGCCAGCTTTGATGAAGCAGTTCAATTATAAGACTCCTATGCAGGTTCCTGTTTTGAAGAAGATTGTTGTAAACCAGGGCTTGGGCGATGCAACTCAGGATAAGAAAATCATTGACGTTGCAATTAATGAAATAACTACTATTACAGGTCAGAAAGCGGTTACGACTTATTCTCGTAAGGATATCGCGAATTTCAAGTTGCGTAAGAAAATGCCTATTGGCGTTATGGTTACTTTGCGTCATGAGCGTATGTATGAGTTCCTTGAGAAACTCGTTCGCATTGCTTTGCCACGTATTCGTGACTTCAAGGGTATTGAAAGCAAGCTTGATGGTCGTGGAAACTATACTTTGGGTATTCAGGAGCAAATCATATTCCCTGAAATAAACCTTGATCAGATTGACCGTATCCAAGGAATGAATATTACATTCGTTACTTCTGCAAAGACTGATGAAGAAGGTTATGCTCTTCTCAAGGCTTTCGGTCTTCCATTTAAGAACGCTAAAAACGATTAAGTAGAATGGCAAAAGAATCAATGAAGGCTCGCGAGGTAAAGCGTGCTCGTCTGGTAGCTCGTTACGCTGAAAAGCGTGCAGCTTTGAAAGAAATCGTGAATAAGAGTAACGACCCTGTTGAAGCTTACGAGGCAGCTCGCAAGCTCCAGAGCATACCAAAGAATGCCAACCCTATCCGTTTGCACAATCGTTGCAAGTTGACAGGGCGTCCAAAGGGCTATATCCGTCAATTCGGTATCTCTCGTATTCAATTCCGTGAGATGGCTTCTGCAGGTCTCATCCCTGGCGTAAAGAAGGCAAGTTGGTAAATAGAAAGTATTAATATTGTCGGGGTAGTCCCGATCAATTAAATCGTTATATTATATGACAGATCCAATAGCAGATTATTTAACGAGGTTAAGAAACGCAATACAGGCAAAGCACCGTGTTGTAGAAATTCCTGCCTCAAATTTGAAAAAGGAAATCACAAAGATTCTCTTTGAAAAGGGTTACATCTTGAACTATCAGTTCGTTGAGGATGGCCCTCAAGGTACTATTAAAGTTGCCTTGAAGTATGGTATCGATGGCAAGAGCAATGCTATCAAGTGTCTAAAGCGCGTATCCAGACCAGGCTTGCGTACATACACAGGCTACAAGGATATGCCGAGAGTAATTAACGGATTAGGTATCGCAATCATATCTACATCCCAGGGTGTAATGACAGACAAGGAAGCTTCTGAACTCAAGATTGGTGGCGAAGTTCTTTGCTACGTTTATTAATTGGAGGGTTTTATTATGTCAAGAATAGGAAAATTACCAATTAGTATTCCTGCAGGTGTTACTGTATCACAGCAGGACAATGTCATTACGGTTAAGGGACCGAAAGGTGAACTTTCACAGTATATGAATCCTTCAATAATCATGAAGGTTGAAGATGGTACCATTACTTTTGAATTGGACGAAAAGCAAGTTGAGGTTGATCAGAAACAGCAACATGCTTATCACGGATTGTATCGTGCTCTTGTTAACAATATGGTAGTCGGTGTAAGCCAGGGATTCCAAAAGGAACTTGAACTCGTCGGCGTTGGTTACCGTGTATCAAACGAAGGAAATCTCCTTGAGTTCTCACTTGGTTATACTCATCCAATCTTTATGCAACTGCCAAAGGAAATGAAGGTTGAAACCAAGTCTGAAAGAAACCAGAACCCAAAGATATTCCTTGAATCTTGTGATAAGGAACTCCTTGGATTAGTTTGTGCAAAGATCCGTTCTTTCCGTATGCCAGAACCTTATAAGGGTAAGGGTATCTTGTTTAAGGGTGAAAAGATTCGTAGAAAGTCTGGAAAGACTGCTGCAGCTAAGTAATCAATTAACTAACTATTAAAAATTGGAAAGTTATGACAACTAAGAAACAAGAAAGACGAATAAAGATTAAGTTCAGAATTCGCAAGAAGGTTAACGGTACTGCTGAACGTCCTCGTATGAGTGTCTTTAGAAGTAATAAACAAATATATGTTCAACTCATCAATGACTTGACAGGTCAGACTCTTTGCTCTGCATCTTCTCTTGGCATGGAGACGATGCCTAAGGTAGAGCAGGCTGGTAAGGTTGGCGAACTAGTAGCAAAGAAAGCTCTTGAAGCTGGAATAAGCGAAGTCGTTTTCGACCGCAACGGTTATCTTTATCACGGAAGAGTAAAGGCAGTTGCTGACGCTGCACGTAATGGTGGACTTAAATTTTAAACGTTATGGCAATAAATAAAGTAAAGATAAGCAGTGACGTCGAATTAAAAGACAGATTAGTAGCTATCAACCGTGTTACCAAAGTAACAAAGGGTGGTCGTACTTTTACATTTGCAGCAATCGTTGTTGTTGGTGATGGTAAGGGCGTCATCGGTTATGGCTTGGGTAAAGCTGGTGAAGTAACTGCAGCCATTGCCAAAGGCGTTGAGTCTGCAAAGAAGAACCTCGTAAAGGTTCCTGTATTGAAGGGTACTGTTCCTCATGAGCAACTTGCACACTTCGGTGGTGCAGAGGTTTTCATCAAACCTGCTTCTGAAGGTACTGGTGTTGTGGCAGGTGGCGCAATGCGTGCTGTCCTTGAAAGTGTGGGTATCACAGACGTTTTGGCAAAGTCAAAAGGTTCTTCAAACCCTCATAATCTCGTAAAGGCTACAATACTTGCACTTAGCCAGATGCGTGATGCTTATACCGTCGCTCAGACTCGTGGAATTTCAGTTGAAAAAGTATTTAAAGGATAGGAGACTTAAAGAATGGCAACAATTAAAGTGCAACAGATTAAGAGCCGTATCGGAGCTCCAAAGGATCAAAAGCGTACACTTGATGCTTTAGGTCTGCATAAAATCCGTCAAGTTGTAGAAGTAGAAGATAATGCCTCTTACCAGGGTATGATTCGCAAAGTTCATCACCTTGTTCAGGTAGTGAAGTAATTATCGTAACACATTAAAAAGTAAAGAATATGAAACTGAATAATTTGACTCCCGCAGAGGGCTCTACTCATTATCGTCGTCGTATCGGTCGTGGTACTGGTTCTGGTTTAGGAGGTACTTCAACTCGTGGACACAAGGGTGCTAAGGCTCGCTCAGGTTATAAGAGAAAGATTGGATTTGAAGGTGGTCAGATGCCTTTGCAGCGTCGTCTTCCAAAGGGTGGATTCAAAAATATCAACCATAAGGAATATGTCGCAATAAATCTTTCTACATTGCAGAAACTCGTTGAAAAGTTGAATCTCGAAACTTTAACAATTAAGGATTTCGTTAATGCAGGTTATGCAAAATCGTCATCTCTGATTAAAATTCTCGGCAATGGCGAGTTGAAGGCAAAAGTTGCTGTTGAGGCTAATGCTATCTCAAAGAAAGCAGAAGAGGCTATCAATGCAGCTGGTGGTAGTGTAACAATAATTTAATAGAGGTAATGAAAAAATTAATAACGACACTAAAGAACATCTGGAAGATTGAAGACCTTAGAAGTCGTCTTCTTATTACCCTTCTGTTCGTTGCGATTTATCGCTTCGGATCATTCGTAGTTCTCCCAGGTGTCAATCCTGGAATGTTGGAGCAGCTCCATACACAGACAAGTGGCGGTTTGATGTCGTTGTTGGACATGTTCTCAGGCGGTGCATTTTCACATGCGTCTATCTTCGCTTTGGGTATCATGCCATATATCTCTGCTTCCATTATTGTACAGTTGCTTGCTGTAGCAGTGCCTTATTTCCAGAAGATGCAGCGTGAAGGCGAAAGTGGCCGTCGCAAGATAAGTCAGGTAACTCGTTATCTTACTATCGCTATCTTGTTGTTCCAGGCTCCTGGTTACCTTATCAATCTTCGTATGCAGTCTGGTTCAGCACTTGCTTCAGGGTTAGAGTGGTCAACATTCATGTTCCCTGCAACCATCATTCTTTCTGCAGGAAGTATGTTTATCCTTTGGTTAGGTGAACGTATTACAGACAAGGGCATTGGCAATGGTATATCAATAATCATCATGATTGGTATTATTGCTCGTCTTCCACAGGCAATCAAGCAAGAAATTGCTTCACGCTTCAATGCCATCACAAGTGGTGGACTTATTATGTTCCTCGTTGAGATACTTATTCTTCTCGCAGTTATTTGCGCAGCTATCATCCTTGTACAGGGTGTTCGCAAGGTGCCAGTACAGTATGCAAAGCGTGTTGTTGGCAATCAGCAGTATGGTGGTGCACGCCAGTACATCCCTCTTAAACTGTTTGCAGCAAACGTAATGCCTATCATCTTTGCACAGGCACTTATGTTTATCCCGCTTTCTCTCGTGAACTATAGTTCTCCAGAGAGCATGTCAACGTGGATGCGCAATTTGATGGATCCAAATAGCTTGTTGTATAATATTGTATTTGCTGCTCTTATCATAGCATTTACTTATTTCTATACAGCTATTACTCTAAATCCGACTCAGATGGCAGAAGATATGAAGCGCAACAACGGATTTATTCCTGGTGTTAAGCCTGGTAAGAATACAGCAGACTACATCGATACGATTATGTCACGTATTACGTTCCCAGGTTCTCTCTTCATAGCTTTCATCGCTATTATGCCAGCTATCGCACGTTTGTTCAATATACAGCAGAATTTTGCACAGTTCTATGGTGGAACATCTTTGTTGATTCTCGTAGGTGTTGTACTCGATACACTCCAGCAGATTGAGAGTCATCTCTTGATGCGTCACTATGATGGTCTGCTTAATTCTGGCCGTATTCGTGGACGTTCAGGTGTTTCAGCATATTAAGAATATATGGCTAAGCAAAGTGCAATAGAACAAGACGGGACTATTGTTGAGGCATTGTCGAACGCAATGTTCCGCGTTGAGTTGGAAAACGGCCATGAGATTACAGCACATATCTCAGGCAAGATGAGAATGCACTATATTAAAATATTGCCGGGTGATAAGGTCAAGGTGGAAATGAGCCCCTATGACCTTACCAAAGGCAGAATTGTATTCAGATATAAATAATAGAAATACAAAGATATGAAGACAAGAGCATCAGTAAAGCAACGTACTCCTGAATGCAAGTTGGTTCGCAGGAAGGGACGTTTGTATCTCATTAACAAGAAAAACCCTAAGTTCAAGACACGTCAGGGTTAAAATCAATTGATAATTGACAATTGAAAATCATTTAATTTAATAAAATAAAATGGCAATAAGAATTGTTGGAGTAGATTTGCCCCAAAATAAGCGTGGCGAAATCGCATTGACCTACATTTTCGGTATAGGTCGTAGTAGTTCAGCAAAGATATTGGATAAAGCCGGTGTCAGCCGCGACCTGAAGGTCAACGAGTGGACTGATGACCAGGCAGCCAAAATCCGTGAAATTATCGGCGCTGAATTCAAGGTTGAAGGTGATCTTCGTAGTGAGATCCAGATGAATATCAAGCGACTGATGGATATTGGTTGCTATCGTGGAGTACGTCATCGTAACGGTCTTCCTGTTCGTGGTCAGAGCACAAAGAATAATGCTCGTACTCGTAAGGGTAGAAAGAAGACTGTTGCTAACAAGAAGAAAGCCACTAAGTAATTAACTTTTTGAAAGGATTAAGATTATGGCAAAAAGACAAGCAACAACAAAGAAGAGAAACGTAAAGGTTGACGCTTTCGGACAGCTTCATGTTCACAGCTCATTCAATAATGTAATCGTTTCATTGGCTAACAGCGAGGGTCAGATTATATCTTGGTCTTCTGCTGGTAAGATGGGATTCCGTGGTTCAAAGAAGAACACTCCGTATGCAGCTCAGATGGCTGCTGAGGATTGTGCAAAGGTAGCTTTCGACCTTGGTCTGCGTAAGGTAAAGGCATACGTAAAGGGTCCAGGCAATGGACGTGAAAGTGCTATCCGCGCATGTCATGGAGCAGGAATTGAAGTAACAGAGATTATCGACGTAACACCATTACCACACAATGGTTGCCGTCCTCCTAAGAGAAGAAGAGTTTAATCGAATTTTAATTATTTTTATTTATTATGGCTAGATACATAGGACCGAAATCAAAAATCGCACGTAGATTTGGTGAACCAATCTTTGGTGCTGATAAAGTTTTGTCCAAGAGGAACTTCCCTCCTGGACAGCATGGTAACAACCGTCGCAGAAAGATGACGGAATATGGTAGCATGTTGGCAGAGAAGCAAAAGGCTAAGTATATTTACGGAGTATTGGAACGCCAGTTCCGCAATCTGTTTGAGGCTGCAGCCCGCACAAACGGCATTACAGGTGAAGTTCTGCTTCAGAGCCTTGAGAGTCGTCTCGACAACATCGTGTTCCGTTTGGGTATTGCTCCAACTCGTGCTGCTGCACGTCAGTTGGTTAGTCACAAGCACATCGTGGTTGATGGCAGTGTAGTTAATATCCCTTCTTATTCTGTAAAGCCAGGTCAGATTGTAGGTGTACGCGAGAAGGCTAAGTCTCTCGAAGTAATCGAAAATTGCCTTGCTGGTTTCAACCATAGCAAGTATCCTTGGTTGGAGTGGGATGAGAACTCTAAGAGCGGTAAGCTGCTGCACAAGCCAGAGCGTGCTGATATCCCTGAAAATATAAAGGAACAATTAATCGTTGAGTTGTACTCTAAATAAATCATTAGTATAATGGCAATATTAGCATTTCAGAAACCTGATAAAGTGATAATGGTGGAGGCCAATGACAAGTACGGAAAGTTTGAGTTCCGTCCACTTGAGCCTGGCTTCGGTATTACCATCGGTAATGCCCTTCGCCGCATCTTGCTTTCATCACTGGAAGGCTATGCTATCAATACAGTACGTATTGCTGGCGTAGAACATGAATTTTCATCTGTTCCAGGCGTGAAGGAAGATGTTACCAACATTATCCTGAATCTCAAACAAGTGAGATTCAAGAAAATTGTAGATGAATTCGATAATGAGAAAGTAAATATCGATGTCGAGAACTGTACTGAGTTCAAAGCTGGTGATATAAGCAAGTATCTAACTGGATTTGAAGTGTTAAACCCTGATTTAGTGATTTGCCATTTGGATCCAAAAGCTTCAATGCAGATAACACTCACAATCAATAAAGGTCGTGGTTTTGTTATCGCAGATGAAAACCGAGAATTCTGTACTGATGTTAATGTGCTTCCTATCGATTCCATCTATACACCTATACGCAACGTTCGTTACGCTGTTGACCAGTATCGTGTTGAACAAAAGACAGACTACGACCGCCTTACGATAGAGGTTGATACTGATGGAAGCATTTCACCGAAGAACGCTTTGCAGGAAGCTGCCAAGATTCTTATCCATCATTTTGTTCTCTTCTCCGACGAGAAGATCGACTTTGAGGATACAGCTTCTGATGGTGGCGAAGACTTCGATGAAGAGATTCTGCACATGCGTCAGCTTTTGAAGACTCGTCTTGTTGATATGCAACTTTCCGTTCGTGCTCTCAATTGCCTCAAGGCAGCTGATGTTGACACGCTCGGTGAATTAGTCCAGTATAATAAGAACGATCTCCTGAAGTTCCGCAATTTTGGAAAGAAATCGCTCACTGAACTTGATGATTTATTAGAGAGTTTGAATTTGTCGTTTGGAACCGACATTTCTAAGTATAAATTGGATAAAGAATAATTGAAAAATGAGACACAATAAGAAATTCAACCACTTAGGTCGCAAGGCAGCTCATCGTAATGCAATGTTGGCAAACATGGCTATCTCTCTTATTCGCCATAAGAGAATTACAACCACACTTGCTAAGGCTAAGGCTTTGAGAGTTTATGTTGAACCTATTCTCACAAGGGCTAAGGATGATTCTACTCATTCACGCCGCGTGGTATTCGGTTACTTGCAGGATAAGAACGCTGTAACAGAGTTGTTCAAGGAAATATCAACTAAGATTGCCGACCGTCCAGGTGGATACACACGTATCATTAAACTTGGTACTCGTCAGGGTGACGCTGCTTCAATGGCTTTCATTGAACTCGTTGACTATGATGAGAACATGGCAAAGACAAAGGTTGCTAAGGCTAAGCGCACTCGTCGTGGTGGCGCTAAGAAGCAGGCTGAAGCTGTTGAGGCTCCTGCTGTAGAAGAGGCACCTGCTGTTGAAGCTCCTGCTGAAGAAGCAAAGGCTGAGTAATAATTACTCTGACATAAAATGAAGAAAACCTGCCCGAACGGCAGGTTTTTTTGTATCCGGCAGGTTAGTCGCTGCTCCTTATGGCTTGTGAACGGCTTATCATCTTGCGGTCGCGCCATAGTTCCCAACTGTTCACAAGGTTTTGCCACAGGATGTAGCACCCTGGTCCAACCGAAGATACAGGGTTGAGATAGGTGTATGAAATCCATATCTCAAACGAAGTATTCTTTTGTCCGAGTGCCTGGGCAGCGGTAATCCTACCATTCTTATACTTACCAATTATCTTCCCAACGCGGAATTGCAGCAGTGTCACTACGAGTGCCGAGAGGGCTATCATCAGTAAGAGTGATAGGGTAGCATTGCTGTTGAATATGTTTTTCACCGTCGTACCCATTACGATTATCAGTGATCCTGCCCAGATGTAAAAGCCCAAGTCGGGATGTGTCACCACCCATCTCTGCACTTTCGGCAAATATCTGCGTGTCAACCAAGCAAGCAGCAGAGGCAGGATGAGTACAATAATCACCTTATAAAGTATCACGAGGAATGCCTGGATGAACGTCAGTTCGGCATGAGACTCTATCATTGGCAGGAAGAAAGGAATCTCAACGGCGGCTACAAAGTTTGATAGCAACGTGAATGCCGTCATGCTTGCAAGGTCGCCGCCAAGCTTTGCCGTCACTACTGCCGACGCAGTTGCCGTCGGTCCTATTATGCACATCAGCGTCGCTTCCCAGAACACCTTGTCGTAATCGTCGTTTACGAGCCATAGTATTATGCCCACAGGTATGACGGTAAGTAGCGTCTGAATGCCTACAACCCACAGATGCCATGCCTCGAAACGCATCTTGTGGAAGTCAACTTTGCAGAAAGTAACGTATAGGACAAGGAACAGGAACACTGGCAACGACTCATTGGCTATTGGTTCAAACCATTCGCCAAATGCGTCAAGCTGCGGTGTATATCGCCCGATAAGGTAGAAGATTGTGCCCAATATCATTGCCACAGGCAACGCCAAGTCTTTTATCGTGTCAATAAACTTGTTCATCAGTCATTGAAACTATAGTTGTCCGGCTTCGACGAGCAGCACTATGCGCTCCGTTTCGCGGTCTTCTTCGTTGTTAGGATCAAAATCTTTCTTCAGGCTTGCACCAAACATACTTGCGAAAGCCTGCCAGAAAGTTGCACGCAAAGGACCGAGGAAAGCCTTTATAATGTCGTACGACGTTGAGTTGCACTCGCGGTAAATCAGCTTGATTAGTATCTTTCCCTGCGAGAACGTGAGCTTCTTTATCCGCGGAGTATATTCTTTCTTTACGCTTTTCTCAACGTATTTCAAGTGTGCATCGCGTTCCTTCTTTGACGGCAATGTCTGTATGTATTCGTATGTCTCAATCATCACCGCACGCGCCTCCTTTGCCAATGGCAGCACTCGCTTCACGTTATACACCATGCGGTCGTACTTCTTCTTTGCCTTTGCCGATGTAAACGTCTTCTTTGGGAACACATACACATTGTTCATCTCCATGTACTGAATGCTGTCGCCGCCCTCAAGCACCTTTCCTACTTTCACGAGAGGCACAAACGTAGGATTGTCCATATCCACAGGTTTATCCTCTGGATGGACAACATCCTGCGCCATTGTCGCCGTGAAACATGCGCAGACGACAAGCGCAGCAAGCAGTCGATGAACATAATTTCTCATATCGACTGCAAAATTACAAAAACTTATTTACACTCGATTGGCGGTTATACTTTTTTAAGAATTAATGGGCACAAAAGGAAAAATAGTTATTGGTTGTAGGTTATGGGTTTATGGTTTTAGACGAAAGAGATTGCCTATTAATTGAAATAAAACGCGAATAAAGCGAATAAGGGATGAAAAGCATGGGGGAATGAGGGGGGGCTGCTCTCTGCCCTGGGCTGATAGGTGTAAGCCTTTCAGGCTATTGCTTTGCGGACAACAATAAATAAAAATCAAGGGGTGTGCGATAGGCTTTGTAGGGGTGTCTGTTGGGGGTGGAAAAAAGTTGTACAACTTTCAACTGAATGTTGTACAACTTTCGCGCGAAAGTTGTACAACTTTTTTTCGAGTTAAGCGTTCGTTCTGAAAAAGCTTACCGAATGTGCCGCGATACCTTAACGTTTGTGCGATGATTTTGATGCTGTCAATGATGGGGGAGATATGAAAATAAGCCGCTCGGGGGAGCGACTTATTTCGTTAGCATTTATGCTTTTTTTGTGTGTGAAGTTAAGCTTCGCAGCTTGATGGATTGTTTTACGAATATATGTTTTATTTAGCAAAATGTCTTTAGTTCTTTACCGTCTGGGCTGAGTCAGTTGCCAGTGCGTCGTATGCAAGTGATGGGCTTGATGCCTTTACAGTGTCCTTCACCTCGGTTACGGCAACTTTCTTTTCGTTCTTTTCACGATATGTCAGCGAGTTGTTTACTATGCCGCCGAGTGTGATGAAGAAGCAAACTATGGCTGCTGCCCTGAAGAGTGGCATGAGGCGCTTGCTTATTCCTCTCTTTTGCAATGGTAGTGTATTGCCGTTTATTGGGAGAGTTGCGGAGGTTTGTGCTATTATTCTCTCGTCGAACTCCTCGTCGAGTACGTCGGTTTTTGTTGACGTTGTCTCGTAGAGAAACAGGCTTTGGTACTTCAACAAGCCGACGGGGATGTCGTCCTGATTGAAGAATGTGCGCAGTATTTCCTCTTCTTCGAGTGAAGTCTGGCAGTTCCAGTAGCGCTCCAATAGTTGTTCTATGTATTTATAATCCATATTCTTCAAGTTTCTGAAATCGTTGTTTTATTGCCTGACGTGCGCGGAAGATGTTGATTTTTACTTGGTCTTCGCTTATGTCGAGCGTAAGGGCAATCTCTTTGTATGTCTTTCCTTCGAACTCTCGAAGCTGCAATGTGGTGCGTTGTTTCTCTGGCAGGGAGTCGATCATGCCTTTGACCAGGGCTATTTTGTCGCGTTGCAGTATTCGTTCGAATGGTGTAGTCTGCGGTTCTTCCACTTCGCCTGAGTCGAGCGATGCGTTGTTGTTGTCGTGCAACTTCAGGTGGTCGAGTGCAAGGTTGCGGCAGATTTTAAGGCTGTAAGCCTCGATGGAGTCGATGTTTTCCCATTCGTCGCGTTTGTTCCATACCCGAATCAGTGTATCCTGTACGATGTCTTCGGCATCTTCCTTGTTGAGAGTGATGCGAAGTGCAAGCCTGTAAAGTTGGTTCTTCAGCGGCAGTATATCGTTTCGGAAACTGATTTTTCTCATGCTCTCTGCTGTTATGACGATTGGGTTAAGCGAAAAGTTACATTGATTTGCAAATTTAACACTTTTATTTGAATTATTCTTAAGATATGTCGGAAAATACAAATATTTTGCCTAATTTTGCAGTTGGTTTAACTTTATGGCAGAGAATACATGATAAGTATTAGGAAGGTTGCTACGAAAAAAGACCTTGCGCAGTTCATAGATTTCCGTTACGAATTGTATCGTGACGACCAGTTTGATGTGCCTTGTCTGTTCTTCGACGAGATGAATACCCTTCGCAAAGACAAGAATGCAGCGTTCGATTTCTGCGAGGCAGAGTATTTTATGGCGTTTCGCGACGGCAAGATGGTGGGGCGCATTGCGGGCATTATCAATCATAAGGCTAATCGCCGGTGGGAACGGCGTACGGTAAGATTCGGATGGATAGAGTTCATTGACGACCGCGAAGTGTCTGCTTCGCTCATACGTGCAGTCATCGATTGGGGCAAGTCAAAGGGTATGGACGAGATAGTTGGTCCGATGGGATTCACTGATATGGACCGCGAGGGAATGATGGTTGAAGGCTTTGGCGAGATGGGAAACATGTATTCCCACCACAACTTTGCGTACTATCCAGAGCATCTTGAGGCTCTCGGCTTCACGAAAGACAACGACTATATGCTCTATCTTGTGACTCTCGACGACAAGATTCCTGATAAATATGTTCGGGTTGCAGCATTAAGTCGCGAGAGGTATAACCTCAAGGTGATGAAGCCAACGCGTCGCCAGATGATGAAAGGCGGCTGGGCTGAAAAGATTTTCAAGACGATAAACACAACATATAAGAATCTTTACGGCTATTCCGAACTGTCGGAAAAGCAGATAAAGCAGTATGTTGACCTATACATAGGCTTTGCCGACATGAATTTTATAACAATAATCGTGGATGGCAACAGCGACGGCAAACTTGTAGGTTTCGGTATTGCCATACCGTCGTTCAGCAAGGCTTTGCAGCGATTACGCCGCGGAAGACTGCTGCCTTTCGGTTGGTGGCACTTACTCAAAGTGCTGAAATGGCACAGGACAGACACCGTTGACCTGCTGCTGATAGGCGTACTGCCGGAATATCGTGCGAAGGGAGCCAATGCTCTTATCTTTGCCGACCTCACCCCAAGGTTCTATGAATGCGGGTTCAAATATGCGGAAGCCATGCCGCAGATGGAGGCAAACGAGAAAGTACGCAGCAATTGGCAGTATTTCAATGCCCGTCAGCACAAGCGTATGCGCTGCTTCAAGAAAAAGATTTAAGGTCTGTTGTATAGTCATACAACGTAAAAGAACAGATATGGACGAAATAAAAGATATAGAACAAGTGCAGGTGGAACAGCCTGTGGATTATACTGACGACAATATACGTCACTTGTCCGACATGGAACATGTGCGTACCCGACCAGGTATGTACATAGGAAAACTCGGCGACGGAACGTATCCGGAGGATGGTATTTACGTGTTGTTGAAAGAGGTTATCGATAATTCCATCGATGAATTTAAGATGAATGCCGGTAAGCGTATCGAGATTGACATTGAGGACAGCCTTCGCGTCACGGTGCGCGACTATGGCCGCGGCATACCTCAAGGCAAGCTCATCGAAGCCGTAAGCCAACTTAACACCGGTGGAAAGTACGACTCCAAGGCATTTAAGAAGAGCGTCGGACTGAATGGTGTCGGTGTGAAAGCGGTAAATGCTTTGAGTTCCCACTTCGAGGTAAGGTCGTATCGTGAGGAAAAAGTGCGTTGGGCAAAGTTTGAGAAAGGCATCATTACGAGTGAAAAGACCGAAGCATCGGCTGATGAGAACGGTACTTTCATCTATTTTGAACCCGACAATACACTGTTCGTAAATTACAAATTCCGCGATGAAATCGTGGAAAATATGCTGCGCAACTATACATATCTTAACTCCGGACTCATCATAATGTATAACGGCAGGCGTATCACCAGCCGAAATGGACTGGAAGATTTGCTCAAGGACCGCATGACCAACGAGCCGCTTTACCCTATAGTACACATAAAAGGAGAGGACATTGAGATAGCTTTTACCCATTCTTCGCAGTATGGTGACGAATATTATTCGTTTGTCAATGGTCAGCATACCACTCAGGGAGGTACTCATCAGAGTGCTTTCAAGGAACATATCGCAAAGACGATAAAGGAGTTTTTCAATAAGTCGTTCGAACCTATCGACATACGAAACGGCATGGTTGCGTCAATCGCACTGAACGTTCAGGAGCCGATGTTCGAGAGTCAGACGAAGATTAAACTCGGTTCGCAGACGATGGAACCTAATGGTGGTGTCACTGTGAACAAGTTTGTAGGCGATTTCATAAAGCATGAAGTGGATAATTTCCTGCACAAGAATCCTGATGTTGCCGATATAATTCTGGCAAAGATACAGTCGTCGGAGAAGGAAAGAAAGGAGATTGCTGGCGTTTCAAAGCTTGTCCGTGAACGGGCAAAGAAGGCAAATCTGCATAACAGCAAGTTGCGCGACTGCCGCATACACTATTGCGATGCAAAGAACGACCGCAAGGAAGAGAGCAGTATCTTTATTACTGAGGGTAATTCGGCAAGTGGAAGTATCACGAAAAGCCGCGATGTCAACACACAAGCAGTCTTTTCTCTGCGCGGAAAACCGAAGAACTGCTTTGGCTTGACGAAGAAGGTCGTATATGAAAACGAGGAGTTCAACCTGCTTCAAGCGGCTCTCGACATAGAAGACGGACTTGACGGATTGAGATATAACAAGGTGATTGTGGCAACTGATGCCGATGTTGATGGTATGCACATACGCCTGCTCACCATAACATTCTTCTTGCAATTCTTCCCAGAACTGGTGAAGAAAGGACATGTGTATGTTCTCCAGACGCCGCTTTTCCGCGTAAGAAACAAGAAGACGAAGGTAAAAGATAAGAAAGTAATTGCCGAATACAAGGAAAGGAAAGGCGATAAAGGCGACTTTATTACCATATATTGTTATAGCGAAGAAGAGCGCCAGAACGCTATAAAGAACCTCGGTCCTGATCCTGAGATAACACGATTCAAGGGACTTGGAGAGATTTCGCCAGAGGAATTTGCAAACTTCATAGGTCCTGACATGCGTCTTGAGCAGGTAAAATTGCAGAAGAGCGACAAGGTGGCAGAGCTCATGGAATACTATATGGGCAAGAATACAATGGAACGGCAAAGTTTCATTATAGATAATCTTGTAATCGAGGAAGACCGTCCGGAAGAAGACATGGAAAAATTCTAATATATATAATAAGGTGTAAGAATATGAAAAGAACAACGATATTATTGTTTTTGGCAGCGATGCTGACGGTTGCGAATGCACAGTTCCGCATTAACTTCTCGCAGGGAAGTCCGTCGATGAAGATGCAGATAGCGGAACAGGCTATCACTGCACTCTATGTTGACAGTGTTGACGAAATGAAACTTGCTGAGGACGGAATACGCGGAATGCTTGAGAAACTCGATCCTCACTCGCAATACTCTACGCCAAAAGAAGTAAAAGAACTGACCGAACCACTGCAAGGAAACTTTGAAGGCATTGGCGTTCAGTTCAACATGGTAGAAGATACACTGATGGTGATACAGACCGTGACCAATGGACCTTCGGAAAAGGTGGGCGTATTGGCAGGCGACCGTATAGTGTCGGTGAACGATACTGCCATTGCCGGAGTGAAGATGAGCAAGGAGAATATCATGTCAAGACTGCGCGGACCAAAGGGAACGAAGGTAAACATTGGTATTGTTCGCCCTGGAATAAAAGACAAACTGACATTCGTGGTTACTCGCGACAAGATACCAGTTTACTCTATCAACGCCTACTACATGATACGTCCAGGCATCGGGTATATAAGGATTGAGAGCTTCGGTGCTACAACTCATAGCGAGATGATGGAAGCAGTAATGAAGTTGAAGGAGCAAGGAATGAAAGACCTCATCCTCGACTTGCAGGACAATGGCGGTGGCTATATGCAGTCGGCAATAGATGTATGCAATGAATTCCTTGCAAAGGGCGACATGATTGTATATACCAAAGGGCGCAACTATCAGGACGCAGAGTATCGTGCTCATGGAAACGGCAAGTTGCAGGACGGCAGGGTAGTGGTTCTCGTCAACGAATATTCCGCTTCCGCTTCTGAAATTGTGTCGGGAGCAATACAGGATCAAGACCGCGGAGTAGTTGTCGGTCGTCGTACCTTCGGCAAAGGATTGGTGCAACGCCCAATAGAACTTGGCGACGGAAGCATGATCCGCCTTACTGTTGCACATTATTATACACCTTCAGGCCGATGCATACAAAAGCCTTACGAGAAAGGAAACAAGAAAGACTATTCGATGGATGTATATAATCGTTTGAAGCGCGGAGAGCTCACAAACGCCGACAGCATACATTTCGCCGACTCACTGAAGTGCTTCACTCTGCGCAAGCATCGCCTTGTGTATGGTGGAGGAGGTATTATGCCAGACTATTTTATTCCTCTCGACACGACGAAATATACGAAGTTCCACAATGAAATGGCGGCAAAGTCGGTCATCATTACGCAAAGTTTGAAGTACATCGACAGCAACCGCAAGGCGTTGAAGAAGCAATATCCTACGTTTGATAAGTTCTTCACCGATTACGAAATACCGCAGTCGTATATCGACACAGTAATAAAGGCTGCCGAGAAAGAGAACATAAAGCCAAAGGACGATGAGGAGTTGAAGCAGACAATGCCGATGCTCCGTATGCAGTTGAAGGCACTTGTGGCACGCGACATCTGGGACATGAGTGAGTATTTCCACATTATCAACGAGTCGAGTGAGTTTGTGCAAAAGGCTTTGGAAGTGTTAAGATGAGGTTGTGAGGTCAAAAGTCAAAGGTCGAAAGTCGAGCGTCTTTAGAATATGGAACCTTAGACCTTAGACTTTAGACTTAAAACCGCAAAAAGTATATACGCAATGGAAATAAACGAATATAGACAACTGAAGGCATTTGCCGTGCAGGACGGCACGTTGCTTGGATTGATTTGGATGCTCTGCCTTGCAAGTTTCGTGTGGCAACTCAGTAATCCGAGCATCAGTATCGTGTGGATTGCCGCAAGTATATTCTCAATAGGATTTGCTTTTATCCGAGTGAAGAAGTTTGGCACTGCCGTAAAGGAAGGCGAACTGTCATTCGGACGGGCATGGTTCTACTCCATAATAATGTTTGTTTGTGCAAGCATCCTCATGGCATTGGCAACGTATATCTACTTTGCTTTCATCGACAAGGGATTTATCGTCAGCACATATTTCACGATAATGGATGCCGAGGAGTCGAAAGCTTTGCTCAAAGGCTACGGCATAGACGACAAGACTTTTGCCGAGGCTATGCAGCAGTTCTCCGAACTCAAACCTATTGATTGGACTATGAACATACTGTCGTCGAACATCATCCTTGGCATGATTCTAAGTCCGATAATTGCTCTTTACGCTAAACAACATAACTCATAGAATATGGATATTTCAGTAATTGTGCCTCTTTTCAACGAGGCTGAGTCCTTGCCAGAGCTGTATGCCTGGATTGCAAGGGTAATGAAAGAAAACAACTTCACGTATGAAGTGATATTCGTAAACGACGGTTCGACCGACAATTCGTGGCAGGTTATTGAGGAACTTGCTGCTGAAAACGACACCGTCCGTGGCATTAAGTTCCGCCGCAACTATGGCAAGAGTCCAGCGCTCTTCTGTGGTTTCAAGGAGGCACAAGGCAATGTCGTCATCACTATGGACGCTGACTTGCAGGATTCTCCCGACGAGATTCCTGAACTTTATCGCATGATAACCGAAGAAGGCTACGACCTCGTCTCTGGCTATAAGCAGAACCGCAAGCAGGGCGACCCATTGTCGAAGACCATTCCTACCAAACTCTTCAACGCCACTGCACGCAAGGTCAGCGGTATTCACAACCTTCACGACTTCAATTGTGGGCTTAAGGCATATCGAAAAGACGTGGTGAAAAACATCGAAGTCTATGGCGAGATGCACCGCTACATACCTTATCTTGCAAAAAATGCTGGCTTCGACAAGATTGGCGAGAAGCCTGTCCATCATCAGGCACGCCAGTATGGCAAGTCGAAATTCATGGGATGGAACCGCTTCGTCAACGGTTACCTCGACCTGATTACGCTTTGGTTCCTCAGCACTTTCGGCAAGAAGCCAATGCACGTGTTCGGTTTCCTCGGCACCATCATGTTCTTCATCGGCTTCATTGCAGCCATAGTAATCGGTGCTTTGAAACTCTACGCCCTGTCAACCGGCACGCCTGCACGACTGATTACAGACATGCCTTACTTCTACATAGCACTGACAATGATGATTCTCGGCACGCAATTCTTCCTGACAGGATTTATTGCCGACCTCATAAGCCGCGATTCACACGACAGGAACGACTATCAGATTGAGAAGACAATATGATTCTGAAACGTACCATCCACCGATTTCTTCCGCTCGTGGCAATGCTCATGATGCTTGGCGTGTCGGCTTGCAGCAGTATAGACTGCCCTTTGAACAACACCGTCTATACCAACTACAAACTGATGAAGACCGACATTGTGCCCGACACTCTGCGCGACACCCTCAACATCTGGGTTGTACGACCAGGCATGACGGACTCGATAATCATCAACCGCAACCTCAATACCATGTCGCTGAAACTGCCAATAAGCTTCACCAACGACGTTGACGTGCTGTGTTTCCAGCGAAAGAACGGCGCTGGACTGATGTGTATCGACACCGTCAGGATAGCAAAAACCAATACCCCTCACTTTGAGTCTGTAGATTGTGCACCGAATTATTTCCACGAAATAACCGCCGTGACTACCACACACAACGGCATTGACTCCATTGCAATAAAGCAGAAAACCGTAGATTACGATGCAAAGGACAATTTCTATATCTATTTCAAGGCTCTTCATTAGCCTCGTGTTGCTCGTCGCTACGGGCGGTACTATGGCTCAGGACAGCCTCAAGACGTCGGTTCCCGATTCGCTGAAACTCTTTCAGGGAGTCAGTGTGGGCTACGACCTCGTCGGTGCCGGCATGTTGATGTTCAGTGACTATGGGCATCACGAACTCTTTGTGCGGGCAAACCTCAAGGACAAATACTTCCCAGTCGTCGAGATAGGATTGGGCAAAGCCACCCACGACGACGATGTCACAGGCATTCACTACGACACAAGTGCCCCATATTTCCGCCTTGGATGCGACTTCAACCTCATGCGGAAAAAGCATTCCGACCATAAAGTCTTTGCCGGTGTGAGGTATGCATTCACGTCGTTCAAGGCAAACATCTCGTGCCAGGACTTCCTCGATCCAGTGTGGAAGACGCCGGTATCCTACAATATAGCCGACGAAAGTTGCAGTCAGCACTGGGCAGAATTGCTCGTAGGCATCGACACAAAGGTATATGGCCCTGTCCATCTCGGGTGGACTGCACGCTACAGACAACGCCTTGCCCACAACGACGGCGACGCTGGAAAGGTGTGGTACGTGCCTGGGTTTGGAGTCTCTGACAACAGTCAACTCACGGCTACGTTTAATATCTCACTACAACTCGACCGTTCATTATGGAAAAGAAGAAGCAACTGATCTGGCAAATCCCATTTCTCATTTGCCTCATTGTCGGTACTGTTATTATAATAAGGAGCAACAGGAACGCTCCATACCAGCACAACCAGGGCTTTATCTTCGGCACTGTATATAACATAACCTATCAATACTCCAGGGACCTGAGCAGTGAAATTGTCGATTCCCTCAACAGTGTCGATGCTTCGCTTTCGCCTTTCAACGATGCCTCAATCATTTCGCAGGTCAACAACAACATGAATGTAAAGGCGGACAGAATGTTTCACGACGTCTTCCTCATGGCAATGAACGTGTCAAAAGCCACTGACGGAGCATTCGACATAACCGTTGCGCCACTTGTCAACGCATGGGGATTTGGCTTCAGGAAGGGCAAGAATGTGACTCAGGCAACCATTGACTCGCTGAAACAATTCGTAGGATACGACAAAGTCCTGCTCTATGGCGACAGGATAACAAAGCAAGACCCTCGCACAATGCTCGACTGCAGTGCCATTGCTAAAGGCTATGGATGCGACGTAGTGGCACGTCTGCTCTCCTCGAAAGGCATTGATAACTACATGGTAGAGATAGGCGGTGAGGTCGTTGCCAAGGGCATCAGCGACAAGCAACGGCCGTGGAGAATAGGCGTAGCAAAGCCTACCGACGACACGCTCAACGTAAGCAACGACTTCCAGACGGTGCTCGAGCTGAAGGACAAGTGCCTTGCAACGTCGGGAAACTACCGCAACTTCTACTACAAAGACGGCAGGAAATATGCCCACACCATCGACCCAAAGACCGGTTATCCCGTTCAGCACAACCTGCTTTCAGCCACTGTCATTGCTCCGACGTGTGCCGAAGCCGACGCATACGCCACTTCGTTCATGGTCATGGGACTTGAAAAAACCAAGGCATTCCTCCGTCGTAACCCTCAACTCAAGGCTTACCTAATCTATTCCGACCAACAGGGAAACTATAAGTCGTTTGGTTGTTTGGGAGATGAGTAGTTTAGGAAGAACCTCAAAAACCCAGAACCTAAATATATGGCACTTCAAATAATCTACGACCGAATACTCGAGTTCCCCGTGTTCCAGGGACTTGGAAAGATTGACCTCGAAGACGTTGTCGGCAACACAAAGTTCGACTTCCATAAGTTCCCTCCCAAGCGAACCATCGTCACTGCCGATACACCGTGCGAGAAACTATACTTCCTGCTCAGCGGAAAGGTGGCATGCACACGCGAGTCGGACGACCATACCTACAGCATCTCCGAGGAATTCGAAGCCCCTATGCTGCAACAGACCGAAGCCATATTCGGCCACAGGCAACGCTTCACCCACACCGTAACCTCAATCACCGAGGTAGGCATCATGACCGTTGACCGCAACGAGATGATAAAGTTCCTCGAACGATACCCAGTAGTCCGCATGAATATGGTCAACCGTTATGCCACCCACATACAGCAGCTCACTCATCAGGTGTGGCGCCATCAGTCGTCCGACCTCACCCAGCGTCTCATCGACTTCGTAGCCGCCCACTGCCTCAAGCCCACCGGCAGGAAAGTAGTCAGGATAAAGATGCGCCAGATGGCACACGAACTCAACGACAATCGTCTCAACGTGTCGCTAAGCCTCAATGAACTTTCCGACGCTGGGCTCATCGAACTCCGACGTGGACATTTCATCATCCCTTCCATGGAACGCCTTATCAACAGGCATAGTATCATATAAGGGTATTAAGGTTATAAGGTATTAAGGTCTTTAGGGACATAAATCAGAAAAGATAATTACGAAATAGATTAACAAATAAAAATTTCAGAAATATGAAAAGAAACATTTTTAGACTTCTCCTTTCCGCAGTGCTGATGATGTGCTACACAGTGATGGCGAATGCCATTAACTCAAAAGCCACACAGATTGGCAACATTTATTACATCTTTGACGATGCAACGCATCAATTTAGGAATTTAGGAAATCAGGGAATAAAAACATTAAGC
>JAKSIZ010000042.1 GCA_024398515.1 Bacteroidaceae bacterium | reverse complement strand
AAGAGCGATGTGGTGGTTGTGGCTGGGCGTTATGAACTTGTTCATATAAGCACAGGCGCAACCAACACATCAAGGCTGCCCAAAGGCAGACCACACATAATGAAATGTATTTTTTTCTTATAGATAACCCAGGGCGTCGCTACGCTTGCCCTGGGCTGATAGGTGTAAGCCTTTCAGGCTATAGTTTTTTGCAAGTTGAGCGTTTGCGTTGCACTACTCCGCCGAATGATTATGAAGGATTGAACGCTTGAGTCGGAAAAACATTGCTGCAATGTTGGTCCGAACATTGGAGCAATGTTGAGTCGAACATTGCTGCAATGTTTGACGGACTTTAACGCTCGACCTGAGAACCGCGAACGCTCGACGGCTCGAATGATTACGCTCGCCTCGGAAACTGAATTGGCACGTATCGACTGGGGACATCATTTTTTTTCGTATATTATCGCGGCGGATTGTTGGTGGTTTGGCTTTTTTTTGTAACTTTGCAGTCGGGGATTTATACTATAAATAAAAAAGGAAACAAGACATGAAAAGATTTGCATTCAAGATGTATCTCAAGCCTGGCATGGAGGAGGAATACAAGAAGCGCCATGCTCAACTGTGGCCCGAGATGAAGGCTATGCTTGAGGAGAAGGGAGTTCACAACTACAGCATCTATTGGGATAAGGACACAAACATACTCTTTGGGTATCAAGAGGTGCACGGCGAGGCTTCATCGCAGGATGGGGACATACCTGAGATTAACCGCAAGTGGTGGGAGTTCATGGCTCCACTAATGGAGGTGAACGCCGACAATTCGCCCGTGACCATCGACTTGCCCGAGATGTTTCACTTGGACTAACGCTCATCGGAGCCTTCCAACAAGGCAAATGAAAATATATTCGAGATTAAACATTAACTAAACATAAACTCAAAGATCATGATTAAAGTTGTTGCAGTACACACAGCAATGGCTCTTGTAGAGCCACTGACAAAGATTTTCAAGGAAGAACTTCCTGAAGTAAAGTTGAACCATATAGCTGACGACACGCTCATACAAGAGGTGATTGCCAACAATGAAGTGACGCCGGCAGTGCGCAGACGCTTGCTTTCATACTACTTGACGGCTGCTGACTCGGGTGCCGACGTGATATTCAACTGCTGTTCATCGGTAGGCGACATTGCTGATTTGGGTAATTCCATCTCGCCAATACCAGTGTTCCGCATTGATTATCCTATGGCTGTCGAGGCTGTAAGCATGGCTAAACGCATAGGAGTAATATCAACCCTGCCTACTACACTCGACCCTACACGCCGTTTGCTCGAACATGCAGCAAAGGATGCAGGCAAGGATGTGGTACTCGTTGACGGTCTTGCCGACGGTGCTTTCGCTGCCGGACAGAGTGGCGACGGTGCAACTCACGACCGACTAATAGCCGAAGCAGCCGCAAGAATAGCCGATGAGGTGGATATGTTTGTGTTGGCACAAGGCTCAATGGCACGCATGGAGCAACGTTTGGCGGAACTTACAGGCAAGCCAGTGCTCTCGTCTCCGGTATCAGGAGTGAAGGGTTTGAGGAAGTTCTTGGCTGATAAACTCTAATCCGAAGCCTCGAAGATCTCGATTCTACAGAAAAACTGTAAGGAAATGAAACGTAAAAACATCATCCTGACTATGCTCATCATCCTGGGCGTAGTCACCTTTTTGGACCGCATAAACATTAGCGTCGCAGGGTCTTCAATAATGAGCGACCTTAATCTGTCGCCTGAGGAATGGGGTTGGGTGCAAAGCGCATTCATACTTTCATACGGATTGATGCAGATTCCTATGGGTGCTTTCGGCGATCGTCGCGGTCATCGCAAGGTACTTGCATTGATAGTCCTGTGGTGGTCACTATTCACCGCACTCACCGGAATGGCAGGTGGACTGGCGTCGCTGCTCTTGATTCGCTTCATGTTTGGCGTCGGCGAAGCAGGTTCTTCGCCTTGCTCCACGGGAGTAATAAGCCGATGGTTCGAGAAACATGAGGTCGGGAAGGCACAGGGATACGTCTGGGCAGCAAGCCGAATGGGCGGAGCATTGACTCCGTTTGTGGTCATTCCAGTGATGATGTGGCTTGGATGGCGCGAAGCATTCTACTTGCTCGGAGCACTCGGAGTGGTATGGTCGATAGTCTGGTATGCCTTTTATCGCGACAAGAAAACGACGGATACACCTTATATATATAAGGAGTCGAACGAGAAGACGAGCATAAACTGGAAAGAAATCGTGAGAAACCGGCAGTTTTGGATTATCTGCGCCATGTATTTCTTCTATGCTTTCGGCAGTTGGTTCTTCTTCAGTTGGTTCCCTACATTCATGGAATTGGGCAGAGGTTTCGATAAAAGCGAACTCACATACGCCGTTGCCGTGCCGTTTATCATGAGCATGATTGGCAACATTACGGGTGGTTATCTTACTGACAAACTGACAAAGAAGTACGGTCTTAAGGTCGGCCGCAAGGCTTTGGGCTCTTCTTCATTAGCAGTTTCAGCGGTGTGCATGTTCCTCGCAGCGTTCATTCCAGGCAAGATGACGGTCTTCATCTTCCTGTCATTATGCTTTGGAATCTTCGATCTTATGCTGCCAAGCGCATGGGCATTGTGTATCGACCTCGGCAAAAAGAACGCAGGTGCGATAAGCGGAGCGATGAATACGTTCGGCAATATAGGTGGTTTCTGCTGCGGAATACTGTTCGGTTACCTCGTTCAAGCGTCGGGCAACTACAACTTGCCGCTTTATATGATTGCAGGAATGCTGATAATCAGTGCCGTGCTTTTTGCCTTCATCAACCCTACGAAGCCTATCGTAAAGGAAGACTAAGTGTTGTGAATGTTAAAATAACCGCGGATTTTTTCAGTGTCTGTGGTTTGTGTCAAGGCGAGCATCAACAGGATGCGCGCCTTTTGTGGGTTCAGGCTCTGCGCTGCAATGAATCCAAACTTGTTGTCGTCAACCTCACCGCCCTCAGTATAAACGCCTCCGAACGGCACCCGTGACGAACGAACTATCTTCATTCCGCGCTTCACTGCCTCCTCGGCAAGCATCATCACGTCGTAGTAGAAGTTACTTCCGCCTACACCAGCAAGCACAACTCCATCGTAGTTAGCGTCGATGAATGCCTGCAATGGCAGTGTAGAACAGCCTCCGTAACCATAGATGATACCGACTTTTGGCAACGATTCTATGCTTTCGATATTGAAACCCGTGTCAACATTATGCGGCAATCCATAACCTGGTTCCACTGAAGCGTAGGCATCTATGGCGTGAGTGTCGAACTTAAACACGGAGCCTGCCTCGAATATCTTTTGTCCAAGGCAGCATAATACTTCGCGATTCATAGCCTCGTCACTTGCTGCGGTCTTCACTGCCATGATCAGATTTGCCGGTCCATCAGCGTCAGGTGCATCCGATGGACGCATCGAACCAACGAGGACAATAGGTTTCGGACTATGAGTTGTAAGGTTGAGGAAGAAAGCTGTTTCCTCCATCGTATCTGTTCCGTGGGTTATGACGATGGCATCGTAACGGTCGTCGGCAAAGAGGATATTGATGCGCTTGGCAAGGTTGAGCCATATAGTCTCGTTCATATCCTGGCTGCCGATGTTGCAGAACTGCTCGTAGTCGAGGTCGGCATACGTCTTCAACTCAGGCAATGACTCGACAAGACTCTTGATAGATACCTGTCCGGCATCGTATCCACCGTGTGACATCTTGCCAGCAATAGTTCCTCCGGTTCCTATTATATGTATCTTCTTCATATATATTATACGCTATTTCAACTTATCCTTCAAGTACTTTCCGGTTATGGACGAGGTGTCCTTCGCTATTTCTTCCGGTGAACCCTGCGCCACAAGATAGCCACCCTGATTACCTCCTTCGGGTCCAAGGTCGATGACATAGTCAGCCGACTTGATTATTTCAAGGTTGTGTTCGATGACAACAACGCTGTGACCACGCTCTATCAAGGCATTCATCGAACGCAGCAACTTCTCAATGTCGTGGAAATGTAAGCCTGTGGTTGGTTCGTCGAATATAAACATTGTTGGTTCCTGCACTTCCTGACCAATGAAATATGCCAATTTCACTCGCTGGCTTTCACCACCCGACAGAGTGCTTGAACTTTGTCCGAGCTTAATATAACCCAATCCTACATCTTCCAAAGGCTTTAGTCTTTTCACAATAACCTTCTCGCCATACTTGCCGAAAAACTCTATTGCCTCGGAGATAGTCATGTTCAGCACGTCGTCAATGTTCTTTCCATTGTATTGAACCTCAAGTATATCCTTCTTGAAACGATGTCCATGACACTCTTCACATTCGAGAATAATGTCGGCCATGAACTGCATCTCGACGGTTATCACGCCTGCACCCTTGCATTCCTCGCAGCGTCCACCATCGGTATTGAACGAGAAGTACTGCGGCGTGAAGCCCATCTGCTTCGCCAACTGCTGGTTAGCAAAGAGTTCGCGAATGGCATCGTATGCCTTCACATACGTTGCCGCATTGCTGCGTGAACTCTTTCCTATAGGGTTTTGGTCAACAAATTCTACATGCTTCACCGCACTAATGTCGCCTCCAATTGATGAAAATTCGCCAACGGAATCCGTCACCCTTTCGTGGCACCTCATGATTGCTGGGTAAAGCGTACCCTTGATGAGCGACGACTTACCGCTTCCACTCACGCCTGTTACGACTGTCAGCACATTGAGAGGAATCTTTACATCAATGTTTTTGAGGTTGTTTGTCCTCGCTCCTTTTATCTCTACGAACCTATTCCAACACCTTCTTGACGTTGGCACAGGCAATGAAATCCTTTTGGAAAGATAGTCTATCGTGTGCGATTGATACTTATTTTGCAGTGCCAAGGCATTTATTTCGTCCATCGAACCCTCGAAAACTATCTGTCCTCCATTTGTTCCTGCATCAGGACCGACGTCTATCAAGTAGTCGGCAGCACGCATGATGTCCTCGTCGTGTTCAACGACTATCACCGTGTTACCGATTGCCGTGAGTTGCCGAAGCACTTTTATCAGACGGTCGGTATCACGTGAATGTAGCCCGATGCTCGGTTCGTCGAGTATATATAACGACCCGACAAGACTGCTTCCAAGCGAAGTCGTAAGGTTTATGCGCTGACTTTCACCGCCAGACAACGTATTGCTCGGACGGTTAAGAGTGAGATAACCCAAGCCTACATCAAGCAGGAATTGCAATCGACTCGTTATTTCGGTCAGCAATCTTTTAGCAATTTCACCATCATGTTCGTCGAGTTGAAGTGTCTTGAAGAACTCCACCAGGGCAGTTATCGGCATCTGCACAAGGTCTGATATGCTCCGTCCACCTACTTTCACATAGTCGGCGCTGCGTTTCAGGCGTGAGCCATGACAATCAGGACACGTCGTTTTCCCACGAAATCGTGCCAGCATCACACGATATTGTATCTTGTATTGGTTCTCCTTGACGAATTCAAAGAAGCGATCTATTGATGGAAACCATCCATCTTCATCGCCTCGCGTCAAAGGAGAAGTGCCATTCGGACCATGCCACAAGTAGTCTTTCTGCTCTGCCGTAAGGTTAAAATAAGGTTCAAAGATTGGGAATCCATCGAAAGAAGCACGCCGAATGAACTCATCTTTCCATTCTTGCATCTTCTCGCCACGCCAGCACACAACGGCACCATCGTAAATGCTACGTGAAGTATCAGGCACGACCAAATGTTCATCAATGCCCATCACCTTGCCAAAGCCCTCGCATTTCGGACAAGCACCAAGTGGGGAATTGAATGAAAACATGTTCTCGTTTGGTTCTTCAAACGTCATTCCGTCGGCTTCAAACAATGTAGAGAAGTCATAGACAATGCCCGATGGCATGAACTTAAGCCTACACTTTCCATGACCTTCAAACAATGCCGTCTCGCATGAATCGGTCAACCTCGACAACCAATCGTTAGTCGTATCAACAGCCATACGGTCGATTACGATAAACACTTCGTCAGTCTCCCTCAATGCAGGGCATTCATCAATCGCATATACCGTCCCGTTTACCTCGACACGTGAATATCCCTGACGTTCAATCACCGAAAGTTTCGCCGGAGACTTCACCGGACTCATCACCATAAAGCGTGTGCCCTTGCCATAGTTCTGCACACATTTGACGATATCATCAACAGAATGCTTCTTAACCTCTTGCCCACTGATAGGCGAAAAAGTGTGACCGACACGGGCAAACAGCAAGCGCATATACTCATAAATCTCGGTCGAAGTGCCCACTGTTGAGCGCGGATTCTTGCTTATGGTCCTTTGTTCTATTGCAATGGCAGGAGGCAAACCCTTGATGTAATCACATTCTGGTTTCTTCATCTTGCCCATGAACTGCCGTGCATAACTCGAAAGACTCTCGACATACCGACGTTGCCCCTCGGCATAAAGAGTGTCGAAAGCCAGCGATGACTTGCCGCTGCCACTTACGCCAGTGACCACCACAAGCTTGCCACGCGGAATCTTCAGGCTCACATCTTTCAGATTGTTCACCCTCGCACGCCTTATCTCTATGTATTCGTCCATTTATCTGATTTACGGATTTACTTATTCCCTCATCCTTAACTTTCATCCTCCCTTGAGGGGACAGAGTGGGGCTTTATAAGAACTCCATTGTCGTCTTGTCTTGCAAACCGTTGAGGAATGCGGATGATGGCATTCGTTTCTTGCCTGCCAACTGAAGTTCGTCGATAACAATCACGCCATCGCTGCACTTGACTTGAAGCGAATGCGGCTGTTGACTGTCGGCAATATGCACCTTATATATCTTCATTGGCTGATTGTTGAACATAGTCCACGCTGCAGGATATGGCGAGAGGCCGCGAACAAAATTATAGACCTCGCGTGAGGACTTAGTCCAATCTATACGACAAGTTTCCTTGAATATCTTTGGTGCAGGTCTCAGTTCTGTAGAAGGAAGGCATGTGTCTTGTGCGTATGTTGGGACATTTCCCTCTGTCTCTATCACGGCATCCACTGTCTTCTTGCATATTTCGGCACCAAGAAGCATGAGTTTGTCATAGACAATACCGACATCATCGGTCTCGGCAATAGGCATACGCTCCTGGAAGATGATACGCCCCGTGTCAATCTCATGATCGAGAAAGAATGTCGTCACGCCAGTTTCGGTCTCACCATTTATTATTGCCCAGTTGATAGGTGCTGCACCTCGGTATTGTGGGAGTAACGATGCGTGGACATTAAACGTGCCGAAACGTGGCATTGCCCAAACGACTTCGGGCAACATACGGAAGGCTACGACAACTTGCAAGTCAGCGTTGTATGACCGCAACTGCTCAACAAAAGCCTCATCCTTCATCTTTTCGGGCTGAAGAACCGGTATATTCTGCGACATTGCATATTGCTTTACCTGCGATGGTTGCAGCACCGAACCGTGACGACCTACAGGTTTGTCGGGTTGAGTAACCACGGCTACAACATTGTAGCCACCTTCGACAAGAGTCTTCAGCGATTCAACTGCAAACTCAGGCGTTCCCATATATACTATTCGCAAATCTTCTTTTTTCATGTTTTCTTGTGGTTTTTGGGATTAGAATTATCGAAAATCCTAAATCTCGTATATCATTTCATTCTTCCGACATATCGGCAACCATCTTACGATACATTGCAAACATACGTTCACGAGTTATGTATCCTTTTAATACTCCATGCTCATCTTCTACAGGCAACGCCTCGGCATGAGTATCCTCAAACTTCTGCATCACGTCGCTCATAGGATCGTTGATGTTAAGTATCGTCGCTGGTGGCAGCATCAACTGGCTGACCTCAAAGCGTGTGTATAGTTCTGTACGGAAGATTATTTTGCGTAGTTTCCTTACATGCACCTCGCCACGTAACTGTCCACCAGCACTGACAACTGGAAGCATATCGTATTTCGACTTTGAGATAGCGTTGACAAGCTGCCCAAGTTTCATGTCAGGCGTTACAACATCAAACTCCTTGTCGATAACCGAATCAAGGTTCATCAGCGTCAGCACGGCACGGTCGGTGTGATGGGTTATGAGAATGTTTTGCCGTGCAAGTTGGTTGGCATATATGCTATGCGGGATGAACACTATAATAGTAAGGTAAGAACAAACGCTGACAACCATCAACGGCAACATGAAGTCGTAGCCGCCTGTGAGTTCTGCTATAAGGAATATACCGGTCAACGGTGCGTGCATCACGCCACTCATCAGTCCAGCCATGCCAAGCAGTGCATATATGTCGTAAGGCAAATATACGCCGATGCCATATTCATTCCATAGGCTTGCAAAGAGAAATCCGCTCATTGCACCGAGGAAGAGACTTGGAGCAAAGACACCTCCTACCCCACCTGCGCCTGTTGTCGCCGACGTAGCAAATACCTTGAACACAATCACGAGTGCCACATACACGATGAGCATCCTTTTGCTTTCGGCAAAGAATGAGTTGTCCATCAGTTTGCCAAAGTCCTCGGCTGTGTTGGCATTAAGTATGAGGTTTATGTCGTTATAGCCTTCACCGTAAAGCGAAGGGAAGAGGAATATCAAGACTCCAAGCACAACACCGCCGACAATAATCTTCAGGTAGAAATGCTTTTTCAGTTTTGCCATCAAGCCTTCACAGAAGCCAGACATTGTCACGAAATAAAGACTTATCAAACCGCACACGATACCCATCAAGATAGTTGCGCCAACCCTTTCAAGTTCAAAGTCGTATGCGCCTATCGACGGGAAGCTGAACATAGCCGATGTGTCGGTAAAGAAATATGCCACGACCGTTGCCGTCATCGACGAGACGATGAGAGGAACGAGCGAGAACATGGTCATGTCAATCATCAGCACCTCAACGGTAAACACAATTCCTGCTATCGGTGCCTTGAAAATTCCTGCAATAGCACCTGCCGCACCGCAACCAATGAGCAGTGTCAACGTTCGTGAATCCAGATGGAATAGTTTTCCGAGGTTGCTACCGATGGCTGAACCCGTAAGAACTATAGGAGCCTCGGCACCAACAGAACCACCGAAACCGATTGTTATGGCACTTGTGATAATGCTGCTCCAAGTGTTGTGACCTTTGATTTTACCTCCTTTGCGCGATATGGCATACAGTATTCGCGTTATGCCATGACCGATATTGTCCTTGACTATATACCTTACTATCAACGCCGCAATAAGGATACCTATTGCTGGGAAAACGAGGTAAAGCCAGTTTTCATGCGATACAGCAAACGAGGAAGTCAGCAACCTTTGCACCAGTCGTATAGTTGCATGAAGCAGCAATGCAGCAAAGGCAGAGAAAAGTCCTATGAAGAAACTGAGCAACAGTACGAACTGTCGTTCCGACAAATGGTTTTCAAGCCATGCAATAATCCGTTCAAAGTTTAGTTTCTTCATCGTTATTATGTTCCGAAAATCCGGAAAATCCAAAGATTACAGCGTTCTTTATGACCTGATTATTTTCACTTCTCCGTTCATTGCTATCTTTATGATTGCTGAAGGGCGATGTGGTTCGTGCTCCTGACGACGCGTCAAGCATACGTAATCCACGGCATTGAGTATCTCTTCCGATATGTCGCAATAGTTCTGTGCAGCAGGTTCTCCGCTGATGTTGGCACTTGTCGATACCAACGGTTTTTGGAATCTATAACAAAGTTCCTTTGAAAAAGTCTCCTTTGTCACACGCACTGCAATGCTTCCATCTTCGGCAATAAGGTTTGGTGCAAGTCCTGTGGCACCGTCGAGTATCACTGTCGTAGGGCGTTCTGAAAGTTCTATCAAGTCCCATGCGACCTCTGGAACGTTACGTACATAGCGTTGCAGACGCACTTCACTATCGACAAGACATATCATCGCCTTCGAATCATCGCGGTGTTTTATCTCATAAACTTTCCTTACTGCTTCTTCATTTGTTGCGTCGCAGCCTATTCCCCACACCGTATCCGTCGGGTAAAGAATAACGCCTCCATTGCGCAACACCTCAACAGCCTTCTTTATATCTTCCTCAATCTTCATTGTTTCCCTGTTGTTAAAACTCTGATGTGAAATGGAACTTTATCTTCTTGAAGTCTTCTTGTGCCATTTGAAGCACGTAACCACTATCGGCAATAAAGACGTCGCGACCATCCTTGTCCTTTGCCATGTACTGATACTTGCGCTTTTTGAAGTTGTCAAGCTCGGCAGCATCATCGCTTTCAATCCAACAAGCCTTGTAAAGATGTACTGGTTCCCAGCGGCACTTTGCGTTGTATTCATTCTCTAAACGATACTGAATGACCTCAAACTGCAGCTGTCCTACCGTGCCGATTATCTTCCGACCGTTGAACTGATTGACAAACATCTGCGCCACGCCCTCGTCCATCAACTGGTCTATACCCTTGTTGAGTTGCTTAGACTTCATCGGGTCGTCGTTTTCTATGTATTTGAACATCTCTGGCGAGAACGACGGCAAGCCGCGGAAGTGCAGTTGTTCGCCCTCAGTGAGTGTGTCGCCAATCTTGAATGTACCGTTGTCCGGCAATCCTATTATGTCGCCAGGATAGGCTTCGTCAATCGTACTCTTGCGTTGAGCCATGAACTGTGTCGGTGATGAGAAGCGAAGTGTCTTGCCATGTCGCACGTGAAGATAAGGTGCATTCCTGACGAACTTGCCGCTACATATCTTGCAGAACGCAATACACGAACGATGATTAGGGTCGATGTTTGCCGTAATCTTGAATATAAATCCCGTGAACTTCGGTTCTACCGGCTCAACTGTCCTTTCCTCTGCCAATACAGGACGAGGTGAAGGGGCAATCTTTACAAAACAATTCAGCAATTCCTGCACACCAAAATTGTTCAGGGCACTGCCAAAGAAGACCGGTGCAACGTCTGCACTGCGATAATCTGCCTCGTTAAATTCAGGATAGACACCATCAACGAGTTCAAGGTCGTCGCGTAGTTTCGCTGCATCCTTCTCGCCTACATGTGCATCAAGAGCCTCACTGTCTATGTCAACCTCAACTTTTTCGGTCACTCGCTGCTTGTCAGGAGTGAAAAGGTCGAGTTTCTCTTCATATATATTATATACACCCTTGAACTTCGCTCCCTGATTTATAGGCCACGAAAGAGGGCGCACCTTTATCTCAAGCTCCTTTTCCAGTTCGTCGAGCAAGTCGAATGGGTCCCTACCCTCACGGTCCATCTTGTTGATAAAGATGATTACCGGCGTCTTGCGCATACGGCAAACTGTCATGAGTTTACGCGTCTGAGTCTCCACGCCCTTCGCTCCATCTACCACGATGATGGCTGAATCTACTGCAGTCAGCGTTCGGAATGTGTCCTCGGCAAAGTCTTGGTGACCAGGAGTGTCGAGAATGTTTACCTTGTATCCCTCATAGTCGAACTCCATGACTGACGTTGACACGGAGATACCACGCTGTTTCTCTATGTCCATCCAGTCTGATGTAGCCGTCTTGCGTATCTTATTGTTCTTTACCGCACCTGCTACCTGTATCTGACCTCCGAATAAGAGGAACTTCTCGGTAAGCGTTGTCTTGCCGGCATCAGGGTGTGAGATGATGGCAAACGTGCGTCGTCTTTTTATTTCTTCTACGTTCATTCTAAAATTCCAATGGGCTTTGCTTGTCCTTCATGTAGTAATCGTTGAGCAGCCCTATGTATGTTGTTATCTCTTTTATTGCGTTCTGAGTCTCTATCGTAATCTCTTTCTTCTGCAACTTCAACAGCATTACTCCGTACAGAGCATCGAAACAAGTCTCCACTTCATTGCCTGCCGATGCTCCCGACTTGCGTCTTAGTTCTACGATATAAGGCAGTACCTTATAGTATTGTGACGTATAGAACGGATATTTTGTTGAGTTCAGAAGCTGTGCATCGAGTTCACAAAGCAACTGCATCGTTGCCTTGTTTATCTGCAAATGTCCCTTTTCTACCACTCCTTCCTCCTTCATCATGCGCACAAGATTGCGCCACCACGTCTCTTCCTCATCCATATCGTCCTCATTAAGGTCGAATCTGCTGAGGTATTCCTTGCGTATGCGTACTATGTCGCATCCGTATGCACGAATGATATCCTCTACCTGCCACATGTACAACAGGTATTCAGATATGTTTTCCTTACGTAATTTATCAGCGATGAACATCTTCTATTGATGGTAATGAATACAAATCTGTTACTGTTCCTATCAGCATATAAAGGGCTATGAGAACCACAATGATGCCCATTATATGGTTTATCGTCACTATAGTCTTCAGTGTAAACCGGTGGCGAAGCTTGTCTATGCATAGCGTCAGCACGTACCAGAAGGCTATTGCACCTCCAAGTATTCCGGCAAATCCAAGCCCTACCTCAATCGGATGCTCTGGTATGACAAACGTGAACAGGGCAAAGCATGTGGTGAAGATAAAGATGATAAGTGGGTTGGACAGCGTAATGAGGAATGCCGTCCAGCCGTTGTGGAACAGTGTGCCTTGGTGTTTGCTGCCGCCTTCGCGCACATTCTTCACCGGATTGCTCCTATATGAAATCACGCCGAATATGAGCAACACGATGCTACCGATAATCTGAAGATAGAAATGGTTGCGCTCGTCCTTGATGAAATCAGTGACGAAACTCATACCTAACCCAACTATAAGCGCATAGATAAAGTCGCTCAACGCAGCGCCAAGACCAGTTACAAAACCATACCAACGCCCTTTGTTCAGTGTTCGTTGTATGCAGAGAACGCCCACAGGACCCATTCCTGCGGATGCTATGACGCCGATAATCGCGCCCTTTATAATCAATTCCAGTATTCCTACTGAGTCGTACCAAACCATATTGGGTGCAAAGATAATAAAAAAATATCACATTGAAGAAATAAAAGATTAAAAGATTTGAAATAAAATGAAGATAACCTCATTTCCCGATAACATTACAACCTCAAGACCTAAAAACCTTATAACTTCAAGAGTGAACGCATGTTTTTTGCGGCACGAACGCTACCCCCTCAGAAGGTGTTCTGTTGGGGGTAAAAAAAGTTGTACAACTTTCGCGCGAAAGTTGTACAACTTTCAGTTGAAAGTTGTACAACTTTTTTTCGACTTAAGCGTTCGTTTCGCGAAATTCATCCGTTCATCGAAGTCTCGAGTTCTCGAAGTTTTCGAAAAATCGAATGCTCGATTCTACGGGTTTAACCTTTCGTTGATGAAGTTTAGGATTGCGGTTTTGTCGTCGGGATGAAACCAATTTATCGATTCATCACGCTTGAACCACGTGAGTTGCTTCTTGCAATATACGCGTGTGTTCTTTTGTATTCGGGCAATTGCCTCGTCGAGCGTGAAGCCGCCATCGAAGTATCTGAACAGTTCTTTATAGCCTACCGTGTTGAGCGAATTGAGGTGGCGAAGCGGATATACGCGTCGTGCTTCGTCGATCATGCCGCTGTCAATCATCTGCAATACCCTCTCGTTGATGCGCGTGAAGAGTTCTTCGCGCGGTCGGTTAAGTCCAATCTTGATGATATTGAAGTCTCTATCGCCTACATGTAATGGACTTTTTGGGGTATCTTTTGTGCGAAACGACGTATATGTCTGCCCTGTCTGGATGCAGATTTCAAGTGCATGAATCACACGACGTGGGTTCTTGCGGTCAACAATATCATAGTATTCGGGGTCGAGTTGCTGAAGACGACGAAGCAATGGTTCGAGGCCTTCCGCATCATATTGGCTCAAAATCTCCTGCCTGAGCGTTTCGCTGATGGTAGGCATTTGGTCAATGCCGTTGCACACAGCGTCGATATACATCATGCTTCCGCCTGAAAGCAGAGCGATATTGCTCTCGGCAAACAGCCTTTGAAGCAACGACATGACGTTTTCTTCGTAAAGCGATGCGCTATAATACTGGTCAAGTCCGAGCGTTCCAACGAAGTAATGCTCTACTTCGCGTTGCTGTTCTGCCGTAGGAGCAGCGGTGCCTATGGGTATGTCGCGGTAGATTTGCCGCGAGTCAGCGTTAATGATTGGGATGTTGTATGCCTTTGCAATGTCGATGCAAAGTGCAGTTTTACCTACTCCTGTAGGTCCAAGAAGAACAATAAGAGAGTCCCCCAAAGCCCCCTCCTTGCTCCCCCAAGGGGGAGAGAATGGATACCTTTCATCCCCCTTTGGGGGGACAGAGGGGGGCTTTGGGGGACTTTGTGGGGTTTTCATCTGATGATTCCGCGTTCAGAATGCAGTATGAAATCGAAGATATATTCTATTTCCGGCGAAGACGTAACGGTGATTTTCGCCTCTTCTATGCCTTCACGCAGGATGCCTTTTGAGTAGATAATGCGATAAGTATCGTGGATTGCTGTGATGATATCGCGATTAAAACCACGACGACGCAAGCCAACGAGATTAACTCCGGCATAGTGTATAGGCTCTTTTCCCGCAATAATATAAGGAGGAATGTCCTGTGATGTGCGACTTCCACCCTGTATCATGACATAGCTTCCTATATGGCAGAACTGATGAACAAGCACGTTTGCGCTGACAATAGCGAAGTCGTCAACCACTACTTCGCCTGCAAACTTGGTCCCGTTGCCAATAATACAGCCGTTGCCAATGACGCAATCGTGGGCTATATGCATTGTTTCCATCAGCAGATTGTTGTTGCCGACAACGGTTTTTCCCTTCGATGCAGTGCCTCGACTGATAGTTACGTTCTCGCGAATACTGTTGTTGTCGCCTATGATACAGAGCGTATCTTCGCCCTTAAACTTAAGATCCTGCGGCTGAGTGCTGATACTTGCACCTGGGAAGAACGTGTTTCCGTTGCCGATACGCGCACCGTAATGAATAGTTACGCTGTTCATCAACGTGTTGTTATCGCCTATCTCAACGTTCTTGTCTATATAGCAGAACGGACCTATCTTGCAATTCTCGCCTATCTTTGCTTCCGGATGAACGAAAGCCATTGGACTTATTTCTGTCATAATACTATGGATTCTTTATTATTTGACCTGTGAACGTAGCCTCGGCAACGACCTTGTCGCCTACGAAAATGTAACCTTTCATCGAAGATATGCCGTGACGCACAGGTGCGAGAAGTTCCACCTTAAATATTAGAGTGTCGCCTGGAACGACCTTTTGACGGAACTTTACGTTGTCAATCTTCAAGAAGTAAGTGGAGTATTTCTCTGGTTCGTCAAGTGTATTAAGCACCAAGATGCCTCCGCATTGCGACATTGCCTCGACGAGCATCACTCCTGGCATGACCGGTTCATCAGGGAAATGTCCCTGGAAGAAAGGCTCGTTGCCAGTGACATTCTTTATTCCTACGATTGTATTTGCGCCAAGAGAGATGATCTTATCGACCAATTGCATTGGGTATCTGTGAGGAAGAAGCGAACGAATCTTGTTGATGTCCATCACTGGTTCTTCCGTCGGATCGTATATCGGGGCTTGTATTTCGTGGAGTTTAATCTCTTTTCTCATCTGACGGGCAAACTTATTGTTGATTGTATGCCCTGGTCGCGTGGCAATGATACGGCCTTTTATAGGTTTTCCAATAAGCGCCATGTCGCCGATAATGTCAAGAAGTTTATGGCGTGTAGGCTCATTGTCCCATACGAGAGGCTTGTCCTGAATGTATCCAAGCTTTGTTGCATCCATGTGAGGAACCTTCAGAAGATCGGCAAGTTGGTCCAATCGTTCCTGCGAAATCTGGCGTTCATATATTACGATAGCATTCGTCAAGTCGCCGCCTTTGATAAGGTTTGCATTGAGAAGAGGCTCAATGTCGCGCACAAAGACAAACGTTCTTGCTGCAGCAATCTCCTTTGTGAAGTCCTGTGGTTTGTCTAATGTTGCAAACTCACTATGGATGAACTTTGACTCAAAGCTAACCATTGCGGTAATACTAAAGCAGTCGTCGGGGAGGATTGTTATGCTGCTGCCGGTCTTTTCGTCCTTTACTTCAATCTTCTTGCGGATGACGTAATAGTCCTTTGGTGCGTTTTGCTCCTCTACTCCCACCTTATTTATACACTTCACATACTCTATTGCACTGCCGTCGAGTATCGGGAACTCTGGTCCATTGACTTGAATAAGGCAGTTGTCTATGCCCAAAGCATAAAGAGCAGACATGCCGTGTTCGATAGTTGAGATGCGTACATCGCCCTTGCCGAGCACTGTTCCTCGCTGTGTATCAATCACGTTGTCGGCGATGGCATCAATTACTGGCATGTCTTCCAAGTCGATGCGTTGTATCTTATAGCCATAGTTTTCTGGCGCAGGATTGAATGTCACCGTAAGGTTCAAACCTGTGTGAAGACCTTTTCCACAAAGTGAAAAGCTTCCTTTCAGCGTTCTTTGTTTTGGCATAATGTTATTTCGTTTTCTTTAATTCTTCTATTTCTTTCTTCAAGGCGGCAATTTCCTTGTATAACTCTGGCAGTTTATGGAAGATGGCATACGACTTGAAATACTCCGATGCATCAATCTGTGGTGAGCCCATTACCTTTTGTCCGTCCCTGACAGCACTGATAATTCCAGCCTGAGGACCTATCTGAACTTGATTGCCAACCTTAATATGACCACTAAGACCAGCCTGTCCACCTATCATGCACCACTGTCCAATCTTCGTACTGCCACTGATGCCCGACTGTGCTGCCATCACTGTGTTCTCGCCAACCTCAACATTGTGTGCCACCTGAATAAGGTTATCAAGTTTCACACCCTTGCGTACAATCGTTGCACCCATCGTTGAACGGTCAACACAAGTATTGGCACCAATCTCGACATCGTCCTCGATAATCACGATTCCTATCTGTGGTATCTTGTCGTATCCATGCTCTGTCGGGGCAAAACCAAAACCATCGGCACCGATTACCGAACCTGAATGAATGGTTACGCGATTGCCCAACCTGCAGCCATCGTATATGACAACATTCGGATTTATACGGCAGTTGTCGCCGATTGTAACGCCATCGCCTATGCAAGCGAATGGTCCGACATAGCAGTTCTCGCCTATCTTTGCCGTTTCACTAACGAAAGCAAGTGGATGAATGCCTGTCTTCTTTGGAATCATCGAATCATACAACGACAGCAACTTCGACACTGCCTCGTATGCACTTTTCACACGAATTAGCGTCAATGTTGCCGGTACATCCTTTTCCAAAGTCAGTGAATCATCAACGAGGCACACACTTGATTTTGTCTCATATATATAATGAGTATATTTCGGATTCGAAAGAAACGATATGGCTCCTGGGCGACCTTCTTCAATCTTTGCAAACGAATTTATCGCTGCATTCTCATCGCCTTCCACGCGTCCCTGAATAAATTCAGCAATCTGTTTGGCTGTAAATTCCATACATTATTTATTATAATTGGGCACAAAGATACACAATATATTTTGAAAACCCATACAAATTTCAAAGTTTTTGCTTTTATTACAATTCAGACTCCTTCATTCGCTCTGCATTTTCAGCTACTGTAAGCGCATCAATACAGCCTTGGATGTCGCCATTCATAAACCCTGCAAGGTCGTGTATGGTGTATCCTATGCGGTGGTCAGTGACTCTTCCCTGCGGATAGTTATATGTCCTGATCTTCGCACTGCGGTCGCCTGTGCTGACAAGTGTCTTACGGCGAGAAGCAATGTCGTCAATATATTTCTGATGTTCGCGGTCGTAGATGAAAGTTCTTAGGCGTGAAAGTGCACGTTCCTTGTTTTTCGGCTGGTCACGTGTCTCAGTACATTCAATGAGTATTTCCTCTACGACGCCTGTGTTAGGGTTTTTCCAAGGGTAACGCAAGCGCACACCCGACTCTACCTTATTGACATTCTGACCTCCGGCACCTGAACTGCGGAACGTATCCCACTTTATGTCGCCTTCGTTAATATGCACCTCAAAGGCATCTGCCTCAGGTAGAACTGCCACGGTTGCGGCACTTGTATGCATACGGCCTTGTGTCTCGGTGGCTGGCACACGCTGTACGCGATGCACACCCGACTCATATTTCAGCGTACCATAAACCTTGTCTCCGCTAATGGCTACGTCAATCTCCTTGAAACCACCCACTGCTCCTTCGCTCACACTGGTTACTGTCAGCTTCCAACCTTTGGATTCGCAGTATTTCTGATACATCTTATATATGTCGCCTGCAAACAAGCAAGCCTCGTCGCCGCCCGTTCCGGCACGTATTTCCATCTGTACATTCTTGCCATCCTCTGGGTCTGCAGGTATGAGCAGAAGTTTTATTTCCTCTTCTATCTTTGGTTGGAGTTCCTCGTTCTGCACCAATTCTTCACGAGCCATTTCCTTCATCTCGGGGTCTGACTCGTTTGCAATTATGTCCTTTGCCTCTTCTATTCCGTTGAGACAAGCCACATAACGCTTCCTTGCATCGACAATATCTTCCAAATCCTTATATTCGCGCGTCAGTTTTACAAAGCGTGCCTGGTCGGCAATCACGTCTGGGTCGGATATCAATGTCGATACTTCCTGGTATCGTGCTTCGAGTCCATCAAGTTTCTCAAGTAAATTATTTGCCATTATTCTTATTTAATTATTCCTTATTCCATATATTCCACGACTCCATTGCTTGCAACAGGTGCATCTCTATGCCGTTTTTCGTCACCGCACCTCTCTCTCTGCCTTTACGCAGGAAGAGCGTTTCGTCGGGGTTGTATATCAAATCATACATCAAAGTATGACGGTCAATTCCTTCGTATGGTATGCTCGGACATTCACTTATGTGCGGATACATGCCGCAAGGCGTGGCATTGATTATCACGTTGAATGTCTTCAGGTCGTCAACCGTGAGGCGGCTTATGTTTACAGTCCCTGGTCGTTCATACCTACTTACAATTGCTGTTTTCATCCCGAGCTCCCTCATCGCCAGTTCGCACGTCCGTGCAGCACCGCCGGTTCCGAGTATCAGGGCACCTGTATGGTAGGTTTCTATCAGCGGTTCTATGCTTTGCTTGAAGGCAATATAGTCGCCATTGTAGCCTTTTATATTGATTATTCCTTTCGTCTGCCTTATCTTTAATATGTTGCAGGCACCGATTGCCCTGACCTCGGGGCTCATTTCGTCGAGGTACTCCAGCACTTTCTGCTTGTAAGGACTTGTGACATTCAGCCCTTCAATCAGCGGATCGGTGGCAATGATTTCGAGCAACTTGCTGATGTTTGGTATCTCATAGTTCTCGTAAACGGCGTCTATGCCTTCGTTCCTGAACTTCTCGTTGAAGTACGGTTTTGAGAATGAATGTGCCAAAGGGCTGCCTATAATACCATAATGTTTCATTCTGCGTCCTCCTTTTCTTCTTCTTTTATCCTGTTGTTATACCTATCGTATGCCTCGACAATACGCGTCACGAGCTTATGACGGACTATATCTTTCTGTGTCATCTCTACGAACGAAATGCCTTTTACACCGTTCAGCACCTCCAGAGCCTGCAGTAATCCCGACCTTACCGAGCGCGGAAGGTCTATCTGTGTACAGTCACCGGTGATTATCATCTTCGTATTGCTGCCCATTCGCGTGAGGAACATTTTGATTTGAGCAACGGTTGTGTTCTGTGCTTCGTCGAGTATCACCACCGCGTCGCTCAGTGTTCTGCCTCGCATGAAGGCTAATGGTGCTATCTGTATAATGTGTTTCTCGAGCATTTCCTGCAACTTCACTGCCGGAATCATATCCTCAAGTGCGTCGTAGAGTGGTTGCAGATACGGGTCGATCTTGTCTTTCATGTCGCCAGGCAGGAAGCCAAGTTTCTCTCCGGCTTCTACTGCAGGGCGCGAGAGGATCACTTTCCTTATGCGTTTTTCCTTTAATGCTTTCACTGCAAGGGCGATGCTTGTATAGGTTTTGCCCGTTCCGGCTGGTCCGGTTGCGAATATCATATCGTCCTTTTCAAAGGCATCGACGAGCAACTGCTGGTTATCGCTGCGTGCTTTTATGGGTTTTCCTGTCACGCTATAGCATATCACCTTGTCGTCTTTCTTGCCTTTTCCCTTGACCGACCACTCTCCTTTGCCCTTCACGACATCGAGAATAACCTCCTCGGTGAGCGTATTGTAGGTGACGCAATGCTCTTGAAGTCGCATGATACATTCCTCAAAATGTGCCACGAGCTCCTCATCGCCGAGTATCTTTATCACGTTGTCGCGTGCCACGATACGCAATTTCGGGTACAGGGACTTAATCATCTGGAGGTTGACATTCCTGACTCCATAGAACACTACAGGGTCAACATCTTCCAATATGATAAGTTTCTCAATCATCGTTGTCGCTTAGAATTTGTCTGCAAAGGTAGTAAAAATTTGAAAACTAACAACTCATATAGGGTAAAAATATGCTTATCTTGTAGTAATATGGAAGCATCCCTGGCGAATTTCGTACTTTACGAAGCATCGTTCCTGCTGTCTGAGGTCGTCGAGAACCTCGGAAAGAACCCACTTCAACGAGTCATTCCGCGTCTGCCGCGACGGGTCAACAGCGTTGTAACGGTTATAGCAAATGTCGAAAGTGGTGCCATGAAGGTGGCAACTGTTGGTTGTTGCATTCGAGTTCCGACGTTGCAGACGTTCCACATCCTCACGTGTACGCAGCACACTCGTCACTATTATCTTGTGCAGAGGCATACCCTTGATGAGCAGCGAGTCGCAGAAACTTGTGGCTATCTCCTGCAGCAACGCCGACGCACGGGGCACAAGATACGGTATGCTGTTCGACAGTTTATCGACGTCGAACATAGGGTTTGCACCTACATAAACCAACATATCGGTAGCCTTGCGTGCCTGTGCAAGGTTTTCCGTCACACTGATGCCATAGCGGTTTGCGGCAACAAGCTGCGTATCGTTCTCATCGGGAAACGCACTCTTGAAACTCGCAACGCTCAGTATCTTATGTCGCAGCAGCGAAGAGTCGGATGTGTTGAAGAACTCCGTCGGTTTGCGCTTGGCGAACCCAGCATCCAAACCTTCCTTCGACACTACGACCTCCTCCCTGTCATTCACGGTTGGAGTCATCTTCTCCCCCGTCGTGGGAGCATTGGCGGGCAGTTTTGCCGGTTCCACAAGGCTCGGGAAAATCAGCCTCACAACAAACAGCAACGCCACGATATATAGAAATCCGCGAATATATTGCTTCTTGGTAATGTTCATCATCATGCTTTTAGTGGTGCAAAGTTACACAAAATCTTGCACACCACAAAGCCTTCAGCCAAAAATGTGCGTTATGCTTCGATAACCTATTCGTAAGACTTCGCAAGATTGAACGCTTAACTCGAAAAAAAGTTGTACAACTTTCGCACGAAAGTTGTACAACTTTTTTCCACCCCACCAGACACCCCTACAAAGCCTATCGCTCACCCCTTAGATTTTTATAATGATTTTCTTAAGATTTTAAGGCGCGCAGCGCCGCCCCCAAACAAATCGTCCCAATTATTTTAATTCCGATTTTAACATATAGATTTTCAAAATCAAATAAAAAATCAAACGAAAAATAAGTTGAAGGATTTATTATGGTCGCTACGCTCAAAATCTAACTAATAATCAAACTAAAAATCAAATTAGTAAAAACAATTATTGTTATCCGCTAAGCAATAGCCTGAAAGGCTTACACCTATCAGCCCAGGGCAACGCCCTGGGTATATCGACGCAGACAAATCACGCTCTGTAAGAGCAAAAGCATTTGACTCACCCGTTTCGCCCTGGGTTATATATAAGAAAAAAAATACATTTCATTATGTGTGGTCTGCCTTTGGGCAGCCTTGAT
>JAKSIZ010000041.1 GCA_024398515.1 Bacteroidaceae bacterium | reverse complement strand
TGAAAAACAAAATATGCTAACGCATAAAAAATATCTCACTTCGTTCGTAAAAAATAAATATGCTTTTACGGTTTAAGGTCTGTATAACCGTACAACCATATAACTCATAACCATATATTATTTTTTATGGCCAAAGGCCACATTTTTTACCGTAAGGTATTTTTTCTTTTGATGGTATGGTAGCCCTTCGTAAGAAGGGTGATGGTGTATGACGGAATGTCATCGGCATGCTTGCATGACAGGGACATTACGACATACAACATCAATGTATGCACATAGTGCAGACATCATACCATCAAAAGTATTTTGCTCTATTATAATATACTTGCACATGAAAATAGTTTTTGTTTGAGTAATAAAAAAAATCTTATAAAGTGCTTGTAGTTAAAAAATTATTTGTACCTTTGTAGTCGCAAAGTGGTACTTGCGCTTTTGGAAACAGCCTTGATGGCTTGCGACCTGTGTCACTGAACGTGGGCTGTGGCCCACTACATTAGGGTTATAATGGCGTTTGCTGTTATTCGGAACTTTTGAAACGTAGGAAATTTCAAGAAATACACCGAAGAATACAATGCAAAGGCTTGCGTTTTGCGCGAGCATTGCTTATTGGTGTATTAGGTTTCCTACGACCTCAAAAGTGATAAGAATGCCTTGCGCATTCTTTGTATCCGTTTATTTCAGCATAATGTTTTACCAGTCAATCGTTGAGGAGTTATTAACTTTTTTATACAAACAATTTAAAATTAAACATTATGATCAAAAAAATTTTTACTTTATTGTGCCTATGCACCCTCTGCATAGGTAGTGCGTGGGGAAAGACGGTGACTTTCGACTTTAAAGAACTTGCAACCGCAACATCAGGAACTGTAGATGGAATCGGTTGGGGAACTGGTAAAACAGGAAGTGCTAGTGCTACAGTTTGTAATACAACAAATGGTTTGGTGCTCTATGGAGTTTCTGGTGGTGGAGGCTATTTTAACACGACATCACCAACAAGTGGAAATATAACAGGTGTTGTTCTTGTAACAACAGCAAAGAAAAATACGCCAAAATATACAGCCTATGGCTCTACAGATGGAAAGAATTGGACAACTATTGAGGAAGGAATAGCGACAGGTAATAAGAATTTAGACTTGTCAAGCGCATCATATACGTACTTCAAAATTCAAAACACAACAGGAACAACTGCCCAACTTGGAGTGACCTCAATAGCTATTACTTTCGAAGTAAGCGAAGGTTCACATCTTATTAGCACAGTAGTAGATCCAGAGAATGCTGGTAGCATAACTTTGGGTAGTGCTACTGTTGCCGAGGGCGCGACTACTACTGCTACAGCAAATGAAAATGACCACTTTACATTCACAGGATGGTCAATAAGTGGGGAAGGCTCAACACTGTCAAGTACTACTGACAATCCTACAACCATAACAATGGGCACAAAAGATGCAACCATTACTGCAAACTTTACAGAAGATGCAAAATATGATGTAACATTTAATGCAAATGACGGATTAGGAGTAATGGAAGGTGTTTCTGTATATGCTGGAGATTATACTTTACCAGAATGTGATTTTACTAAAACAGGTTACAAATTTATTGGATGGAAGGCTAACAATGCAGGAGAGCTAATAGCTGTAGGAAGTTCCTACACTATTACAAATACAGCCGTTGAATTCTATGCTCAATGGGAAGAAACAACTGATATTAATGTTACATATAATTTTAAAGATGCAAATTCATATCCTACGGGATTTCCTACAGGTGGAACCAATGTTGCTGTGGCTGAAAGATTTATGTTTGGAGAAAACGAGTTGATAATTAATGCACCAACGTCATATTACCAAATCAATCCTAATAATGATAATTCAAGAGCTCTTTTCTTTGGTAAATCAGCAACTAATAAATCTGAAGGAGCATATCTTGAGTTCCCAGCAAAAGCGGGTTACAAATTAGCAAAAGTAACAGCAACAACAGGGTCAGGAGTAGCAGGTAGTGTTGTTTTCAATATTTATGATACTAGTTGGAACGCAAAAAGTGCAAACTGTACAACTATTGGTTCCACATCTAAAGAATTTAATTTTAGTTTATCAAGTCCAAATGAAAATGAAGCATACCGTTTAGCAGCAAGTACAAAAGACAAAAATCTCCAGTTCTTCTCAATCGTACTTACTTATGAAAAGGTTGCCACTATTACTCGTACTATCACCGCTGCTAAATACGCTACTCTTGGTTTGCCATACGCTGTAACTATTCCTGAAAATGTAAGTGCTTATACTGCAACTGTCAGTGGCAATACTGTTACCTTGTCTAAGATTAACAAAGAAGGTGGCTCAAATGTTATCCCTGCAAACTGCGGTGTTATACTTTACGCAGATGTAGATGTGGCTACTACTTACACATTCAAACCTACATCTGATGTTGCTCCTATTACAGGCAACAAGCTCTTTGCTGTAGTAAGTGGCACTTATTATTGCGTTGACGATTATGGCAGAGATTATTATCTTGGTAAGGATACAGATGAAAAGGCTACATTCATAAAGCTTGCCCAAAATGGAACTATCCCTGCAGGTAAGGCTTATCTGAAACTTGACAATGCTCTCCCTTCTGGAGCTAAGTTGGATGTAGTATTTGGTGATGAACCTACTGGTATTAAGGATATTCAAGGTTCAAAGATGAATACTCAAGGCTCTGCTTATAACCTCAATGGTGTTCGTGTAAACGAGAACTATAAGGGAATTGTGATAATGAACGGTAAGAAGTATATCAACAAATAAAATAGGAGAAACGAATTATGAAAAAGACATATATTAAACCAATAACAAAGACTGTAAACGTGCGTATTGAAAGTCATATTGCTGCACTTTCTGGTGGTGGCGACGACACTGTTTCTGTATCGCTTAATGCAAGTGATGAAGGTGAAGGTGGCGCAGATGTTCTTAGTAAAGAGGACTTTGGTTGGTAAACATTGAAGAAAAAAGAACTCTGGCACGGGTTTGTGCCAGTTGTTTAATGTTAATATATAATAATTTGATGGGCAGGGTGGCTTGTGAGAGTCGCCCTGTTTTTTTTGTTAGATAACGAGCGGGGAGGGACCAGTAGAAAAATGCAGGGGACAATGTCTGCTCACAAGACTTAGTTTTTACAAAAACCGAGATTCATCGGCTTGCCGCTTGCACAAAGCGCAGCGACTGCAAGAAACCCCTTGAAGACGAAAAAAACACGAATACAAAGCCCTCATAGTATCTTTTAGATACTGACGTGTGATGGTATGCCCGCCTGCCTGAAAACAAGTTTTCTTTTAGTCGCCATCCTGGCTTTGTAAAAGCGGCAAACCGATTTGTAAAAATTCGTATGGGATGAAAAGCATCACGGGATGTTCACAGAACAATCTGAGGATTGGGGCTTGATGCTTGTGGAACACTTGTGTTTCTAAAAGCAACAAGCAACAACACTCCATGCTTTTCATACCATATTCGTTACATTCGTGTTTATATTCAAGATTGATTTTTTAAGTACGCTTATCCCCACTAAATTTCTTGGACAAGCCAAGCGGCAAGCCGATGACCACTGAACCGTTATAGGTTGTTGGGGCTTGTTGCTCTACTTGTACATTTAAGTCGTTTGCACATTCTTAGAATGTTCACGTGAACATTCTAAGAATGTTAAGCGGAACATTCTAAGAATGTGCAAAGCCCCCCAACAGAGATACCTGTGGGGCATAGGGTTAATAAGCCCCTCTCTGTCCCCCCAAGGGGGGATGAAATGTTCTGAGGTTCTGAGGTTCACTCCCCCTTGTGGGAGCTGGAGGAGGCTTTGAGTTTGAAGAAGCCTAAGCGGTGGATTATGCCTTTGTGGCTGAGGGTGTAGAGCTGGTAGTTGCCGTCCTTGAGGTTGGCTATGTAGGCGCGGTTGTCGTTGACAGCCGAAGGGGTTGGCCAAGGTAGCGTTGTGACGGTCTTGCCTATCATGTCCTTTACCAAGAGGTAGTCGGCGTCGATGGTGTTTGGCTTCGCAGGAAGTTCGAGCCAGTTGCCGTTGACTTTGAATGTCTTTAGGTTTGCCGATTGCTTTACTATCTTCTTTCCGTATGGTACGCTCTCGTTGCCGTAACGGTCAACAGCAGTGACGGCGTAGTTGAATTCGTATCCACTGGATGCGATTTGCAGTGAATTGCCCATGACTCGTGTGGCGATGAGGTTGCGTGGACAGGTTATGTCAACTGGGTAATCCTCGCTTGCATAGACATTATATATAAGGTATGGCGAGTCGTTGTTGTTTGTTGCGCCCGACCATGTGAGTAGGTCGCCGGCTTCGTTCTTCACGACTTTGATGTCCTTTGGGCTTGTCGGCGGGGACTTTTGCATCCATGTCATAGGAGGAATAAGGGTAGGGTAGAGGTCTATTTCGTTTTTCGTTGCCGTGTAGATGCCTTTGGTGTTGTCGGTAAAGAATTTGCTGCGGAAGTATGCATGGCCCATGTCGAGCTGTCGCAGCACATACATTTCGCGTGTGATAGTGTTGAGTTGCCAGTTCTTTTCCTTTGGGCTGAGGAAATAAACGCCTAATCCTGGGGCAATGATGCGGCCATAACTGTTCTCTTTCCAGTCGGCTGCAAAGGGATAGAACTGATTTCCCTGGAAATACATCATAGGGAAAAGCGCGTCCATAAGTCCGTCGCGAAGCCATCCTTGCGCATCCTGATAGACTGCAGAAAAGGCATCCCAGCCGTGGGAACTGTAGCGTGGGAGCATGTTGTACTTGCCTACAGGCGAACAACTCATCATGATCCACGGCTTGAGAGGCTTCACTGCATCGTTGACTTTGCGTACAATCCGCGTGATGTTCTCGCGTTTTCCGTCGGATGTACCAGGCAGTTTGCCTTCTTCAGGGTAACGGATATAGTCGAGATGAATGCCGTCGATGTCGTATCGTTCGGTTATCTCGCGGCATATTTGCGCTATATAGTCGCCAGTTCCTTCCTTGTCGGGACGCATGAAACCGTGGGATTTTATCTTGACATATAGTTCCGGATGCACACGTTTCAGATGTTTTACGCCCTCGCGAACGTTCTCGCCGATAGGGATGCACACTATCCATGCGTGTAATTGCATGCCGCGACGGTGGCATTCATCAATGGCAAACAGCAACGGATCATATCCTGGCGACACACCAGGACGTCCACTCATGCATCCGTCCCAAGGCTCAAGGTCGGAAGGATAGATAAGAGTGCCGCGAACACGCGTCTGAAGCATGACCATATTTACGTTGGCAGCCTTGAGAAGATCGAGTATGTCGCGCAGTTCTTGCTTTTGTTTTTCAATGGAATAAGCGTCGCGTGCGTAGTTGTGAGGCCAGTCAAGACCTCCGATAGTGGTTATCCATACGGCACGAACCTCGTGCTTAGGCAACTGCGAGGCGAAGTTGAAGGGCGACGTACAGCCCCCCTCTGTCCCCCCAAGTGGGGATGAAAGGGTGGAGCCAGCACAATTACAGCCCTCCTCTGTCCCACAAAGAGGGGGGATGAAAAGAGAGCAACAAAGGCAAATAGCAAAAATGAGTAGCCTTTTTATATCGAATTTGGTATTTTTGTTCATATAATTCATTTCGGAGTGCAAAATTAATAAATAAAATGCAAAATGTAAATTGAAGTATCGAAATTTTTCGCTTTGCTTGTCGAAGAAATAGTAAATTTTTATTATCTTTGCAGAAAATTTAATAATATTATAGAGGTATGATAACATTTATCGTAAGTTTTGTGCTTCTTATCTTGGGGTATTTCGTTTACGGAAAGTATGTAAACAAGATATTTGGACCAAAGCCAGAACGGCGTACACCTGCTTACGAAAAGCAGGATGCAGTAGATTTTATTCCACTTCCAACGTGGAAAGTGTTCTTGATTCAGTTCCTCAACATTGCCGGAACGGGTCCAATCTTCGGAGCAATACTCGGCATACTCTATGGTCCAGCGGCATTTATCTGGATTGTTTTGGGATGTATCTTCATTGGTGCAGTGCATGATTTCCTTACAGGTATGGTGTCGTTGCGCAAGGGCGGAGTGAGTGTTCCGGAACTTGTAGGCGACGAATTGGGCAGCGGTATGCGTATCGTTATGCGAGTTGTATCGCTGATATTGCTTATACTTGTCGGTGCTGTGTTTGCACGTACACCAGCAAACCTCATAGCAATCCTTACGCCTACGGATGGTTTTTGGGGCGGAGCATTGTTCTGGCTGATAGTAATTGTAGTGTATTATATATGTGCAACGCTGCTTCCTATCGATAAACTCATTGCAAGGATATACCCACTTTTCGGTGGAGCATTGCTGATAATGGCTGTTGGAATCATTATTGGCATCTTTGTTCAACCAGGAAATATACCGGAAGTTACCGAGGCTTTTGTGAATCATTATCCTAATCAGACGTCGCCTATATTCCCATGTCTGTGCATCACAATAGCCTGTGGTGCAGTCAGTGGCTTCCATGCAACACAAAGTCCGTTGATGTCGCGCTGCTTGAATAACGAGAAATATGGACATCTGGTGTTCTATGGAGCAATGATAACAGAGGGAATAGTAGCCATAATATGGGCTGCAGGTGCAATAAAGTTTGCTGATTCACTTGGTGCTACAGGCGGTACTCCATACGAAAAACTGCTCGACTTCATGACAGAAGGCGGTGCTCATTCGGCAGATCCAGCATTGCTCGTGAATGCTGTTTGCCGTTCATGGCTTGGTGCGGTAGGTGCCGTTCTTGCTGTGCTGGGCGTTGTTGCAGCTCCTATTACAAGTGGCGACACGGCATTCCGCAGTGCAAGACTTATTGCTTCAGACTTCCTTCACATCAAGCAGAACAAGATAGTAAAGCGACTGATGCTTGCATTGCCGCTGTTTGCAATAGCAATAACGCTGTTCTTTATCGACTTCCAGATACTGTGGAGATACTTTGCATGGTTCAACCAGACACTTGCTTGCATTGTGCTCTGGACATTCACCGTATGGCTCGTGAAGGAAAAGAAACCATACTGGATAGCATTGGTGCCAGCACTATTCATGACGTATGTCAGCGTTTCGTACATCTGCCTTGCACCAGAGGGACTTAACTTAAACGACAACTCCGTGTCATACTCCATCGCAGGTTTTGCCATGGTGATATTATTGCTGGTATTCCAGGGATGGTTCCATAAATATAAGAAAAATATACACCAAGGATAATAATTATTAAAAGGATTGAATATGAAAAAGATTTTTATGATTGCTGTTGCTCTTTGCATGACGACAATGGCTTTTGCACAGTTTGAGAAAGGTACAAAGTATGTTGGACTTAGCGCATCAGGGTTGAACCTGACATATAGTGGCTCAGAGAAAGGACGCCTTGCACTTAGTGCAAATGCAGGTTATTTCTTGATGGATTGCGTGTCGGCAAATGCTGAAATGAAGTGGGACACCAACGTTGACGGCAAGCCAGCAATGTTCGACTTTGGCGTACAAGGTCGTTACTATATGATTCAGAACGGCATTTATCTTGCTGCTGGATGCAAATACAAGCACGCAAAAGATTACAATGATTTCCTTCCTGCAGTCGAGGTTGGGTATGCTTTCTACCTGAATCACTACATCACAATCGAACCAGCCATCTACTATGAGCAGTCGTTCAAGAACCATTCTGACTTCTCGAAAGTAGGCTTCAAGATTGGCGCAGGTTTCTATTTCTAATACGGTTTTACGGTTCTATGGTTCAAATTATCAATTAACAATAGGATTATGTTGAGCGTAGAAGAACTCAATGAGAGACTTATTGAACTGAGTTTCGCTGAAGATATCGGCGACGGTGACCATACAACTCTGTGTTGCATTCCTGCCGATGCAGTTGGTAAGAGCCAGCTTATCATCAAGGAAGATGGCATACTTGCAGGTGTAAGAGTGGCGCGTGAGGTGTTTATGCACTTCGACCCAACGATGCAGATGGAGGTGTTCATCGATGATGGGGCAGAGGTCAGGAAAGGCGACATAGCGTTTGTTGTCACAGGAAAAATACAAAGTCTGCTGCAGACAGAGCGACTAATGCTTAATATCATGCAGCGGATGAGTGGCATTGCAACGATGACACACGAGTACGTTAGTCTGCTTGAAGGCACTGGGACACGTGTTCTCGACACTCGCAAGACTACTCCAGGAATGCGTATGCTTGAGAAGGAAGCCGTTAAGATTGGTGGTGGCGTGAACCATCGCATAGGGCTTTTCGATATGATACTGCTTAAAGACAACCATGTTGACTTTGCCGGTGGCATAACAAATGCTATTGACCGTTGCCATAAGTACCTTGACGAAAAGGGACTGAAACTGAAAATTGAGATTGAAGTGCGCAACTTCGATGAGATACAACAGGTGCTCAGTCACGGTGGTGTTGACCGTATCATGCTCGATAACTTCAGCGTAGAGAACACTCGAAAGGCTGTCGAACTCATAGATCACCGTTACGAGACAGAGTCGTCAGGCGGAATAACCATTGAGACGATTCGCGATTATGCCGAGTGCGGCGTTGACTACGTAAGTGTAGGTGCGCTCACCCATTCCGTCAAAGGACTCGACATGAGTTTCAAAGCTTGCTGATTTAAGCGGTTCAGTGGTCATCGGCTTGCCGCTTGGCTTGTCCAAGAAATTTAGTGGGGATAAGCGTACTTAAAAAATCAATCTTGAATATAAACACGAATGTAACGAATATGGTATGAAAAGCATGGAGTGTTGTTGCTTGTTGCTTTTAGAAACACAAGTGTTCCACAAGCATCAAGCCCCAATCCTCTAGTGAAAATTTTGTAACGTGCAATGAATGGGGGAATAATTTTTTTATTTCGGCAATAAAAAAAGCGGCTCTCGAGCCGCTTGTGTTTAGTAGGAGGAAAGTATATAATCTGATGCAATAATAGTATTAAACTATTTGGATATAATAGCTTTTACCCACTCTGGTAGAGTATCGGAATACTGCTTATGAATTGTCCCATTTACGGTACGACATACTAATTGTGGTAATAAATTATCAATTGAGTTATCATAGATGTAAGCTCTGTCAACTATTTCGATGGCAAGTGCTGCATTTTTTAGTGATTTGAAATATCGTGATATTATTTTTGATATAGGTACTTCATGTCCACCATTGAGATACCTTTGGGTTACTCTCCTTACATTTATTTCAGGATTATCTGTACAAACATAGAAAAAACGGATAAAAAAACCAAGTCGCTTAGCTTCTTTTAAGAATTCAAGCTTTTCATCCGAGGAGAAAACGGTTTCAAAAACAAAGTCTTTTCTTTGTTCCAAGCATTCATATCTTAGTTCTGTCGCTTTTTGGGCTGCCCTAAGTACTGCATCGGGTGAATTCCAATCGCCAAACGAATCTTTTGCAATGTTGTCAGGATTGATATATTCACAATCTGCAGTCCATTCATTGCTAAGGAGTAATGATGTCGTTGTAGTCTTGCCAGAGCCATTCGGACCAGCAACAACGCAAAGAACTGGACGTTTTGTCTCGTTCATGATTGTAGTGCTTTTAATGCCCTGATTTCAGCATCTGTTTCCTCAAACATTCTTTGTAAGGCCTGCTTGGCTCTCTTTGTCGATTCTTTTGCAGCTTCACCTACTTGCTCCATTATAGCATGGAGCATATCATCTGTAGGCTCATCCAAAGAGTTCAAACGAAATGAACGTAAACTTGGTTTTGTCATATCTTATCTTATTTTGTTTCTCGGTGCAAAGATAGTGAAAATTTTGTAACGTGCAATGAATGGGGGATAATTATTCCTTTTTTTTAGAAGTTGAGAGTAGGCATAAAAGTTATTATGCTGGATGTTCCGTTGAATTAATAAACTCTGACGGAGTCATGACAGGTATGCTGCTAAATTTGAAATGTCGTACATTGTTTGTTATAATGACAGAACATTCGTTTTCAATAAAAATCTTTTTCATTTATTCAAGAGATATTCCAATCGCTCATCATAATCCCTGCCTATTGCCACAGATGGCGCAATACCGATTAAATCCTGTATGTCCGTTGGAAAGTCCTTGCGTTCAGGTATTGACATCGAAAGGATGGCATCGGAAAACTTGTACGTAGTGTATTTCTGTTTCTTTGATGCGGTTGCTGTTACATCCTTTTGTTCTTCATCAATCATACTACGTGAGAGAATGTTGATAATTTCCAACTTCTTTCTCTTGCTTAGTGCCAAAAGTGTTGGCATAATTGACGAAGTACTGTTTGAAACAGGGTGAGTAGTAGTTTTCATAATTCATTTCTCCTTTTATATTGTTTCTCGGTGCAAAGATAGTGAACATTTTGAAGTGAGAGCGGGTTCACAATTGTGTTACTTTTACATTCATACCAAGTTTCGAGAAGCGTTCTTTTATCTCCTCCTTTTTCTCCTTCTTGTGTTCCAATGCAGTTTTAAACGCATTGAGTAATATTATTCTATCCATAATGTATTCCTTTTATATTGTTTTCCCGATGCAAAGATAGTGAAAATTTTGTAACGTGCAATGAATGGGGGGATAATTTTTTATTTCGGCAACAAAAAAAGCGGCTCGATTGCGAGCCGCTTTTCTATATAATGTGTAAGATAGATTACTTAACTGTGAGGTTGAGTTTCAAAGTTACAGTTATATCACCTAAAATCAGCACACCACCATCGATATCATAAGGAGTAGTAGATGGAGTTCCAAACTTAGCCTGAGCAGTTGGGAATACAGTTGCAGCAATCTTATTCGCTAAACCTTCAGCATCAGTAGTAGAACTATCATAAGTTCCTTCTGTGAAAGGAGTTGGGATTACGCCATCAAGGAATGCTCTAATATCCTTGTAAACATTGTTATTGTTTGCATCAACATTAGCAGGGTATGCAGGCCACATAAGGTCACCATCAGTTGCATTGAGTGTCAAAGTGTAGGCTTTTATACCCGTTTTTTCTATATCGAGACCACCTGCTGATTTAGCACTAAAATTGTAAACAACCTTCTGAATCTTGGCTCCGTTAGCAGTTTCGTCAGCGGTATTGTTAACTTCGATAGTGAGATAGATTGGAGAATCCGTATTAGCCTCGTTTGCACTGATTACCTTAATCTGTTTTGAAGTAAAGTCAAAGTTGCTATAAACATCAGAAATAAATTCCTTAGAAATGGCTGTCTCAAGGCGAACACATCCACTTCCCGTGTTTCCATTCAAATAGAATGTGCGAATCTTCTGACCATGGTCAGTTGTGCCTTCTGCACGAGTGTAAACATTTCCGTCATATTCAATCTTTTCAATTCCATCTTCATTGTAAAGAGCCTGAACCATTGCTTGTACATCCTTGAAAGTATTGCACTGGTTAGAAATATCACCTATGCTATAGTCAAGATAGTCTGATGTAACAGAGTTCAGAACTACATTATAAGGAGTTGTTGCAGTGCCATCACCTGTCTTTGCGCCATAGATAGCAGCACCTGTCTGAGTTCCACCATTAGAGAAGAGCTTCTTAATATTCTTGAATGCGTTTTCGATTGACCAATCAAGAGTCTTTTCTGAGATTACATAGTCACCAAGTTCAGAATCAACATAGTCTGTAACAGTTACACCATCGAATACGATTGGCTGGAGACCTTGTTCGTCGTTTACACGTGGGTCAGTTACGTCAACGTAAGGTTCTTTAGAAGTTGCTGGGTCTGTTGCGTCAGTACGTGTAGCAGGGTCGTCTGCTGTAAGAGGGTTAGTTACACCATTAGAGTTCTTTGTAATCTTGAAGATGTAAGTGTAAGCCTTACCTGCTTCCCACTGGCATGCAGATGCAGGAACGAATACACGTGCGTCGTACATCTTAATATGAGCAGAACCGTCGTTAGGAACGAGTTCATAACTCAAGTGGAGAGTATAACCTGTTGAGTCAGCAACATGAGTTGTAGTTGCATCGCTCCAAACAGTTTCACCCAAAGCATCGATAGAAGCAGGAGTTGTACCACTTCTCCAAGTTTCAGTCTGAGTATCAGTAATTCCATTGTTTGGCAATACATAGAGGGTAGTAGGAGAAGCTGTTGCAGAAGCCTTAGTTGTACCAATCACATTGCTTCCAGTTGTCTGGAAAATCAAGTTTTTATTAACTGGGGTGTAACTTGCATTTTTAGCAACAGCGATAGTTGGGCTTGTACTCAAAGCACTAACAGTTACGTCTGCATTTTCGTAATATGTAGGCAGTTCCTCAGCTGCAGGTTGAGTTTCCTTCATCTTTACCCAAGACTGGAGAGTTGTAGCTGGTGAGAATTGGATACCGTATGCTGTAGAAAGCTTAGTTGTCCAATTCGTAGGTCCACCTCCATTAAGTTCTTCAGGAATAGCATCAATAATTTTTACCTTGTAACCCTGAATGTCGCTATAGAACTTAACGTTAACTTTTGCATTGATATGCTTGAACTCGAAAGGAACGTCTGTGCCGTACTGACTATTTTCATACTTAGTGTAGGCATAGAGACCTTCGTTGTAGTTAATAAGTTCAGCGTCAGTAGCACCTGCAGAAATGTCAGCAGTTGCAATCTGAGTCTGTGGGGTTGTGTAGAATGAAGAAAGGCTTGTGAAAGTGAAAGCATCACTTCCAAAAGCAACCTTCAATGCATTCTGCTGAGTAACTGTACCATCTGTAGTATTAGTATAAGGAGCGTAAGCCCAAAACTCGTAAGCATCTTTTGACTTATCCCAATACTTGAGGTCCTGGTCAAGGTCAGGAGTATTATAAGATGTGTGAACATAAGGTGAATTCTTACCAAGAGACTCATAGAACCAGTAAGAAAGACCGTCAACCTGACTTGTTGGGTCACCGTAAGTAGTTGCGCCAGCGATAAGACTGTTGTAGTGAGCATTGTCGCCATAAGCAACGAGGTAGTTGTTCATAACTTCACCGCCATTGTCAGCGAATACACCGAACTCATAGTGAGTGTTCTGCAATTTGTCGCTGCCACCAGCACGAGTCATGTTGCTTGAATGGTAAGTGAAACGGATATAATCGTTGTCGCCACCGAAAACGCTTCCGTTCACCAATTCGTCATTAGTACATCCTGCAAGTGCCATGCCTGCGAGGAGTGAAAAGAATAAAATTTTCTTCATAGTTTTTAATTGTGAATAATTTGTTTATTAATTACGTTACTTTTACGTTTTTGATGTTCTCTCTTATATGTTGTCACCAGTCTATATATATAATATATTATGGTGTGAATTGTCGATAATTCGGCATTTAAGGGCGTTTTGCACGCTTTCAATTTGCAAAGTTAATGAGTTTTATGGTTTTATTGATACTTTTTTACAGAAAAAATGATAAAATGTTTGTATTTTTAACATTTTATTGCATATTTGGGCGTAGTTTGTGCAGTTTTTTGTGCAATTGAGTGTGATTGTTGTTTGCGCTAACAGTTTTTTTTACACGAATGGTAGCGAATTAAGGAATGATAAGCATGGAGTGTTCTTGGACAAGCCAAGCGACTTCGTCGATAAGTTGCTTGTTGATTTTAGGAAAACGAGTTTTCCACAAGCCACAGCCACCAGTTATCTATGTAATTATAAAAGAAAAAAATGATATGATGTATGGTGTGCTTCATACTGAAGCCCATGTCTTTGTATGGTGTGTCGGTGCTAAAGAACAAGTTCTTGCACCACCACACCACACAAAGACACCACTATCGTGGCAATCCATACATCATATAAAATATATGCTTCGCATAAAAAATATCTCACTTCGTTCGTAAAAAATAAATATGCTTTTACTAGATTGATTTTTAATTTGATTTTTAGTTAGATTTTGAGCGTAGCGACCAGAATAAAGCCTCCATTTATTTTTCGTTTGATTTTTTATTTGATTTTGAAAATCTATAGTTCAAAATCGGAATTAAAATAATGAGGACGATTTGGTTGGGGCGGCGCTGCGCGCCTTATCATCGACTTCAGTCGCTTCGCTAGTCGAAGAAATCTATAGAAAATCATTATAAAAATCTAAGGTTAAGCCTTTCAGGCTATAATTTAGCGGACACCAATAAAAAAAATATTTCACTTCGTTCGTAAAAAATAGATATGCTTTTACTATATTGATTTTTTATTTGATTTTGAAAATCTATTGCTTTTTCTAATGATGTGCGTTAGGGGCGTTTGCACATTCTTAGAATGTTCCGCCGAACATTCTTAGAATGTACACGTAAACATTCTAAGAATGTGCAAATGGGTTTATGGGTTGATGTTTGTTGAGTGTGTGGATTAGTGGGCTATTGACGGCGGAGGATTAGGTGATGGTCTATGCATGGAGGGAGTTCTTCCTTGTAGTGGGTGACCATGATGAGGGTTTTGCCTGGCTGGGTGGAGTATGCCTCTATTATTTGCTTTGTCAGGGTGCGGTTGTTGTCGTCGAGTCCGTGGAGGGGTTCGTCGAGTATGAGCAGGTCGGGACTTTTCACGAATGCTCGCGCAAGCAGTACGAGACGTTGCTCGCCACTCGAAATCTTTAGGAACGTGCGGTCGGCAAGGTGCTCAATGCCGAATGTGCGCAGCCATTGGCGGCAGATGTCGTAGTCGGATGGCTTTGGTGTGACGTAAAGTCCGATGGAGTCCTGCAATCCACTTGCTACGATGCGGATTACGGGCAGGTCCTTTTGGTAAGCGCGGTGCATTTCGGGCGAAACATAGCCTATGTGCCGCTTGATGTCCCAGATGCTTTCGCCGCTACCACGCCGGTGTCCGAAGAGAGATATGTCGCAGGCGTAGCTTTGAGGGTTGTCGGCACAGACGAGGCTCAGTAGGGTTGACTTGCCCGAGCCGTTTTCGCCTTCAATCGCCCAGTGTTCGCCTTGGCGAACAGTCCAGTTGAGGTCGCGTAGTATAGTGCGTTCGCCGTAGCGTATGGTGACGTGGCGCATGGAGATGCAGTCCCCCTCTGTCACCCCAAGGGGGGATGAACAGATCCCTCCAACTCCACCAAGGGGGAGAGGGGATGGGGCTTCAAGAGTTGTTAGTTCCGTTATTTTTAGGTTTTCGACTTTTACCACCTTATTAATAAAGGAAGGGATGGTGTCGGTGCGAGTCAGGACAAGGATAATCTGAAGGTTGCTCTCGTGGGAGAGTGTGGTGAGGAGGTCGGACAGTTGGTCGCGTGTAGATGCATCGAGGCCAATGAAAGGATTGTCCATTATCAATACCGATGGACGTGAAAGCAGAGCCTTGATAAGCTGGAACTTTCGCGTCTCGCCACTTGAGAGCAGGATGATGTATTTGTCGAGAAGATAACGTATTGAGAACAGGTCGTAGAGATGTTGTTGCAATGTGCGGCGTTCGGGAGTGTCGTCGCCCGATACGAGGAAGGCGTGTTCCAGTTCCTCGGCAACCGTAGGTGTGTCCTCGTCAATCTCGGCTTGGTTCCACCGTTGCTGCAGGTAGTATGTATTGTCGTATGCGCCGTATGAGTCGCGGAAGGTGATATACTTGATGTTTGTAGGGCGAATATCAGATGTTGCAGTAGGCAGCAGAGGGTGTGCGCCCGTAAGAATATCGACAAACATAGACTTGCCGCCACCATTAGGACCAATGATGGCGAGGTGTTCATCGTCGCGAAGTTGGAAGTTGAGTGGCTCAGCCATGCGCCATTGAGGCATACGAACGATGCCATTCTGAATGTTGAATGTGTATCCCATTATGATTTGACCTTTTGTGGATTCCTGTTTATGAACTCCTTCCAGCTCTTGACCGACGAGATGCTTTCGGGGCGATTGGACTGCATGAAGTGACAATATGCAGCGCCGAGGGCGTCGGTAGCATCGAGGAATCGGCTCATTTCGGTCTTGTCGATGTTCATCAGATGCTGCAACATGCCGGCAACCTGCTCCTTCGAAGCCGCTCCGCTACCGGTGATGGCGAGTTTAATCTTGCGTGGGGCATACTCGTGGATAGGGATGTCGCGGTTTATTGCAGCTGCGATGGCAACCCCTTGCGCCCGTCCGAGCTTGAGCATACTCTGCACATTCTTGCCGAAGAAAGGTGCTTCGATGGCAAGTTCGTCGGGAAGGAACGAGTCGATGATGCCAGTCACCCGCTCGAAGATCTTGCCGAGTTTGAGGTAAGTGTCGCCCATGCGTCGCAGGTCGATGACACCCATGCCGAGCATTTCAGCCTTTTGTCCCGTGCATTTTATTGCGCCGTAACCCATGAGGTTGGTGCCTGGGTCAATGCCTAAAATGATTTTATCCATTCTGCTTCGTCTTCGATGAATGAAAATTCGCCGTGCCCTGGCAGAATCTGCGTGTCGCCAGGGAGGACAACAATAAGCTTATGCAATGATGCGACGAGGTCGTGAAGGTCGCCTCCAGGCAAGTCGTAGCGTCCGAGTGTGCCTTGGAACAGCGTGTCGCCAGTGAATGCAATCTTTTCCTCCCTGCAATAGAACACCACAGATTCGGGAGCGTGACCAGGAGTGTGGATGATTTCAAACGTGTGATTGCCGAAAGTGACGGTTTCGTTGCTGCGGTCGAAAGGGGTGAGGGCGTAGTTTATCTTCACGAAGTCGTTGCCATAGACGTGGTCGAAATGGTCGTGAGTGACGAGCAGATGCTTGACCGAAAGGTTGTTGTCGGCTATGTATTGTTTGATAGCGGCCTTTTCTTCGGCGTAATATGCACCGCAGTCAATGATGACAGCTTCGTTGGTATCGTCGCTGACAATGTAGCAATTCTCCTGGAGAGGATTGCAGACGAAACGCATAATCTTGATGTTTGCCATAGTCTTGTTTATTTTCCGTGATGCAAAGGTAAGGAAAAAATGTAAGAATAAGAAAATATAAGAATAAAAAAGTTTGCGGTTATACGGTTGTGCGAAAAAAAAGAGCCAGCGTTTCACAACGACGGCTCGAAAATAGTACTATAACCAAAACTAAACTATAAATACTCGTCAAACACGAGTTGACCATACATAAACAATATTTTCAGTGCAAAGATAATCAATTCTATGCAAAGAACACTGTTTTGTTAGGATTTTTTAACGAATTGGAACGTTAAAGTCCTTTGCCGTGGCAGTTCTTGAACTTCTTTCCCGAACCACAAGGACATGGGTCGTTACGTCCAGGGAGTTTGTCCTTGACAAATGGCGTGCGCGGTTGTTGCTCACGAGTATCATGTTGAGCTGCTGCACGTTGGTTAGGGTCAGTAAGGTCGGTACGACTCTCCTGATATTGCTGACGTTGACGAATCTCAGGTGCTGCCTCCTGTACGTTTTGTGGTTCTGGCACATGTAACTGCATACGCATAAGGATTGCAACGGTGCGGTTGTACATGTCGTTTACCATATTGTCAAAGAGTTTCACACTCTCAAGCTTAAAGATAACGAGAGGATCCTTCTGCTCGTAACTTGCGTTCTGTACACTATGCTTAAGGTCGTCGAGTTGGCGAAGGTTCTCTTTCCAGCAATCATCAATGATATGGAGGATTATTGCCTTTTCGAATACCTTGACTATGCTCTTGCATTCTGTCTCGTAAGCTTCCTTGAGGTCGCACGGCATGTTGTAGAGACGCTTTCCGTCAGTGAAAGGAATCATGATGCGCTCATACATGTTGCTTGGGTTCTCGAAGATGTTCTTTACAACAGGCTCTGCAAGGCTGCGAATGCGTTCCGACTTGCGGTTGAAGGAATCCATTGCCTGCTGGAATGCAAGTTCGGCAAGTTCGTCACGGCTCTTGTCGATGAAGTCTTTTTCAGTGAAAGGAACCTCCATTGAAAGGATCTTTATGAACTCTTCCTTGCAACCTTGATAGTCGTTCCTCTCGACGATAGTTGATACTCGGTCCCAAATCATGTTTGCGATGTCCATGCCGATGCGCTCACCCATTAGAGCGTGGCGACGCTTTTCATATACAACGGTACGCTGCTTATTCATCACGTCGTCGTATTCGAGCAAACGCTTACGGATGCCAAAGTTATTCTCTTCGACCTTCTTTTGCGCCCTTTCGATACTCTTTGAGATCATTGGCGACTCAATCATTTCGCCATCCTTGAAACCAAGACGGTCCATGACCTTTGCGATACGTTCAGATGCAAACAGACGCATCAATTGGTCTTCGAGCGATACGAAGAATACAGAAGAACCGACGTCGCCCTGACGACCAGAACGTCCACGCAACTGACGGTCAACACGACGAGACTCGTGGCGTTCGGTACCAATGATAGCAAGACCACCAGCAGCCTTGACCTCTGGCGAAAGCTTGATGTCGGTACCACGACCAGCCATGTTAGTGGCAATGGTAACAGTCTTTGAAAGACCAGCCTTTGCTACGATGTCGGCTTCAGCCTGGTGCAACTTTGCGTTCAATACGTTGTGAGGGATCTTGCGTAATGAAAGCATACGGGCAAGAGTCTCAGATATCTCAACCGATGTTGTGCCGACAAGAACTGGGCGGCCAGCATCAATGAGTTTTTGTATTTCGTCAATAACGGCATTATACTTCTCGCGCTTTGTCTTATAAACGCGGTCGTCCATGTCGATACGTGCAATTGGCTTGTTTGTAGGGATAACTACAACATCAAGTTTGTAGATGTTCCAGAACTCGCCTGCTTCTGTTTCAGCAGTACCAGTCATGCCGGCAAGTTTGTGGTACATACGGAAGTAGTTCTGCAAGGTAATGGTAGCGTAAGTCTGCGTAGCAGCCTCAACCTTAACGTGCTCTTTAGCCTCGACAGCCTGATGGAGACCGTCGCTCCAACGGCGACCTTCCATGATACGACCTGTCTGTTCATCGACAATCTTTACTTCCTCGTTGATGACAACATATTCGTCGTCGCGGAAGAACATAGTGTAAGCCTTCAGCAACTGCTGTATCGTATGTACTCGTTCACTCTGCACTGCATAGTGGTTAATCAGTTCATCCTTCTTCTCTACGCGCTCTTCGTCGGTGAGATTTGTTGCGTCGAGTGCAGCAAGTTCCGTTGTGATGTCAGGCAATACGAAGAGTTCCTTGTCGTTAACCTGATTTGAAAGCCAGGCAACACCCTTGTCTGTGAGGTCGCACGACTTCAGTTTCTCGTCAACCTTGAAGTATAATGGTTCAACAGCCTCAGGCATACGACGGTTGTTGTTCTCCATATATTTCTCTTCAGTCTTCAGCATACCGCTCTTGATACCCTGCTCAGAGAGGTATTTGATGAGAGGTTTGTTGCGCGGCATGGCAAGATGAGAACGGTAGAGAGAAAGGAAACCTTCTTCCACCTTTGCTGGATCGCCACTTCCAATTTCCTGTTTTGCCGTAGCAAGATATTCCGTAGCAAGTTTCTTCTGAACCTCAACCAATCGTTCTACAAGCGGCTGATACTCCTCGTACATCTGGTCGTCGCCCTTTGGAATAGGACCAGAGATAATGAGAGGTGTACGTGCATCGTCAATGAGCACAGAGTCAACCTCATCGACAATGGCATAGTTGTGTGAACGCTGAACAAGGTCTTGTGGCGTGTCTGCCATGTTGTCACGCAGGTAGTCGAAACCGAATTCGTTGTTCGTACCGAATGTGATGTCGGCTGCGTAAGCCTTGCGGCGTTCCTCTGAATTAGGCTTGTGCTTGTCGATACAATCAACAGAAAGTCCGTGGAACATATAAAGAGGTCCCATCCACTCCGAGTCACGTTTTGCCAGATAATCGTTGACCGTTACGACGTGAACACCATTTCCTGTCAGTGCATTGAGGAAAACAGGCAAGGTTGCAACGAGAGTCTTACCTTCACCAGTTGCCATTTCGGCTATCTTACCGGAGTGAAGTACGATACCACCAAACAATTGCACGTCGTAATGAATCATATCCCAAATGGTTTCATTGCCGCCTGCTACCCAGTGATTGTGGTAAATAGCCTTGTCGCCGTCAATGTCAACGAAGTCGTGCTTGGTTGCAAGTTCGCGGTCGAAGTCGGTTGCAGTCACTTCAATGTCCTCATTCTCGGTGAAGCGTCGTGCTGTTGACTTTACGATAGAGAAGACCTGCGGCATAATCTTGTCCAGTTCCTTTTCGAAGATTTCGAGCACATCCTTCTCAATCTTGTCTATTTCGTTGAAGATATCCTCACGTTCTTCGAGCGGAGTATCCTCAATCTTTGCTTGCAGTTCGTCAATCTTTGCGCGTTCATCCTTTACTGACTCTTGCAGATTATCACGAAGTTTCTGTGTGAGAGCACGCAAATCATCGTTACTCAGGGCATCAATTTCAGGGAAGATGTCCTTTACTTTCTTTACCAAAGGCAGGATTGCTTTCTTATCGCGGTCGTACTTGTTGCCGAAAATCTTGCCCAATAATTTGTTAACGTCCATATCTTGTTCTTTATTTATTTGTATGTCGCTTTGATGCCTCTATGCATTCGCATCTTTGAGTTTCGCTGCAAAGTTACTAAAAATAATTATTCTAACCAAACAACGTGTCAGCAAACATGCAGCCAAAACAATCGAAAACATCGGGATATCCTGTATTTTCAATGCTGCGATGAGCATTGTAACCACTGCTGCGATGCCGATATATACATCCCACCAGCATGATTTATTTCTCTTTGTGTTCTTTATGACAAATGGCATTGCAACTAACGCCAAAGGGGTTAGAATGAGGATTTGCCAGTTGAAAAACGTTGCCGGATGGTCGGATATTGCAAGAACTGCCATGACAATTCCTGCGAGCCCTATAATAATAAGGAGTAAAATGTCGAATGGCAAAATTATTTTTTTCTTTTTTATTTCAATCAGGAAAACGATTACAACAATCAATGCCAATATGGCAATACATTGCAGTGGGGTAGGGGCATTGTTGACAGATTGGCTTGTTTCGTTGCCGTCAAGTATCAATCGCGTTGTTGCAACCAAAGGAACAGAGCCAAACGTTGTCTTTATGGTCGCATTGGCAAAGTCGCCCATTAGGTTCAACGGCAGGAATTGACGCTCTTCGTCGGTCATCATGTTGTCTGTAGGCTGTCCAAGTGCAAGGTCATTGCCCAATTCTTCCCATTCATGTCCAGCGGTATAGATGTGTATGTTCTCACGCCACGTCAATCGTTTCCCATCAAATTCAGGTATTCCGATGCTGGTGCTGTCCGAGTTTATTGCCCAAAGAATGATGTCTCTTGCCCTTGTGGTACAGTTGTCCTTGAAGAAATTATAGCGATACATGCAGTTCTCTGGCCGCCAGTTGTCGCATAATGCAAGGAATAAAGTCACCTTTTCCTCCTGTGTGAGGTTCAATACTTGCTCAATAACTTTCCTGCCTTCCTTCTTATATTCTTTCAGGAAAGCCTTCATAGTGAACATTCCCAACTCGTAATCAGTCTTCCCAAAAGCGAATTTCAGAACGAAAAACTTCTGTTTGAAATTGAATACGCCATAGTTGAAAGTCCAATCTTCATTGGTCGAAATGTTGTGAAACCTTATTGCCGTGTGCCCATACAGACTATAGACTTCACTTCCAGGATAGCACGTCAGCAATCCGACTTCGATTGAATCTTCGTAGATATGTTCCATGCGTTCGGTTAGGCTCTCGGCTTTTGCCAGCCCAGCGAACACCAATATTATATATATAATAAGGAAAGAACGTCTCATATTTTTCGTTTATTTTGCAAAAGGGCAACTCCCGCATGATGAATCCTTATGGCATTCCTTGCAAGGATCGTCTCTATGCGTAAACTTATGGATTAGCTTATATACTGCAAAACCAACCACTATTGCCAATATAATGTAAACTATAATCTCTTGCACATTCATAAAGAATTAAAACAAAAGTCCTATCTGATATATCAACGTGGCGCATATCCATGCCAACGCCGTTGTGTAAAGTGCCGCGAAAACTGCCCATTTCCATTTGCCCGACTCATGCCTGATGGCTATGCACGCAGGTATGCACGGCATGTAAAGCAGTATGAAGACAAGGAAAGCGAACGGTGCGGTTAGCGTAAGGTTGCCTTTGTAGAGCACTCCCATAGTGGATGCCACAATCTCCTTAGCCCCAATACCGGTGATGATGCTCACGCCTTCTTTCCATTGGAAACCGCATGGCTTGATGGCAGGCTCGATTACTTTTCCTATCTGCCCTATGTAACTTTGCTCCATCTGTTGCTCCTCAGGCAGTTCTGCATTGTGAGGAAAGTAGGTGAGTGCCCATACTATTATGCTTGCAGCAAGTATTGTGGTACCCATCTTGCGCAGATATTGTTTGCCTTTTTCCCATGTATGGCGGCATACAGACTTGCCCGAAGGCAGTCGATACGGCGGCAGTTCCATGACGAAAGGGCTTGATTCGCCCTTGACAATGAACTTACTCAGCACGTGGGCCATCACTACACTCATCAGTATTCCTATTAAATAGAGCGACATAAGTACGAGTGAGGCATGGCGAGGGAAGAATATACCTATTATAATTATATAGACAGGCAGTCGTGCCGAACACGACATAAACGGCACAATGAGCATTGTGATGAGCCGCGACTTGCGGTCTTCTATCGTTCGTGTAGCCATGATGGCAGGTATATTGCAGCCGAAGCCCATTATCATTGGTATGAAAGACTTGCCGTGGAGTCCCATGCGGTGCATTATCTTGTCCATGATAAACGCCGCACGCGCCATATATCCGCTGTCCTCCATCCATGATATGAAGGCGTAGAGGATTAGTATGTTTGGCAGGAATATGATTACTCCACCCACTCCGGCAATGATTCCGTTGATGATGAGGTCCTTTAGAATACCGTCGGGGAAGTGAATTGATAAGAAGTTGGAAAGCATTCCGACACCAGAATCAATCCAATCCATAGGGTATTGTCCGATGTTGAAAGTGCAGTAAAACATCAGATACATCATCAAAAGGAAGATAGGATAACCCCAAATATGATTAGTCACAACGCTGTCGATGCGCTTTGTGGTGCGTCGGGAATAAATGTTCTTTCGCTTGAAACACTCCTTCAGCGCACCCTGAACGAAGCCATACTTTGCGTCGGTAATGGCACTTTCCGAGTCTTCACCAAGGTCACGGAGTATGTCGCGCTGGCATTTACTTCTCACACTCATTATTTCTGCGCAGTTGGGAAGTGCGTTGACTACGCCCTCAATCTGGCTATCGTTCTCAAGCAACTTGATTGCAAGGAAGCGTCCGGAATAGTTCTGGTGGGGCTCAGGGTTCTGTCTGATAGGCTCTTCCAACTGTTCTATCTTCTCTTCAAGAAGCTTTCCGTGGTTCACGTGGATGTGTCTGTACGTATGTTCCTTGCCTTCGTATATGTCGATAATCTTGTGGAAAATATCCTTCACGCCCTCTCCTGTGCGCCCAACCGTCGGCACTATTGTCACTCCGAGAAGCTTGCTGAGCTGGTTGATGTCGAGTTTGTTGCCGCTGTCACGCAGTTCGTCGTACATGTTTAGTGCTATGACCATAGGCACATCCATGTCTATCAACTGTGCTGTGAGATACAGGTTGCGCTCTAAGTTGGAGGCATCGATGACGTTGATGATTACGTCAGGCGTCTGCTCAATAATGTATTTGCGCACGTAAAGCTCCTCTGGCGTATATGCAGATAGGGAATATGTTCCAGGCAGGTCAACGATGTCGAATGCGTAATCGTCAATCTTCAGGCTGCCATGCTTGGCATCAACAGTGACTCCGGAATAGTTGCCGACGCGCTCATGCGCATTGCCTGCAATGTTGAACAGCGATGTCTTTCCGCAGTTGGGATTGCCTACAAATACCACGCTCAACTGCTTGCCCTTCTGCTCGGCAACGTGATGGACGAAGTTTATGTCCTCTGCCGGCAGACTTGGCAAGTCGGGCTGCGACTCGCTCCAAGCCTTTGCCTCCTCCTTGGTGACGCATTCCACGAGTTCTGCCTCGGCACGCCGAAGGCTGACTTCATAGTCCAACAATTTATATTTTACCGGATCGTTGAGCGGAGCATTGAGCACAGCCTTGACGAGAGTTCCCTTGATGAAACCCATCTCGACGATGCGTTTCCGGAAGCCCCCGTGGCCGTGTACCTTGACGATAACGCCACTCTCGCCTGTATGTAGGTCTGATAATCGCATAAAAGTCGTGTGGCTCTGGCTGCCCCAGAGCATAGTCCGACTGCAAAGGTACGAATAATTTTGGAAAGTCGAACGCTTAACATAGTTTTTTTAACACTTGTCGTTGGCAAGGTCGAGCGTTATGCTCAAAAAAACATTGCAGCAATGTTGGTCCGAACATTGTAGCAATGTTGACTCGAACATTGCAGCAATGTTTGGCGAAGTTAAGCGTTCGATTTTTGCAACGATTAAAGCGATACCTCGAAAGGCATAGCGTAGATGTCGTCTGCCAGACCGAAGAATAGCAAAAAAAAGAAACACATAAAGGTTAGAATTACCCTTACAAGACCAATGCGACATGATATTCGTATCGTGTCTTCTCGTTCCGAACAGCTTTAACAAACAAAACTTCTCAATGGACTAAAACAGGTCGCTATGGCTTCCTGTACGGATGAGCGTCAGTATTTTAACCGACGTTTCATCGTCTTTGCTGTAAATAAGAAGCCAGTCAGGAGAGATGTGACACTCTCGTGTACCAGCAAACTCACCGCTAAGAGCATGGTCTTTGTTGGTAGCAGGTAGTGGCTCGTC
>JAKSIZ010000040.1 GCA_024398515.1 Bacteroidaceae bacterium | reverse complement strand
GGCAACATAGCCGACTACAAGGTGGTTTCTGACATAGACAAAGGCACTTTCACACCTACAAAATTGAAAATGCGACAGGGAGAGACTTGGACGGACATAGTAATAAACAGTTTCAAGAAAGGCAAATTCGCCGACAACATGTTCCAATTCAACTCCAAGGACTATCCAAAGGCTGAGATAATAGACCTCAGATAACGAAAACGAAAACGATAACGATAACCGCAAAACCGTATAACCGTAAACCATATAACCGTAAAACCGCAAAACATACAATGAACGCAAAGAACTTTCTTTTGGCTTTGTTGCTGATGGCATCAAGCCTATCGTTTGGCAACACAGTGCAGACAGTGACACAAGTGACGTCATCGGTGACAATAGATGACGGCATCGACTATGTGGTGACATCGAAGACTCCATTCACCGCATCGGGTGAAGTCAACATCAACGGAACGTCAACACTTATACTGAAAAACGTCATTCCGTCGGACGCATTGAAACTTATGTCGCACATCAAAGTGAATGGTGCGACGGCTATAAACAAGACTAACTGCATGGTGAAGATTTATGGCAATGGCAGCATAATACTTGCCCACGGCTCAACGGTAAAGCCATTCGTTGCTTATACGGGCGAAAAGTATGACGGCAACTCGCAGTCATACGCTCCAGGCAACCGCATCTCGCTTGCCGGAACGCCTATGAACAACGCTATTCAAAGCTTTACCCTGATGCGTGGTTACATGGTTTGCCTTGCAACAAAGAGTGACGGACGTGGTTACAGCCGTGTGTTCATAGCTGATACACAAGACAAGAAGATGGTTCTTCCGGCTGTGCTGAAGGGAAAAGTGTCGTCAATTCGCGTCATGCAATGGAACGATTGCGGCAAGCGTGGCTATTCCGGTGGCGATGCAATAGTGTTGAATGCTCTCAACGCAAGCTGGTTCTACGACTGGAACTGTGGTGGTTCGGCAACAAACGACTGGGAGTATGTGCCGCAACATCACCACGAGGGATGGCCTTCAATCACTGAAATCGGCAACAGCAACCACTCGCCTCACGCCATTGCAAACAACGAACCAGACAACACCAACGACTCAAAAGAGAAAGTAAGTTCGGTGGATGAGGTGCTTGCAACATGGCCTGAGATGATGGCAACGGGTAAGCGATTGGGATCACCAGCCATGTCGGGCAACTTGAATTGGCTCTATGCGTTCATTGATTCGATTGATGCACGCGGATGGAGATGCGATTTTATATGTATGCATTGCTACTGGTACAGCGATTGGCCAAGTTGGCAGAGCCAGTTACAAGCAGTACATAATCGCACTAATCGCCCTATTTGGATCACCGAAATGAACTATGGTGCTAACTGGACAGGGTGGCCAGGCAGTGATCGTAGTGGGTCGAACGCAAACTTTACGATAGAAAAGAACCACTTTGCACCTGTGATTGACGGACTTGAAAGCACCGACTGGATGGAACGATACGCTGTATATAACTGGGTTGAAGACTGCCGTTCGATGTATCTGAACAACAAACTTACGCCTATGGGGCAGTATTATGCCGACAAAGAAACCAATGTCGGTTATAACTCAAGCCTCGAAAAAGTGCCTTCAATGCCTCGGCAATACTCACCAAGCAAATTGATGATTGAATATGACAAAGCCACTCACATGGCAACCTTAACTTGGCACGAGGTGAATGGTGAATACAATAAGTCAATGGAAATACAGGTGAAGAAACCAGGATCGGCACAATGGCAGACGGCAGCAGTGCCAGAACAAAAAGAAGATGAGGCTGATTACACCGCGACACTTGAATCGTTCGAAGGTTATAAATATCGTGTCAGGGTGGTTGACTTGAGGAGTGCAGAAAGATTTTCGAACGAAGCGATGGTTGTTAACAAGAATATAGAGGTCGGCGACGAGGTAAGTATTGATGATAAGGTGCTCTATATTGGTGGCAATATGCTTGTAAATGGTGACTTTGACCTTGGAATGACCAACTGGGAAAATGGAAAAGGCGAACCACTTGCACCGCCATACTTCCAGGCAGTACCCGTCGGAGGCGTTGACGGAGGCAGTTATTTGCAGTGTTATGGCAGCAGTACAAGCAAGACTGATGTGACCTCATTGCGCAAATTTATGACTCTTGAGCAGAATGGTTACTATTATGTTTCAGTGGCTGCATGCAATGGAAATTCAAACCAACGCGTTTCAACTACAAACATAGAAGGCTTAGAACTCATATCACATCTGCAAATGAGTACCCTGGACGAGTGGAACGTACAGGCAACATCATTCCAAGTGACGGAAGATACTACGTTCATGATTCAGTTCCGCAACCTTCAAGGCAAGGCACAGTTCGACAAAATTTCACTCGCACGACTATGGCCTACACGCGAAGAAGCACTTGCCGATGGCGAAAAATGCAGAAAAGCATACGAAGAAGCACGCACAAAATATCTTGAGACATACGTTCCTCGCGACACTGTGCCGACTGATACAATGAACTATACACTCTTGACTGACAAGATTCTATCGCCTGACTTCAACAATGCAACTACAGGATGGAACCTGTCAGCAGGCACATATAAGGCTGGCGACCAACGCACTGCAACACAAGCTGGCAAGTCATGTTGGAATGCATGGTGGAGTACATCGGCATCGGGAGGCGAGAACACCACGATGGAAATAAACCAACAAGTGAAAGGACTTGAGCATGGTCTTTATGCTCTTGAGTGCAAGGCAACGACTGAACACTATTGCGAAACCGACCAACATGCCTTCATTGAACTTAAAGATAAATCAGATGTCAAGGAGAGTGTGGCACTTCCTTACGGAGTTCTCGACATACCTACCATCAGCGATAACGTGAAATGGGTTACTCTTGCCACACCTTATTTATATGTATCAGACGAAGACACCATAAACATAGGCTTCAAAGGTTCAAAGAAAGATGCTCTTGAAAACGCTTTCATACCATACGGCAAACCAACTTCATCACCCGACAGACGTGAAGGATGGTGGTGTGCAACAAACTTCAGATTGCGCTATGTGCCACAATTCCGCTGTGATGTCAATGCTTCAGGATGGGGTGCAGTGTGTTTGCCATACACGATTGAAGTGTCAAACAGCATAAAACTTTACCAGATAGCAGGTATTACATCCGATTCAACCCGCATTTGTCTTGAAGAAGCAACTACTTTCGACGCCGGTACACCTTATATATATTACTGCACAGACAGCATAGCTATCTTCAATGAAACGGGCAAAAAGGTTTCTACTGCAAAGACAAACTACAAGGGATTACGCGGATCGTTCTCATCTGTTTCGAAGTATCCTGTCGGAGCATTAGTGCTCACCGACGGCAAATGGAAATACATTCCTGACACCGAAAGCCGTTACAGCATTCCTCGCAACACGGCTTACATACAGAAAATATCAAATCTTACCGTGCTCGACAACTGGACAGGTATCTCACTTCCAACGTCTGGTCTCGTAAACATATTGCTTGGCGATGCTAATGGTGACGGCAATATCGACGTGTCAGACATCACGACAGTTGCATCTTTCATTCTTGGCAACAACCCACAACCATTCGTCTTTGCCAATGCTGATGCCGATGAAGACGGCACAATAACAGTTTCTGACATCACAGCAACTGCAACAATAATACTCACAAAATAGTTGTTTCCGTCAAAAGGGCACAGATAAACCCAGTATCATAATGCGTCCGTCGTTACCAATTCTTCTGGTGACGACGGTTGGAACCACGCACAGCCTTCAGTTTGTCTTGCGTTGATTTCTCTTGCTGCATGGCTGCATTCAGGAGTTGTTCAGCATTCTCCTTACTCATCTCCTGCTTTTGATTCTGCTGCTGAGGCTGGTCTTTCTTGTCTTGGTCTTTGTTGTCGTTCTTATTTTTGTCTTTATTCTGGTCGTTCTTGTCCTTGTTATCTTTCTTGTCGTCTTTGTTTTTATCCTTGTTTTTGTCCTTATTCTTATCTTGGTTCTTGTCTTTGTTGTCCTTATTGTCTTGATTATTCTTGTCGTCGTCCTTCAGTTGTTTCTGGCAAAGCACCAGATTATATCGCGTTTCATCATCGCTTGGATTGCGACGAAGACTCTGCTTATAGGCTTCAATGGCCTGTTTGAAGTCTTTCGACGACTGGCAAACCACACCGATATTATGGTATATCATCGACTGACGCTTTGGATCTGTCTCTGTCTGCAAGGCTTTATTATACTGAACCACAGCAAGTGAATCCTTGCCTTGAAGCAAAAGGGCATTACCGAGGTTATAGTTTGCCTGCGCATTCTCAGGGTTTTGTTCGAGTGCCTTACGGTAATTGACCTCTGCCTTGTCATATTTCTTGGCACGATAGTCGCGGTTTCCTTTGCGAATATATGCGCGATCGTTTTGTGAAAAGGCAGCAACCGACGGCAAAATCATCAACAGTATCAGCACGAGTGCAGCCTTTGTCTGCCGCGAATTGAATATATGAATGCCGCGGAATATCACTCTTCGTTCCTGCAGAGATACTTCAATGATGAGAAGAATGAGCGCTATCAGTGCAAAAGCCTGGAATTGTTCGCTGCGTTCTGTATATACTGACGACTCTATCTCTTGCCTTGCGAGTGAAGTCATAGCCTGTGAAAGTCGTTGCTGTGCTATGTTTGTATTATCTACATGAATATATTTTCCACCGCCAGCCGACGCTACTTCCTTGCACATTGCATCGTTAAGTCGCGTGATTACAGTCTCTCCCTTCTCGTCGGTGAGGTAATTTCCGTCCATTGGTATAGGTGATCCCTTCGTACTTCCGACGCCAAGAACGTAGGTTTTCATGCCACGCTTACGTGCAGACTTTGCTGCATCTACTGCCCCACCCTCGTGATCTTCGCCGTCGGTGATGATTACAATGCCCCGACCTATGCCTTCAAGATTGGAAAAAGAATGCGAAGCAATGTCGATGGCACGCGCTATATCGGTGCCTTGCGACTGAATCATGCCTGGATTTATATTCTGCAAAAACATCTTTGCCGACACATAATCTGCCGTCAACGGCAGTTGAATGAAGGCATCGCCAGCGAAAACTACGAGTCCAATCTTGTCATTGCTGAACTTATCTATGAGGTCTTCGAGCATCATTTTGCACTTATCCATGCGCGATGGGGCTACATCTTCAGCCAACATTGAGTTACTTACATCGAGACAAACCATCATTTCGATGCCCTGACGATTGTCTGTTCTCTGCTGGGCTGCGCCTAAAAGTTGCGGTCGGGCAAGCATCAGCACAATGCAGACCAATGCAAGCATGAGCAGCCAGAACTTTATTTCACGCATGAAACGTATCGAGCCAAGGGGTGAATTGACAAGTTTCCTGACCATTTCCACCTCGCCAAATCGTTGCAAACGACGTTTCTGAACGTAGTTTAACACGTAGTGTACAATGGCAAACAGTGGTATCAATGCCAATAAATATAGGTATATAGGATCTTCAAATCTCATAGTCTATGGTAATCTTCTAAGTATAATCAATCTCATTATGAGTGTTAAAAGGAACGAAATCAACGCTGCAATGGCGAATGGTTGATATGCCTCGTAGTGCTTATCGAACTTGCGCACATTGAATTTCGTCTTTTCAAGTTTGTCTATGTCTTGATAAATCTTGCGCAATTCCTTGCCGTTTGTTGCCCGATACGACTCTCCGTTTGTCGCAGCAGCAATCTCTCGCAGTGTCTTCACGTCGATTTGCGACTGCACAGGCATGGTTTGAACCGTGCCTCCGACATTCATCGGATAGTTCACTATGCCCTCACGACCTATCGCAATCGTATATACACGTATGCCAAATTGTTTGGCTATCTCGGCTGCAGTCATTGGTGAAATGTCGCCGCGGTTATTGCTTCCGTCGGTCAACAGGATTACAACTTTGCTCTTTGCACCCTTTGTGTTGCCCGTACCGTCGTCCTTGCGTTCCTCTTTCAAGCGGCCAACGGCATTTGCAAGTCCCATTCCGATGGCTGTTCCATCCTCAATGAGTCCTGTTGCCGCAAGGTCAGTGCGCACGTTGTTAAGCAGGTTGAGCAGCGAAGTGTGGTCAGTTGTCATTGGGCATTGCGTAAATGCTTCGCCTGCAAAGACGGTAAGACCTATATTGTCGTTAGGCCTGCCTGATATGAACTCCGACGCAACACTCTTTGCGGCTTCGATGCGGTTTGGCTCAAAGTCGAGTGCAAGCATACTCGTCGATACGTCCATTGCGAGCATTATGTCGATGCCTTCGACCGACGTGTTCTTCCACGAGTTTGATGTCTGCGGCCGTGCAAGTACGCATACAATCATTGCAAATGTCAGGCATCGCAGCAGGAACGGCGCATGTATCAGCCTCACTCGCCACGTCTTTGCAGCCTTTCGTGCGTAGGCAGTCGTAGTGCTGAATCGTATTGACGGTTCGCCTAATCGCCGCCACTTCACATAACATATTATATAAGGTATGAGTAGCAGCAGCAAGAGGAAGTAATATGGATTCTGAAAAGTCATGTCTCTTTTTTGCTTTTTATGCTTGTAGTTCTATGGTTGAACGTATGTTTTCGACGGGTTGAACTGTTGCCTTACAGAAGTCGAGCGTTTAAGTCTGCCAAACATTGCTGCAATGTTGAGTCGAACATTGCTCCAATGTTGAGTCGAACATTGCTGCAATGTTTGGCTGAGTTAAGCGTTCAACCTGAGAAACGCAAACATTCATGTGCATAAAGCATAACGTTCGTTTTTACTATTTACAATTAACGATTGACAATTTATTTACAATTTGGTCTATTTTCAATTTGCATCTCACTTCATCCCCCTTTGGGGGGACAGAGGGGGGCTTTCCTATGCCAGCAGGTCGTAGAGGTTGTAAACTACGTATGCCAGCAAAGCCACGAATGCCGTTGCAGCCACATAGAGCAGCAAGCGTATGAGCATTCGTTGGTTGTTTGTCTTCTTTTCATCGACTGAGAATTCTGGTCGCACTACTTCCTTTGTCTCAATCTCGTTGGTCTTTGTTGAGTTGATGAAGTCCATCGCACTGACAAGGTTCATGTCGTTCTCATTGAAGAGCGTGCTGTGTTTTGCGAACTTCACGAGGTCGGCAGTCTGGAATAATTCGCGCAACTCGCGTATCTTTTCCTCGTCGTTTTCCTGCTTCAGGCGTGAGATTATCTCAGTCGAAGTCATCTCCATTGCGTTGAAACCGAAACGTTCTTCGATGTATTTGCGCAGTGTATCGGTCAGTCGAGTGTAGTAAAGCTTGCTGTCCTCGGCATCGTCACCAGTCTGCACAGCCTCGTTTTTCAGCACTTCCAATGCCTTCAATGCCTTTTGGTGGGCAGGGATACGAGTGATAATCCTTGAACGTTTGAGTATCGGGCGGTTCGACTTGTATCGTTTGTAGAGATATACAAAGAGGATTGCGACGATGATTGCAATGACTGACGCGATGATTACGCCTCGCCAATCCTGCCAGAAATACTCCCATGAGAAAGGATTATTCATCACATCCTTTGGCGGAAAGAACTGGTCGAGCTTGGTTGTATCGACGTCAATGGTAAGAACCTTCAACGCAAGACTCTCGCTTTTGTATTCTTTTCCGTTGACCTTAACGGGGAATGGCGGCAGATAATAGAGGTTTGCGTCGAACGATGTGAATGTATATACCTGCTGAATGACGCGGTTTCCGTCGAAGTCAGAGGTGTCGGGCGTCGATATGTCGAGTAGCTCCACGTTGGGAAGTACCATGGTATTGGGCTTGAAAGGCGGCAGTTCGAGTTTGTCTTTGTGTGCCGTCGTCACTTTCAGCGTGACGTGAGCCTGCTGTCCAACGAATATCTGTATCGAGTCAATGGTAGCCTCAACGGTGATATTTGCCTGACTTTGCAGCCCGACAAGCATCATTATCAGCACCATTAACGCACGGAAATATAGTTTCATTTAATAAATCGAATAAATTTAATCATACATTTTACTGTTCTTTTCTATAGTTTCTACAGCATTTTTGGTTTATATAGAACGATTCTTTCTGCTCTCACGCCCTCTTTGCAAACAGCATCAGCATGGCTTTCACATAGTCTTCGTTGGTAGCAATGCTTATGCTATCAACGTTGCTTTTGGTGAAAATATCGTCTAATTGCGCACGATGCTGCATGAACGAGTCGTGATGCATACGCCTTATACGCTTGCTCGACGTGTCGATATACATTTCCCGACCGCTTTCAGCATCGACGATTCGCATGAGTCCAACGTTAGGCAACTCCTTCATTCGCGCATCATATACCTGAATTGCAATGACGTCGTGCTTGCGGTTGGCTATGGTCAGAGCTGTGTTGAACGAGTCTTTTTTGTCGGCATAACCGTCGATTTTGGTGTAGAAGTCGCTCAGGACAAACGCCGTACATGAGTGTTTCATCACGTTTGTGAGGAACTCAACCGCCTGTTTCACGTCTGTTTTTCGGCTTTCCGACTTGAAGTCGAGCATCTCGCGTATTATGTATAAGATATGTTTTCTGCCTTTCTTCGGCGGAATATACTTCTCGATTTTGTCGGAAAAGAACACCACTCCAATCTTATCATTGTTCTGTATGGCGGAGAAAGCAAGCGTCGCAGCTATCTCTGTCACCATATCTTTTTTCAGTTGAGACATGGTGCCGAAGTCAAGACTACCGCTCACATCGACCAAAAGCATAACCGTAAGTTCGCGTTCTTCTTCGAAGACTTTAACGAAAGGTTTGTGAAAACGTGCGGTTACATTCCAGTCAATATCGCGCACATCATCGCCAAACTGATACTCCCTGACCTCACTGAAAGCCATACCTTTGCCCTTGAAAGCACTATGGTATTGCCCCGCGAAGAGGTTTGAACTCAGTCGTCGAGTCTTAATTTCTATCTTGCGAACCTTACTTATGATGTCCTGTGTCTGCACTTTTATGGTACCTCCACCTTATTTATTATATTGCTCACGATTTCTTCTGACGTTACGTTGCTTGCCTCAGCCTCGTAGGAAAGACCAATGCGATGGCGCATCACGTCGTGTGCTACGGCACGTACATCCTCTGGAACAACGTAACCTCTGCGCTTGATGAAGGCGTATGCACGTGCTGCCTTTGCAAGATTTATACTTGCACGAGGGCTGCCGCCGAAACTTATATACTCTTTCATGTCCTTCAAACCGTAACGTTCTGGGTAACGAGTGGCGAAAACGATGTCGGCGATATACTGCTCAATCTTCTCGTCAAGATATACCTGAAGCACAACATCACGCGCATTTATTATGTCCTTTGATGTTGTCACTGGTTTTACTACAGGAAGTCCACCGATGATATTCTCGCGGATAATCTTCTTTTCTTCCTCGATTGTTGGGTAGTCTATCACAACCTTAAGCATGAAACGATCGACCTGTGCCTCTGGCAATGGGTATGTTCCTTCTTGTTCTATTGGGTTCTGCGTTGCCATAACAAGGAAAGGTTTCGGCAGACTGAACGTCTCGCTGCCTATTGTAACCTGATGTTCCTGCATAGCTTCAAGCAGAGCGCTCTGTACTTTTGCCGGTGCGCGGTTTATTTCATCGGCGAGTACAAAGTTTGCAAACACAGGTCCCTTCTTCACAAGGAACTTCTCGTCCTTCTGACTATATATCATCGTACCGATAACATCGGCTGGCAAGAGGTCAGGAGTGAACTGAATGCGGTTATAATCAGCCTCGATGAGTTGTGCCAAAGTCTTTATGGCGAGTGTCTTTGCAAGTCCTGGTACACCTTCAAGAAGGATGTGGCCATCGCTTAAAAGACTAATGAGCAACGATTCTACCAAATGTTTTTGACCGACAATGATTTGTTCCATACCGGTCACGAGATTTGTGATGAACGCACTTTGTTGCTCAATTCGTGCGTTCAACTCTCTGATATCAATGTTTTCCATTTACTTAAATATTTTGATTTTTAGTTTCTCTATCCATGTTTTTTCTATCGGGTCAAGCATTTCGACCTGCAAATCGGCATATTCTGCATTTACTTTTGCCTGCAAGTCTTTGTCGGCAACAAACTTTATTCTCTTGTGTGCCGGTATGATAATATGCTTCTTTGTATTGACATTCACACTGTCACGCTCAACGACATCAATAAGCCTGAACGTACCGAGACCGTTTATCTTCACCCTTCCACTGGTTTCCAAGCCTTCCTTAATGGTGTCGAAGACTGCTTTTACAAACAGTGTGGCATCGTTTTGTTTCAGTCCTGCTTCAATCAAAGCACAGACAAGGTCTTTGTTGGAGATTTTCATAGTCTATTTATTTTCTGCGTTATATCTGTCTTTCAGCACATCAATTGGTTTAAAAACCAAGTTCATCTTCTGAGGGATTACCATCCTCTTTTCGGAAGAAGGATTGATAATCGTGCGTTGTCCTTTCTTCTTGACATCAAAGATGCCGAAGTTTGTAATCATAGCTGAACCTCCCTGAATGAAGTTATTGCTCATAGTTGAAAGCAAAACATTCAACAAAGATTCCGTTTCCTTGCGTGACTTACCCGTTTTAAGGGTGAGGGTTTTAATAAATTCTTGATTGTTCATAAGTATTTGTACGTTTAGATTTCGTTGACTACTTTGCCAAAAAGGTCAAACTCAGTAGAGTCTGTTATCATTACATTATAGAAATTTCCAATTTTCAATTCGCTGTCGGCAGGGATGAGAACCTCAGGATCAACCTCTGGAGATGAATATTCCGTGCGACCAACATAGTAGTCACCATCAATAAAATCAATGATTACCTTCATCGTCTTGCCTACTTTTGCAGCGGCAATTTCCTCGGCTATATCCTGTTGAACTGCCATCAACTTATTCAATCGATTTTGTTTTACACGCGACTTGACGTCGTCCTTATAGTGTTCAGCGGCGTATGTTCCGTCTTCTTCCGAATAGGTAAAAGCACCCATACGCTCAAATTTCACAGTTTTAACGAAGTCAACCAACTCGTTAAACTCTTCTGCTGTCTCGCCTGGGAAGCCAACCATGAGCGTTGTACGAAGGTGTATTCCTGGGACTTCACGTCGGATTGCTTCTATCAAGTCGTATGTCTCGCGCTTTGTGAAATGTCGCTGCATGCGTTCAAGCACACTGTCAGAAATGTGTTGGAAGGCAATATCGAGATATTTGCATACGTTGTCGTTTTCCCTTATAACCCTCAGCAAGTCCATTGGGAACTTTGTCGGATAGGCATAATGCAACCGGATCCATTCAACACCTTCAACCTTTGCAATGCTTTCAATGAGTTCCGCAATGTGCTGTTTGCCGTCAATGTCAACGCCATAATACGTAAGTTCCTGCGCTATGACCTGCAATTCCTTTACACCCTGTGCCACAAGACCACGCACCTCGGCAAGTATTTCCTCTTGCGGACGCGACTTATGTGAGCCTGTCATTATCGGGATAGCACAATAAGCACAACGTCTATTGCAGCCTTCACTTATCTTCAGGTATGCATAATGAGAAGGGGTTGTTATCCTCCTAAATCTTCCTCCCAATGAAGGTAAGCTTGTTTCTTCCTGTATGAAAGTTGGCGAAAGTTTCTCTCTTTCCTTTAATATTATATGTAGGAGTTGTGACCAATCAAACTTTCCAAAGTATTTATCGACCTGTGGAATCTCATCTTCCAACTCCTTGCGATAGCGTTCCGAAAGACATCCCATGACATAAAGTTGCGCTATCCTACCCTCATCTTTAGCCTGTGCAAGTTCCAGAATAGTGTTTACGCTCTCTTCCTTTGCATCTTTTATGAAGCCACAAGTATTGACTACGACAATGTTTTCAGCATCTTCGGGCAGTTCATCGAGCTCTGCATCGTGCAGAACCGTGAAGCCTTCTGCCTCAAACATTCCCATCAACTTCTCGCTGTCAACGAGATTCTTCGAGCAACCTAACGTTATAATGTCAATCATTTTTTTAGAAGAAAACACAAGATTTCGAACTCTCGAAAACTCGAATCCATATTTACTTTTTGAACAGCGAGTCAACAAATTCGCGACGATCAAACGTCTGAAGGTCTTCCATGCCCTCGCCAAGTCCGATATATCTTACTGGTATCTGGAATTGATCGCTGATGCCAATGACTACTCCACCCTTTGCAGTACCGTCGAGTTTGGTTATTGCAAGTGAAGATACTTCGGTTGCAGCGGTAAACTGCTTTGCCTGTTCAAAGGCATTCTGCCCTGTGCTTCCGTCAAGTACAAGCATCACATCGTCTGGCGCGGTCGGAATAATCTTCTTCATCACGTTCTTTATCTTCGTGAGTTCGTTCATCAATCCCACCTTATTGTGCAATCGCCCAGCTGTATCGATAATTACTACATCGGCATTATTAGCCACAGCCGACTTCAAAGTGTCGAATGCAACCGATGCTGGATCGCTTCCCATTTGCTGCTTTACGACGGTGACGCCTACTCTTTCGCCCCAAATACACAACTGTTCTACTGCTGCTGCACGGAATGTATCGGCTGCTCCGAGATACACTTTCTTGCCCATCTGCTTGAACTGCCAAGCCATCTTTCCTATCGTTGTTGTCTTACCAACACCGTTCACGCCTACTACGAGTATCACGTATGGCCCGTCATGCTCCATGTTCGATGCGTCAACAGCAGCATTATTTTCCGTCTCAGCAAGCAGCGATGTTATTTCTTCACGCAATATGTTATTGAGTTCCGACGTTCCGACATATTTGTCGCGTGCCACACGTGCCTCAATTCTTTTTATGATTTTAAGCGTTGTCTCTACGCCGACGTCGCTTGTCACGAGCACTTCTTCAAGGTCATCAAGCACGTCGTCATCGACTGTCGATTTGCCCATTACGGCATGTGCCAACTTACCGAAAACACTTTCCTTGGTCTTTTCAAGTCCTTTGTCGAGTGTTTCCTTCTCTTTAACTATCGTCTCCTGGCTTTTATTTTTCTTGCCAAATAATCCAAAGAATCCCATAATTTCTTTTTATTTGAGGTCTTGATGTTCTAAAGTTTACGATCTCATGCCCTTATCAACATCACCTTAATCCATTGCGTTCTTTATGTCCTCTATCAAATCGTCAACATTCTCAAGCCCTACGCTGAGGCGAATCAAGTCTGGTGCAACGCCTGCTTCACGCAGTTGTTCGTCGGAAAGCTGACGATGTGTATGCGATGCAGGGTGCAAGACGCATGAATGAGCATCGGCAACATGCGTCACGATGTGTATGAGTTTCAATCTATCCATGAACTTTATAGCATCGTCGCGAGTGCCTTTCAGACCGAAAGCAATAACTCCGCAACTGCCATTCGGCAAGTATTTCTGCCCGAGTTCATAGTATTTGTCGTCCTTCAAGCCGCTATAGTTTACCCATGCCACACGTGGATTGTCGTGCAAAAACTCCGCTATCTGCTGTGCATTCTTGCAATGGCGTTCCATGCGTACAGCCAAAGACTCAAGTCCGAGGTTTATATAGAATGCATTCTGCGGACTTTGAATGCTGCCAAAGTCGCGCATCAACTGTACCGTGGCCTTCGTGATATATGCGTTTTTGCCGAATGCCGTGACGTAAGTCAAGCCGTGATAACTCTCGTCAGGAGTGCAAAGACCTGGGAACTTCTCCGCATTCGCCATCCAGTCAAAGTTTCCACTGTCGATGATTGCACCGCCAACCGACGTGGCATGACCGTCGATATACTTCGTTGTGCTATGCGTCACGATGTCAGCCCCCCACTCTATCGGGCGACAATTCACGGGAGTTGCAAACGTATTGTCGATAATCAACGGCACACCATGCTTATGTGCAATGCGTGCAAAGCGTTCTATATCGAAGACTTCGCAGCCTGGATTTGATATCGTCTCGCCAAAGAAGCACTTGGTGTTAGGGCGAAAAGCCTTTTCAATCTCCTCGTCGCTTGCATTAGGGTTCACGAACGTACATTCGATACCCATCTTCTTGAACGTGACGCCAAACAAGTTGAACGTGCCGCCATAGATCGTGTTCGACGTGATGAAGTGGTCGCCAGCCTCGCAGATATTGAACACAGCGAAGAAGTTAGCTGCCTGTCCACTGCAAGTCAGCATACCAGCGACTCCGCCTTCGAGCGCTGCAATCTTGGCTGCTACAGCATCGTTTGTAGGGTTCTGGAGGCGCGTATAGAAATAACCTTCTTCCTCAAGGTCGAACAGACGTGCCATCTGTTCGCTGTTGTCATACTTGAATGTTGTACTCTGATAGATTGGCAACGACCGAGGTTCACCCTTCTTTGGTTCGTAACCTGCCTGAACACACAAAGTTTCTCTGTTTAATTTCTTTTTCATAAAAGTATATTACTATTTTCATTCTTTTGCTTGCAAATGTACAAAAAAAATTCAAATATACCGAATAAACCGAACATTTTTTAATATATTTAGCAGAAATTAAACTTATCGCGAACGACAATGCGTCACTACGCTTATGTCATTTTTCACTTTGGCATTTTGCAAAGTCGATATTTCGTTTTTATCCCAAATCGGTCATTAGACTTTTAGCAGGCATAACGAATAAATTCAAAAAAGGTCGTGTCAGTTACTTTTGACACGACCCCGTTTTGAATCGAGAACTGCTACGGTTTATCCCCGAGCATAAGGCTTATTCCATAGAGTTACTTAACGTCGAATGATTTGTAAGATGCGAACTATGCTGCCTTGCGGAAGGAACACCATGTGAGGTAGAGCACCTGAAGGAGGATTACAGCTATGCCTCCGATGATGCCAGCATAGTCGGTGGCTGCGCCTACGAGGAAGCTTACTGTACCGCCTGCTACTGCCATAATCATGAGACCTGAAATCTCGTTTGCTTTCTCAGGCATTTCCTTTATTGCCATGCCAAAGATAATTGGGAATACGCATGAGCAGAGGAAACCTATTGCTCCGATGCATACGAAGTCAACAATTGCATTCTCGACGAATATGAGGATGAGTATTGCAACGATGCACGCTACGATGTTCCACTGGAAATACTTGCGTTCAGCAATTTTAGTCATGGCAAAGACTCCGATGAAAGCACCGATGGTACGTAGCACGAAGTAGACTTGTGGTGCCATGCCTGCCATTTCCTTTGTGTATCCAAAGCGGCTTATCATTATCTTCGACGAGATAAAGTTGGTGCATACGTCGGTGCCAACGGCGAAGAATATACCGAAGAACAGCACGAGTATTGCAGGATTGCCGAGCAGTGCGAGTGTGTCCATGAGGTTTGTGCTTTCAGCTGATTTTTGCTCACGTTGTATTGGCGTAGCAAGAATCCATAGTCCGGAGATAAGTGTTATTGTGCCCATTATTGGGAAACAGAGGTACCATTTCTGCTCATCGCCGTTGCCGAACCAGTTGACTGCTGCCAATACTATGAATGGTCCAGCAAAAGAAGATACTGCCTTTACAACCTGTCCTGCGGTGAGTGATGAGGTGAGTAGTTTCTGATCAGTAATAACATTGTTGAGCAATGGGTTGAGGCTTACCTGCAGTATAGCGTTGCCTATGCCAAGGAGAGCGTAGGCAATGAGTGTAGTTACTGAGGTGTAGCTGATGAGTGGCAATGCCATACCAAGTACTGTTACGATACATGAAAGGAGCACAGTGTTCTTGCGTCCAATCTTGTTCATCAACAATCCGATTGGTACACCGAGGAAAAAGAACCATACGAATACCACGCTTGGCACGAGTCCAGCCATTGTCTGGTCCCAGCCGAATGCTTCTTTTGCATAATCACTTGAGATACCTACGATGTCGCAGAATCCCATTACGAAAAACCCGAACAATACGGGAAGAAGTTTTGAAATGTTGTTCATCTTGAATAAATTTACAATTTAATATCTATTTCTTGCAGTCGCTTCGCTTTGTGCAAGCGTCGCAAGCGACGGTTAATCCTATTTGGTTTATTTACAATTTACGTTTTCAGTCACTCCCCAGGGGGGAGTTGGAGGGGGCTTTCTATTTTACTAATTCAGGTATTGCCACGAAGTTTGGTTCCTTGATAGGTCCCTCATTAGGAATACCATAGAGTTTCTGCCAGTTGAAGATGCGTACGAAGTGCGACTGATATAGGTCGGCACTCTCTGCAGCATTAAAGTTTCGCCAAAAGCCATTATCGATATGTTCCTCAGCTGTACCATCGCTCTTTGGAGTGTAACGTTTCAAGTCGGCAGGGTTCATATTGTATGATACTACTATCTCGCCAGTTTTTGAAAGTTGCGGATGTACAAAGGTGATGTATGCGGCAGCATGTTCGGCGGGTATTTTGTAGAGGCACTTCTGCTGAGTGAATGGTCCCCATGGGTGGTCTGCTATTGATATATAGATAGGACTTCCAGTCATGAGCATATTCACCATGAAGTATTTTCCGGCATACTTGAACACAGAAATGTTGATATTGAAATCCTCGGAGATGCGTGAGCGCTGATATTCCTCCGTCGTAGGCACTTTTGTCGTCCAGCTCCAGTTGCCTTGCTCGTCTTTCACATAGAACTCCCATGGTGAGAGAAGGTCATGATTAGCCACACGCGCCACATACACCCATGCTCCGAGTCCTCCAGTGCCTATACTGCCGTAGAGATATGAGTATCCGTCCTCGTCCTCAAAGATACGGTCATGGCTTGTGCCGATGTCAGGTGTATGCCGATGCAGTTCTATGAGTTTCATATAGCCAGGATCGCCTGGCTTGCCCTCGAGCGAGTATTCCGCTATAGAACGCTCGTATGGTGTCATGGTGTTGTCAACAGCTCCCCAGATATACTGCACCACAGGTTTTCCATTCTTCATTATTACGGTGCCATCACCTGGCCAGTAGCAATAATTAGAGTCGCTGCCCCCGTTATCCACTTCCCTCTGCGAGAGATTGCCCTCAGGGTGACGGAGCCATGTCTTGGCCTTGTAGTAACGGTCACGGTCACGAGGGTCGGTCGTTATGTATTCATTAAGGTCGATGAAGTCATGCCAACTCTCCTCGCCAGTCTGTATCATGCCTGCATTGCGTGCAAGCACACTTGGACGAGTGCGGTTTCTGTCCTCGCTTATGAATCCGAAGAAGCTGTCGCCAAAGCACCAGAGAGCATTGCCGTCGGGCAGAGTTGTTGATACGCATCCGTCTCCAGCAGTCCATCCTGTTGTGTGACTTGCGAAGAGGTTGAAGTATGTGAGGTCTCTATAGACGTATGCTCCAGACTTCTCTACGTCGCGACCGACATATTCAAGTTCAAGGTTTCGGAGCTTTTCGTCGTTGAGGTCTGGCTGTTGTGCGTGCGCTGTAAATGTTGTGAGCATTGCGCAAGCGGATAGTAATATCGTTCGAGTTTGATAATTCATCATTATTATTTATTTTCAATTACGTTTTACGACTTTGGTGTTTCCCATTCCCTTTACGTTTACTATGTAGATGCCACTTGGGAGGCTGCTTACACTTATTTGCATATAACCGCAGACATCGCCCTGCATCACTACATTGCCACCAGCAGAACAGATACTCCAATTGAGGGTTTCGCTTCTGCCTGTTTCTATGTTGAGCACATCTTTCATCACGGTTGGATATACGTGTTGCGTATTATTTTTCGTAGTTTCGATATTGTCAAATATATCCCACACTTCAAGTCCTGCATCAGTGATAGGTCCGACATTTTCAACACTCAGCAACTTTTGCCAATTGAAAATGCGCAGGAAGTGAGGAACGGCGAGGTTAGCACTGCCCCAGCCGTATCGGTTGCGCTGGTCAGTAGTGAGGTAGGTTTCGATGATTGGTGCACCTGCCTCTTTTGCCGTATATACGGTTATTGGCTCGTGGTCAATGCTGTAGGAGAGCACGAGTTCTCCTATGCGCGACAAATGTGGATGTACGGCAACTTCGCAAGCCACTTTCTCACTACCCGATGGCATATAGAGTTTTACCTGAGCCTTGAATGGTCCCCATGGATTATCTCCCTTGCTTATCTGTATTTGTCCACCACGTGAAGGTTGGCTGACAAGGTAGTATGCTCCACCGTATTTGAACACAGAAGGAGAACATACCTTCGACACACCGTTGATCTTGGATTTCTTGAGGTCTTCGATGGTAGGCATCTCTGTCTGCCACTCTCTTATACCATTCTTATTTGCCACATAATATTCCCATGGACTTAACAAGGAACGTGTTTGACTGCGTGCTACAACCAAGTCGTAACCCGTTTCACTTATCTGAACTAATCCATAGAGATAGTTATGATCTCCGTCTTCAAGTATGGCACGACCGAAATCTACGACGAAAGGCAATCGTCGCGTACTGAGCAATTGCACGTAGCCATTCTGATGAGGTTCGCCAGCGATGGCATATTCAGCAAGATAGAGTCCATCTGCCTTTTTGTTCTCGTTATATGAAAGGAACAGGATTTGAGCATGGACATCATTCCCGCTTTTTATCAGTGTGCCGTCAAGTGGGTGCAGAATGTGCCTGTCATCAACAAGACCCATCTGCAAATAATCTTGCGACAGTGTGGCATCTGGGTGACGTATCCAGTCGTATGCCATATAATATGTAGCTGGATAATTCTTATCGGTACTGATGTATTCATTCAACGCTACAAAGTCACGCGGCGACTTTTCACCAGTCTGAATCTGTGCCGCATTGTTTACCCGATTATTATAATGTGCTCTGTCACGTATCTCTGATATACGTCCGAAATAACTATCAGTATGCATCCATAGGCAGTTACCGTCTGGCAGAGGCACCGACACGTTTCTTAATCCTCCGTTCCATCCTTTCTCTCTCATTCCGAAGAGATTCCAGTAAGTGACATCGCGATAAACTTCTACAACCTTGTCCTTCGAAAGTGTGTTCAGGTAATCGAGGTATAGATCTTTTAGCCCATCCTGATAAAAGTCGAACGACTGGGCACATACGCTGCCTGATTGCAGCATCATTCCGAGTAGTGCTATATAAATCTTTTTCATACGAGTCAATTACTTCCTAAGATATTTCCTACCATTAATGATAACAATGCCCCTATATCCCTCATCGACCTGAATGCCCTGCAGGTTATACGCTTTCCCGTTGAGTCTCTGAGGTTCGCACTCCAACTCCTCTACATCGAGTTCCAGATCTATTGTCGGATATAAGTCTCCTTTCTTGCGGAAGATGGCATAAACGGTAATGTCTGGGTTTTCCGACCAATTGTTTGAGGCAAACAGATTGTCGCGGGTTATGCCGTCTGAGTTCGGGTCAATCCTATTTCCAGTATATACGTTAAGTATAGCGCCAGTGCCATTCACGCCCATGGCGTTTGTCGCTTCTGTGAATGTTCTGCTTTCCGAGTCGAATCCCGAAGCTTCTATCATAATGTCTGGTTTCAAGTATATAGGTTTGTTATAGGTATAACACTCATACGAGTAGCACACAAACTCATAGTCTTCATTTGCCTTTGCCGAGACAACTGCTTCGTACATTCCCAGTTCGTTGGTGTCCGAACCATTCTGCTGCAAAGTCGCTTTAACTGACGAGGTCAGTCCCCAACCCGTTTTGTCCTTAGCGTAATTCCTGTCTGCCGGCTTGACATCGGCATACACCACTCCTGCCGCACTTGGATATGCCACCACGGAAATGTAGAGGTTTTTCTGATTTACTGGTGCAGCATTTGCACTATGCACGGAAAATAAGCTAAGCATCGCAAGCATAGCAATGCGGAAAAGGTTTCTTTCAGTCGCCTTTTCAGGCTTTGTGAAAGCGGAAAGCCGATGACTTATCATATCTGTCATTTTTTTATTTTAATGACTGCAAAGTTACTAATTATTACGATTGGGGAGCACTCGATACTGAATAAAAAAAGTAAATTCCGAACCAAATGATATCATTTTTCATTAATCTTCACCTTTATCTACATTTTATTTTGTAATTTTTTTTATAAAAGATATAACTTTGCTTCAAAAAACAAATCAATAAATAATGAATCGTTCTTTCAGACTTTATCTCATTTCTCTTTGCATCTCTCCAATATTTTCATTGGCACAGAGCAACTGGACTGTTATGGACATGGTGCATAACAATCCTGGAGAAGCACCTACACAAACAGAGTTCAACTCACCCGACACCCTACGTTCGTACGGCTACAATGCCAAAGTATTCTTTCTTTTTGATGCGGCACAATTCGGTATAGACTGGACAATACTTAACCCTGACATAATGCCCCAGGGGAGCAACGAATATAAATGGATGATGAACAAACGCAATACTATAAAAGAAAGATATGCGCACGCGCACGAAGCAAAGCTTGATGTGTATTGTATGCTTGATATGATTGTGCTGCCTAAACGTCTTGTGGAGATGTATTCCGACAGTATTCTTAACAGCAAAGGCAAGATTGACATCACCAAACCTTTCACCCAACACTGTTTAAGACTGATGATGCGGCAGATGTTCAAGCAGTTCCCCGACCTCGATGGACTGGTTATCCGCACAGGCGAGACATACCTTCACGATGCTCCATACTATCAAGGCAATAATCCTGTTCAAGGCGATGTGGTTGCTGACCATGTAACTCTCATCAATATATTGCGTGAAGAAGTATGCGTAAAACTGAACCGTAAGATATTCTATCGCACGTGGGACTTTGGACAATTCCACTCTATACCGAAATACTATCTTGACATAACATCTCGCGTACAGCCTCATTCTAACCTACTATTCTCAATAAAACACACCACTACCGACTTCTGGCGCGGTGCCATCACTCAAGGCATTCCCGACTATAATCACCGCGACAACTACTGGATATATGAGACCAGTAAACTTGGCAATCCTTTCAACCCAACAATAGGCATTGGGCAGCACAAACAGATTGTTGAGGTGCAGTGCCAAAGGGAATATGAGGGGAAGGCTTCTCACGTCAACTACATCGCTGCTGGTGTTATCAATGGCTTCCCTGAATACAAGGATGCCGATATGCCTTACCCATACTGCCTCAATCATCTGAAGGCAAACAGCAAAATCCAAGGCGTATGGACGTGGACACGAGGAGGGGGATGGGGAGGTCCTTACCCAGCAAATGAGTTCTGGATAGAGTTGAATGCATACGTGCTTGCACAGTGGGCAAACGGAAAGCACTCCTCTGAAGAGGAGGCTTTCCGTATGTTTGCACTGAAGAAGGGACTCAATCCTCGCGACATCAACAAGTTCCACAAGCTTTGCCTGCTCTCATTAGACGGAGTAATGATGGGACAATACAGCAAAATGGGTGGCACATGGGTCAACTGGACACGTGATGCAAGCATCTTCGACGGCACACAGATTGGCTTTATGAGGGATATCGTCAAGCAAGGCAACGCGCACAAATACTCCAAAGAGAAACACGAAGCCGTGAAGATATGGAGGCGCATCAAACGAATAGCACAGCAACTCCGTTTCGCCAACCCACAGCTCTCCCTCTTCGTCCGCAACTCTTGCACATACGCTCTCCTGAAATACGCCTTCTTCGCCGACGCATGGGATGTATTGATGTGCAAGGCTATGCAGCAGGAAGACCCCACCCTTATACTCCCGAACTATCAGTCCTTGGTAGAGAAAGCCCAAGCCAGTCTTGCTACATGGGACAAGTTCGTTACCGACAACGGCCTATCTTCCATGCGCTATAATTACTCGCAGTGGGAGAAAGCGGTGCATTAGTTGCTGTTTGCAGTCGCTTAGAACTTTGTGCAAAAGAACCGGCAAACCGATGAAGTGGTTTGGGGGAACTCGAACGACTGAACGCCCCTTTCTTCTAATCAAGAACGACGTATATACTCCACAAAAAAAAACTGCTACAGTTTTCAAGTCAAAACTGCTACAGTTTTCGATCCGAAACTGCTACAGTTTTTTTCGAAGTATTGCGTTCATCCAATAAAACGTTAACGGTCGATTGGATATGGCAGTCCATTCACCGCCCCCTTATCCCCCTCTCGTTCGGATGAGAGGGGTACAACCTACGACCAACACGCAAATAATCTTGTTAGTCGTTTTAATAACGTGTAAAGCATTAGCCATCCATACGAATAATCAATACTTATCGGCAAGCACTTTCATCCAATAGCCTCCTATCACGGAACGCGCCTTGAAACCTACCATGAGTCCTGTCTTCGTCTCACTCCAGTCGCTGATAGGCACGCGGCTTTTTGTTTCGTTAATATAAGTATAGATTGGCGATATAAACTGCTGGAAAGTCTTCTTGTTTGGCGACATACTTGCAGCTGTCCACATTATCCAGTCGCTCTTCGTATAGTCCTTGCGGCAATCAAGAGGCAGTCCGTAACGGTTCTGATGCTTGAGGTAGTACGACATTTCCTTATCGTAGAACTTCTTGCTGAAAAGTCCAAGATGCCACAGTTTGTCCCATACCACGTTGTATTTCTGGCTCCATGTGTCTGGACGGTCAAAGGCAAGGCGGTAGTGGTCGCCGTCGCATGCCATCTGTTCCCACGTCTTTGCCATTTCCTTTGCTCGTGCAAGATATTTGTCGGCAGCGCCGATATCGCCCTTCATGCGAGCCATTATGCTATAACCAGCCACTCCACAAATGGCTTTGAGCGAGAGATTACAGTTGTGAGCCCAATGTCCGGCAAAGTCATCGGTGCAAAGTTGGTTCTCAGGGTCCATGCCTTTTTCAGAGAGGTATGCCACCCATCGGGAAATTATGTCCCAGTACTTGTCAACGTATTGCGTATTTCCATCGAGTATGCACAGCATTGCTGCAAGAGTAATCATGTTGCCGCTTTCCTCAATAGGCATATCTCCACCGTATCGTTGTCCGTTAGCACAAGGATAAGTGCCGAGGTCATGATTTGCAAATGGCTTCGTCCAGCGGTCAGTATAACTGTATTCAAAGATACTTGTCATCATAGCTTTCTGCAGTTCTGGGTTATACAGTAGGAAGAGCGGAGCTGACGGATAGGTAAGGTCAACGGTATTTACGCATCCGTTGGAGTTGTTTTCCTTGCTGAAGAAGAGCAGGTTTCCCTCATCATCCTTGAATAGTTTGTGGGCAGCAATCACGTGTCGATAGGATGCTGAAAGGATTTCGGCATACTCTTTTCCGCCTGATGCCATGCCGTCGTCATATATGCGCTTGTCGAATTCGCGGCATTTATTCATTATTTCCGCATAGCGTCGCTGCAGTTCCTTGAACTTCTGGAATATCGTTACCTTCCCCTCATGTGCCCAATAAGCCTTATAGTTGCGGTACATATACTGGATGTCGTATATCTCATCGTAGCCTAAAAGGGTAAAGCTGGATGCTGTCTGAACGTTGCCAAAGTCGTGTACGTATGCCAAGGCAGGTATGCAGGATGCCTTGCGAGATATGATTTTATCCTCAGACTTCAGCAGTGTACCGTTGATGCAGAACTGTTGTTCAACGTCGGTTTGTATGCCGAGAGTTATCTTTCCGTTGATTTCTGGCATATAAAAGTATCCCCAATCAATGCAAACTGCATCACCGGTAGTGGCGAGTATGCGTTGGTCAATGGTACCTGTACGCACATAGTCGGTACCGTCAACAGTCATTCTCCTTGACACTGTAGGCTGGCTTGGCTGGTTTACGCCCATAAGGGAGTTAGCACCGAGATAGAACTGTATGCTGTGCTTCATGCCGTCAGTGCTTCGCACTTGGTACGAGATATAGTTCATTGGAGCAGTCAGGAGGTCGTAGTCGTCGATAATCATCGGAGCAGTGAACACGAGATCAAGTTCAACCGGACCACAGGCAAACGTATAATATGTGCTTGTTGCGAGCACGTCAACGCTCTTTTGTACGGCTGTCTCTACATCTTGAACCTTTGGTTTGACATTCTGGAAAAGGCCGAAATCGGCATATTGTCCACCCGTAGTATTGTGACAGTGTGCACTAATCACATTTCTGCCAGCATGGAGCAGAGTCTTCTTTGTCCCTTCAAGACGAAGGACTTCGCCGTTGAGCCATGTCTCACCTGTATTAATCACCTCAACGCCATTGATGTAAAGTTCGAAGCAATCATCATGGGAATAGACAATGTACAGGTCCTTTGCAAGCTGCTCTGCAGTCAGATTCACATCACGACGGATATATATGTCATTGTCTAAACCATGCCAATCTGAACTGATGTTGTTGCCTTCCGAACCCCATGCGGCGTGTTCAATCTTCCATCCGTCGGTTTTGAAGTCAGGTTTAGTCCAGTTGAATCCTTGTTGCTTTATGCGTGAAACGGTTCCTTCCCAACGTTCAACGTCTGCCATAGGAGCAATTGGGTCAAGAATATACTCAAGTTCTTGCCCCATAAAGCGATATACGATGCCGTCAACACGGAGAAGTCCGGTAAGAGGTTTCTCGCTATTAGTCCAATGGCGTGTAGTACCTTCGTTGAGTTGATCGAACGGTGACCATATACTAAGGAATGGGTCGGACGTTATCAGCGGCACTGAAGGAAGACGGAGGTCTGTAGTGGTGTAAGGCTTGAAGAATCCAGTCTGTGCCAGGTTCGTCTGTGCAAATGCCAACGAGCATATCAGAACAAATACAATAAATAATGTTCTTTTCATTTTATTGGTTGTTTGGTGGTTTCTTTCAGTCGCTACGCTTTGTGCTCATCGCCCTTGGGCGCTTGCCAGAGCAAGAACCGGCAAGCCG
>JAKSIZ010000004.1 GCA_024398515.1 Bacteroidaceae bacterium | reverse complement strand
TATTGTTTCTTCAAACATTTTATATAAATTTGCATTTGCTGTTGGACTCTACACACCCCTTCGCCAAACGCCGAAACATATAACATTCCCTAAATTATTTGCGTATTTGGAAAAATCTTCATACTTTTGCAAGTCGATAAGCTCAACGACAAATATGAGATTACGCACATTATCATATTGGATTCATACGACATGTCTGCTGGCATTGCTTGCAGCAGTGACATCGTGTGCTAACATGGGGTCGCCGCAAGGGGGACTTTACGACGAGGAACCACCACGCATAGTCTATGCTTCGCCGGCAGAGAAGGCAGTAAACGTGAACACAAACAAGATATCAATCTTCTTCAACGAATACGTGAAGATTGAGAACGCAACGGAGAAGGTCATCGTGTCGCCTCCGCAACTTGAAATGCCCGAGATAAAGGACCAGGGCAAGAAGGTTGTCGTGGAATTGCAGGACACGCTGAAGCCTGGGCTGACATATACCATCGACTTTTCCGACGCAATAGTTGATTTCACCGAGGGCAATCCGCTCGGCAACTATACGTACAGTTTTTCCACTGGCGACAGGATTGACACTCTTGAGGTATCGGGCAACGTGCTCGACGCAATGAACCTCGAACCAGTGAAGGGCATACTCGTCGGACTATACGACGACCTGAGCGACACAGCATTCACGACAAAGCCTATGCTGCGCGTTGCCCGCACCGATAGCAGAGGGCATTTCGTAATCCGAGGTATAGCACCTGGGCAGTATCGTGCATACGCCCTGCAGGACTTGGACGGCGACTACAAGTTCACACAGCAGGGAGAGATGATAGCCTTCAACCATGATGTGTTCACTCCAGCGAGTGGAATGGCAATGCGTCAGGATACGACTTGGATTGACAGTCTGCACATTGAGACGGTGAAACTCGTACCATACACAAGGTTTACACCCGACGACTTGGTGCTCCTTGCGTTCAAGGAAGTGCAGACAGACCGTCATCTGATAAAGACCGACCGCACAGATCCAGAGAAGATAAACCTCTATTTCTCATACGGACACGAAGACGAACCGATAATACGAGGCTTGGACTTCGACGATAAAGATGCGTTCGTGGTGGAGATGAACGAGAAGAAAGACTCCATAACCTATTGGATTACCGACACAGCACTGATACATCGCGACTCGCTTACGGCTGAGTTGCAGTATATGGAGACTGATACCACTGGAGTTTTGGTGAACAAGACAGACACAATATGCTTCACTCCAAAGTTTTCATACGAAAAACGACTGAAGCTTGAAAAGGAAGAATACGACAAATGGCTGAAGGGACAGAAGAAATTGGCGAAGAAAGGTGAGCCTGTTGACTCGATAATGCCGGCAAAACCTCTGGAGCCTACATACAACAGAAAGAGCACCCTCACGCCAAAAGATATATACGAAATAACGATGCCAACGCCACTCATGAGCTTAGACACAGCAGCAATCCACATGTATGCAAAGGTCGATACGTCGTGGTACAGGTCGCCTTTCACCTTCCGCGAAAAGGAAAAGACGATGCGAACATACGAGATTATTGCCGAATGGCGCGAAGACGGAGAGTATTCACTCGAAATAGACAGTGCCGCATTTATCGACATCTACGGCAAGGCATCGAAGCCTTACAAAGGCGGAATAAAGATAGGAAAGCTCGACGAATACAGTTCGCTGCTGATTACAGTGAATGGTGCGAAGGCTGACAGCGTATGGGTTGAGCTGCTCAATGCGTCGGACAATGCCGTTGACAGGGTGATGGTGGAGGACGGAAACGCCGAATTCTACTACCTTAAACCAGGAGAATACTACCTGAGAGCGTTCGAAGACAAGAACGGAAACGGCATCTGGGACACGGGATTATACTCAGGCGACGTGCAGCCAGAGCGCGTTTACTACTACAACAAGTCAGTGGAATGCAAGGAGAAATGGGATGTGACCATGACTTGGGACCTCAATGCGGTGCCTGTGGCAAAGCAAAAACCGGCGAAGATAACCAAGCAGAAAGCCGACAAGGAGAAGACCATAAAGAACCGCAACAAGGAATACATTGCAAAATACCTAACCAAAAAGACTAAGAAATGATGCCAGTAAAGCGATACGTGGCAATGGTTTTTATTGCCATAGCGTATAGTTTGCATGGATTTGCACAGTGTACGATAGAAAATACATCGTTCAATGCAGGGGAGTCGCTCACTTACGACCTCTACTACAATTGGCATTTTATATGGGTTAAGGCAGGTATTGCCGACATGACAACCACCAAAACCACATACAAGAACAAGGATGCATACCGCTGTCACCTAATCACGCGAGGCAACAACAAGCTCGATGATTACTTCGTTCTGCGCGACACATTGCTCTGCTATACAGGCTTGGACATACAGCCAATGTATTTCCGCAAGGGAGCACGCGAGGGAAAACGATACACCATAGACGAGGTTTTCTACGACTTTTCCGACGGTAAATGCAATCTCAGGCAGATATACACCGACAAACACGGCGAGAGACACTACCATAACGAAAGCAGTGGAGAGTGCTCGTTCGACATGATAAGCATGTTGATGCGTGCCCGCAGCTTCGACCCGACAGGGTGGACAAAGGGGCATACAGTATATTTCCGAATGGCAGATGGCGACGACGTGAAGGACTGTAAGCTGCTGTTCCGTGGCAGGGAGAAGTTCAAGATGGACGACACGAAGGAAGAGTTCAACTGTCTTGTGCTCTCGTTCCTCGAAAAAGAAGACAAGAAATTCAAGGAGATAGTACGCTTCTACGTCACCGACGACAAGAACCACCTCCCACTCCGGCTCGACCTCTACCTGCGTTTCGGCTCAGCCAAAGCCTTCCTCACCAAGTACAAAAACGTGCGCAACCCTCTCACTTCAAGAATCAAGAAAGGGAAAAGTTGAGTTTTTTTGCAAAAAATTATTAAAATCTGAAACTTTTAGATAGCAAAGAACTGATATTTCGTACGCGCACGCACGCGCGCTATTAATAAGGTGTAGTCAACGAAATATCGTAACTCTATACGTGCATTTTATAAAATTATCCACAAACAACCGAACAAATTTACGTCAAACAACCGAACAAATTTTCCACAAACAACCGAATAAATTTCCCACAAACGACCGAAAATATATAAAATTATTAGGTAGATTAAATAAAAATTAGTACTTTTGCATTCAAAATAGAATGTTATGGCAAAGTATAAACAACGAATAGCGGATAGAATTCTGGAGCGTAAAGTTCTGGGTAAAGGTGCTGTATTGATAGAAGGACCTAAGTGGTGCGGCAAAACAACTACGGCAAAGCAATTGGCAAAAAGCGTTCTGGATTTAGGTGACTCTGCTGTATTAAAACAAAGTTCTGGGCTTATTGAAATAAGTACAAAGACATTATTGGATGGTGACACCCCTCGATTGATTGACGAATGGCAGGCACTCCCTCCAATATGGGATTCCATACGTAGCGAGGTGGATAAACGTAGTGAACCATCACAGTTTATCCTTACTGGTTCGTCGGTTCTTCCTGAAGCAAACGAAACGGTCCATAGCGGAACAGGAAGATTTGCTACAATCAAGATGCGTCCGATGAGTTTGTATGAGTCTGGGGAGTCAACAGGAACCATAAGCATAAGGGATTTGTTTGAAGGCAAGAGCATTGAAATGCAGCAGAATACATTGGAAGTAGATGACATTGCTTATCTTATTTGCCGAGGCGGATGGCCATGGGCAACAATAATATCAAAAGATGTGGCACTTGACCAGGCTTTTGACTATGTGGATTCCGTTACCCAAAGGGATATACAGCGTGTTGATAAAGTGAAACGTAGTGCGGAAAGAGCAAAGCTACTTCTGCGTTCTTATGCCAGAAACATATCTCAGCAAGTTTCATACAGTACAATCCGAAAGGATATGCTTTCAAATGATGCAAGCACATTGGATGAAGACACTGTTGCTGATTATATCAAGGCACTGAAGAAGCTCTTTGTAATAGAAGACCTTGCAGCATGGAATCCAAATATCAGAAGCAAGGCAGCAATAAGAACCAACGATACACGACATTTTGTTGATCCGAGTATCGGTACAGCAGTATTAGGTTTGGGACCAAAGGACTTGATAAATGACCTCAAGTCGTTCGGATTCTTCTTTGAAGACATGGTTGTTCGCGATTTACGTGTCTATGCAGAGGCTCTGGATGGTGAATTGTATCATTATAGGGACAGTAGTGGACTTGAATGTGATACTGTACTTCATCGGCGCAATGGCAGTTACGCTCTCATGGAAGTTAAGCTTGGCGGAGAACAGAACATAGAAGACGGAGCCAAGAATCTGTTATCGTTAGCGGAGAACATAGATACAGACAAAATGCCAGTTCCTTCATTCATGGCAGTTATCGTTGGTGTAGGGCAGTATGCATACCAGCGAAAGGATGGAGTCTATGTTATCCCTATCGGTTGCCTAAAGGACTAACACCATTTCATAATTATTGGATATTCGTTAATAAATGTAAGTTTTTACAATTTTTGGGGTAAAGTACTTTGTTGAGTCTTCGAAATTGTGTAACTTTGCATTCGTATTTCTATTGATTGATGCCTCAGTATCATCATGTCGATACAATAGTACATCATCAGTAGCGGGATGTAGCGCAGTTGGTAGCGTACTTCGTTCGGGACGAAGGGGTCGCGTGTTCGAGTCACGTCATCCCGACCATCAATGAGTGACATTATTCAGTTATTACCAGACTCTGTTGCCAATCAGATTGCTGCAGGCGAAGTAGTCCAACGACCGGCTTCAGTGATTAAGGAGCTTGTCGAGAACTCTGTTGATGCCGGAGCAACGAAGATTGATGTGCTTGTAGTAGATGCAGGCAAGACTTCTATTCAGGTGATAGACAACGGAAAGGGAATGACTGAGACTGATGCCCGCATGGCTTTCGAGCGTCATGCAACTTCGAAAATCCGTCAAGCCTCCGACCTTTTTGCACTCCGCACCATGGGATTCCGTGGCGAGGCACTGCCGTCAATCGTTGCTGTGTCGCAAGTTGAACTGAAGACTCGCACGAGTGATGATGCTGTAGGTACTTGTATAAACATTAGTGGGTCGAAGGTTGTATCGCAAGAGCCTGTATCGTGTCCCGTCGGTTGCAACATCCAGGTGAAGAATCTTTTCTATAATGTACCTGCACGACGAAGGTTCCTGAAGCAGAATGCGACGGAGTTGAGTAATATAGTATCGGCATTTGAAAAGATAGTCCTCGTAAATCCAAGCATTGCTTTCACCTTCCACAGCAATGGATCGGAAGTGTATAACCTACCGTCAACAAAACTCAGACAACGCATTATAGATGTTATGGGCAAACGTGTTGACCAGACCTTGCTACCGATAAATGTTGACACAACACTTGTGAAGATATACGGATTTGTCGGGAAACCAGAATCGTCGAAGAAAAAAGGTGCGCCTCAATACTTCTTTGTCAACAATCGTTACATGCGTCATCCATATTTCCATAAGGCTGTCGCCACGGCTTACGAACGTCTTATTCCAAGTGGAGAGCAGATACCTTATTATATATATATGGACGTTGACCCTAACGATATTGACGTAAACATACACCCAACAAAGACAGAAATAAAGTTCGACAACGAACAATCCATCTGGCAAATACTGCTTGCCGGAGTGAAGGAAGCACTTGGAACATTCTGCGAAATGCCAGAACTGAGTTTTGAACAAACTGCAAAAATTGACATTCCTGTATATAATCCGGTGACAAAAGCGCCACAACCTAAGCCAAAGATTGACTCTACTTTCAATCCTTTTGCCGACAATTATACCATCGCAACAAAGCCTGCAAGAGATTGGGAACGGCTGTATTATGCCGCTTCACACGAGAAAAACGAAGCAAAACTGTTTGCTGCACCCGATGGAAACGACACGAAAACGGACATTTGCAGCGAAAAGTCGCCACTGCATTATCAGTACAAAGGGCAATATATAATGACATCCGTAAAGTCCGGATTGATGATTATTGACCAGCACAGGGCACACGTGAGGATACTCTACGAAGAACTTTTGCGCCAGAAAGCACATCAGGAGATGAAGACACAGAAGGTTTTGTTCCCTGAAATAATAGAACTCACACCTGCAGAAGCGTTGGCTTTTGAAAAGATTGAAGAGGAAATCACTGGTCTTGGCTTTGAAGTGATGAACCTCGGAGGCGGCAGTTTCTCGGTCAATGGCATCCCTTCAGGACTGAAAGACGTGAACCCAACCATACTTCTGCACGACATTATCAACTCCACAAAGGAAGGCCATGCCGACATAAACGATGAACTTTTCGGCAACCTATGCCTGTCGATAGCCCGAAGTGCAGCCATTTCCATAGGACAAGTGCTATCAAACGACGAAATGGAAATGATAATCAACAAACTTTTTGCTTGCTCAAATGCAAACTATACGCCTGACGGAAGGCAGATATTCTACATATTATCGCAATCAGATATTGATAATGTGTTAAAATAATGTTAAAATCATCAAATATCAATCCTCAATTGTCAATTATTTATTACCTTTGCATCCGCAAAAGAAAACGAGGGCGTTTAGCTCAGCTGGTTTAGAGCATCTGCCTTACAAGCAGAGGGTCGGCGGTTCGAATCCGTCAACGCCCACAAGGTAAAAGAAAGGGTTCAGTTATCGAAACCCTTTTTTTGGTTGTTTGGTGGTCTTGTCGTATGGTTATAAAGCCAAAAGACAATGAGTATTGCAATAATGGAAGCCAAAGTTTCATAGCCGTGAGGCTAATAATAAATAATGTATAAAACTGGATAACAGATGGACAATTTTGAAAATGAACAGAATGAAGTGAGAGAAGAAGGAATGCGTCATCGCAGACCAAGGTTTACAAGAGTAGAACACACTCGCACAAGTGAAAGAATTAGCCGTGATACAAATGATGAAAGGAGAGGATTCTTGCCAGAAGGTTTTGGAGCAGGATTTCAGGACCAGAACAGTCAACGACCTAAAACATCTTATCGTCCACGCGTAAACAACAATCCTTATGGTCAGCGCGAGCATCGCAGTTATCAACCTACGCAACGTGAAGGTGGATACCAACAACATCGCGAGGGTGGTTATCAGCCAAGAGGTGGATACCAGCCACGTGAAGGTGGGTATCAATCACACGAAGGCGGGTATCAGCCAAGAGGAAATTACCAACCACGCGAGGGATATCAACCACGTGAAGGAGGATATCAGCAGCGCAATGGAGGTTTCGGACAGCGTAATGGTGGCTATCAACAGCGTGGCGGATACCAGCAAAGAGGCGGTGGATATCAACAACGTGGTGGCTATCAGCAAAGGAACAATGGTCAGGGTGGCTATCGTCAAAAGGGAAATGGCTACAATCCTAACGCAAAGTATTCACTGAAAAAGCAAATAGAATATAAGGAAATACATTATGATCCAAACGAGCCATTGCGCCTGAACAAATTTCTTGCAAATGCAGGAATCTGCTCACGCCGCGAAGCCGACGACTTCATACAGGCAGGTGTAGTGTCAGTAAATGGGCAAATTGTTACTGAACTGGGTACAAAGGTTACTCGAAACGACGAAATTCGTTTCCACGACCAGCCAGTAAACCTTGAAAAGAAGGTTTATGTTCTTCTCAACAAGCCAAAAGATTATGTGACGACAAGTGACGATCCACAGCAGCGCAAGACCGTAATGGAACTTGTTAAGAATGCTTGTCACGAGCGCATTTATCCTGTAGGACGCCTTGACAGAAACACTACTGGCGTGCTTCTTCTCACCAATGACGGTGACCTTGCAAGCAAACTTACACATCCAAAGTTCCTCAAGAAGAAGGTTTATCACGTCAGACTTGACCGCAACATAACGAAGCACGACATGGAACAACTCATTGAGGGCATCACTCTTGAGGATGGAGAAATACATGCAGACCAAATAGAATATGCTGACGAAAACGACAAGAGTCAGGTTGGAATTGAAATCCACAGCGGAAGAAATCGTATTGTCCGTCGCATGTTCGAGTTCTTGGGCTACAAAGTCATCAAGCTCGACCGTACAATGTTTGCAGGTTTGACAAAGAAAAACGTACGTCGTGGTGATTGGCGTTACCTTACTGAGAAGGAAGTTATAATACTCAAGGAAGGTGCTTTTGAATAATCAATTTCATATTTATATATAATGGAAGCAATTAAAAGAACAAAGATTATTGACGCACTGAAGCGTACTGACTTCGGTGCAATGGTTAATGTCAAGGGTTGGGTTCGCACTCGTCGCGGTTCAAAAGCCGTTGGTTTTGTTGCACTCAACGATGGTTCTACAATAAAGAATATACAGATTGTAATCGAACTTGACAAGTTCCCTGAGGAGCAAGTAAAGCAGATCACAACCGGTGCGTGCATCAGCGTGAATGGTGAACTCGTTGAATCTCAGGGTTCAGGTCAGGCTGTTGAGTTGCAATGCCGCGAACTCGAAGTGCTCGGCACGTGCCCTGCTGACTATCCTATGCAGAAGAAAGGGCAGAGTTTCGAGTTTATGCGCGAACATGCCAACATGCGTCTCCGCACAAATACATTCGGTGCAGTGATGAGAATACGCCATAACATGGCTATGGCTATTCACTCATATTTCCACAATCATGGTTACTATTATTTCCACACACCACTTATCACAGCCTCAGACTGCGAAGGTGCTGGCAATATGTTCCAGGTAACAACAAAGAACCTCTACGACCTGAAGAAGGATAAGGACGGTAAAATTATCTATGATGACGATTTCTTCGGACAGCAGACATCACTTACCGTTAGTGGTCAGCTCGAAGGTGAACTTGGCGCAACAGCACTTGGAGCCATCTACACGTTCGGTCCAACGTTCCGTGCAGAGAACAGTAACACGCCTCGTCACCTTGCAGAGTTCTGGATGATAGAGCCTGAAATCTCGTTCATCGATCTTACGGAACTCATGGACATTGAAGAAGACTTTATCAAGTATTGTGTAAAGTGGGCACTCGACAACTGCATGGACGACCTCGAATTCCTCAATCAGTTTGTTGACAAGGGCCTTATTGAGCGCTTGAAGTCTGTTGCCGACACAGAATTTGTACGCCTTCCTTACACTGAAGGTATTAAGATTCTTGAAGAAGCCATCGCTAATGGTAAGAAGTTTGAATTCCCTGTTTCATGGGGATGCGACCTTGCTTCTGAGCATGAACGCTATCTCGTTGAGGAACACTTCAAGAAACCAGTCATCATGATTGACTATCCAAAGGAAATCAAAGCATTCTATATGAAGATAAACGAGGACGATAAGACCGTTCAGGGTACCGATGTCCTCTTCCCACAGATTGGTGAGATTATTGGTGGTTCTGTACGTGAAGAAAGTTACGACAAACTTATGTCAGAGATTGAACGCCGCAACATTCCTATGAAAGATATGTGGTGGTATCTCGAAACACGTAAGTTTGGTTCTTGCCCTCACGGTGGTTTCGGACTTGGATTTGAGCGTCTGATACTCTTCGTGACTGGTATGCAGAACATACGCGACGTCATTCCGTTCCCAAGAACACCGAAGAACGCTGCATTTTAATCATGGAAAAACCACTGATACTAATTTCCAACGACGATGGTTTCCGCGCAAAGGGAATAAATTGTCTTGTTGATATGGTCAAGGAATTTGGGGACGTAATTGTTTGCGCCCCAAATTCTGCACGTTCAGGTTTCTCTACTGCTTTCTCGGGATTGGAATATCTGACGCTGAGAAAATCGAATACCGTCAATGGATTTCAGACTGTTCAGGACGGTGTCGAAGTGTTCTACTCGAACGGAACACCTGTTGACTGCATCAAACTTGCCTTTCATGAACTCTGCAACCGTAAGCCTTCGCTCATTCTCAGCGGCATTAATCATGGCGACAACTCTACAGTGAATAATCACTATTCGGGCACTGTCGGCGTTGCGAAAGAGGGTTGTCTGAAGGGAATCCCTTCTATTGCCTTCTCGCTTTGCGACTATGACAGCAATGCCGACTTCGAACCAATGCGCCCATACGTGCAGCAGATTGTCAGGAAAGTTCTTGCTGAAGGTCTTCCGTCGGGCAGTTTTCTCAACGTAAACTTCCCATTCGGCGGTCAATACAAAGGCATTCGTATGTGCAGAATGACACGTGGCAATTGGGTAAACGAAGTTTCTGCTTGCGACCATCCACGTGGGTTCAAGTATTATTGGCTTGTAGGAAACCTTGAAAACGCCGAACCTGATGCCGAAGACACCGACCAGTGGGCACTCAATCATGGGTATATCGCCATCACTCCAACTACTGTCGATGTCACAGACTACGATATGCTGAAAAACTGGAAAATTTAGGTTTTTAGGTCGTAAGGCTATAAGATTGCTCGAAAAATCGAGAACTCGAGAACTCGTAAAACCGAAAAACCATAAAACCGAAAAAGATGAAATATTACCTCATAGTCGGTGAAGCGAGCGGTGACTTACATGCAAGTCGCCTTATGGCAGAACTGAAACGTGCAGACAACGACGCTCAGTTCCGCTTTTTCGGGGGCGACATGATGCGCAGTGAAAGCGACGGACTTGTGCGTCACTACCGCGATCTTGCCTATATGGGCATCATGCCGGTCATCAAACATCTGCCGACTATCCTTGGTAATATGCGTTTCTGCAAGCACGACATCAAAGAATGGAACCCTGACGTGCTCATACTTGTAGATTATCCAGGGTTCAACCTTGACGTTGCAAAGTATATAAAGAAGCACACTTCCATCCCAATCTACTATTATATTTCGCCAAAGATATGGGCTTGGAAAGAGTACAGAATAAAAAACATAAAGCGCGACATCGACCATCTTTTCTCAATCCTACCGTTTGAAATCGACTTCTTCGAGCATAAACACAACTATCACATCGACTATGTAGGCAACCCTACAGTAGGCGAAGTTGACGAATGGAAATCGAGCCCCCTCCTGCTTCCCCAAAGCCCCCCTCTGTCCCCCCAAGGGGGAATGAACAGCCAATCTCTCCCCCTTGGGGGAGTAGGAGGGGGCTGTTTTATCGCTCTTTTGGCTGGAAGCAGGCGTCAGGAGATTAAGGACAACCTCCCAATGATGCTCCAGGCTGCCAAAAGATTTCCTAAATACAAGTTTGTCATAGCCGGTGCTCCAGGCATTGAGCACGAATACTACGACAAGTTTATTGCCAATGAAAGCAATGTCGAAATAGTTTTCGGCAAGACATACGAACTGCTACACCAGTCGGTGGCAGCCCTTGTGACGAGTGGCACAGCAACACTCGAGACTGCACTTTTCAATGTCCCACAAGTCGTATGCTACTACACGCCGATGGGAAAATTCATCAGCTGGTGCAAACGACACATACTTAAAGTGAAATACATTTCGTTAGTAAACCTTATTGTTGACCGCGAACTGGTAACAGAACTTGTGGCAGACACTATGACGGTGGAAAACATCTGCCGTGAACTCACCAAAATCCTCCCTGGAAACGATGCACGCGCAACGATGCTCGACGGCTATATGGAAATGAGAAAATTCCTCGGATCGCAAAACGCTGCGCAGAATGCAGCTCACCTGATGGTCGATTATCTTAAAAGTGACAAATAATAACATCACACCAAACAACCAAAAATAAAACTTATAATTATGAAAAAGATTAACAAATATGCAATCATTTGTGTTGCAGTCTTGGCTATTATCTCAGCTAAAGCCCAGAGCAACAACTACTATCTTGGTGCCGACATCAGCGGAACAACGATGATGGAAGCGCGCAACACATTATTATATAATAGGAACAATGAGCCACGCGAGAACACTGTCCTGATGAAAGAACTCGGATTGAATGCCGTACGCCTTCGCGTATGGGTTGAGCCGCAAGGTGGTTTCTGCAACAAGGAAGACGTGCTGAAGATGGCCCTCCGTGCGAAGGAAAACGGAATGGCCGTGATGATCGACTTCCATTACAGCGACTCATGGGCAGATCCTGGTAAGCAACCAATACCAAAGTCGTGGCAAGGAATGACCTACAAGGAAATGAAACGGGCACTTGCACAGCACACTACGCAAACTTTGAAATTGCTTAAAACCAACGGAGTGGATGTCGCTTGGGTGCAGATCGGTAACGAAACCACCAACGGAATGTTGTGGGAAACAGGACGTGCCGAGACCAACATGGAGCAATATGCTGGGCTTACCGATGCCGGATATGCTGCCGTAAAGCGTGTTTATCCCAATGCAAAATGTATAGTTCATCTCGACTGCGGATGCGACATAAAACGCTATCATCGCATCTTCGACGGACTAAAACAGTACAATGCACGTTTCGACATGATTGGCATGAGCGTATATCCATACTGGGACATGAAGGCAAAGCGCGTGAAGCATGAGAACGAGACCATAGAACGCGTCGTTGCAAATATCAAAAGCCTTAAGTTGCAATACGGCAAGGACGTTATGATTGTCGAGACGGGTTATGAATCTGCACGTCCTAACGAGGGCTATCTTTTCATGCGCAAACTTATTGATGCCACAAAAGCTCTGCCTGAATGTCGAGGCATATTCTATTGGGCACCCGAGATGGAGCATTTCTATCCATTAGGAGCATTTGCCAACCATCGGCCGACAAAGATTCTCGATGCCTTCACCGAGGCAGCAAACGGAACGGAAATGCAGGACACTACGTTCTTCAGCACTCGTGATTTATACTGCCAGAGCCCTAACGGCAAGATATGGGGACGCATCTATCTGCCTTACGTATCCGAGTATTCCAATCAGGGCAAACTGCCAATAGTCATCATGGCACACGGTTTCGGAAGTTCTTTCAACGAACATCTGCGCTATGCCGAATGCCTTGCCAAACACGGCATTGCCGCATACATCTTCGATTTCTGCGGTGGAGGTATGCACAGTCGAAGCGAAGGAAAGACTACCGACATGACTATCTTTACCGAACAAGCCGACCTTGAAGCCATCACACGCACCATCAAACGACTGCCGAACATCGATACCCATCGCGTTATGCTTGCTGGTGGCAGCCAGGGAGGACTGGTTGCCAGCATCACGGCTGCAGCCAACCCTGCCGACTATAAGTCGCTGATTCTGCTCTACCCAGCATTTGTCATTCCAGAAACGGCACGCAACATGCTTGAAAAGACAAAGGAAACCCCCGATGAATTTATGTTTGGCGATATGAAGTTGAGCCAGAAATACTATCTGCCTCTCGTCGATTACGACCCATATAAAGCGATAGGAAAATACACCCGTCCAGTTCTGGTGGTCTATGGCGATAAGGATCTTGTGACACCAGCACCTTCAATCGAAAAAGTGAAACAAGCATACAGCGACGTAAAGTTCAACCTTATACCCAACGGAAACCACGGTTTCCCCGATGCATTCAATCATCGTCTTGCCGAAAACCACATATTAGACTTTGTCCGACAAACGCTGAAAACTCCGTAACCCTTCGATAAAAATTTCTAAAAAATAGCGTCAACCAACTTATCTTGTACTTGTTGGTTGGCGCTATTTTTGTTTAAAATTCGACATCTAAAAAGATTTTTTTATCATTTCATGCTATTATATTTAATTTTTTTATATCTTTGCATCGTCATGAGCCTACGCCGTGCCATCAATACTTGATGCGCGGCTGGGTGTGGGACAATACATTATGTAAAAGCGTCATTGATGCTTTGTCTATTGACCTCTTGAACGTAGGAAATTCAAATGCATGTCAAGGACAATGTCAGATGTGACTGCTGCGGGTATGCACGAAATGTATCCCGGGGTGTGCTTGTGAGGATATGTCATGTCCTCATGGCACATTTTCCCGAGGATTTGTGTTACATACTGGCGTAGGCAGACACTCTACTCGTCTTCATGCATGGCTTCCTACGGCCTAAGAGGTGGATGAGTGGAGATGGAAGCCTACGTTTTTCGTTTTGTATATCTTTATTTTATTAACTGCCTTACTGGGCTTCTAAAGGCGCACAAAACTTTATAGAAAATGAAAAAAATTATGTTGATGGCTATTGCCATGTGTGTAATCTGCGCTGCTAAAGCCCAGGTTAAGGAACAAATCCAGCAGAGTAAAGACCGCTCTGCAAAGTTATCAGCCCTCTGCGAGGATTACAAGGCTTGTGGAAATGCAAGTATTGACGGCTATGGAAATGATGTAAAAAATGCCGCTATCCTTGCTATTGCAAACAGTGAACAACTTGAGAACATGTACAAACGTCAGATTGGAGAAACTCAAGATGGTGTAACCGATGTTACCATCAAAAAGCCTACACTTGAAGAATGGATTTCTTTTGCAACAACGGTCGCAGGTGAAGGTGCAAGTATTAAGGCTGCTGTGGACAAGGCAAAGAATGCTGGCGAAGAGGCAAAGAACATGGCACAAAGTGCAACTGCTGAGAAGAATCCTCTAAAAGCCGCAAAAGCAGCCAAGACTGCAAAGGCTGCAACTGCCGTTATTGAGTTTGGAAATATAGCTACTCCTATCTTATTGGAGGAATCCGCTGCTCAGGTAAAGGCTGTGAATGAAATCATTGAAACCTTGAAATCAGGTAAAAACTTATAACGTGCCATGAACAGGTTTTTATCACTTCTGGTGGCTGTGTATTCCCTTTTGGGATATGCACAGTCACCAGATGATGCCATAAAGAGGGAACAGGAACTTCAAAAATCTATAGATTTTATCAATCAGAACAAGCTCAACGATGATAGGGATGTTGTTGGTGTAGCTGAATTCAAATCTGATATTGAGAGTCCATATACTGGCTTGGTAACGGAAAAGGTGGTCGAAGTTCTCAAAAACAGCAATAGGGTTATCGTTGTTGATAGGACAAACCGTGATAAAATCGTTTATGAACTCGAATATCAAAAAAGTGAAGAGTTCATAGGAAAGGACATCGCGGAACAAGGAAACAGCTTAGCAGCCATGCAACTTGTGCAAGGAGAAATTACGAAAATTCCTGTTTATCGAATGAAAAACCCTGACGGGACTGTCAGAGGATACAAAGCAAGTGTGGCTTTTCAATTGAAAGTAGATAATGTAGCAACACAGCAAACTACCAATGCAGTTTGTTTTGAAGGAAAGTCAAGTAAAGAATGTGTTTCTGCCCAAGCTGCCGTATTGATGAGCATGAACTCGCTTGAACCAGCATTGTCGGAATACTTTCTAAACACTTTTCCCCTGAATGCAAAGATAATAAAATTATCAGAAGGAGGAAATGGAAAAGCTGAAAAAGTCATAATCAAGGCTGGACAGATGCATGGCGTAAAGGTTGGAAATCGCTTCAACGTCATAAAAACTGAAACCTATGATGGCGAGGAAATGCCTTCTGTCCTCGGTTGCATTACTGTTACAAACCTCGTGGGAACTGCTTTTTCCGAATGCAAAATCGATAAAAAATTAGCAAAGCAGCTACATGACATGTTGAATTCAAGCACAAAACTATATTGCAGACTTGTAATAAACGAGTAGAATGATTGTAAATTTTATATTCAAACATAGTATGATTCGATTTCTAAAACTTATATGTTTTTTATTACTAACCTCTGTCGCTACCACAGTTGTAGCGCAAGATAGCGTTTTTATTCAGCCAAAAATTATGGTAATGCCATACGTTACGGAAGGAAATGACATACGTGAGGCAATAGAACAAGACCCTAACATCAGGTTGGTAATGTCTAAAATACGCGAGGCTTTCGACAAAAGGGGCTTCACGACAATTGACTTTGAAACAAGACTGAAAGCACAATCAGCCAACAATGCATTGTCAGACAATGCCAGAATAAACCGCAGCTCAATGATAATACAGAATTCCGGTGCAGATATTTACGTTGAAGCGGAGTATGTATTTACAACTTCCGTGAGCGGAAATAGCGTAAAAGTGCTGATGAAGGCGTGTGATGTTTCCACTGGCGGAGCACTTGCAAGCAAGGATGCGTTCAGTGGAATATTCTACACTGAAGATATCGGGCGCTTGGCAGGAGCAGCAGTAGAGAAGGTTGCCGACGATTTTCTGAGCGTCGTCCAAACTAAATTCGATGATATTGTAAGCAATGGACGTTCTATTATTGTAGATATAAAGGTCGATGAAGCCTCGTCGCATACGCTTCATCAAGAGTTTAACGGTGCTGAACTGGCTGACATGATTGAGGACTGGGTGGCTGATCATGCCTACAAAAACAACTATCATTCACAGGGAAGCACCGAACTGGAACTAATCTTCGACGATATTCACATCCCATTAAAGGACGCAAATGGCAGAAACTACACCATAAACCAGTTTGACCGCGAGATAAGACAATTGTTCCGTTCACTCGGAATACAGGTTGCTCACACAACAAAAAATAATACACTTGTCATTACAATAAAATAAATTTGAAGATGAAAAAGATGATTTTTCTCATTATTGTTGCCGTTACATGCCTTCCTATATTTGCACAAAGCAACGATATCTGCATCTCAGTCGCCATGCCACGCGAATGCATACTTGATAACAATACAATGACAATACTCAAAAACAAACTGCTATCCATGTCTGCATCTGAGGGAGTTTCGTCGATGGAAATCGGTGCACTGACCATGATTCCTGAAATAAGTATTATCAACGAATACTTGGTAGAAGGCGGTATGCGCAACATATACACCCTTGAACTGGGAATAGTTGTGAGCATTAAAAACATTATGACAGGCACTGTGTTCAATTCGCTAACACTTTATTCAAAGGGAGAAGGGTATTCAAAGTCGAATGCAATGCATTCTGCCATCAACAAAATCGACGAAAGTAAATTCCGCAACTTTATACCTGAAGCCAAAAAGAAAATTATTGAATTCTACCGAGACAACACAAATGTGTTGATTAGCAAAGCAAATACCTTGAGCGCACAGCAACAATATTCGGAAGCAATAGCATTACTTTCGTCCTATCCTGAAACATTGACGGGATATAAACTCGTGTCCGCCTCAATCAAAAAGATATACCAGCAGTATCTCACACAAAACTGTGAAGAGGTGATGATGGCTGCAAGGGCTGAATATGCCAAGCGTAACTTTGACGTGGCTGCCGACCTTGCGGCAACAATAATACCTAATTGCAGTTGCTTCAGCGATGCGAAATCCCTACTTGCGTCAATCAAGAAAAATTCCGATACGGCGTACAACAACGAATTGAATGAAAGAAAAGAAACGAGAAATGCAGCTGAAAGAGTTGCGAAGGCAACTATACGCGCAGCAAGGGACGTAGCAGTGGCTTATTACAAAAGCCGTACAAATTACGTCTTCTTATGGTAAGAATATCATGGGTTCTTCGAATGGCTTTTGCGGATTGAACGCTTAAGTCGGGCAAACATTGCTACAATGTTCGAGTCAACATTGCTGCAATGTTGGGACTAACATTGCAGCAATGTTTTTTTGGGTTGAACGCTCAAGTCGCAAACTTATAAGCGTCGGGTTGTAAAAATATATCGTTCGATTTTGCTATTCCAACCAGACAGCCATCTTGCGGTTTTCGCGATGTGCCCAGGCGAAGTATGGGATGAGGGTGAGGTTGCGGAACTTCAATCCCTTGATGCCGTACTCTGGCAGGGCGTCGGTTCCCTGCTCGTGGCAATATACTATTGGGCCGCGCTCTACGCTTGTCAGCCCTTGGTCGGCTGCTACCTGAGAGTTTGCCTCAACAGTGCGGAGCGGCATGTCGAAGGTGATCTCCACGCGGTCGCCCTTCTTCCACTTGCGGTCGATGGCAAGGTATCCGTCGGCAGAGATGTTGTCCATAGCATCGGTGCTGACCTTTGTGCCGTTGACAAGGACTGAGAAATGCGGTTTCACGCCATCGGAATAATGATAAAGGTCGGAAGGCACTACCTGATTGCGCACCCATCCAGGTATGCGCAGCTTGAGGCAGAACTGACCTTTGGTCTTGACGGTAATGGCAATGTTACCATCCCAAGGGTAGTCGGTCTGCTGTTCGAGGGTTATCCGCTTGCCGCCCAAGGTGATGTCGGCAGTGTTTGTGTTGTAGAGGTTGACGTAGATGGCGTTGTCCTTGACTGCGTAGATGTATTGTGGCAGCGAAGGAATAAAGCGAGCCGCGTTCGACGGACAGCATGCGCAGCCAAACCAAGGCTGACGAACATAGTTGCCTTCAGAGGCGAGTGGGTTAGGATAGAAGAACTTTCCGCCGTCGAGAGATATTCCTGAGATGACTCCATTGTAGAGGGAACGTTCGAGTACGTCGTAGTATTTGCTCTCGCCATGCAGCAGGAAGAGACGATAATTGAAATAGACATTGGCTATTGCAGCACACGTCTCGCAGTATGCAGAGAGGTTTGGCAGTTCGTAATTGCTGCCGAAAGCCTCGCCGTCGTGGCGTGCTCCGACGCCTCCGGTGATATAATACTTCTTGCTGACAATGTTGTCCCATATCTTGTCAATGGCTTTGATGTAGCCCTCATCCTTTGTCAGAGCAGCAACATCAGCCATGCCTGCGTACATGTAACCGGCGCGTACGGCATGGCCTACGGCTTCATCCTGCTCAAGTACAGGCTTATGGCTCTGGCTGTAAGCATTCTTCACGCGAGTGTATCCGCGTTTGTCGAGGAAGAATTTTGCCTGGTCGAGATACTTTTTATCGCCCGTTGCGATGTAGAGTTTGCATAGTCCCATCTCGGCAATCTGGTGTCCTGGCACTACGCAAGCCTGCCCTGGGGCTGTTCCAATCTCACGACAAACGCAGTCGGCATACTTAATTGCGATGTCGAGGAAGTTGCGTTTGCCCGTAGCATAGTAATGAGCCACGGCAGCTTCGCAGAGATGTCCGAGGTTGTAGAACTCGTGTGATCCGCCTTCAACCTCACTCCAACGCTTCATACCAGACCATTTGTGAGGGTGAAGAGGGTTCTGTGTGCGTGCCGTATAAAGGTATCCGTCGGGTTCCTGACCAGCAGCTATGACAGCAATTACGCTGTCGGCGTATGCCTCAAGCTTTTTGTCGGGATATACCTGGAGCAGATAACTAACGCCCTCAAGGGTCTTGTAAGGGTCGGTATCGTCGAATGGGAAGCCCATGTTCTTGACAACATCGAAGACCTTTGTGGTGTCCTTCATGTGCGTAGCCGCATTTGTGAAGTTGGCGTAGCGGTTGGTTTCCTCGCATTTACTCAATGCTAAAGGGATTGTTACCTCGCGGCTTGCCTTCAGCCTCTGTCCCCAGAAGGAAGATTCAGCCACCTTTACTTGTGTGAAAGATACAGGATTGATAGGATAACCTGTCTGTGCCGCTCCCTGGCAAACACTCATTGCCAGTGCGATGATGAGAAGTAATGATTTTTTCATAGTTTTGTTTTTTTTATTTTTTTTCGAGAATTCTTTCAGGCTTTGTGAAAGCGGTAAGCCGATTTCGAGGTTTCGAAGATTTATTCTCCTTCAACATAATCTTTAAGGGAAATGGTTTCTCCATCGTATTCCACGTATGTGTATTGCGAAATCCAATCGCCAAGAATCATCAGGCGTGACTTGTGAGAATTGCCTTCACTGGTTGAAGACAACATCAAGTCGAGTGCAATGTGCCTATGTCCATAAATGAAGAAATTGATGTCAGGATGAGTCTTCATATATTCCTTTGTCCAGAGAATCAGTTCCTCTTTGTCCTCTCCTTTGTATGGTGGTTCGGTTCCGTCGGCACGTTTCAGCCGCGAATGCTTTGCCCATTTAAGCCCAAAGTCGATGCCCCAACGCGGATGAAGCGACGAGAATAGCACTTGACAAAGACGATTGTGGAAGACAGAACGGATGAAACGAAAGCCCTTGTCGCGTTCTCCAAGTTCATCACCATGAGCAAGGAAAAAAAGGTTTCCGTATATTTCGGTCGTCAAAGGCTTGCGATGAATGGTGACTCCGCACTCTTTTTCAAGGTAATCGTACGCCCAGATGTCGTGGTTGCCAGTGAAGTAATGCACCTCAACACCCATGTCGGTTAGTTCCGAAACCTTTCCGAGAAAACGCGTGTAGCCCTTTGGCACCGCAAGACGATACTCATACCAGAAGTCGAACATGTCGCCAAGCATATACACAGCACTTGCCTGCGTCTTTATACTGTCGAGAAAAGCAACAAGTCGGCGTTCCTGTGTTCGCCTGTGTTCTGTTGCAAGCGAACCAAGATGCGCATCGGAGATAAAATATACTTTGTTCATAATAAACCTAAATCCATTTTGGCTTCTTCGCTCATCATGTCCTTGTCCCACTCAGGTTCAAACACGAGTTCAACGTTTGAACCCTTCACACCTTCGAGTGCTTCAACCTTCTGTCGCACGTCTTCGAGGATGTATTCTGCTGCAGGACACGTTGGAGCGGTGAATGTCATGTCGATATCTACCGTTGCATCGTCGTTTACTTCAATGCGATAGATAAGTCCAAGATTATATATGTCAACAGGAATCTCTGGGTCATAGACGGTCTTCAGCACGTCAACAATCCGTTCTTCCAATGATGTTCTTTCTTCTGGAGTCATTTCTATTTTCTTTTTCCTTACCTATAATTTTCCTTCTTCCCTAAAGCTATAATACGATCCGTCGCCAATAATCACATGGTCGAGGAAGTTGATTGCCATAATGTCGCAGGCTTTCTTCATTCTGTCGGTCAGTCTTTCGTCGTCACGACTTGGGCGCATATTGTTGCTCGGATGGTTATGGCAGAGTATCATCACCGTTGCATTGCACAGCACAGCCTCTTTCATTACAATGCGAACATCGATTAGAGTGCCGCTGATGCCGCCATGCGACAGGCGAACAGCCTTGATAAGTCGGCATTTTTGGTTCAAGAACAATGCCCAACCTTCCTCTGTATCGAGGTCTTGCATACGTGGATGCATGTATTCATAAACCTTCGAGGCATCGCTCATCTCAGGACGTTCCTCTATTCCTGATGCCTGACGACGCTTGCCAAGTTCACATGCTGCAAGTATAGTAATGGCTTTTGCAGGACCTATTCCCTTGAAATGACATAGTTCGGCAATGCTCATCTTGCCAAGAGAGTTCAGGTTATTGTTGCAATGGTCAAGTATTTTCCGCATCAAGTCAACGGCACTATCCTCGGCATTTCCGCTTCCAATGAGTATGGCAAGCAATTCAGAATCAGACAAAGCAGCCGGACCAAGTGCTTCAAGTTTCTCTCTTGGTCGGTCTTCTTCTGCCCATTTGTTGATTGCAAGCTTCATAATCAATCAGATTATCTATTTGTAAAACGTTTCCTTAAAAGCTTCGAATTCGTCTTTTCCGCATACACATCTGCGCCACCATGCCGAAAGAAATCCTGCGCCATAGCCAATAAGCTGGATGAAAGCCGTACCTATAGAGTAGAATCCTATCTTTAAACTCTTGTTCCTTATTGTAGAATCTATAAATATAATGAACGCGAAGAGGAGTATTGGCAACCACGGCAAAGCTGCAAGTGGATACCAAACCATGCCTCCATCGTATGCCATCAGCACTCGCCCTAAGGCAGATGCAAGCACAAGCAGACTGACGCCAACGGTAAATACTGCTGGTAAAAGGTGCACAAGTTTCAATGAATCCGGATATTTTTTATAGAGGTTTATGCGTGCTATGCCGCTGTTGAACACCTGACGAAAGAACTTTTTCATGTCGGTTCTGCGCTTATGCCACACCCAAGCCTCTGGGAAAAGTCTGCACTTGCAGCCTTCCTTGAAGATGCGGATACTGAAATCTATGTCCTCACCAAACCTCATCTTTGAGAAACCACCGAGCAAACGATACACCTCAGCACGTATTCCCATATTGAACGAGCGTGGATAGAACTTGTCGAGTTTCTTCTTTCCACCGCGAATACCACCCGTGGTGAAGAAACTTGTCATGCTATAGTTTATTGCTTTCTGCACGTCGGTGAACGATTCATGTGCCTTGTCAGGCCCACCGAAGGCATCTGTCGGCTGCGAAGTTGTCTCCTTATCTACCTCAAGAAGATAGTCAGGAGGCAGCACAACATCTGAATCAAGCACTATAAAATACTCTCCTCTTGCCATTTCTGCACCATAGTTACGACTTTGCCCTGGACCTGAGTTCTCCTTATAATAATAATGTATGTCGAGTAAGTCGTTAAACTTTTCGCATACATCATTACACTTTCTTGAAGAACCATCTTCGACTATAACCACTTCAAAGTCGCGAAAAGTCTGTTCGGTACAACTTTGAAGTAATTCCTCAACCTCGTCAGGACGATTGAAAACGGGAACTATAAGGGAGTATTTCATGTTATAAGAGTTAGAAAAACAGCCCCCTCCAACTCTCCCAAGGGGGAGAGAATGGCTGTTCATTCCCCCTTGGGGGGACAGAGGGGGACTGTTTTAGGGAGCTGGAGGGGGCTGTAGAGTTTTAGAATTTATTCCTTTACTCTCTGCAAGTAAGAACCATCGCGAGTGTCAACCTGAACGAGTTCACCTTCGTTGATGAAGAGAGGCACACGGATTTCTACGCCAGTTTCAAGTGTAGCTGGCTTTGTTGCGTTTGTTGCAGTGTCGCCCTTTACGCCTGGTTCACTATGAGTGATACGCAAAACTGTCTTCACTGGCATTTCTGCATAGAGGATTGTTCCGTCTGTTGTGTCGGTAACTACTTCCACTACATCGCTTTCCTTCATGAAGTTCACACCTGTGATGAGGTCTTTCATAATAGGAACTTGTTCGTAAGTTTCCTGGTTCATGAAGATATAGTCGCCACCATCTACATAGAGGAACTGGAACGGACGACGTTCGATGCGAACATCTTCGAGCTTGAAACCTACCTGGAATGTGCGCTCAAGTACGCGACCAGTTGTCACGTTCTTCAATGTTGTGCGCATAATAGTGTTACCTTTTCCTGGCTTTACGTGCAGGAAGTCAATACATACATAAATCTGGTTGTCCAAACGGATACAAGTACCCTTCTTGATTTCTTGTGAGTTAATCATAAATGTAAATTATTTAACGTTAAATATACTTTCAGTCTGCAAAGATAATAAATTATTCATAGTTTAGGAAATAATTCGCATTTTTTTTGGTTTTTGAACGAATAATCACTACTTTTGTAACATCTAATTACTTAAAATATGAAACAACTTCTTACAATAATGTTCGCTGGGATGGTTTACATTGCACCAGCACAAGTGATGCCGAGGATGGTGAAACTGTCGGTTATGAACGACCGTATCATCCGTGTACAGGCAACTCCCGAGTCAAATTTTCCGAAAAAAAACAGTCTTATCATCGATTCTGCGATGATAAACAACAGCAATCTTCGCTCTACAACAGTCAATATCGGCGAAGCATCAGGCACTGAAACCATCGAAACCAACTGCATTAAGGCATTGGTTGACAGGCAAACGGGGGCTATTACGTTCTGTGACAAGAGCGGAAATGTGCTTCTGAAGGAGTCAAATCAAGGCAAGACATTCACGAAGTTCCGCGTTCCGGAACGTGAACTCGGACTTAGAAATCCGTCGTTGGATATAGATAAAGAGGTGTATAACCCCGAATCTCCACTGCGAAACGCTTGGTCGTGGCACGCTTTGTTTGAGTCTGACAACGATGAAGCCTTCTATGGTCTTGGGCAACATCAGTCGGGTGATTTCAACATGAAAGGCAAAAACGAGGACCTTTTCCAGTATAATACTAAGGTATCTGTGCCGTTTGTGGTGAGCACGAAGAACTATGGAATCCTTTGGGACAGCTATTCATATTGCCGATTTGGTAACCCTAACGACTACCGCCAGTTGGGTAAAGTGTTCCTACTCTACGATAAGAACGGCAAGCAAGGTTCGCTTACCGGAACTTACAACGACGGTAAAGGTCATCAATTAGTGCGTCAGGAGGACTCGCTTTATTTCGAAAACTCGGAAACAATCGTCAATCTCCCAAGTGAAATTAAGCTTGACAATGCCGCGGTTTCATACGAAGGATTCATAGAAAATGCCGATTTCATCGGTAGAAATTTCCAATTCATCCTCTATTATGCAGGCTATGTAAAGGTCTATATCGACGGTCGCGAAGTCGTTCCTGAACGTTGGCGAACGGCGTGGAACCCCAATGCGTGGAAGTTTGATTTCGCTATTCCTCAAGGAAAACGGGTGCCTTTGAAGATAGAATGGAAGCCTGACGGAGGCGTAAGTTACCTTGGTCTGCGCGTGGCAGAACCGCAAACACAGGATGAACAGAACCGTCTTTCCATCTGGAGCGAGATGTCGCGCGACATGGATTATTACTTCATCGCAGGCGAAAACATCGATAAAGTTATCAGTGGATACCGCACTCTGACGGGCAAAGCGTCTATTCTCCCTAAGTGGGCATTAGGCTTCTGGCAGAGTCGGGAACGCTATAAAACGCAGGACGAGATAGTTTCAACCCTTGCAGAATTTCGCAAACGACAGATTCCGATAGACAATATCGTGCAGGATTGGTTCTATTGGAATGAGCCGGAATGGGGCTCACACGTGTTCGATAAGAGCCGTTACCCTGACCCACAGAAGATGATTGACGACATACATCGACTGCACGGACGCTATATGATTTCCGTTTGGCCTAAGTTCTACTGCACTACTGACAACTATAAATCGCTCGACAAACACGGCTGGATGTACCGTCAGGCAGTGAAGGATACCATACTTGACTGGGTTGGACAAGGCTATATGGGCAGTTTCTACGACGCTTATGATGCCGGTGCACGACGTATGTTCTGGCAGCAAATGAACCAAAACATCTACTCAAAATACCATTTCGGAGTGGATTCATGGTGGATGGATGCGTCGGAACCGAACGTTCGCGACTGCACTCCTATGTGGTATCGCAAGGCACTTTGTGGCCCAACGGCACTCGGAACATCCACTGAATTCTTCAATGCCTACAGCATTGTCAACGCCGATGCTATCTATAACGGGCAGCGATCGACCAATCCCAACCGCCGAGTCTTCCTTCTTACACGCAGTGGTTTTGCGGGTGAACAGAAGTATTCCACCGCTACATGGAGCGGCGACATAGGCACTCGATGGGAAGATATGCGTGCTCAGATGACTGCCGGACTCAATTATAATCTTGCAGGCCTCCCATTCTGGGGCATGGATCAAGGCGGATTCTGCGTAGAGAAGAGGTATGAAGCTGCGCAAAAACTCTATGATACTACCGGAAAAGAAAGCGAAGACTTGAAGGAATGGCGCGAATTGCAGACGCGATGGACACAGTTTGGATGCTTCATTCCACTGTATCGCACGCATGGACAGTGGCCTACACGCGAGGTGTTCAACATTGCTCCCGACTCGCATCCTGCCTACAAGAGCATCGTCTTCTACCATAAACTGCGCTACTACATGATGCCTTACATCTATAGTCTTGCGGCTTGGTGCAACCTGAAGGACTATACAATGATGCGCGGACTGCCTATGGATTTCGCCGATGACGTTAAAGTACGCGACATAAAAGACCAATGGATGTTCGGACCGTCGTTCATGGCTTGTCCTGTAGGCGAATATAAATTGCGCAGTCGTGAGGTTTATTTCCCTGAAGGAGGCTGGTACGACCTTTACTCCAACCTATATATAAAAGGTGGACAAACGCTGACGGTCGATGCTCCATACGAGCGGATGCCTGTCTTCGTTCGCGAGGGCAGCATAGTTCCTTTTGGTCCGGCAATGCAGTGGAGCGATGAGAAGCCGGCGGAACTCATCAACCTTTACGTATATGAAGGTGCCGACGGTGAGTTCATGCTCTATGAAGACGAAGGCACAAACTATAACTATGAGCAAGGAAAGTATGCCACAATCACGTTCAAGTACGATAATACCCGTCGCCGACTCACCATCGGAGAAAGAAAAGGCGAGTTCGACGGTATGCTGAAGAAGCGTCGTTTCAATGTGGTTTTCATCAAGAAACAAGGCAAGCAAACGCTCAACCTCGACAACCCGAAAGGTAAAATTGTAAACTACGACGGTAAGAAAATCAGCATACGAGTGTAAGGCTTTTCAAGGTTGAACGCTTAACCCTGAAAAACATTGCAGCAATGTTGGTCCGAACATTGTAGCAATGTTGACTCGAACATTGCAGCAATGTTTGCGCGAGTTAAGCGTTCAACTTCGAGACTTAAAAAACTCGACTTCCCGAAAACAAGCGCTCAACTTCGAGTTCTCGAAAGTTCGAGTTCTCGATAATATAAAGTAAAATAATGTTTATTTTATACGCGCGTGTCGCGAAAAATTTGTATATTTGCACCGATTATATAAAATATATTAGAAAACTATGGCATTGAAATGCGGTATTGTTGGTTTGCCTAACGTTGGCAAATCTACGTTGTTCAACTGTTTGTCGAGTGCTAAGGCTCAGTCGGCAAACTTTCCTTTTTGTACTATCGAGCCTAATGTTGGTGTTATCACAGTGCCCGACGAGCGACTGACAAAGCTTGCAGAACTGGTGCATCCAGGCAGGATTGTGCCGGCTACATGCGAGATTGTTGACATTGCAGGGCTTGTAAAAGGTGCAAGCAAAGGCGAAGGATTGGGAAATAAGTTCCTCGGCAACATACGCGAGACGGATGCAATCATTCACGTGCTGCGTTGCTTCGACGACGATAATATAACTCATGTGGATGGTTCTATCGATCCTATCCGCGACAAAGAGATAATAGATACGGAACTTCAGTTGAAGGACCTTGAGACCATAGAGTCACGACTTGGCAAGGAACAAAAGGCTGCTGCTGCCGGCAATAAGGAGTCGAAACTTGCCGTTGAGGTTCTTCTGAGATATAAGGAAGTGTTGGAAAAGGGACAGAATGCGCGCATTGTGGAGTTCGACAACAAAGACCAGATGCGGGTTGCACACGATCTTTTCCTACTTACAGCGAAGCCTGTGCTGTATGTTTGCAATGTTGACGAGACAGCAGCAAAGACAGGTAACGACTATTCAGCACGCGTGGAGCAGATTGCAAAGGAAGAAGGTGCAGAAGTTCTTGTAATAGCAGCAAAGACTGAAGAGGACATTGCAGAGCTCGAAACATACGAAGACAAGCAAATGTTTCTTGAGGAATTAGGTCTCGAAGAGAGTGGTGTGAACCGATTAATAAAGAAAGCCTACTCGCTTCTTAACCTCGAAACATTCATCACAGCAGGCGAAATGGAAGTGAAAGCATGGACATATCACAAAGGTTGGAAGGCTCCTCAATGCGCCGGAGTGATACATACCGACTTTGAAAAAGGCTTTATTCGCGCTGAAGTAATAAAGTACGACGACTATATAGAGTATGGATCAGAGGCAGCAGTGCGCGATGCTGGCAAGATGGGAATAGAAGGAAAAGAATATGTAGTGCAGGATGGAGACATAATGCACTTTAGGTTTAATGTATAATGGAAGCATTGTTGAACTATATTCATTGGTGTCCCGACGTGGAGATGGTGCGTATCGGAGGCTTGGCCTTGCGGTGGTATTCCATGTGTTGGGTGGCTGGGTTGCTTACCGGTTACGTTATTGTAAAGAAACTATACAGCATATATAAGATAGATAATAAGCTGTTCGAACCATTGTTTTTCTATTGTTTCTTTGGAATATTAATAGGAGCACGATTAGGACATTGCCTATTCTACGAGCCAGATTACTTCCTTGCATCAGGGAAGAACATCACGGAAATGCTGCTTCCAATACGCTTTTTGCCCGACGGAAGCTGGAAATTCATAGGATATGAAGGCTTGGCATCGCATGGCGGAGTGATTGGAATGTTCGTCAGTATGTGGATTTACACCAAGCGAACAAAGGTGCCTTATATGTTTGTAATGGACACTATGGCAATGACAGCGCCTTTCACGGCAATGTTTATACGCTTGGGCAACCTGATGAATAGCGAGATAATAGGCAAGGTGACCGATGTACCTTGGGCATTTATATTCGAAAGGGTAGATACTTTGCCGCGTCATCCAGGACAGTTGTACGAAGCTATTTCATATTTAATAATAGGAATAGTGGAGTTTATTCTGTTCAGACAGGCAAAGTTTAAGAAATCTCTCGGCACAGGATTCTTCTTTGGATTCTGCATTGCATGCTGCTTCATAATGCGTATATTGATAGAATTTGTGAAGGAAGTGCAGGAAGATTTCGAAGAAGGAATGTCGTTGGACATGGGACAACTGCTCAGTATTCCACTTGTCATCATAGGTTTCTACCTGATGTATCGTGGATTTAGGAAGTTTTCCACGGAAACTGTGGAAAAGTAGTGGAATAGTTCGTAATAAGATGTGAGTTATACACAGACAGGAAGAAAGGATGAATAGGTGTGGATAAGTTGGGAAGTTATTGAAAGTTATTTATAAAGTTATCAACTTAGAACAAAGGAAACAAACCGCGATAGAAGATAAAGAGAGCAACTTTTAGAAAAGTTTTCCACATTTTGCACAGGTAATAATACTAATCATTATTTTTCTTTTTGTAAATAAAATATAATAATAGGAATATGGAAAAAGGCAATCAGTGCATAAAAGATAAAATTCGCAAGTTGTGCAAAGAGAAGGAGGCAATCATTCTGGCGCATTACTATACACGCGATGAAGTGCAGGAAGTGGCAGATTTTATAGGCGACAGCCTTGCGCTGGCACAAAAAGCTGCAAAGACCGATGCCAAGATTATAGTGATGTGTGGCGTGAATTTTATGGCTGAGACGTGTAAAATTCTTTGTCCTGACAAGAAGGTTCTGATACCTGACACGAACGCCGGATGCAGTCTTGCCGATAGTTGCAATGCCGACGAACTGAAGAAATTCAAGGATGAACACCCAGGTTACAAGGTTGTGAGCTATGTAAACACCACGGCAGATGTGAAGGCACTGTCGTATATGTGTGTCACTTCCGGCAATGCAGAAAAGATAATTGCAAGTTTTCCAAAGGACGAAAAACTTATATTCTGTCCTGATTTCAACTTAGGATCATATATAAATAAGGTGTCGGGACGCAAGATGTTGTTGTGGAATGGCGGTTGTCACGTGCATAGTCGCTTCTCGGTTGATGAACTGAAAAGGCTCAAGGACGACAATTCAGGCGTAAAAGTTCTGGCGCATCCAGAGTGCAAGAAAGAAATTCTTGACCTTGCCGACGTAATAGGAAGCACTGCTGCAATACTGAAATATGCCAAGGAAAGCGACGAAGAAAAGTTCATTGTAGCAACTGAAGTTGGTATATTATATGAATTGAAACGTCAGTGCAAGGACAAGATATTTATCTCTGTACCGAAAGAAGAAAGCGGTTGTAATGAGTGTGAATACATGAAGATGAACACTCTTGACAATATATATGAGGCTCTTAAATGCGAAAAACCAGAGGTTACAGTAGATGCTGAATTAAGCGAGAAAGCACTTAAGCCTATACAAAGAATGTTGGATTTGAGTTGAGTATGCTTGAAAGTCATTATTATAAAGGAATGATAGAAGCAGGTTGCGACGAAGCAGGACGTGGTTGTCTTGCTGGAAGTGTGTATGCTGCAGCCGTGATTTTTCCTGATGACTATAGTAATGAACAGTTGAACGATTCGAAACAATTGACCGAAAAAAAGCGTTATGAGTTGCGCGAGATAATAGAACGCGATGCAATAGCATGGAGTGTTGGTATTGTTACAGCACAGGAAATAGACAAGATAAACATTCTCAACGCAAGCATACTTGCCATGCATCGTGCACTTGATGGACTGAAAGTCAGACCTCAGGCAGTAATTGTCGATGGAAACAAGTTCAAGCCATACAATGGTTTACCGCATACAACTATAGTAAAAGGCGATGGAAAATACCTGTCAATAGCTGCAGCGAGCATCTTGGCAAAGACTTATCGTGACGATTATATGAATGCTTTGGCTGAAGAATATCCGATGTATGATTGGAAAAGTAACAAGGGTTATCCGACCAAGAAACATCGTCAGGCGATAAAAGACTATGGAATATCGCCATATCATCGCAAGAGTTATAATCTTATAGGTGAAGGCGAACTAAAATTTGAAGATTAAAAATTATTAATAACTAAAATAAAAAACTACTATGAATCATAGAGAACGATTTCTTGCAACTATCCGTCGTGAGCCAGTTGATCGTCCGGCTTGTTGGTTGGGATTACCTGTACCATCGGCAATACCTAATCTTTTGAAACATTTTAAAGTAAACACAATAGATGATTTGAAGCGACTTATCGACGATGATGTTTATCCAATTTGTGTTCCTTATAATAATCCTCCGACGAATGACATTGGTTGTTCTCTTGCTTTTGCAAAGAGCGGAATAGGTGGCGCACAGGATGAACGTACACTCACAGCGCCTGGTTTCTTTGAAGATATGTCTGATCCTTCGTTGGTAGAAACATTCCCTTGGCCAAATCCAGAGGAGCATATCGACTTCAATAAGTGTCGTGAACTTGCAAAGAATGCACCGGAAGACATGGCAAGAATGGGTATAATGTGGGCGGCACACTTCCAGGATTCATGTTCAGCATTCGGCATGGAGAACGCTCTGATTACAATGATGCTCTATCCAGAAATGTATAAGGCAGTAATTGATAGAATAACAAAATTCTATCTTGACTGTGGCGAGATATTCTATGAAGCAACAAAGGGTTATCTTGATGCTGTATTGATTGGAAATGACTTTGGTTCACAAAAGGGTTTGATGGTTGATCCTGACAGTCTTCGTAAGTATGTTTTCCCAGGCACAAAGGCACTTGTTGACCAAGCAAAGAGTTATGGACTTACAGTTGTTCATCATTCTTGTGGCAGTATTTACCCTATTATCGACGACTTATTCGACCTTGGAATAGACACTATTCACCCAATTCAAGCCAAGGCAAAGGATATGCAGGCTGAGAAACTTGCTGCAGATTTCAAACATGGCAGTTTCTTTGGTGGTGTAGATGCACAATATCTGCTTGTCAATGGTACACCAGATGAGGTTCGTCAGGACGTGAAGCGACTGAAGGAAGTTTTCCCTACAGGACTTGTTATCTCGCCTTCGCACGAAGCAGTGTTGCCTGACATCAAGCCAGAGAACATTGAGGCATTGTTCAAAGCAGTACATGAAGATACTAACCCATTAAATAAAGAGAATATGAAAAGACGTTATGGACAAGTTATTGGCGTTACGCCAGGTAAGTTGGAAGAGTACAAAAAACTTCATTCAGCCGTATGGCCAAAGGTGCTTGAGATGATTAAAGAGTGTAATCTTGAGAACTACAGTATCTATTATAAGGATGGTTATCTGTTCAGTTACTACGAATATACTGGCGACAACTATGAGGCTGATATGGCAAAGATGGCAGCAGATCCTGAAACTCAGCGTTGGTGGGATGTTTGTATGCCATGCCAGCAACCAGTACCAAACCGTGCTGAAGGCGAATGGTGGGCTGATATGGAAGAAGTTTTTCATCTTGACTAATTGACCGTATGAACAAGATGTTTCAAAGCAAGAGTGGAGTAAACTATTTATTTCCATTCATATTGATTGCCACACTCTACCTTTTGTGGGGATGTGCACATGGATTGCTTGATGTGCTGAACAAGCAATTCCAAGACAATTTCTCTATGTCGAAAGCCGAATCTGGCTTTGTTCAGTTCTCGGTCTATATAGGTTATTTCATCATGGCATTACCTGCAGGACTTATAATGCGACGTGTTGGCTACAAGAAAGGACTCATAACAGGTCTCCTTCTCTTTGCTTTCGGTGCATTATTATTCATTCCTGCATCGTGGGCTGATTCGCCTTATCCATTCTTTGCAGCACTCTTCATACTTGCATGTGGACTGTGTATTATAGAGAATGGTGCGCATCCATGTGCTACAGGCATGGGACCAGAGGAAGGTGCCGCACAGAGAATAAACATTGCTGCAGCATTCAACGGCATAGGTTGGATTGTTGGTCCACTGATTGGCACATGGTTGATTCTTGGTGGAACAGGCTCAAGCTTTGATATTGCGAAGCCTTACATTCTTGTAGCTGTCGTTGTTCTTTTGGTTTGTCTGCTGTTATGCTTTATCAAACTACCTGAAAAGGAGATGGCTGCTGAGGCTGAACAGGCTGCAATAGAAGCCGGAACAGCAACCGGAAGCATCTGGCAACACAAACATTTCAAGTATGCTCTCATCGCACAGTTTCTCTATGTAGGAGCACAGACGGGCGTAAACAGTTTCTTCATCAACTACGCAACTGAACTCGATTCATCTATATCTAAAGCCGACGCAGGACTTATGCTGAGCTTTGGAGGCATGGGACTTTTCTTTATTGGTCGTTTATTGAGTTCACTTTTCATGAAGTGGGTGTCGCCAGCAAAGCTTCTTACCATCTTTGGTATATTGGCAACATTGTGTATGGCAGTGGTAATGGCTGAGGTGAAAGTAGTTTCGCTCATAGGATTATTCTTCACTTTCTTCTTCATGTCAACCATGTTCCCTACAATCTTTGCCCTTGGTGTAAGGGGTATGGGAGCGCATACGAAGCAAGCATCGAGTTATCTTGTGATGTGTATCGTAGGTGGTGCAGTGTTCCCAATATGCATGGGATTGATAGGACAGACAAGTATGTCGTTAGGATTTCTCCTTCCACTCCTTGCATTTGCATACATAACGGTATTTGGATTGATGAGTAAAAACAAATAACCATGCGCAAACTGAAGGTCACTGAGATGGGCAGAATGTCTGTTGAGGAGTTTAAGAAGTCGGAAAAAATACCGCTTATTGTAATACTCGACAACGTTCGCAGCATGTACAACGTAGGCAGTATATTCCGCACAAGCGATGCTTTCCGCGTCGAGGCAATATGGTTGTGCGGCATTACTGGCTGTCCACCTCATCCAGAAATACACAAAACAGCACTCGGAGCAGAGGATAGTGTAGAGTGGAAATACTTCAATACTCCCGAAGAAGCAGTCGTCGAAGCACGTAACATGGGCTATAAAACATACGCTATTGAGCAGTGCGAAGGCAGTATAATGCTGCAAGACTTTGCTGACAAATCCGATAAATTAGCAATCATCCTCGGCAATGAAGTCAAGGGAGTAAAGCAAGAAGTCGTTGATATGTGCGATGGATGCATCGAAATCCCTCAGTATGGCACCAAGCATTCGCTCAACGTAGCCTCCGCCGGAGCAATAGTTATATATTCGATTGTAGGTTTTCGGTTATAGGTTATAGGTTTTCGGTTAGTATCATAACCCACAACCGATAATCTACAACTCATAATAATTTATGTTTAACAAATAAAAAAATTAAAGTATGAAAAAGTTAATGTTTATCGCCGTGGCTTTCGCAGCCATGAGTTTTGTATCGTGTGGAAACAAGAGTGCAGCCAATGCTGAAGGTGCTGACTCTGCTGCACAGGAAGAAGTTGAAGTAGCAACTGCCGACGAACTTGTCTCTTCTCTCGACGAAGCCGTTGCTGCCGGTGAGGTTGAAGGCACTGAAACTGCTGTTGCTAATTTTAATGAGTCAATCCAGAAACTTGCTGATGCTGGAAAGACAGTAGAGGCTCAGGAATTAATTGAAAAGCTGAAGGCTTACATTGCCGACAACAAGGCTGCCATTACTGCTGTAGTACCTTCACTCGTTGAGAAGGTTGAGGCTCTCCCTACCGACGTGAACGAAGCTGTCACCGCTCTTGGCAAATCGGTAAAGGCAAATGCTGCCGAGAAGGCAAACGAGATTGTTGAAGGCGTAGAAAACAAGGCTCAGGAGCAGGTTGACGCTGCAAAAGCTAAGGCACAGGAAGAAGTAGATGCAGCCAAGGCAAAGGTTCAGGAAAAGGTTGACGAGACTAAGGCAAAGGCTCAGGAACAAGTAAAAGCAACCCAGGACAAGGCTAAGGAAAAAGCAAACGAAGCTATCAACAACGCTGCAAAAGACCTCAAGAAAGGTTTAGGTCTCTAACCTTAACCCACACTTACACACACATTCCCCTAAATGTTGACCAAAACATTAGGGGAATGTTTTTTTATACTTTATGCAGCAACAAATGTATTGCCGACTCGGAACGAACGTAATAAATGAAATAAAACTGCTACAGTTTTCACTTGGAAACTGTAGCAGTTTTCGATCCAAAACTGCTACAGTTTTTTTTCAGTCATTTGGTTCTATATAAACAATCCAAAGTGAAGATGATATCCTACTTCACCACATTTTGCTGTTCTTTAGATAGGTAGGTTTTGGATGAGTCTATGATGATGACTACAATGTCCTGACCTGTTGTACCCTGCTCGGTGAAGGTGAACGTCTTCGTTTTGTCGGAGTATTCGCCTGTGTAATTTAGGTTTCCGTTGCGTGGGTTCATGAGCCAGACGTTCTTTGTAGTGCCGCTGATTTTGCTGAGGTCAATGGTCATAGGTTTGCCGGTGTAGTTGTAGGCAAGGATGTAGTCATTGCCACGGGTGGCTATGATACGGTCGTATTTCTCGCCGTTCTTGCTTGTTATCACCGACTGATCATTGTCGCCTTCAGTGAATGGCAGGCTTGTCATCAGGGCTTTCAGGTATTTCATTTGCTTGTATCCTGGGTCCTTGAGTGCATCCCACCATGGTTTTTCGGCAAAGAATGAGGCTGCTATGCCTGGGCGCATGAACTGCATGATGCTGTTATGACCGTATGTATGACCGAAGCATCCGGCAAAGACTGCCCAATATGCATATCGGCGTACATCGTAGTCTTGCCAGCGTGGTTGCGAATTATCATGAAGTCCCTGCGGTATGTCCTCGTATGATGGTTCTGCGTCAATACATGGTTTGGTCTTGGCATTTGCCGAGAGTCCGTAATGCCCAATCTTCTCCGTGCCGGCACGTTCAGGAAGACTCATGTCAACGTATCGCCAGTTGTCCTCCTCGGTATCGTCCTTTATGGTATAGTCACCGTCACCGTTGCGCTGACCATAGCGTCGGTGTCCGCTCTGGAACATGTTGAAGTCGAGCCATTCACAGTCATTATACCACCATGCCGACGTTGTCCTGCCGCGTGGATGGAACGACATGAGATGGTTCTTGTCGGCACGTTTTATTGCCTTTGCCATAGCGTCCCACACTTCAGGTTTCTTGTCGCCCATGATGTCACCGCCTATCATCCATATTATATTAGGGTGCTTAGCGTAGCGTTCGCCCATGAATTTGCCGAGGTTGGCGGCTTTCTTCACGTCCATATTGCCGAGCTGTGAACCCCAGATTATGTCCATGGCAATATAGATGCCTTGACTTGCTGCGAACTCAACGATGTAGTCGAGGTGTTCCCAATAGCCATAAACGCCAGGAGTGGATTCCTTTTCAAAGTTGAAGTCGTGGCTGTTGCCCGCCATACCATATATATTATATGTAGGAGTTGCACACAGAACTTGCACCTGCTCGACGTTATATCCGTTGGCTTTCTCGGTAGTAAGATAGAACTCCACGTCGTCGCGGTTCAGCCTTTCAGGCATCAGCCACGAGGTGTTGCCGAGCCAAAAGAATGGTTTTCCATTCTCGAAGACGAGATAGCGATTGTTGTCTGACACCTTCAGACGTCCATTGTCCCAAGGTTTCTCTGCCTGTGCAAGCACGATGCTACTTGCCAGGAGTGTAAGTATAAGACTTACCTTTTTTAGTTTTGATTTCATATATTTTTACGGTTTTTGGTTTATGGTTTATGGTTTTTTGTTGTGGTTCTGCATAGCGAATTCTTAGCATTCCGCCATTGTTAGACTTAATTACAGCCTTTATAAGTTTCCCTTCTTTCCACTCAATGTCAACATCGAAGTTGCCTCGTGCCTTCAATCCCTTCACGCTTCCTTCCTTCCAGTCGTCGGGAATGGCAGGCAGAAGGTCTATTGTGCCGTTATGGCTTTGCAGCAACATCTCGGCAATTCCTGCCGTACAGCCAAAGTTTCCGTCGATCTGGAATGGTGGATGGGCGTCGAAAAGGTTCGGGTAAGTGCCGCCACCAGTCTTCTTTCCTGTCCTCACGTCGGGCACTTCGACCAGTGTGAGTTGGTCGCCTATGAGTTTCCATGCATGGTTTCCATCGAGAAGCCTTGCCCATAGGCACACCTTCCATCCCATACTCCAGCCTGTTGATGGGTCGCCACGATGTTCGAGCGACGTCTGTGCTGCCTTTGAAAGTTCTGGGGTGAAGAGTGGACTTATCTGATTGCTTGGGTAAAGTGCATAGAGATGCGACACGTGCCGATGCTGATCGTCAGGATTGTCCCAGTCTTCGAGCCATTCCTGCAGCTGTCCCCAGCGTCCTATTTTCAGTGGAGGAAGGCCTGCAAGTTTCTCCTTGAGGCTATCGACTATTGTTGGTTGTTGGTTGTTGGTTGTTGGTTTTAGGTTAACCGATGCCCGATAACCGTTGTTAAGTATCTCATTTGCTTCGATTACATGGCTGAAAAGGTCGCGTATCAATTCATTGTCCATCGTTATGCCGCCTGCATTTGTGGCGTTGAACGGATGAGAATTTTCGGGAGAAAGCGACGGACAAACCATCCAATAGCCATACTTTGGGTCTTTGACCATAATCTGGTTGAGGAAACGTGCGGCATTTTCCATTATAGGATAGTATTCCTCAAGGAAGTTCTTGTCGCCAGTGTAGAGGTAATGTTCCCACAAATGTTGGCACATCCATGCCTCGCCCATAGGCCAGTTGCCTGAAGTTGCCTTGTCTATTGCACCGGTGACACGCCAGATGTCGGTGTTATGATGCAATACCCAACCATCAACTCCATACATCTTTTGTGCGGTTTCGTGCCCTGTTTCGCTTATGTCCTTGATAAGCGAGAAGAGTGGCGCAGTTAATTCCGACAAATTACAAACCTCTGCTGGCCAATAGTTCATTTCAAGATTTATGTTTGTCGTGTATTTGCTGTCCCACGAAGGAAACATCTTGTCGTTCCAAATGCCTTGTAATGTCGGCGGCTGGCAACCTATTTGCGACGAACATATAAGCAGATAACGCCCAAACTGGAAGTATGTCTCAGCCAGATGTAGGTCTTTGTTTTCCTTGAAATGAAGCACTCGCTTGTCTGTGGTCAGGTCTTTATACTTGTCAGGACCAAGGTTTAGTTGCACGCGGTCGTAGAATGATTTGTACTTCTCAACGTGTTTTGCCTTCATCATCGGGTAGTCGTTCTTCAATGCCTGAGCCAAAATCTCCTCCGACTTCGCCTCTCCATCGCCCGAAATATCGTTGTAGTGTTTGAAGTTTGTTGCGATTGAAACGTAGAAAGTGACCTCGTTTGCGCCAATGATTTGTATTACTCCATTCTTGCAGACATGCTTTCCGCCATTAACTTTTGCCGTTGCACGACCAGTGAACGCCACTTTTCCCTTTACTCCTTCAAGGTTCGACGACATTCCGCCGACCACTATTTCCTTGCCTTCGCTGTATATCTTTGCATCGGGATGAGGCGTTGTTAGGTTTGCGTTACACGTTATCTTTCCCGCTTTGTTTGCCGTGAGATGCACGGTGATGACATTATCAGAGAGGCTTGATATGTACTCACGACGATATTTTACGCCGTTTGCCTCATAACAAACAACGGCACGTGCCGAGTCAAGACTCAGTTCACGATAGTAGGATTTAACGTCATCGCAACCAGGGAAACTTATATAAAGGTCGCCAAATGGCTGAAATGCCATGCCATGGTTAGTGCTTGACTGCACGTGAGCCAACGCCAAGTCCTGCGCTTGCTTGTATTCGCCCTTCCATATAAGTTCGCGTATCTGTGGCAACCACTGCTTTGCCTCGGGGTTGAAGTTGTTGTTAGGTCGCCCTGTCCATATCGTCTCCTCGTTGAGTTGGATGCGATCCGTTGCAACATTTCCAAACACCATTCCGCCCAATCGGCCGTTTCCAATAGGCAGAGCCTCAGTCCAAGTCTCTGCTGGACGGTCATACCAAAGCGTATGACCTTGCGCCAAACATGTTACAACCCCAAATATACAGCAAATCATTCCCACGAACCGTGGGAAGATTTGTTTGTGAAATATGTTCATATTATATGTTAAAGATTAGACAGTCATTATCTCCTTGTTCTTTTCGGCAAGGATTTCGTCTAATTTCTTCATGTATTTGTCGTGGAGTTTCTGCAAGTCGGTTTCGGCATCCTTTTCCAAATCCTCAGACAGACCTTCCTTGATCATCTTCTTCAACTTGTCGTTGCCCTCGCGGCGGATATTGCGCACCTGCACCTTCACCTTCTCTCCTTCGCCGTTCACCTGCTTTACAAGTTGCTTACGGCGCTCCTCGGTAGGCTGAGGAATTCCAAGGCGAATAAGTTCACCATTGTTTTCAGGCGTAATGCCGACGTTGGAATCCATTATAGCCTTCTCAATGCTGCGGATGGCATTCTTGTCCCAAGGTTTGATAGTGATAGTACGTGCATCAGGCACGAGAACCGTTGCCACCTGGTTCAGCGGAACCATAGAACCATAAGAGTCAACCTTTACGCCGTCGAGAATATGTGCATTTGCACGTCCGGCACGGATACGCGACAATGCCTCGTCAAGGTACATTGCAGCCATCTCCATCTTCTCCTCGCAGGAGTTCAAAACTTCTTTTACTTCAGCCATAGTCATCTATAGTTTTATAATTAATGTTGCAAATTTAGGTATTTTTTTTGAATAACGCAAATGTTGGGGGGATTTTTTGATGCATTCGTTGGGTTGACTTTTTGTTGGCGAAGGGGTGAAATCGCATGGTTTTTGTGTTGTGGTTTCGGGGTTGTGCCTTTATGTCGTTTGCACATTCTTAGAATGTTCACGTGAACATTCTAAGAATGTTACGGCGAACATTCTAAGAATGTGCAAACACCCCTAACGTAGGTATGTGTAGGGCATGATGTTTTTGGGGCGAAAAAAGGGGCTTTATTTGCTGATGGCAGCAATGTGATTTTTCAGCGGATTGGCGTACATGCGGAGTATGCAATCCCTGAGATAAGGCACATCTGGCGTGTCGAGGTCGATTTTCGAAAGCTGCGTGTCGAGGTATTTGCTGAACTCATCTGCCTCTTGCTGCGTGTATCCGCCGAGGTTTGTTGCTTCGAGCATGTCGAGTGCTATGCGATTGCTTGGGTAGATCATGTAGTTGCGGTGTATCTCGCGACTGATGTAGTCAGCCACTGTTTCGAAGAATTCACCCTTCGGCATATCCTCGGGCAGCGTGTCGAGCCAGTCGTTGATGCATGGCGCACAATGATAATGCACGTGTCCCTTGTAGCCGAAGATGCCGGTGTTCATGTTCTTCACGTCGTCGGCTTTCGTCTTCTTGTAGTCAGTGTCGCGCTTGAGTTGGAACTCCTTTGCCTTGAGGTAGTCGCACGGATCGTATTCATACGAGATAGCCAATGGGCAGAGTCGCAGTTCGGCAAGGCGCTGTTTGGCGGTTCCTGTGCCTCCCATGCACATCATCTTAAGGATGGATGGCTGAGTAAGGTCGTTGCTGTCCTTTGCACGACCTTCACGTTGTGCTATCCAGATATTGTCGTTTTTGGTGCTGATGACGTAGTGCATATACTCCGACATGCGTTTGCTGCTGGCAAGAAACTCGCGAGGTGTGAGACTTCTTTGCACTATGAACGCCTTGCTTACGCGTACTAAGTCGCGAATCCATTCGTAGGCCAGGAGGTTGTCGCCTATCGCTATCTCCACTGTAGTGCTGCATCCTACGTCGAGAAGAAGCATACTAAGGAACGCGGAATCGAGCACTATGTCGCGGTGATTGCTTATAAACGTGTGGCGCTTGCTGATGTCGATGGCATCTACATTCATCTCTGCACCGTCGGCATGTGCTGAAATGATGCCTTTCAAAAAGGGGTAGGCGAAGATTTTTTGGAACGTCAGGTTGTCTTTGCAGCCTCGTAGTTGCTGTGCAACAGCCTCGAGTGGCACTCCTGGATAGAGCGTGTCAATCACTCCGAGGAAACGTTCGTCGGCAAGCAGACGGTCATACACCCCTTGCAATTCCTCTGGTTCAAATGGTCGTATAGCGTCAAATTCTGATGGGATTTGCATGATTTTAGTGGTTTTTTTGCGAGAAATACAGACAGCGGAATGCCTGTATTTTCGACAGATTCGTGTTAAAATTGATTTTCAACTATGTCGGAGAGCACGTCTTTTATGTCCAATCCAGCTGCTTTTATCTGCTGTGGGATGAAACTTGTAACCGTCATTCCAGGGGTTGTATTTATCTCCAGCATGTTTATTTTGCCTTCCGGCGAGATGATATAGTCGATGCGGATGATGCCGTTGCAGTGCAGAATATCGTAGATCATGCTTGTAATCTTCCTCACTCTATCGGCAATTTCCTCCGGAATACGTGCCGGTGTGATCTCTTCAACCTGTCCGTTGTACTTGGCATCATAGTCGAAGAACTCGTTTTCAGTCACCACTTCAGTAATTGGGAACACAACCATTTTCTGTTTTGTGCGGTAGCATCCGCATGTTATTTCCGTTCCGGCAAGGAATCCTTCCACCATTACCTCGTCACTTTCAGCGAAGGCTACGTCGAGTGCAGGCTTCAAGTCGGCGACTTTTTTCACTTTTGTCACGCCGAAACTGCTGCCGTCGGTGCTTGGTTTTACGAAGACCGGCATACCTAAGCGCTGTTCTACGTCGGCAGGATTAACGTCGTTTTCCTCACCTTTTCTTATCAAGATGCTGTCGGCAACGCTTACTCCAAAGCTGCGAAGATACTGGTTGAGGGCAAATTTATCGAACGTCAACGCCTCGACAAGCACATTGCTTGTGGAATATGGCACGTGGACCATCTCGAAATAACCCTGCATGATGCCGTTTTCACCAGGTGCTCCGTGGATTGTGATGTAAGCATAATCGAACTTCTTGCTCTTGCCATTCTCGACGAAAGAGAAGTCCTTATATATAATAGGTGTACGGCTGCCGTCGTTCAAGTGCACCTGCCAGTCCATTCCACGTGTCTCCACGAGGTAGATGTCATAGCGTTCCTTGTCGAAAAACGAGTAGAGTCCGGCTCCACTACGCATCGAGACATCGTGTTCTGACGAGTCTCCACCGCAAACTATAGCAATTGTTCTTTTCATTTCTTTATGGGGTTTTTGTCTATATATCTATATGATTAGGTATATAGAAGGGTTTTTATTCTTCGATTCTTTTTGTTGTTCCGTTGATGTATTTGCGCCATTTGTCGAGGAGTTGAGCCATGTCGTCGGCTATTTCAGACGTGAAGTCCATCTGCTTCTTTGTCTTTGGATGCATGAAACCAAGCGTCTTGGCGTGCAATGCTTGGCGTGGACAGAGGTCGAAACAGTTCTTGATGAAAGCCTTGTAACTGCTGCTCCGTTCGCCTCGCAGCATTTCGTTTCCGCCATATCGCTCGTCGTTGAAGAGCGGATGACCGAGGTGTTTCATGTGGGCACGTATCTGATGTGTGCGTCCTGTTTCGAGTCGGCACTCGACGAGAGTGGTGTAGCCAAAGCGTTCAAGCACCCGATAATGCGTCACAGCATGTTTGCCGATGCCGGAATCAGCGTCGAAGACAGCCATCTGCATACGGTCTTTCGGGTTGCGTGCAAGGTTGCCGACGATGGTTCCTTCGTCCTCGTTGAGGTTTCCCCACACAAGAGCGTTGTATGTTCGGCGTGTGTCATGATTGAAAAATTGCACTCCCAACGACGTTTTGGCATCAGGAGTCTTTGCAACAACAATGAGTCCGCTCGTGTCTTTATCTATCCTGTGGACCAATCCAACCTCTGGATTGTTCGGGTCATAGTCCTTGTTGTCGCGCAGATGCCATGCCACGGCATTGACAAGTGTGCCCGTAAAGTTGCCCACACCAGGGTGGACTACCATACCGGCAGGCTTGTTGATGACTATCAGTTGGTCATCTTCATAGACAATATCAAGTGGAATTTCTTCAGGGAGAATGCTGTTGTCGTGGCGCGGACGGTCAAGCATCAGCGTGACAACATCGAGAGGACGAACCTTATAACTGCGCTTTACGGGCTTGTCGTTGACATGAACAAACCCCGCTTCAGCCGCTTTTTGAATGCGGTTGCGCGAGGTATAGACCATGTGTTCGAGCAGATATTTATCAACTCGCATGGGGTCCTGACCTTTATCTACGACTAAACGGAAGTGTTCGTAAAGTTGACCTTGACCGTCTTCATCAAGATCGTCGAGGTTATCAATGTTGAAATCTTCTGCCATCAGTTAACAACTTCGAATTCGTCAAACTCGTCTTCTTCGTCTTCACTGGCATCTTCGACTTCGACCTTATCAAGAGATTCGTTGAGTTTTCCGTCGCCAACCTGCAATTGTATCTTTGAGTCGATGGCTACAAAGTCGCCGGTATAGATGTTTCTGCCGTTGCTCAGGATGCCATAAACCCAATCTTTTTCGCCATGGACACGGATAGGATCATATACTTTGAAGCCCAATGCCAACAATTCTGCCTCGGCTTCACGGTAGGAACTATTGTCGATGAGATCGGGAATCTGTGCCGATTCAGCTACGCCTGAATTGACTGTAAGATAGATGATGTGCCCACTCTTGACAAGCAGACCAGACTTTGGCGACTGTTCAAGTATCTGTCCGGCAGGTAATCTCTTTATGTAACCAGAGTCGCTGACTACCACTTCCAGCCCAAGTTCCTCAAACATTGCCTTGGCTTTGTCTATGTTCATGCCCTTCACATTGGGCACTTCTATTGCCTCACCATGTCGGGTATAAATAGACATGCTGAGATATGCACCAATGCAAAGCAACACAAAGATGGTCAACATTGCCAGAACATTGACCATAAGAAATCCCCCCTTTTTCATAAATTACGATGATTATTTACCGTGATTCTCGTCAGAGACAGTAAGCTTCTTGCGACCTTTTGCGCGACGTGATGCTAATACTCGGCGACCATTCTTTGATGCCATTCTTTCACGGAAGCCATGCTTGTTGACTCTTCTTCTGTTGTGTGGTTGAAATGTTCTTTTCATATCTTATTATTTTTTGAAATTTGCAATTCGGGCTGCAAAGTTAGTGTAAATTAACAATATGCCAAAATAAATAAGCACTTTTTTTGATTTTTTTGGCTTTTTTCTTTAATTTTCGCATATTTTTTACTTCTACTTGTGCATAAAAATGCGCATTATTGCCTTATTTGACCGTGACCTTCGATGAGCCATTTGTATGTTGTTATCTCTTCCAAACCCATAGGTCCACGCGCTCCGAGCTTCTGAGTGCTTATCCCAATCTCTGCTCCCAAGCCAAATTGCCCGCCGTCGGTAAAGCTTGTAGGGGTGTTGACATATACACATGCCGCATCAACTGCCGACTGGAATATCCTGGCATGGGCGTCGTCTTCGGTGATGATGCACTCACTATGCCCTGAACCATAACGGCTGATGTGCTCAAGTGCTTCGTCGAGAGTATCTACTGTCTTCACTGCCATCTTCATTGCCATGTATTCTGTTCCGTAGTCTTCAGGCGTGGAATGGAACAGATACTCCTTATTATATATAGAGTTCAAAGCATTGAACGCCCTTTCGTCAGTATAAAGTTCGACGCGACCATCCATCAACGATACCAATTCCGGCAGGTCTTTTAGGCGCTGGCTATTGACGATAAGGCAGTCGAGAGCATTGCAAACGCTGCAACGGCGCGTTTTTGCATTGTTGACAATAGCCTTTCCAATCTCCACATCGCCCGATTCGTCGAAATAAGTGTTTACTACTCCTGCACCAGTTTCAATGCAAGGAACCTTGGCATTGTCGCGTACAAAGTTTATAAGTCGGCTTCCCCCACGTGGAATTACAAGGTCAACATAGCCTACAGCATTGAGCATTTCGCCTGTCGCCTCGTGTGTTGCTGGCATGAGTTCAACGACATTCTCGTCGATTTCGAACCTTCTTAGTACGCGATGTATGAGTTCAACTCCGGCACGATTTGACGTATCTGCGTCTTTTCCGCCCTTAAGTATGCACGCATTTCCACTTTTGAAACACAGCGAAAAGACATCGAAAGTGACGTTTGGACGTGCTTCATATATCATTCCTATCACTCCAAACGGTACGCTGACCTTCCTCAGATGCAGTCCGTTGTCGAGTGTGCGGTCCATTATCGTGCGGCCAAGTGGTGAAGGAAGTTGACTTACGTGACGCATATCCGACGCAATACCTTCAAGTCGCGGCACTGTGAGTTGCAGTCGGTCGTACAAAGGATTGGCAATGTCCATCCTTTCGAGGTCGATGGCATTGGCTTTTAGCAGTTCATCCTTACATGCAACAATCTCGTCGGCGACGGCACAAAGCACCTCGTTTCTGCGTTCATCGCTCAGTGTTGCGAGTTTATAACTGGCGGTTTTTACTTTTTTGAAAATCTCATTCATTGTGTTTTCTTATTCCTTATTATATATATAGCCGACGGATAAATCCGTCGGAACGGTGGCTTTTTTATTTGCTAAACTCGGTGAAGACGGCTTCTTCTGGGTGAGTGAGAATGTTGATAAGGATGTTATCGGTCTTTCCATTGGCTATGAACACCTGCATCCCTGCCTTGGCAACTTCGCTTGCAGTGTTGAATTTCGACTCCATGCCGCCTCTTCCCTTGCTGCTTTTTGACGACTGGATATACTTTGAAGCATCATCGCCGACCGTCACTTTGCGTATCACTGTGCTTTCTGGGTCAGAAGGATTGCCGTTATAAAGTCCGTCGATGTTGCTCAGCAGTATCAACATCTCGGCTTTCATCATCTTTGCTATAAGCCCTGAAAGTTCATCGTTGTCGGTAAACATCAGCTCAGTCACGCACACTGTGTCGTTCTCGTTGACTATAGGCACAACGCCATTCTCAAGCATAACCTCCATACATGCACGCTGATTATTGTATTGCCGTTCGGCAAGAAAGTTCTCTTTCATCGTCAAAACCTGTCCCACATGCAAGCCATATTCACGGAAAAGGTCGTAATAAAGGTTCATCAGCTTCGCTTGTCCCATTGCCGAAAACAACTGTCGTTGCTCAACACTGTCGAGTTTATGCTCGATTTTAAGTTCTCTCTTACCACAAGCCACGGCACCACTCGACACGAGAATAACCTCATAACCATTCTCCTTGAGCCATGCTATCTGGTCAACAAGGTCAGACATTCGCGTGATGTCAAGCTTTCCGTCTTCACGAGTCAGCACGTTGCTGCCCACTTTTACCACAATTCTTTTCATTCCAACCCTGCTTTAAGTCCCTTGATTACCGCACTTGTAAATCCAGCGTGTTCCATTGCGTTGAGTCCCTTGATGGTTATTCCGCCTGGAGTTGTCACTTTGTCTATCGCACTTTCAGGGTGTTCGCCCGACGACTGCAGCAGTTCTGCCGCCCCAATCATGGTTTGAAGCACTATCTTTTGTGCGTCTTTCGGGTAAAATCCCATCTCTACGCCACCCTCGGATGCGGCACGTGCATAACGCATGGCATAGGCAAGACCACATGATGCGAGCATTGTTCCTGCGCCCAACAGACGTTCTTCTACAATAAAAGTCTCGCCCATTTCATCGAACAATCCCTTTATCTTTGCTGTCTGTTCTGCGTTAGCATTGAACGGAACGACAAACGTCACGCTCTTTCTTATCTCTATTGCAATGTTAGGTATTGCGCTGAAAAATGTCGGTTCCTGCACTTTTCCATCTATTTCCTTGCGCATCCATTCGGAAATCTGACTGCCTTTCACTCCGGCGGCAACCACTACAAGCATTTGTCGCGAGTAGTCTAATACTGGTTTTATGCCCATCAAAACCTTTTCGACGAGCCACGGTTTGACGAAGACCATCACTATGTCAGCCCCGTCGGCTGCCTCAGAGTTGTCGGTAGTGACCTTTACTTTGTCCTGAAACTTGTCCAAAACCATCTTGTTTGGATCGGACACAACGATGTCTGTAGCCTTTATCGACGGTGATTTCAACATTCCGAGAACGGTTGAACCACCCATGTTCCCTGCGCCAATTACTGCAATATTCATATTTATTATTTACAATTTACAATTTACAAATTACGATTTATTTACAATATGGAACATTTACTATTCTCATATTTTCTTTGCGAGTTCGTTGCTTAGTGCCGTGAGTTGCAGTCCGAGGTCGGCAAATTGCTTGCCAATCGTGGCTAACTGCCGGCAAATAGATGCCATTTCAGATTCGTCGGCATTCGCATTCGCTGGCTTTTCTGCTGCTATATTTACGTTGTTGCTAAACACTCGCCTATAGTTTTTCCCCTCTGGCAATGCGTAGAACTTACCATTTGCCCCCATGACCTTTACCACTTTCAGTGTTCTGAGGTCGCGGCTGAGAGTGGTTTGCGTGCTGTTGAGGCCCGCATCTTTAAGTGCTTGCAACAAACTCTGCTGACTATCATGCTCCTGGTTTGACAGTATCATGCGCAGCAAATCAAGCCTATAATTCTTTGACTTCATATAGTGTTGTTATCCAAAAAACGTTTGAAATGCCATCTATCATGGCATTGACGGTTAATAATCGTTGCGCCAACTCTTCGGAATATGCGACTCTGCAGCATTGTCGAGTGCATGTTTCTCGTAGTCGATGGTGAAATGAAGTCCGCGACTTTCCTTACGTTCCAATGCCTGGCGAGTGATGAGATAGCCCACATTGATCATGTTGCGGAGCTCACAGATGTCTCGTGTTGCCTTCACACGCTTGAACAAATGTTCGGTTTCCTCGTATAGAAGGTCGAGTCGTTCCCATGCCCGATGCAGTCGGAGGTCGCTTCTGACTATGCCTACATACGTACTCATTATCTCTTCCACTTCCTTTGCATCCTGTGCTATGAGCACTTTCTCCTCGTTGGTCAGCGTTCCTTCATCGTTCCATTCAGGCACATTCTCGTTGAAATCGTATGTATCGATGACCTCAAGTATGTGTTTTGCTGCCGCATCGGCATACACTACAGCCTCGATGAGCGAGTTGCTTGCCAGTCGGTTTCCGCCGTGAAGTCCGGTGCATGAGCATTCACCGATGGCGTAGAGGCGCTTTATGCTCGACTCAGCATTGAGGTCAACCTTGATGCCGCCACACATATAATGGGCGCAAGGCACCACTGGAATATACTCCTTCGTGATGTCAATGCCAAGGCTGAGACACTTATGATAGATGTTAGGGAAGTGATGTTTCGTCTCTTCTGGGTCTTTATGTGTCACGTCAAGACACACATGATCGATGGCATGAATCTTCATCTCCTTGTCGATTGCACGTGCAACTATGTCGCGAGGTGCGAGTGAAAGGCGTTCATCGTACTTCTGCATGAACTCTTCTCCCGTTGGAAGTCGCAGTATTCCGCCGTATCCGCGCATTGCCTCGGTGATAAGATATGCCGGATGTGTCTCTTTTGGGTTGTATAAAGCAGTGGGATGGAACTGCACAAACTCCATATCCTTTACCGTACCCTTCGCACGATATACCATTGCAATACCGTCACCGGTTGATATTTCGGGATTTGTCGTGGTCTTATACACCGCACAGCTACCGCCCGTAGCCATTATTGTAACCTTTGCCAAGTATGTATCAATCTTCTGAGTTGTGGGGTTGATTACGTATGCGCCATAGCATTCCTTGTCGGGAGTGCGGCGTGTGACGCGATGCCCCAAGTGGTGTTGCGTGATGATTTCAACGGCAAAATGATGGTCGAGCACGTCAATGTCGGGGTGTTCCCTCACTGCTGCTATCAGTCCTCGCTGTATCTCGGCACCCGTATCGTCGGCATGATGCAGTATGCGAAACTCGCTGTGGCCGCCTTCTTTATGCAAATCGAACTTGCCATCATCGGTCTTGTCGAAGTTCACTCCCCATTGCAACAGTTCCTGAATTTGCGCCGGAGCATTGCGCACCACTTGATTTACTGCCTCGGGGTCGCTGATGTAGTCGCCTGCAATCATCGTGTCCTTGATGTGCTTGTCGAAGTCATCGACCTGAAGGTTGGTTACTGATGCTATTCCGCCTTGTGCCTTGGCGGTGTTTGCCTCCTCGATAGTTGTCTTACACAGTATGGCAATCTTCCCTTTCTGTGCCCTTGCCAACTTGAGGGCGCAGCTCATTCCGGCTACACCTGAACCGATGATGAGGAAATCATATTTGCGTACCATTATGCTTATTTCGGTTTATCGTTGTGCAAATTTAGGCATTTTTTTCCTATTCCAAACAAAAAAGGGGAAATAATTCTTCGATTGTGTGAAAAAAGTTGTTTGGTCAAAGTTTGGCACTCGTGCTTTATGGGTTTCAGGGTCGAGCGTTTAAGTCGGAAAAACATTGCAGCAATGTTGGTCCGAACATTGGAGCAATGTTGACTCGAACATTGCAGCAATGTTTGGCGGAGTTAAGCGTTCAATCCAAGAAACGGGAACAATCGTTCCGCCGGATTTATCCGTTGGTCTCGTTCCGCGCAATGCGTCAATAGAACAGCAGCAACCCTGCAAGGCCGCTGAGGAGGAGTATGCGGATGATTGAAATGCGCTTCACCTTCACGCCAATGAATGCGAAGATGAAGATGCCGAGGCTGATGTAGAAGTGCCACGGATTGGATGGCGTGGAGAAGTTGTCGGCGTTGCAGAGCATGAGGAATGCGGCTATGAGCAGACCTACGACCACAGGACGAAGTCCCTCGAATACGTTTTGCACTGCAACATGTTCCTTATATTTCATGAAAAACTTTACGATGAGCAGCATCAGTATAAACGACGGCAAGACGAGGGCAAACGTTGCCGTGAGGCTTCCGAGAAAGCACATCAGTTCGCTTCCGCCAGCCGTCTTCACTGCCGTAAAGCCACAATACGTGGCAGAGTTGATGCCAATCGGTCCAGGCGTCATCTGCGAGATTGCAACTATATCGGCAAATTCGCCCGACGTCATCCAGTGATGATGCGTCACCACTTCGCTCTGAATCAGCGACAACATGCCGTATCCGCCGCCAAAACCAAAGAGGCCTATCTGAAAAAACGTTATGAAAAGCAGTAAGTATATCATTCTTTGAAGTATTTTCCATACACGAACCCAGCCACTCCAGCCGCTATGATAATCAGTATTGGAGAGATGCCGAGGAAGGCAATCAATACGCCTGTAACCAACGGAATCCAACAGTTTGCAAGGTTTATGTGTGCATTTCGTGCAAGCGTAAACACCGGTATTGCCACCAAAGCCGTTACTGCAGGTCGCAGACCTTGGAAGATTGCATTGATCACACGGTTGTCCTGGAACTGGTAGAAGAACATTGCGATGAGAAGAATAATGAGGAATGAAGGCAGTGCAGTGCCGAGACTTGCCACTAAAGCGCATGGTGTACGCTTAATCTTATAGCCGATGAAGATGCTGATATTGATGGCAAACACGCCTGGACACGTTTGTGCAATGGCAATAAGGTCGAGAAATTCCTCGCGACTTACCCAGTTGCGCTTCCTCACAACCTCTTCTTCTATCATTGGAATCATGGCATATCCGCCACCGATTGTGAAGAGTCCTATCTTGAAAAAGGTTAAAAACGCTTCAAACATTCGCTTGCATTGATGAAAAGTTCTATCCAAGGCGACACTTCGTCAGTGCGGTTTTCGGGATACCAACCCCACTGTTCAGGGAAGATTGAGGCTTCAAGTATGCCGTCGAGTTGCAGGTGTCGGCCGTCGAAAGTGGTCGTTGCGGCTGGAACAGTGTGGCTCCAGATGGCCAACTTGCGGTAGGCAAGGGTGCGGAGCATCATGTTGTCGGTCTCCTCAAACGCTATTCCGCGGAAACGTGAAGGCACGTTTTCGTCGTTTTTTTGCACCTTTATTGCAAGTGTGTTGCCTCGCGACATGAAGGTATTAACTACGTTTTCGTCGAGGTCACTATATATAATAAGGTGTAAATCGTCGAATTTTCCGTCGAAATCAACCACGTCGAAGCCTGCCGATTCGAGTGCTTTTGTCATTTCCTTGCTTGGATTTTGCACAGCAGCCTTGAGACCTGACTTCCCGCAATGTGGCATTTTGCCCGTGAAAGTGTAGCCTAACGAGAGCATCAAAGGCTCGTTTTTGAAGTCGGGACACCACACTTTGCGCAACGCTTCAATATCATAATCCTCGACAAACGAGTCTTTTCTGACTGCCAGACGGCGGCTGTCGCATGGGTAGCCTATTCGTGCGAAGTATATTTCAGCGTCGTTCAATGCCTTTTCAAACCTCTCTTTGTCGTTGCTTGCCACTTGAACTATGACTCCAGGATTGCAGGCAAAGAGGATTTCTTCCACTCGGTTTGGCCCCATATCCTTGAGGTTTATCTTCATTCCACCGGTCGTGTTGGGGAAGTTCATCTCAAGCAGAGCGGTGATAATGCCGCCTTTTCCAATCTCGTGGAGCGACAATATCATGCCTTTCGCGATAAGTTCCTGCAAGCATTCAATGGCATCGTCGCGGTATAATTCGTTGGCAATCTCGCCGGTTTGCGACAGTTCGGCAAACGAGAAGTCTATGTGATAGAGATATGACTGGGCATTAACGACCACCACTGGCGACGTTTTTGTGAACTCTTTGTTTCCTACGGGCAGTTGCAAACGGCCGTGGCACTTGCGTGAAACGAAGTCGGCTTTGACTTCTGGCTGTTGCAGAGTCAATTCTATCTGTGCATTTATGTCTTTTATTTTTATCATGATGGATATACAATTGTGATATCTACCCTCTAACCATCCCCCACTCGGGATGGTTAGTGAGGGGATTTTATTGTTTTCTTTTGGCTCTTACGACTGCCGTAACGATAAGAAATACGATTCCCAATGCCAAAATTGCAAGGGCTGCATACGCTATCGTTTCGGTTGTGTCTATTGATTTAGGGAAGAATGAAAGCACGATTTCGTGTTTCCCAGCCTCTATCGGCATAGCACGAAGCACATAGTTCACGCGTCCTAACTCAACTTCCTTGCCATCTACAGTCGCTGTCCAGCCTGGATAATATATTTCCGAGAACACAATCATGCCGCCATTTTGCGAATTTACATCGTAAGTCAGCTTGTTCGGTTCGTATGCTTTGATGTCAATTGTAGCGGTGGAATCGGCAGTTTTTGCCTCTCCGAGCACATCTTTGAACGCCTTGTCGGCAACAGCCACATGCTTGAGGTCGATGACAGAAAGCGCATCAAGTTCCTCGTTGGCATTGTCAACATACTGAATCTTGTCAACAAACCATGCACATCCATTGGCGTGTGGATTGATGATAGGCGTAGTCTGTCCGTCCTGCAATGGGAAGATGAAGTATTTTGTATTCAGCATATTCAGCACAGGGAATATACTGTCGCCGTTGATTGTAGCCAAGTTTCCACGACTTTCAACCACTGCATTTGACGTTTTCTGCATTTCCGGACCGATATGTGCCTCGATGAGTTCTTGGTAACGACGCAACTTCGCAGCGTGGTAACCGCCTATACTCTTGTGATAATACGAGGTCTCGTTCTCGTTGAAAGTGTTGGAAGCGAAGTTCAGCACACGATAGTCGAGCGATTTGTCCTGCAGGATTTGCGTGTCGGTAGCCGTCAACTGCTGTGGAGTGTCGCGTTCCATGGTGCTGACAAACATGTCGTCGTTAAGGTATCGTTTGTTTATCTGCCACATATCAACGAGGCAAAGCACGATGATACTGCATACCATATAAGTAGCTTTCATCTTCTTTCCCTTGTAGAGAAGCAGCAAAGCAACACCTATTATAATAATAATGAATGAGCGCCATGCGTCTGCCGACACCATCGCTTTGCGCATGTCGGTCAGGTTTTGCAGTATAGGCGACAATTGTTCTGCAGGTATTCCACCTTGGAGAGCCTGCATTTCGCTGTCGGAGATGAATTGTGAGAAGAAAAGACCAGGGGCAACTGCGAAGATGAATGATGCTCCGGCAGTCAAGATGAGTGCTGTCCAGAAGCCAATCTTCAGCCTTTTGTCACCGCGAAGAGCAGTAGAACCATTGTCGATCCATTGTTTAAGTGCCATGATTGCAAGCACAGGTATGGTAAATTCAGCGATAACAAGTATCGACGCAACGGTTCGGAACTTCGCATACATTGGTATATAGTCGATGAAGAAGTCGGTAAATCCCATGAAGTTCTTGCCCCATGCAAGGAAAATAGACAGCAGTGTTGCAGCAAAAAGTGCCCATTTCATCGGTCCTTTTACGATAAAGAGTCCGAGAATGAAAAGGAACAAAACGAATGCTCCAACGTAAACCGGACCGCTTGTGCCTGGTTGATTGCCCCAATACTGTCCTATCTGTTGGTAGAGTTGATAGTATGCTGGGTCCGCTTTCTCCATTGCCACCTTGCTTTGCGACAGAGGAACGCTTGCTCCTCCCTTTACATTCGGCACGAGAAGAGTCCATGTCTCGCTCACGCCATAACTCCATGCGGTGATATAGTCGCGTTCAAGTCCGCTGTTTGTTTGGTTGGCAGAGTCGGCTTTCTTCAGTTCACTCTTGCCACGCATCGTTTCTTTCGAGTATTCGTAAGTGTGGTAAAGGTTCGATGCATTTACTGCAACTCCCAGTATTCCACCCACGATGCACGCAGCAGTAGCCTTTGCAAAGTGTTTCCATGTCTTGTTTTTTATTGTATCAACAAGGTAAGCGATCCACATCAGGAGCATTACTGCAAGGAAATAATACGACATCTGCACGTGGTTTGCCTTGATTTGGAATGCCACGAAGACAGCCATCACTAATGCTCCCCATAGGTATTTGCCTCGATATGCAAGCACAAGACCGGCTATCGTAGGCGGTATGTAAGCCAGTGTCCACACTTTCCAGATGTGACCAGCTGCGATGATGATGAAGAAATAACTCGAAAAAGCCCAGATGATTGACCCGAGTGCTGCCAACGACTGGCGGAAATTGAATGCACGCATGAGGATGTAGAATCCCAAAAGTGATACAAAAACATACCACACATAATTAGGCAACCAAAGGTGATAAGCCCTTTCCACGGCGTTGAATGTGTCGCTGCTATCGTAAGATGGAGCCGACTGATAGGTTGGCATACCACAGAACAGCGAGTTTGTCCAACGTGTGCGTTCGCCAGTCTTTGCCATATACTGCTCCGACTCGACACCTGCTCCCTTGCCAGCCGAGGCATCATGCTGATAGAGTATTCTACCCTCAGTGTCGGCAGGGAAGAAGTAAACGAACGAGATAACTACAAACGCTAAAATGGCCAATACGTCAGGCCAACATTTTTTGATGTTCATATTCGATTTGATGGTTTTAACTATTAAGTTGTGCAAAATTACAAATAATTTCTGAAAACCACTCGACTTTTGCAGAAATTATCTATTTTTATAAAAGGAATAAGTATTATTTATATTTGCCATCCGAGTTAATCTACTCATTTATCTATCTCATATTGACCATGATTATGCTTCAGTATGTGAAAGATGGAGCACTTGGTCGCAATAATCCAATACTGCCTGACGATGCGTGATAAAGATTATTGTCTTGTCGTTTGATTCGAGAAGTTGCGAGAGCAATTGTCGTTCGGTCTCCATGTCGAGTGCTGATGTAGCCTCGTCGAGAAGCATGATGCTGCCCTCACGGAGCAATGCACGTGCAATGGCAATGCGTTGTGCCTGTCCTTCGCTAAGTCCACCACCGCTTTCGCCACACTTCGTGTCAAGTCCATCAGGCAGTTCCATGACGAAATCAGCACATGCACGGTGCAGTGCTTCAGCCAATTCTTCGTCAGTGGCATCGAGTTTACCGAGGTAGAGGTTTTCGCGTATCGTACCGCTGAGCAGCGTGTTGCCTTGCGGAACATATACAAGATTGCAACGAGTTTGAGGTGATATTGGCGCATTTTTTGCGTCGTTATAGATCGTCACAGTGCCTCGTTGCGGCTGAATCAATGCGAGAATCATGCGGATGAGAGTGGTTTTGCCAGCACCTGTCTCGCCAAGAATTGCCGTACATGAGCGTGGTTTGAAGTCAAACGTAAGGTCGTTGATGACCGTTTCGTCGCCTTCGTATGCGTAAGTTACGCCCTCAAACCTGATGCCGCAACCGCCTTCAAGATGCACAGGATTGCCTGTATCTTCCATGTCTGCATGTTCAAGTTCCATCAGTCTTTCGGCTGCCGTGAACACTCCGACGAATGCCGGAGCCAGTTTCATAAGGTCCTTTGCCGGAGTTTGAATACGATAGACGAGTTGCAGAAAAGCAGTCATGGATCCGTATGACAGTGTGCCTTCAGCCAATCTTAATGCGCTCCAGAGGAATGCAACGAGGTATCCAAACGAAAAACCAAGGTTGAGAACGACGTTTGAAGCGACTGAGAATGTTGTGCGCTGCTTTACTTGTTGGCGCAGGATAGCCTGAACATCGTCAAGACGTTCTATCATGAGATCGTCCTTTTCGAGTGTCTTTATCAGCATTCTGTTCTGGATTGTTTCTTGCAGAATGCTCTGAACCTTACTGTCACTCGTTCTGACCTGACGGGTATAGCCACGCATTTTGCTGATATAAAAGCGGCTGAGCAGTATGCAGACGGGTAGGATTGCCACGGTAATAACGGCAAGCCAGAGGTCCATAAAGGCAAGATAGGCAAATGCACCTGCAAACATGACGAGCACCGAAAGCATGTTTGGCAGCGTTTCAGTGATGAAAGTGATGACTGTCTTCACGTCCATTTCGAGTCGATTAAGCACATCGCCACTGTGATGAACCTCCTTTCCACGCCATTGTGAGTGAAGTATTCGGTCGAGCATACGCTGTTGCATACGGTTTTGTGCCTTCACACCGAGTATGTTTTTAATCCAAACTCCACAGATTCGAAGCCCGAGGTTGAGAATGATAAGTGCTGCCATGATGCAGACAGCAATACATATTTCGGTAGTCGAAGCGTCGTATTGTGCCTTGTCAATGGCGTTTTTGATTGCCCAGACGCTTCCGAGGCTGACGAACACTTCGAGAACATCGACTACAGCATTGAGTATCGTCTGTCGTCTGTTGCCACGCGATGTTGCCCACAACCATCGGAAAACGGTCGCGGCACTGTATTGTTCGTTCTGCAAATGCAGTAGTCTTGTCAGTTTATTCATCTGTCCTTGCGCCAAGAAGAAGTTTGTTTCTGAGTGTGTCGAAGAAGTTTTTGCCCTTACGTCGCACTATATATATAAGGTATGGAGCCTTGCGGATAGTGATTTCTGTGTCCTTGTTGCACTTCACCGAACGACCATCAATGCCGACAAGGAACGTGTCGTTGCGGCTTTCAATGTTCAGTTTCACCACGGAATCATCGGTGACAACGATAGGTCGAATGTTCAAACTGTGCGGTGCAACGGCTGTCAGCGTCAGGGTTTTATTGTCGGGAACAACGATTGGACCGCCCACCGAGAGCGAATAAGCCGTACTTCCGGTTGGAGTACTTGCCACAAGTCCGTCGGCCATAAACGTCGTGAGATACTCATTGTTTATTGTTGTGCGGATGGAAATCATCGAGGCATTGTCGCGTTTAAGTATTGCCACGTCGTTCAGTGCCACTGGATATTGGCTCAGCGGAGTGCCGTTTCCTGTCACTATTAGGGCTGTGCGTGTCTCGATGTCGTAATCTTTTGAATAGAGCATATTGATTTCCGCCTCGATTCCATCGGTTCCCGCATCGGAAAGAAAGCCAAGATGCCCCGTGTTTATACCAAGAATAGGGATGCCTTTATTCCCCACGTGAGCCGCAGCATTGAGGAAAGTTCCGTCGCCACCAATGGAGAGAACGAAGTCGGCATCAAAGTCATCGCTGTCGATTATGCCTACTTGCGGCAGGTTGATATGCTGCTTGTTGATGAGGAAATCGTAGAAATCTCTCTCAACAAACATTTCTGCCTCGCGTTCAGAAAGCATATCTATGACTTTTTGCACCGACAAGGACTTCTTCGATTGGTAAACATTCCCAAAAATAGCAAATTTTATCTTTCTTTCTACCATATATCAAAATTTTTTCCTAACTTTGCATTGCAAAGATAATAATAATTTTAATAATCTAAACATAATGAAAAAAGTTTTTGTATTTTTTGCTGATGGTTTTGAAGATATCGAGGCTCTTGGAACGGTAGATATACTTCGTCGTGGTGGTATTGACGTTACAACTGTAAGTATTATGGACGATGAACATGTCGTTTCGGCGCATGGCGTGACGATAATTACCGACACAACTTTTGCCGAGGCATGCTTTGACGGTGCCGATATGCTCGTTCTCCCTGGCGGACTCCCAGGCAGTACTAACCTCAGGGATTATGTCCCTTTGCAGAAATTGTTGGTTGAGTTCAATGAAAAAGGCGGCTTGATTGCAGCTATTTGTGCGGCTCCGATGGCTTTGGGCAACGTTGGTCTTGTCGATGGAAAGCGTGCTACTTGCTATCCAGGATGCGAAGGAACGTTGACAGGTGCCGATTATACTGCCGAACTTTGCACGGTTGACGGCAACATTATCACTGGTGAAGGTCCTGCAGCTGTCTTTCCATTTGCTTATACTCTACTCGACATCCTTGCTGGCGAAGGTGCTTCGGATGGTCTGAAAGAGGGCATGATGTATAATCATTTATTGGCATAGGTGCCTATATTCATGTATTTCTATAGTCTATGAACTACATCATCATCGTTGCGGGGGGCAAAGGATTGCGCATGGGGAGCGACTTGCCTAAGCAGTTTCTTCCCGTCAAAGGCGTGCCGATATTGATGCGAACCATCAGAAGGTTCCATGAGTCGGGGCTGGATTTGCACATTATCCTCGTATTGCCAAAGACTCAGCAGGACTATTGGAAGCAGTTGTGCCGTGAACATTCTTTCGATATTCCGCACGAGATAGCCGATGGTGGTGCCACTCGTTTCCATTCTTCTGCCAACGGACTTGCGCTTATTCCCGACGATGCCAACGGTCTTGTGGGCATTCACGACGGTGTACGACCGTTCCCTTCGGTTGAAGTAATCCGCAATTGCTATGCTTCCGCTGCCCAATACAAGGCTGTTGTTCCGGCAATTCCTGTGGTTGAAACGCTGTGGAAGACCGAAGGATTTACCGAAAACCGCGACTTCTTCCGCCTCGGACAAACGCCTCAGACGTTCGACATTCAGCTCTTGAAACGTGCTTTCCAGCAGCCTTACGACGAGTCGTTCACCGATGATGCATCTGTGGTCAAGCGTTACGGACAGCCGATAACACTCATCGAGGGCAACGCTGAAAACATTAAAATCACCCGACCTTTTGACCTCAAAGTAGCCGAAGCATTGTGTTAGGATTCCTGCAACAAGACATACAATACCTTCCAGGCGTTGGTCCGCAAAGGAAAAAACTCTTGAATAACGAACTCGGAATATTCAAGAACGAGGACCTTTTGCAGTATTATCCTTATAAATATATAGACCGCACGCAGCTCTACGCAATACGTGACCTCACCGGCGATATGGCTTTTGTGCAGGTAAAAGGTCGTATTCTGGGCTTCGAAACATTCCAGATGGGACCGCGAAAACAGCGTCTTGTTGCCCATTTTTCTGACGGTCAAGGCGTGATGGACCTCGTTTGGTTTCAGGGAATCAAGTGGATAAAGGACCATTATCATGTGAATGAGGAGTATGTAGTGTATGGCAAACCTACCGTTTTCCAAGGCAGGATTAACATCTCACATCCCGAAATAGACAAGTTGGAGAACGTTCATTTCGACAATCTCAAGCTTCATCCTGCCTACATCACAACGGAAAAGATGAAAAACTCGGCACTTACTTCGCGGCAGATGGGCAAGATTATCGAGTCGCTCGTATCGCTGATGCCGCCGTTGCCGGAGACTTTGCCCGACTTCATCATCGAAAAGTTTCACTTCATTTCACGCGACAAAGCCATGCGCGACATACATTGTCCGCACGACAACAAGTCGCTTGCCGACGCAAGGGCACGCCTTAAGTTCGAGGAACTCTTCTATATCCAGCTCAACATCCTGCGCTATGCTGCCGACCAGCGACGCAAATACCGAGGCTACACCTTCTATCGCGTGGGCGAAACCTTCAATGAATTTTTCAAAAACCATCTGCCTTTCGACCTTACAAACGCACAAAAACGTGTCATACGCGAGATAAGAACCGACGTCGGAAGTGGCAAACAGATGAACAGATTGCTGCAAGGCGACGTCGGAAGTGGCAAGACTCTCGTGGCTCTAATGTCCATGTTGATAGCCATCGACAACGGTTATCAGGCGTGTATCATGGCTCCAACCGAGATACTTGCAGAGCAACACTTGGCTACAATACGCGAATTTCTCGGCTCGATGAACGTTAGTGTCGAGCTCCTTACAGGCATCGTGAAGGGCAAAAAGCGCGAAAAAGTGCTACGGGGACTGCTTGATGGTAGCGTAAACATACTCGTCGGAACTCATGCAGTGATTGAAGAAAACGTACAATTCGCACGCTTGGGATTCGTAGTAATAGACGAACAACACCGTTTCGGCGTGGCTCAACGTGCCAAACTCTGGAGCAAAAGTTCCAATCCTCCACACATTCTGGTGATGACGGCAACGCCAATACCGCGCACACTTGCCATGACTCTTTACGGCGATCTTGACGTTAGCATCATCGACGAGTTGCCTCCAGGGCGCAAACCTGTGATGACAATTCACAAGTGGGAAGACCAAGAGACGTCGCTCTACAACGGAATACGCCAGCAGGTCAATGCTGGTCGGCAGGTGTATATAGTGTTCCCACTCATCAAGGAGAGCGAAAAGATGGACCTCAAGAACCTTGAGGATGGCTTCGAACGGCTGAAACAAGTCTTCCCTGAGTTCCGTCTGAGCAAGGTGCACGGCAAGATGAAAGCCTTGGAGAAAGAGGCAGAGATGCAGCGATTTGTCAAAGGCGAGACGCAGATTCTCGTTGCAACAACCGTGATAGAAGTGGGTGTGAACGTGCCTAACGCGTCTGTGATGGTCATTCTCAATGCCGAGCGTTTCGGACTTTCACAGCTGCATCAGCTTCGAGGACGTGTTGGTCGTGGTGCTGACCAGAGCTATTGCATACTGGTGTCAACGCATAAACTGTCGAACGACACGAAAAAACGCATCGACATCATGTGCCAGACTAACGACGGATTTGAGATTGCCGAGGCTGATTTGAAGCTTCGCGGACCTGGCGACCTCGAAGGTACGCAGCAGAGTGGAATGGCTTTCGACCTGAAGATAGCCGACATTGCACGCGACGGACAACTGCTGCAATATGCCAGAGATGAGGCACAATCAGTCATCGACAACGATCCCGACAGCAAACGTCCCGAATATCGTCTGCTGTGGAATCGCCTTTACGAACTCAAGAAGACCAATATCAACTGGGGCGCCATCTCATAAAAACGCCCATATTCTCCATTTGTTTTTCGGCGGTCTGCGCTTTGGCTTTCTGAAGTCGAGCGTTAAACTCGTTCAAACATTGCAGCAATGTTCGAGTCAACATTGCTACAATGTTCGGACCAACATTGCAGCAATGTTTTTCACCCCCTTCCGTACATATCTGCAGAGGCAAGCGTTTGATTACTTTTCTTCGAACGTTGAAAGCACAGAATCCGCTACTTGTTCCGCCGAATTAATTTCCTCCGTCAACAGGTCGCTTTGCGCAGAAATGGTGTCTGCAACCTGCTCTTGCTGCTGCGAATAATTCCACTTGGCATCGATTTTATCAGCAATTGTTATGGTCTTCGATGCACCGGCACATAGGCATGCAATGCATACAATGAAGGCAACAAACCAGAAGAACCGCTGCATGATGCCCATCGGTTCAACCTTGTCGAGCGAACTTGCGATGGCGTGAGTAAAGCAGTAGATAAGTATGAAAAGTCCCACAAGCACTGCTCCGAAGGCTACTCCTAACGGAACTGTAACGGCATTGAGTATCTCGGCTGTTGACATCGAGTCGTAATGAAACCACGTTGTAAACCACGTAATCGGTTCGGTGAAGAAGACTGCAGCCATGCAGACGAGCACGATGAACAGCAATGCAACGAAGATAAGCGGAATAAACATCATGACACGATAGAGACCTTTGCCGATGCTATTGAGTATCGACGTTTGGTTTTCCTTGCGTATGCTCGACTGACGTGTGACCTCCTCGGCAAGATTATGCGGCGTGATGCTTTCTCCACGCATTCGCAGCACCTCCTCTGGCATGTCGGCACGAGGCGAAATCAAGCTCAGGACCACGTATATGCCTATTAACAAAAGCAGGATGAATGGGTTGGAAAACAAACTGATATAGAACGAAATGAACAACACGATGAGGTATCCCAATCGCCAGACAAGCGGAGTTCCACCGAAATATTGTGCCATTCCGGCGAGTACACCCGCAACAATTCCGTTCTGCTTGTCGCGATAATAGCGCTTGCTGCTGTTCAATGTGCTCCACGCTGACTTTGCCCTCTTCTCCATATTATCGGCAAGTGAACTGGTGGCATCGCGCAATCGCTCGGATGTACTGGCTTGTCTTGTGGTGTCTGAAGCGTCGTCTTGCGAATTTTTATCGGTTTCTTGCAGTCGCTGCGCTTTGTGCAAGCGTCGCTTTGCGTCGTTGATATCGGCATTTTCTACGAGTTCATCGAGTGCTCCAATGCGCTTGATGATGCTCTCCATAAGTTCGATTGTGACGATGTTATTGCCTGAATTTTTCTCCTCATTGATGAGTTCAATGATGCGTGTTTCGATGTCGTCGGCTATCTCTTCGCCTCCTTCTTCGCGACTATAATAGCGGCGGATGGTGTCGGTATAGTGCTTCAGCAGTTCGTAAGCGTCTTCGTCGATGGCAATCAATGTGCCGTGGAAGTTTATTGTAAAGTTCTTCTTAATCATGGTTTTGCTTTGATTTGATGTATTGTATGTTCCAATTCGCACCAGGCAATGTCGAGTTGTTCGAGCATCGACTTGCCTTCTTCAGAGAGTAAATAATACTTTCGTGGCGGTCCTTGCAGACTTTCCTGCCACTCGTATGTGAGAAGTCCGTCCTTTTTCAACCGCGAAAGCAATGGGTAAAGCGTTCCTTCTACCACTAAAAGGTTCGCATCCTTGAGACGTTTGATGATGTCGGATGAGTAGCAAGGCTTGTCTTTTAGCAGCAACATAATGCAATAATCAAGCATTCCTTTCCTCATTTGCGACTTTGCATTGTCAAAATTCATTGTAGTCTTTGTGTTGATTTATAACTGTTTGAAGGTCGTTCTTGTGCTTCCGGACACACAATGACACGACTTTCACCGTGCAAAGGTATGTAAAATATAACTACCTTGCAATACAAAGTACTGTAAAACTACAATATATTAAGAAACTTTAACGCTTGTTTGAGCTTTAGTTTGCTGGTGCGTTAAAGATTACAATCTTGTCTGGATAGCGTTCCTTGTACTCGTTGATGGCTTTTTCTACGTGTTCCTTGCTCATCTTTCCGAGTGGGAATTTGCGTATCCATTGGCGTGGAGCCATGTTCTTTCCAGCCTCGGGAGCCCACAATCCCTTGTCGCTGTAGTGCCAATATCGGATGTCGATAACGTCGATTACCTTATTTAATATAGGGTCGGCAAGCAACGCATCCTGTGCATCCTTCGTACAACTAATGGCAATTAGTGGGTGAAGGCCTGTCTCCGCTTCCCATTCTGCAATAGTTTCGAGCCAGAAACGAGTGAAGTGCAGAGGTCCGGTATATTCCTTACTGAGGAAATGTACCACGTTCGGCTGGTCTTTCAACTGCTCAAGGCACATCCTTATATATTGCTTGTGAAGTGGTCTGAGCACAGGATCCTGCTCGTTGTAGAACTGTTCGGCAAGAAATATGCGCTTGTCGCCGGCAAATGGAACGGGTTCAGGGAAGTTGGTATTGTTGATATTGTTCACTGGTCGCCAAGGGCAATCCACCCAGTGTGCGCCTGCTTCGAGGATGTTGTGTTGGAAGTACATCTCATTGAAAAGGTATATATTCTTCTCGGCAGCCTTCGATGCAAACTCGTTGAGGCGTGCCCAATACCAACGATTAGGCTTGCTGAGATCGTATTTACTTAAGCCATCCCATGCCGTGCCCTCTCCACTGCGCGAGAATGGCTGCTCATAGAACGGTGGTTCAACGCTGCCGTCGGCACGGCGAATGCGTTCATGGTCGGTACGGCGAATGTCATACCACAATCCATAATGGTGGTCGAGACTGCCGAAACCTGTCGTGTCGAGGTAATCTACCACATCATCCAACTTGTCTGTCCAGCCATTTCCTTCATATCCAGGCACGAATCTTGTCACTGCAGGGCGTGCCGATCGTGCAACCCATGAGTCTTTTGTGCGACCATTCCACCACGGAATGTAGTAGTTTGGCTTTTGTGTCAATGGCTGCAAGTTGATGTTTTTGGCGTTTTCTTTTATTGGTTTGTACTTGAATAATGATGTTGACAGGGTGTTGTATGCTATACTTTCGTTCTGCGCAATCCACATTTCCATTGTCAGACGCGGCGTGGTAAGGCTTTCCTGTGCCAAACGTTGGGCTTGTTCAACGGTAGGCGAAGATGTAGCATCAGTACTTCTTGGCAAGATCTTGCCGTCAACCACCATCTCTTTACCCTCTGACTTCAGGCGGTTTTCGAGTTGCGAATAGAAAAGACTGCGAGGATTTACGTGGTCGTTACTGCTTGTCCATGCTCCATTGCCCCAAAGAGCACCCCAACATCCGTGCCCGCTGTTGCGGTTTTCTGCGTCTGGCGAATAGCATTTTATGTTTGCTGCCGTGCATTGCCAAATCATGGTGTTGGCAGAATTCCAGCCTGTGCCTGTGCGGAATTGCTCAAGGTTCATGATGTCAATATCGTTGCCGTCGATGTTTACAATGTCGAAAAGTAATCCTGGTGCCCATGCTCCGATGCTTCCACTAAAGCCTAAAGAGCATTCGCCTTCGCACTGCACGAATGCGTTTGGCCCTGGTGCACAGTATCCAGCAGCGAAATCGTGGATGCCTTCACGCGATACGCAACGCTGAAATAGCGTTTGTTGTCCGCGAGTAATAAACACATCCCTACGCCATCCACCTATCTCCGACACAGGTTCTGACGCTATACAATCCTGAACAGTAATGCGACTGCAACCCTTTTGAAGGTTCACCGCACTGCCCGAAAAGTGCTTAAAGTTGACAGAACTAACCCAACAGTCGCGCGCGTTATCTATATGAATACCCGTCCAGCAGTGGTCTTCATCCTTCGGATTCCAGTCATTTTTCTCAGAAATGAGCGTCAGATTTTCTATTCCACACTCATTTATTTCGTTGGAAGAATCGAAGAATGTGACGATGAAATCGGACTTTTTTATGATGTTCTTGCATCCAAACATGGTGATAGGAGCGTCAAGTGTGAGTTCGTCACCGTTGATAGCAACCACTTTTCTGTTCCATGTCAGTGCAATATCACCCTCTTTCCAGCCAGTGTAATCCAATCCTCCACCGAAATCATCGCAACCATGTGCAGCAATCCAAGCCTTGTCCGCAGTCCAAGAAATGCCGATTCTATCGCCACATTTATAATCTTTTTGCTTACTGACAGGGGCATTTTCACCTTCTATATATATGGCTGCACCGCGGTCAACACCACCTTTTATAATATTAGTCTTGTCTCTTCCAGCTCCACGAAGCACAATTCCCGATGTTTTAATGCGCAAAGGTTTGGAAATATAAAAGTCTCCGCTGTCGAGCAAAAGTGCACCTCGAATGCCAATTTTGTTCGGTTTCATCGAGGAAATTTTGTCAATCGCTTGTTGGATTATGTCGTAATAATCATTGCTTCCGTTGTTCTCGATGCGGAAAATGTTTTTTACTTCTGGTAAATTACATTCAGATGCGTGGTATCCACAAGTGGAGTAATCCATCGGAACATACAACTGAGGCTTTTGTTTTGCAGCATTCGCAGACATGCAAACACCCAAAGTCAGCATCACTACAAATAATCTTAAATTATTACACATTCTTTCCATATTGATTGTATTTTTGTGCAAAGTTACTTCATTTTTTGGGTATTTTACCACAAAATACAAAATATCACACCTATTTTGGAATATTTTCAACTTAAATTTACAAAATACTGCCTACCTTTGCACCCAGAAAAGAGGATTATAACCAAGGCTAACAACTTTAAGTATTGTACGAAGACTAACAAAGTGTATAGTTTTATTGGATAAGAATTATTGTCTATTTAATAAGTAATGTGATAATGAATCAGTTGATTCTTGTTTCAATCGGAGCTTGTGAAAGTTCCGATTGTTTTTTATCCCTGTGCTTCTTCCATCTCGTTAACCTTCACAATCGTGATGTTGCCGCTCGTTGAAATCCTTATAGCAAACGGCATGTATTCGTCGGTTTGAGGCAATGCGACACTTGCGGCGAACTGAAGATATTCCTTTTCTGCCTTTTCAAACACAAGACCTTCAAGTATTCCGTTCTTATTGAACAACGATGGAAGATACTGCGAGAACGACTCTTTTTTGAAAGTATGCGAATAAAACTCGCTGCCATCGGCACGCCAAACAGTCACCGTCGCCTTGTTGTCAAAGAACTTTTGACCGTCTTCGTTCTTAACCGTCGGTGCTTCCTTGTCGCTTTCACGCACCACACGATACTTATACATACTGCCAAACCACGAGATATTATCCTCCATTTTATACGGTTCTGAAGCTATTGTCGTCTGTTTTTTAACGGCAGGCTTTTCAGGCTCAACTATGATATACTGCGGATCTTTCTTACTTCCGCACGATGTTGCAAGCACAGTGGCTGCAACGGCAATAATAATGTTTGATAATTTCATATTCTTAAAAATAGTTCGGCAAAGTTACAAAAAGTTTCGGTTTTGTAATCATTGTTACTGCTTTTTTTGTATATTTGCACACAAATATACATATTTATATATAATGAAGAAACTTTTATCACTTCCTCCAAATCTCGTGGAACACTTCCACAACATCACAGGTTACAGCAAAGACGAGTGGTTTTGCACCAACGATCCAGTAAATCACAAGCTCGGTTCGGGCGGTGGAACGAGTTGGCTCTTGCATGAATGTCACCGCAGTCAGGCACATGACGACGACTTTTCTACGTGGCTCGGCAGCGAAAAGCGCATCCTGATGCACGCAGGTGGGCAGAGTCGTCGCCTTCCAGCATACGCTCCATCGGGAAAAGTGTTGATTCCAATCCCTGTCTTCCGTTGGGCACGTGGGCAGAAACTATCGCAGAACCTGCTGACATTGCAGATGTCGCTCTACGAAAAGATGATGGAAAAGACGCCCGACAATATACATACAATGATTGTCAACGGCGATGTATATATAAGGAATACGCAACCTCTGCAGCCGATTCCTGACGCTGACGTCGTATGCTACGGCCTTTGGCTGAGCAAGGAGATTGCAAAAGACCACGGCATTTTTGTGTCAAACCGCAAGACACCAAAGATTCTCGACCACATGGTACAAAAGCCAACTTACGAAGAACTGGCGGAGATAACCAAGGAAAACTTCTTCCTCACCGACATAGGCATCTGGTTCCTCAGCGACAAAGCAGTCAAAGCATTGTTCAAAAAGAGCAAATCTGCCGATGAATTCGTGGAATATGACCTATACTCCGAGTTCGGTTGTTCGCTCGGAACCAACCCTACAGTTGTCGATGAAGACCTGAAAGACTTGAAGGTTGTGGTGCTTCCACTTGAGGGCGGAGAGTTCTATCATTACGGAAGTTCACCTGAAATAATCTCGTCAACACTCGCATTGCAGAACCTAATCAACGACCAGCGTGCCATAATCCAAACCAAAGAAAAGCCGCAGGAGTCTATATTCACGCAGAATTCCATCTGCAAAATTTCGTTTACACAAGCCAATCCTAACGTCTGGGTGGAGAATAGTTTCATCAACGAGAAATGGAAGATTGACCAGAAACATATCATCACAGGCGTGCCAGAGAACGATTGGGACATCACACTTCACGAGGGTGATTGCATTGACATCATACCAATCGGCGAGTCGGATTACTGTGCTCGCGTGTATAAAATAAACGATAAGTTTGCCGGAGCAGCACAGCAGGAGAAGCGATTTCCGGTTACTTCCGACATAAACCAATTAGGTGAATACGTGAAAATGCAGCTTGAACGCCGCTTGGTTGAGGCAAAAACCCTTCTCAGTGCAGAGGAAATATCCAACATTGCGAACCTCAGTCGCCTTGAAAAGCAGCGCAAGAAGTTCCGTCAGGCAAACTGGAAAGGCATTGCCGAGAACTATAAGAACAGCGTTTTCTACCAGTTAGACCTCAACGATGCAGCGCATGAGTTTGTTGCAAACGACCTTCAGCTGCCTCCGGAGATAGATAAAGACATGCCGCTGATGACGCAAATCCGCGATTGTATGTTCCGTAGCGAAGTGCTGAACCTGCGTGGAAAGTCCGACGAAGGACTCTCCGACAAGGCATTCTCGTTGCTTAGCAACCGTGTGACCTCCACTGTTTTCACCGACAAGCAAAGCCCACACATGTCAGTTTATCCCGATCAAATCGTCTGGGGACGCAGTCCTGTACGCATCGACATCGCTGGTGGATGGACCGATACACCGCCTTACTGCCTCACCGAGGGCGGTAATGTGGTCAATTTCTCCATGGAACTCAACGGTCAGCCGCCGCTTCACTGCTACGTGAAGATGTGTCGCGAGCCGCAAATCGTGCTTCGAAGTATCGATCTTGGAGCCGTTGAAGTGGTAAAGACGTACGAAGAACTTGCCGATTTCAACCATGTAGGTTCGCCATTCTCAATACCAAAAGCCGCTCTTGTGCTCGCTGGATTTCAGCCAGGATACTCGTCTGAAGTATATTCTTCACTCGAAGAACAGCTCAAAGCGTTCGGTTGCGGCATCGAAGTCTCGTCGCTTGCAGCCATTCCTGCAGGCAGTGGATTAGGCACAAGCAGCGTTCTCGCATCCACGGTTCTCGGTGCTATCGCCGATTTCTGTGGCTTGGCGTGGGACAAGGAAGAGATAGGAAAACGTACACTCGTGCTTGAACAACTGCTGACAACAGGCGGTGGATGGCAAGACCAGTTCGGTGGAATCATGCAAGGCATCAAGTTGCTTCAGACTAATTCAGGGCTTGAACAGAACCCAGCCATACGTTGGCTGCCTGACAACCTATGGACACAACCTGAATACAAAGGCTGTCACCTGCTCTACTACACCGGTATCACCCGCACGGCAAAGAAGTTGCTTGCCGAGATTGTACGCAAGATGTTCCTCAACGACAACGCCGAACTTGCACTGCTTGCCGAGATGAAACAGCATGCAATAGACATGTACGAGGCAATCCTGAAGTGCGACTATCGCCAGATGGGACTTCTTGTGCGCAAGACATGGGAGCAGAACCAAGCCATCGACGCAGGTACAAACCCACCGGAGGTGCGCCGTATCACCGAACTTATCGACGACTACTGTTACGGTTACAAGCTTGGAGGAGCCGGCGGTGGCGGTTATCTCTATATGGTGGCAAAGGATCCGGAGGCAGCCATGCGCATAAGGCAGACGCTCAATGCCAACCGAACCAACGCCAACGAACGCTTTGTTGAGATGAGCATCAGCAATACCGGATTGCAGATTAGCCATAGTTAAAGCCCCACTCTGTCCCCCCAAGTGGGGATGAAGAGTTCAAGTCGTTCCGCCAAAGTTGGGTTTTCTTTTGGCGGATGAACGTAAGAAGTTCGAGGGATGAACGCTTGCACTTTGCGGATTGAACGCTTAAGTGGAAAAAACATTGCAGCAATGTTGGTCCGAACATTGTAGCAATGTTGACTCGAACATTGCAGCAATGTTTGACCGACTTAAACGCTCGACCTGAGAAACGATAAACGACGATATATTAAATTAAGAGTGAGATATGAAGAAATTATTAAGCAAAACCGTAAGAATGCGAATGTCGGCAGTGCTGATTTCGCTATGCGTCAGCGCCATTGCAATGGCAAGTACGCTGACGTTGAACGTGGAGCATGAAGGTGATTTATACGACATGCTTGAAACCCTAAGCGTTGACAAGGATGCAGTCACCGAATTGATACTGACTGGAAAAATCAATGATTCCGACTTGGGCGACGCATTGGAAGGATTTCCAAACCTGAAACGTCTCGACGCGAAAGGCGCACGTCTCGGCAGTATGATCCTAATGGTGCAGTCGGAAACGATCGAGGAAATAGTCTTGCCAGCCACAGTCTCATCGATGATGATGTACCTGATGACGGCAAGCCTGAAGGACGTTTACCTCTATTCTGTGCTTCCTCCAACGGGAACGATGATGTCGTTCTATGGTGAGGCACCGCGCATCCATGTGCCTAAGTACAACATTCAGGGCTATCGTGACAGTGAGGCATGGGGTGCGAACAACCTCGTCGAGATAGAAGGAAACGTAAAAGACTTCTTTATCTTCTCGGAGTTCACGATGACGAAAAGCGAAGGACTGACTGACGAAACGGCTGTATCGCTCATATATAATAATGATTATATGGCGAGTGAACCAGTGACAAGCCTCACTGTCAACGCACCTTCAGCCATACACATAGGTTCGTACAGCCAGGAATTAGATGCCGATTACGACGAAGGAAAGCAAATACCGTCGATGTTAGCAGAGTCGGGAATGACGTCGAACAACGTCAAAATAGAGTATCAACCCCTTTCATACGGCTGGGATTTCATAGCACTTCCATTCGATATATGCGTGGGCGACATAGAAAAGAGCTGTGGCGCAGACCTGTATATATGCCGATATTCAGGCGAAAATCGTGCCACTAAGGTGCGTGATACGTGGGTTAGATTGGCAGACAACGAGACGATTCCGGCATACGAAGGCTTTGCAATCTTTGCTATGAAGACTGATTTCATGAGCAATGAAGACTTGATTTTGACCTTCCATGCGTTGGCAAACAGTCAGAACAACATATTCCTCACGGCAGACAAAGTGTTGCCGATAAAGGAATATCCGTCGAAACGCAGTCACAACAGTGGTTGGAATCTTGTAGGAAACCCTTATCCTTGCTACTTTGATATAGGCAGTGTGAACGAGGAAAACGCTATGTACGTGTGGGCCGACGGCATGTTTGAGAGTTTTCTGCCAGTGGCAACAGCCTACGTGTTCCGTCCTTTCCAGGCATTCTTTGTGCAGGCTTACGACGGAATGAACCAGGTTTCGTTCAACAAAAGCGGCAGATTGACCAAGGACAACAGCAACGACTACGGCGGCGACGACTATTATTCCAAGGCAGACAATGAGTTGGCGAAGGCTGTCAGAGCATACAGGGAACGCATGAAAAAGCCTGAAAAGGGCGGAGCATTTGACATAGATCCGATGTCGTTATTGCTTGATCCAGGTGCAAATTATTGGAATCCTGAGACAGGAGAAGTGTATATGGACCTGTTCCGACCAGGGAATTTGCTCTATACATTGTCTCAGATAGTAAGTTTTGACGACGAGACCATGACTGAAACGATAAAGAAAGTCGAGATTGTTGCGCCTATGAACGATGAAGACTTAAGTATGCTCCATTCGTTCCAAGGCTGCAAAATCATGGACTTTTCACAGTCAGAAGGCTTCACGGCATTGCCTCAGTACATGTTTGCAAACATGCAAAAACTCGAAGAACTAAGCATTCCGTCGTGCGTCACAAGCATCGGCCCAAGCTCTTTCTTCAATGACAACAGCCTTGGTTTGCTCAAGGTTTATGCTGCAACACCGCCGACTTTAGACCAGGCAGACATGAATATCCTGCGTGGACTAAAGGAACTTGTAGTGCTTGTACCAGCCGAATCGGTAGAACTTTATACCCGTGCATGGTCGGGATTAAACATACAACCAATGAAGGGAGCGGTGCCGGTAATCAATCCTGAAGGTCAGGACACACCGTTGAAGACGATACAAATCGCAGGTAGAGTGGTCAATGCGGCTGGTCTGCCATTGTCTTCGGCATCGGTAATCGTGTCGCAGTCGTATGGTCGGGAGCACATTTCAACCACCGTAAACGTCGATGCCGACGGTCGTTTCAGTTTCCAGATGAACGCTTTACCAACGAAAATGTCGTTTATTTCGGCAGGAATGTTGCAGGAATTCCGCGAGTTTGACTCACCGGAAACCGACACCGACCTTGGCGAAATACGCCTTGAGACCATTTCGGGCAGTATGCTTGAGATGAAATATACGACGATAAGCAGTGCGAAAGCCGTCGGTGGCGTTGACCAGACGTGGAGTGACTTCGACCTTGACGATGTGCAGATAGAAGTATTTAACCTCACCACAAACAAGCCAGAGCCTGTACGTCAGTATCAAAGCCCATACATCGTGATGGAAAACACCATCGATTATGGTTCGCAATTGAAGATTACAGCCACAAGTAAGGCAAATGCCTTTGCACGAGTAGAGGTGGAAACCGAGGCGATGCCCGATGTAAAGGATGGAGTAATACCTGTAAGAATGCAACTGAAAGAGTCGGCTCGCATAGAAAGCAGCATCAACATAGACGACGAAATGGTCGATTTCATCGGTACATTATACGATAGCGAAGGCAATTTTGTGAAGCAAGGACTCTATAAAAGCAAGCATTTCGCGTTCCGCTATCTGCTGCCTGGCAACTATACACTCGTCATGATGCAGAGGAATGCGCTTTCGGATAAGCTGCTGAAACTGTCGGATTACTCTAATGCAGGGTTCAAGGCAGGCACCGACTATACTATAAGGAATATAGAATTAGGGGCAGAAGGATGCTTGGAAGTGGTTGACAATGTACCTTTGTTTGATGATGCCACGTATCGTCACACCACAAATTCAACGACTTTTGCGTCGGAGACACCATCGGTAACCGCAGGAATGTATGCAACGATGAAGGTAAATCTTGCCTTCAAGCCAGAGATTGCCGACAAGATAAGCAATGTTTCAGTAGTGATTGACATGCCAGACGGCTGTTCTTATATGCCGTCGTCGCTCGTTTCATCGTTGGGTGAGAGCAGGATGAACGCATTCGGACAGCAACTTAATGTCACGTCGTCGGCAATGGCAAAGTTCCGTTTCTGTATCACAGCTACTCAAGGCATGGAAGCACGAATGCCAGCTGTGGTATGCTATACGATGGATGGCAAGGAATATCAGCAACCTATAGGCACGGCATGTGTCATGTTTACCGAAACGGAGATAAACGTTCCGCGCATATCTACGACAAAAGATGTGGAAATATGGGGCACAGCTACACCTCAAAGTGAAGTCAATATATACGACAACGGCAGACTGTTTGCCCATGCAAAAGCACGTATCGACGGTGGATGGAGCGCCGAGGCGACACTTATTGATGCCTATCCTTCGACATTGCATCAGATATTTGCCGAGTATAAGAATGCCGACGGCGTCATGGTGAAGACAGGTTCAAGCCATATCTTCTATAATCCTGATGCAACTATTCCGACGAGAGTTGTGATGCAAAACAATGGATCCAACATAATCTTTGACTTGAAGACAGGCGAGGTGAGCAAGAATTACTACAGTTTCAACCCTAATTTCAAGGAGTTCACATTCAAGGCAAACTTCACTCCTAATGAGCCGGAAAACATTTTCAACGTTAAGTTTACTATTGAGACCGTTGGTGGAAACCAATATCTGCTGCGAGCTGAATATGTTGATTCGTTGAATTGTTGGGTTGGAAAGTGTGAATTTGATGAATATGACCTGCCAACAAATGTTGGGGTTGACTATATTGACGTCAGTTGTAAGCCTGTAGATCCGATGTATGCCATCAATGCTACGGCACAGATGATAGTTGCCAACCACGAAACATACAAATCCGGTTTCGAGTCAAGGGTAACTATCGACGAAAGTTCAGCACAAGGCACCGACAAGGAAGCCTCATTCAATCTAAATATCGACGGTATTGATTCGCCATTTACAATGCAAGTCAAGGAACTCGATTATGCTGCTGTATGCGACGAAATGGACAGAGTTCAATATACCTATCTATACAATTCGGGTGATACAGTCGTTTGCATCAATGCTGACAGCAACGAGGAACTTCTCACACTTCGCGTTGTTGATTCCGGTTTCAAGGTTGCATACGACATCACACTCAATATCGACGAGTCGAAGGCTAAGGCAGGCGCTACTGTTGTTGGCTCCGTAAGTGTCTTCGATAAGTTAAACAACCTTCTGCTCATACCGAAATACATCAATGCTTATCAGGATTACCAGAGCATGAAGCAGATGCGCGACGAATATATGCAAAGGATTGACGAAGCACGCAACGCCTTCCTTAATGCCATAGGCGCAAAGTGCAAGGACGGCACACCTATGCTGCCTGACATGTGGGCAACATCTTTCTATCAGTATTCAATGGAGCTCAGCGAAGGCGACGGCAAGTACTATGATCAGTTCGACAATGAACTCGACGAGTACAAGGTACGCGTATGGAAGCAAGCCATCTGCGACGTCGCTTCACTTCTCATCTCCAATGGCATCGGCAGTTTCGCCCTAAACGGACTTATAAGCAGACTGGCACAAGGGGCTATAATCCCTTCCCTCGTCAAGATGTTGCCACGGCTTGGCACTGCCGAAGTGGTCAGCAATTTCCTTATAGGGAACGCTGCATCCACAGTCACAACCGTTGCAGCCGAACAGGTGCAGAACTTCTTCAAGACCGACTTCGAGGCACAGAAGACTCACATCAACGATTGGTCGTCATCAAATCTTAATCATATACTGAAAGAATACCAGGAGCAGACAAGTCGCGTGAGGGAACATTATCAGGAATGTCCTGAGGATCCACTCGAGCGTCCTACGTCTCCGTTCAAGCGTTATCGCCCACGCGACACCCGTCCTATCATCGATCCTTCGGGCTATGTATATGAATTTGGCAACGAGTCTGCACGCATCGAAGGTGTTACGGCTACATTATATTATAAGGAGAACGACTCGTCAGATCCAGTGCTTTGGGACGCAGCAGAGTTTGGTCAGCAAAATCCACTTGTTACTGATGCAGAAGGTGCATACTCATGGTTTGTTCCTGAAGGACTTTGGCAAGTCCGTTTCAGCAAGGAAGGCTATAACGACACGCAGACAGAATGGTTGCCTGTTCCTCCTCCGCAGCTTGAGGTGAACATACCTATGACTCGCATGGCAGGATATCTTCTTGGCGATGCAAATAATGATAGGTTCATCGACGTTGCCGACATCACTGCAATTGCAGCATATATTCTCGGCAATCTGCCTGAAAACTTCAGCAAGCAGAATGCTGATGCCAACCTTGACGGAGCCATCGACATTGCCGACATCACCACCGTTGCAGGTATAATTCTTGGCAAATAACAAGTAGCAAAGGAGCAAAAAAAAGGAGTCAACAAGCGTTGGCTCCTTTTTGCGTATATCAATTGTTCGTGAATTCCATCACTCCGTCTTTTGCATTGACGGTAATAGGGTTGGCTATGTTTACCGTGCCTGAAAGCAACTGGCGACTAAGGTCATTGAGCAAGTAGGTCTGTATTGCCCTCTTTACTGGTCGTGCACCAAACTCTGGATCGTAGCCCACATCGGCAAGAAGGTTAAGTGCATCGTCTGTCACTTTGAGCACGACACCTTGTGGTTCGAGCATCTTTTTCACCCTGTTGAGCTGCAATTCTACGACTTCACGAATCTCTTGCTTGGTGAGATTGCCAAAGGTGATGATGTCGTCTATACGGTTCAGGAACTCAGGTCTTACGCTTGCCTTCAGCATTTCCTTGCTTAGGTTTGAGGTCATTATTATTATGGTGTTCTTGAAGTTGACCACTCGTCCCTTGTTGTCAGTAAGTCGTCCGTCGTCGAGAACTTGCAAGAGGACGTTGAACACGTCGGGATGTGCCTTCTCAATCTCGTCGAAGAGTACGACGCTATAAGGCTTTCTGCGCACAGCCTCGGTGAGTTGTCCGCCTTCGTCGTAGCCAACATATCCTGGAGGCGCACCGATAAGACGGGTTACGCTGAACTTCTCCTGATACTCGCTCATGTCAATTCGAGTGAGCATACTTTCGTCGTTGAACAGGTATTCGGCCAAAGCCTTTGCCAATTCTGTCTTACCAGTTCCTGTGGTTCCAAGGAATATAAACGACGAGATAGGGCGTTTCGGGTCTTGCAGACCTGCACGACTTCTGCGTACGGCATCGCTCACAGCCTTTATGGCTTCATCTTGTCCGACTACGCGCTTGTGGAGTTCTTCTTCGAGATGAAGCAGTTTCTCACGTTCGCTTTGCATCATTTTCGCTACAGGTATGCCTGTCCAACGGCTTACAACCTCGGCAATGTCGTCGCTTGTTACCTCCTCGCGAATAAGTGCCGAACCTTGTTGTGTGGCTTTCAGTTGCTCCTGAATAGAATTGATATCGTTCTCCAACTGCTGCAACTTGCCGTAGCGTATCTCTGCAACACGCTCATAGTTTCCCTCACGTTCGGCGCGTTCTGCCTCGAACTTCAGTGATTCCATCTCGTCCTTATCCTTCATTATCTTGTCGGCAAGTTCTTTTTCGCGTTCCCACTTCTGTCGGAATGCCGTTTCTTCCTTGCGCAATTTGTCGATGTCATCAGAGAGTTTTGCAAGTTTCTCATTATCCTTCTCGCGTTTTATTGCTTCGCGCTCTATTTCGAGTTGCTTCAACCTACGTGTTATCTCGTCAAGGTCTTCAGGCACGGAATCGTGTTCCATGCGCAGTTTTGCAGCAGCTTCGTCCATTAGGTCTATTGCCTTGTCGGGAAGGAAACGCTCGGTTATGTAGCGCGTACTCAACTGAACAGCCGCGATGATTGCATTGTCCTGAATACGGACCTTATGATGATTCTCGTAACGTTCCTTCAACCCACGAAGAATACTTATTGACGACATCTCATCAGGTTCGTCAACCGTCACGATTTGGAAGCGTCGTTCGAGTGCCTTGTCCTTTTCAAAATACTTCTGATACTCGTCGAGAGTAGTGGCACCGATGCTTCTCAACTCGCCGCGCGACAGTGCTGGTTTCAGTATATTGGCTGCATCCATAGCGCCGCCAGTAGCTCCTGCACCGACAAGTGTATGTATTTCGTCGATGAAAAGTATTATCTCTCCACCACTTTCTACGACCTCGTTGACCACACCTTTCAGCCTTTCCTCGAACTCACCTTGGTACTTTGCACCAGCTATGAGTGCACCCATGTCGAGCGAATAGAGTTGTTTGCGCTTTAGGTTTTCGGGCACGTCGCCCTTCAGTATGCGTTCGGCAAGTCCTTCTACAATTGCTGTCTTGCCTGTTCCTGGTTCACCTACGAGGATAGGATTGTTCTTCGTACGGCGTGAAAGTATCTGGAGCACGCGTCGTATTTCGTCGTCGCGCCCCACAACAGGGTCAAGTTTCCCAGCCTGTGCTTGCTGAACAAGGTTCTTTGCAAAGCGGTCGAGGAACTTTTCCTGGTTCTGATTGTTCATGTTGTTCATCATTTTCTTAACCTCCTAAAAATAAATTTTAAATCACTCATTCTTCAATTTCCAAACATCGTGCCCATAGTATTTTCCTGCCACAATGACTTAAAACGTTGCCATCGTGACATAATATTAGAAAAAATATTTTGCAAATTATTCGTTTATTCCAAAATTATCACTATATTTGCAGACGAATTGCGACATACGATAACATATAAATGCAGACGACTATGAATAAAAGTATGGTTGACAAAATCAAGACCTATCTCGCTACGCAACCAGTTGACAAGGCATGGTTGTTTGGTTCTTTTTCGCGTGGTGAAGAACGTGAAGATAGTGATGTTGACATTCTTGTACAGTTTAACCCCGATGCTGTAGTGGGATTGTTCAAGTATATAAGAATAATGCGTGAACTTAGCGAATTGTTGAATCGCAAAGTTGATTTAGTGGAAGAGGGAACATTGCTTCCTTTCGCTGTTCCAAGTGCAGAACGTGATAAAATTCTTATTTATGAGAGAGAAGCCGCGTGACAAAGCCAGACTGCAACACATACTTGCAAGAATTACCTGACGAAGATATAAATGGCAATATCATATAATATAAGAAAGGAGACAACCACGTTTATTCAAGAGAGCTTTGCCTGCTCTCATATTTAGGGTTGAACGTTAGGGTGGAAAAAACATTGCTGCAATGTTGGGTTGAACATTGCTCCAATGTTGAGTCGAACATTGCAGCAATGTTTGGCGGAGTTAAGCGTTCAACTTTTCGCACCAATCCAAACAACTGGAGCAAAAGATAACGTGATTTTGCAGTTTCCTTCATTTTTTTCTATGCATTTTATTTGTGCAAATGTCACTTTTTCGGGGGTTGCTACGTTATAATAATGTGAAAAGGCTTGCGGAAAGCCTGCTGATGATTTTTGTTTAATATATAAATAATTTTAAGTTATGGAATGGTTTGATATGGAAGTTCTTGTTGAGTTATTGGTGCCGTTAGGCGTTTGTGTGGCATTGCCTTGTATTATTGTGTGGCTGACTTTAAGGAAGAAGACCAACGATACGAACCAAAGGACACAGATTATTCTGGCTGCTATCGAGAAGCAATCGGACATTGATGTGGAGGATTTCTTCAAGAAGATGCAACCAAAGGAGACGTCATTGAAGATAAGGATGCTCAACAAGTTGCTCTGGGGTTGCATTTGCACGCTCATAGGTGTAGGGCTGTCAGTAATGTCTTTTTATCTGATGTGCCAGGACGACGACTTTATCGTTTTGCTCATACCTTCGTTGATTTGCCTTGCGATAGGTGTTGGATTCCTCATCAACTACTTTGTAGGCAAGAAAATGTTGTCCAAGGAATTTGAGGAAGAGGCGCAGTAAGCAAGAGATGGACAAGGAGCGCTTTATTCAACTTGTAGTGTCGGAGCAGGAGTCACTAAGACGATTCCTGCTTGCACTGTGTTGTGGAAACGCTTGCGATGCCGATGACATAGCACAGGAAACTCTACTCAAGGCATATATCTCTATAGGTAAATATAAGGAAAAGGAACGTTTCTCCTCGTGGCTGATAACAATTGCGCACAACACTTTCCTCGACCATCGGCGCAGGATTCACCCTACAAAAGGACTCGATGCAGCCGTAAAGATGGCGTCAACGACCAATGCCGACGGAAGTTTTGACTATCAGGAACTGTATGCAGCACTCGAAAGGTTGCAGCCGAAGGAGCGTTCTGTAATACTACTTCACTACATGCAGGGGTATTCCATTACAGAAATATCAACCATAACGAACGATTCACCGAGCGCAATCAAGAAGCAACTTGAGCGCGGACGGGAGCATTTGAAACTAAAAATAAAGGAAAGATGAACGAGCAGGAACTGAAGGATTTGTTTGACGGTTACCGTCCTATGCTGTCGGACAATGCTGAATTTATGCAAACGATAGAGAAAAAACTCGAAGCCGTGGAGTACGTGAAACGCTATAACGCAGCCGCAAAACGCCGTTCTCGTATTGCCTTGGCAGTGGCATTCGTGCTTGGTGGAGTGGCAGGATGTGTGGCAATGTTGATGTTCGACTACGTTCCTCGCACCGATCTCAACGCTCCAGTTTACTACACCATACTGAACAATGGGCTTGCAGGACTAATTACCATAGTCAAACACTATGCCCCGTGGATTTACATGCTTACGTTTTCGGGTGTTGCAATCATCGGAATTGTCAACCTGGTTCTTTCGTGGCAGAGCATGGACTTTCGCATGGTATGCAAATAAGTCGTTTAGGGAAACCAAACAACTAAACCGCTAAACGACCAATAAAATAAAGTTTTTGGCTTGTATATTTGAAAAATTTCCATTAACTTTGCAAACGGTTAACCAACGACAGGAAATTTATGGGACATACAAGTGGAAAAGACATTGACAAGATTATAGCCAATGGTGGCATCACGTGGGGACGTGGAGGCGACTCGCCAAATCCTAACGAGGGTAAGGTGAAGACTAAGGCAAAAAAGAAGAAATACATTACCGGTGCACACGGTAGTGGCTCGGCTATGCAGAAGGCGAAGTATCGTCAGGCACGGGCAAATAGGCATAAACAGTAAAGCCCCCCTCTGTTCCCTCAAGGGGGGAAGAATAAATTTACAATTTTGAAAACATCAGAACCTCAGGATCTCAAGACCTCACAACCTTACGATGAAATCGTTTTTTACTATCATCTTGTTTTTTGCAACTATCTGCATGCAGGCGCAGATTGTAGAACCAGTGAAGTTCAGTGTTGCTGGTAATGACAGTTGCATTGTATTCAAGGGCATAATCGACAAGGGATGGCATGTCTATTCCGTCAGCCCAGGCGACGATGCCGTCGGTCCTACATGGGCATCGCTGACAGTAAACGAGGCAACTGGCGTGGAACTCGTAGGCAATCTCCGTGCAGAAGGCACTGAACAAAGAGTGTTCGACGAGATGTTTGGTATGAATGTAAGTTTTTTTGAGGATAGTGTTACCTTTATACAAAACATAAAAGTAACGAAAAAGGAATATAAAATAGACTGCTTTTTGGAGTACGGAACGTGTAACGACGAACAGTGTTTGCCGCCAACTCAGGTGAATTATAAAGCACAATCGGCGGAGATGAAAACGTCAAAAACGTCGGTTTCATCGGTAGATAATGCAAACGACAATGCTTCTTTATGGGCAATCTTCCTTGCAGGAATCATAGGCGGATTGCTTGCTCTGCTCACTCCTTGCGTCTGGCCGATGATACCAATGACCGTAAGTTTCTTCCTGAAACGCAACAAGGACAAGAGGAAAGCCGTTAGTGAAGCCGTGGCTTACGGCTTGTCGATAGTCATAATATACCTCATACTTGGTGTTGCAGTGACTTTGATTTTCGGTGCAACAGCAATGAACGAACTGGCAACAAACGCCATTGCAAACATATTCTTCGCTGTTTTGCTGATAGTTTTTGCCTTATCGTTCTTCGGTTTATTCGAGATAAAGTTGCCAGATTCGTGGGGAAATCGCATAGACAACATGGCGATTGGGCGCAGTCAGGCGGCAAAGTCGGATGGTTCTATGCTTGCAATGCTCAATTCAAGTCTGTCGATTATGCTCATGGCATTGGTACTGGTCATCGTAAGTTTCTCCTGTACCGGACCACTAATAGGCGTTCTTTTGGTCACAGTAGCAGCCTCTGGCGAGATTCTTGCACCTGCAGTAGGCATGTTTGGCTTCGCATTTGCACTCGCCATACCGTTTGCCATCTTCGCTCTTTTCCCTAATTGGCTGAAGTCTATACCTAAGTCAGGCGGCTGGATGAACGTCGTGAAAGTGGCTCTGGCGTTTATCGAATTGGCATTTGCACTGAAATTCCTTTCGGTTGCAGACATGGCTTACGGCTGGGGAATACTGCCTCGACGACTGTTCATAGTGCTATGGATTGTTATCTTCGGTGCTATGGCAGCGTATGGAATATACACAATTGTGCGCAGCAGAAAGGCTATTATATTGAAACTTATCGTTGTTCTGACGGGATTGATAGTGACAATTTACCTCATTCCAGGGCTTGCAGGTGCTCCATTGAAGCAAGTAAGTGCCTTTCTTCCGCCAATGGAACAGGAACTGAATGCGAACCATTTCGACGATTATGACGCAGCACTTAAGGCAGCAAAACGGCAGGGAAAGCCTATATTTATCGACTTCACAGGCTATGGATGCGTGAATTGCAGGAAGATGGAAGCCGCTGTCTTTACTGATCCAGAGGTTCGTCGGATGCTTGAAGAAGAGTATATTGTGGTCACACTATACGTTGATGACCGGCGGAAAGATGCTGAAGGCAACCCTCTTGGCGAGAAGTGGAGTCGTCTGCAAAGGGATAAGTATGGTGCCAATGCGCAACCATATTACGTACTTATAGACTCGGATGAGCAGCAACTTGCCAATCCTCGAAGCTATGACGAGGATGTTGATGCGTTTATTAACTTTTTAAGACAAGGTATATGAAGAAACTATTTTTCGTAATCGGTATGGCATTTTTGACTTCTTCGGCGTGGGCTGAAGGCGAAATTACCGATGCCATGCTGAAACAAATCAGGCAAAGCCAGAAGATGACAGCAGCCGACAAAGCATTGTGCAACGCTATTCAGGCAAATTCAATCGACTTAATTGCGGTAAACCACAAGAACCAAAACGAGCTTGATACCTATTTCAGCGTTGAGACAAAACAGCAGTCGATAACAAACCAAAAGAGCAGTGGACGATGTTGGATGTTTAGTGGATTGAACGTCTTGCGCTCAGATTTTGCACTGAAGAGCGATACTCTGACTGTTGATTACTCACAAGCATACCTATCTTTTTACGACCTTTTGGAGAAGTCGAACCTCTTTATGGAGGGTGTTATCGCTTGTGCCGACAAACCAATGGACGATGTCAGGGTGCGTTTCTTCTTCAAATCGCCTATCGGTGACGGTGGAACTTTCTGCGGAATTGCCGATTTAACCGAGAAATACGGGTTGGTTCCACATGCCGTGATGCCTGAAACTTTCTCGTCGGAAAGCACCTCGCGCATGAGACAACTGCTCAGTTCAAAGCTTCGTGAGTTTGGTCTGAAGCTGCGCAAAATGGTGAACGATGGTAAGAAAAAGTCCGATTTAATCGAGGAAAAAACGAAAATGTTAGGCGAAATATACCACATGCTTTCACTCACGATAGGTGAACCTCCGACGGAATTTACATACGCCTTCAAGAATAAAAAGGGCAAGCCTTTGAGCGAAAAGACTTATACTCCGCAGAGTTTCTATAAGGAAACAGTTGGAAAAAGCCTCAACGGCACATTCATAATGGCAATGAACGACCCACGACGCGAGTATTACAAGACATACGAAGTGGAATATGACCGCCACACTTACGACGGACACAACTGGGTTTACATCAATCTGCCGATGGAAGATATAGAGCAAATGGCGATTGCTGCGCTAAAAGCTGGGCATAAGTTGTATAGTTCTTACGACGTAAACAAGCTTTTAGACAAGACTCGTGGCTATGCTGACTTGGAAAACTTTGATTATGCATCGCTGTTCAATACCTCATTCCCAATGAACAAAGCCGAGAGGATTTCGACTTTCGACAGCGGCTCGACACACGCAATGACGCTCACAGCCGTTGACCTCGACGCTGATGGCAAGCCTTTGAAATGGAAGGTTGAGAACTCCTGGGGCGCAACATGGGGCGAACAGAAAGGTTGTCTTATCATGTCGGCACAGTGGTTCCGCGAATATATGTTCCGTCTCGTTGTGCCAAATGAGTATGTCCCTGCCAAGATATTAAAGGCAAACAAGCAAAAGCCAACCCTTGTAGCACCAGAGGATCCACTCTTTGCCGAGGATTAAAGCCCCCTCCTTGCTCCCCCAAGGGGGAGTGATAAACCGTAAAACTGCAAAACTGTATAACCTTAAAAACCGTTAATTGTAAATGAAACAGACATTATTACTTTTAATTGCAGCCGCTGCAATTATGTTTTCTTCCTGTGGCACTACGTCAACTGTGCCCATTACAGGACGTCAGCACACTCTCTTGGTAAGCGACCAGGAGGTTCTTAGTTTGAGTACACAACAGTATAGTGAGTTCCTGAAAGGCGCTAAACTTTCAACCGATGCCACTAACACAGCGTTGGTTAAGCGCGTAGGACAGAAACTTGCAACCGCTGTTGAAGCCTATCTCAAGGCAAATGGTGGTGCAAACGACGTGCAAAACTATGCATGGGAATTCAATCTCGTAAAGGACAATCAGGTTAATGCCTTCTGTATGCCAGGCGGAAAGATCGTGGTTTATGAGGGCTTGTTGCCAGTTACGCAGGATGAAGCATCGTTGGCTATCGTGCTGGGACACGAGATTGCACATGCCGTAGCAAAGCATTCAGCAGAGCAGATGTCGAAGAAGATGCGCCAACAATACGGCACGCAAATCCTTGGAGCTGTAGTTGACAAGGCTGTAGGCGGCAATCTCTCTACCATTGCAACACAGGCAGCACAGGTAGGTTTCTCGTTTGCAAACCTGAAATATAGTCGCGACAACGAGAGTGAAGCCGACCATATAGGGCTTATCTTTGCAGCAATGGCAGGCTACGACCCACAGAAGGCCATAACATTCTGGCAGAGGATGTCGTCGGCTACAGGCAGTAGCAAGGCAACATATCTGAGCGACCACCCAAGTGATGAGCAGCGAATAGCCGATCTTCAAAAGGTTATGCCAGAAGCCTTGAAGTATTACACCCCACCAAAGGCAACAACCACAGCCAAAAAGACCACGACCAAAAAGACTACGACAAAGAAGAAATAGCGACTGGTCGTTTGGTTTGTTCGGTGATAGCATCCCTCGTTGATGGGCTTTTCTATTTGCCATTTGCGATTGGCAATGATGGAATGACCTTTATACTCAGAAAAAAACTGCTACAGTTTTGAATCGAAAACTGTAGCAGTTTTCAGGTTAAAACCGTAGCAGTTTTCAGGCGAGTATAAGGGTCGTCCTTGAAAAGTCAAACGGTTGAGGGTAAATCGCAGTGCCTTCTTGAGGGGAAGAAGGGCGGGCTATAAGACTTATTTTGTGATATGAAGCAATATAGGTCTTTCGCCTATCATGTCTTCATCATTGTTCAAGCATTTGCTGAACCATGATTGAAACTCTTTCCACGATAGTTGGCGTGGACGTTTTTCTTCAATGACTTTGTCTATTGGCTTGGTAAATTTATTGGGTGAGAAAATGACATAAAGTTGATTCGTCTCCATGTCTTTGTTGGTGTTGAGGGAATACCCCTCCTCTACGAAAGGTTTGTCTTCTTCTGGTGCTTTCTCTTCTGAAAAGAATATATATTCACGATTTGCCTCAATACTATAGGCTCCAATGTTTTGGTCATAATACGGAAGAACACGAAACGCATTCAGGCTATCATCAACGTAATAAATAACAAGGTATCCATCTACAGGCGATGTAAACGAGAGATACAGGTTGTTTCCGTCCTTGAAATCATTGCGGACATTGTCCTCGTCAGTTCCGTCGCACATCACTTTTACCTTGCATTCAATCGGCGAAGATACGATTTCCCTGACCTTTCCCTTTACTGTCACAGTAATGTTTAGGAGGTTGTTCTCATACCATATCTTACCGAACTTTGGCGCATCAAGGTCTTTTATCCACCGTCCGCGTACATCTACATTGCTAATCTCAACAAACTCATTGACCTCTTTCCCATTGCCAATACTGACGACATTCGTTGCTCTACCTGCAACATTTGCCCCAAAGAGCGAGTCTATTGCAGCAATTTTAGCTTGCTCAACAGCAAGTTGCTTTGCTTGATCAATGGATTGATAGCCCTCGGCGCAATATACTATTGTCTTTTGAACTTTTTCTGTCCGTTGCCCAAACGCTGCAACGGACAGAAACATAAATAATATGGATATTACAAATCGCATAAATTAGAACTTATATCCTAATGTTAGATATGCACCAGTGTAATTAATGTCATATGTTTCCATACCATAGTAAAAAGAAGATTCCTTCTTTAACTGTGTAACAGAATAGAAACCTTGGAAGCCGACAGAGAAGTGTGTGTTTTCAAAATTTAATCCTAATACTGGACCTACTATAAAACCACCCTGAAGATATTCATCACTCTTACCCTCATCAAAGGCATAACCAACCATTGGACCAAATGTAGGACGGAATATCCATCTATTACCCAAACTTACCTTATAGCCAAAAGCTAATGGCATGTAAACAGCCGATTGGCCGTCAGAGCCATCTTTGTCCGTAATCAATGTTCCATGCAAAGACGGAGAAAATGTCCAATTGGTAGCAGAGATAGGAAGGTTTACTTCAAAGCCAAAATTTGCAATTGCACCAGCAAATTCATCACCACCAACGCCGAAACCAACTTTAGCGATATACGTTGTCTTTTGTGCATTTACACTAATTGCAGCAAGTGCAATCACAATAAAAAGAAAAAATTTTTTCATACGTTTTGTTGTTTATAAAATTAAAATTTAAGTTGTTTCCATGTTGATGCTATCTTGCTTGAATAAGAAACTGATGGGGTTTGAGTCTTATCCATAGCGACGGTTGATTTACGCAAGACTTCTTTATTGATATAATCAAACAATTCGCCATAAGTCACATTTCCTTTTGTTTCCTGAAGTTTTTTCATAAGGAAATATGAGAATAACCCGTGGGCTTTCTCATTGTAAGCCAATGCTGTCTCTGTATTTGATGCAGCAGTCATTACAACAACATTGCCACCAATGCTCTCTTGCTTTAACTTGCGGGTGATGCCACGATGCTCTTCATTCATTGCCCAAGTATCTCCTCGGTCGTTTCCGCTGAAGCAAGCATCGACCAATACAAGTGCCGATTTGGTGGTTATCTTGCCGAGTAGATTGTATAATTCTTTAAGGCTATATCCGTTTTCAACATCGTTAATGCTCACATCTACCGGTACGAGTTTGCAATTTCCTTTTTCGTCAGGCACACCATGTCCGGCATAATAGACAATAAAATTGGCGTCATTGCCATATAGGTTTGCAATTTTTTCCAGCCATTTTAATTGGTCCTTCATTTTAAGATATGTGGCATTGGTTAGCATTTTTATATTTTCACGCGGAAGTCCAAGTGTTTTTAAGCAGTAGTCATAGAAAGTTTTTCCATCCTGTGCTGCATACTTTACTTGTGGCGTATCTTTGTTTACATAGTTCTCGTTTGCGATGATAATACAAAAAGTATTTTCCCTTTTTTCATTAGTACGTGGAATATTGAAGTCTATATCTGATGTGCCTGGTTTTGCTTCGATTGGTTTATCATCATGTACAACTACATCAGTATTTATTTCTACTTGAGAAGGATTGTCTATATAGTCTGTCAAGTCGATATCTTTCATCGGATCATACTCTACTTCTGTGGTTTTAGGATAGATAGCAAGGCCTTTACTTAAATCGTCTTCGCTAATTGAAGATGGCATATTGAATTTCGGTAAACGCTTTGAATTAAACGCCTTTTTCTCTATCACTTCTACTGATGATGGTATATAGATTTGCTGAAGGTCCTTGAAATTTTGGAAGCAATTATCGGATATTGTCGTTATACCCTTTTCTAATGCCACACTCGTGGTTTTATACACAATACCTTCGTCGTATAAATCGACAGTAGAAACGGCGTATGTTTTATTGTTTTTTGGATTTGTAACTTCTGCTGGGATTACAACTTTAGCAGCATTTTTGTTAAAACTTGTAATCGTAGCAATATCATTGTAACCTTTACATTTGAATTCTATACCAAGATAATTGTAAGTGAAACTTAATGCCATCAGTGACGATGAACACGCGAAAAACAACGCGACAATAAGAGAAATCTTTTTAATTTTCATACCCCTTTTGTTAATCATCGCCCCAAATGATTTTGTTTTAATTAGCTTGACATACTATAAGAAAACGTGGGACTTATTCTCACTCATCTTATATCTGGTATCGCCAAACACCAAAACGGAAATGATTTGAAAACAACAATACCCACGTCAAGATGTAGTACATTAGGCATTTTGCCTAACAGATACTACAATCCTTTGGGCGTTGTCAAGGCTATCATCATCCCGTTTGTTTGAAATTTGGCGATTTCGATATAAACGATGAAAGTAGAAACGCTCTCTTAGTCTATTTGGCTGTCATTCTATATAGAAAGGTCCAAACGACTTTGCAAAGATACGAATAAAATTTTAATACAACGAATATTTTGGAAAAAAATGCAGTTTGGCTTTTGTTTTGTGCTTGGCAAAAACAAAAAAATAGGTGCAGTACAAGTGGTATGTACCGCACCTATTATATATATAAGGTTATACGGTTTTACGGTTATACGGTTGTTGGTTGCCTATATCCCAAAACCGTACAACCGTAAAAATTTATAATTCCGGCATCATGATGACTTCTATGTGGCTTTCGCCTGAGAGCATTACTCGCTTTACGTAGGCGGCAACCTTCTCTGGAGTCAACGAGCCGACTATCTGCTTGTAGTCGGTGTCTGTGTCGAGTTTGTAGAATACGTCGTCCTCTGCCACGGCAATCCAGTATGAATTGGTCTTCTGACTGTCTTCAAGGTTCTTGAGCATGTACTCCTTAACCTTTGCAAGCTTGTCGGCATCGATTGTCTTGCCAAGGTTCTCTGCACCCTGACGCATGAGAAGCATCACGCTGTCTTCCTTTTCATACTTGAACGGACATACGCCTACGAGTTGCGTCATAGGCACGTTGCCAGCCATGGCTGCGCGTCCCATTGCCTGTGCTGCGTATGCTGCACTTGCATCCTCGCGTATCTGCTGCATGTATTCCATGCTGAGTACCTGTCCGGCAGCATCTGCCATGATGATTGATTCGAGGTTCACTGGAGCCTTCTTGTTAATCCAGAACATATAGCAATTTGCCGAAGGAGTTTCCATCTTCTTTGTGAAACGGTTCACGACGTTGCCCTTTGCGATTGTTGAAACGTCCTTCCAGCTTGCGTTCGCCTTGCCCTTTGATGGGAGCGAAGCTATATACTGGCAGATGAATGGACGTATAGTTTCCTCGTCGTAGTTACCCACGATAAAGAAGTTGAAGTTTGCTGCATTTGCAAAATGTTGCTTTAGGATTGCGAGTGAACGGTCATAGTTAACCTTGTCAACATCGGCTACGTCAACAGTTGCGAAGCGTGGATTGTGGTCGTAGAGTGTTGCCTGAACAGAGTCTGAGAACACTGAATTAGGGTCGAGCGACTTGTTCTTGAGTGCAGTACGATACATTTCCTTCAGGTTAGCAAACGCTTTCTCGTCCTTCTGCATATTGGTAATGTTGAGATACATAAGCTGCAACATTGTCTCCAAGTCCTTTGGAGTTGAGCTACCGTTTATTACATCGAAGTTCTTGGCGAGTGAAATGCTTGCTGAAGCCTGCTTTCCTGCAAGTGCTTTCTGCAATGCCTGATTGTCGAAATTGCCAACTCCACTAACGCTTGCTGTTGCGTCTAAAAGCTTCATGTTTGAGTAATCAGCTGCGTTGAGCATAGGCTTTCCACCCTTTGCCATTGCTTCGAGGATTACCTGGTCAGCCTTATAGTCGGTCTTCTTCAGATATACCGTAGCACCATTTGAGAGGTCGAGTTTCTTGAACCCAAACTTATAGTTGCTTTCCTTCTTTATCTTTCCAGGCTTTGGCATCTCTGTCATCAGCGGTTCATTCTTCACATTATCAACGTATGGAGTGAGTTCTTCGGCGCGAACCTTCTGCAAGGCTGCAAGGATTTCTTCCTTTGTAGGATATACGACACCGTCTTTCTCCTGGTTGAAGCATACGATAACAAGGTTAGAATCGGTCTGACTTACAATTTCCTTAATCATCATATTTGCAATATCTACTGGGAGTTGTGATGCCTGTTGCTGTGCAAACATGTTGAGATATTCCATTGAAGGGATGGCATTGTTCTCAAGGAAATTGTCGCGGCAGTCGTTGCCCCAATTGTCGTTATGGCGTTTCTCGCGGTTGGTGAACTGCTTTTCTATGATTGACTGATACTCTGCCTGTGCACGGGCATACTCTGTTGCGGTGAAACCGAACTTTGCTGCACGCATTGCTTCACGATATACGGCAGCCAGAGCCTCGGCTGTCTTGCCGTCCTTTGGAAGTGCTGCGAGATTGAAAGCATCCTTTGTCTTTGAAAAGATGAACTGTCCGTCAGAGCCACTTGCCTGGATGTATGGGCAATCAGCATTGAGTGCAGCCTCTTCGAGACGTGCATTGAGCATGTGGTTTATCACAAACTTCATGTAGTCTTCAAGCAGATAAGTCACCTTATTGTTCTGTTCCTCTGGCGTAGCATCGTGCTTGAACATTGCTTCAATAATGGTGTAACGCTGTTCCTTGTCCTTATCGATGACAATAATCGGCTCTGCATTGTCGGGCACTTGTTCGTTTACGACCGGTGCAGGGTTCTCTGGCATCTGTATGTTGCCAAACATTTCCTTGATTTTGTTCACTGTATAATCCACGTCAATATCGCCTACGACTATCACTGCCTGGTTGTCTGGGCGGTACCACTTCTTGTAGTATGCACGAAGTTCATCGTATTTGAAGTTGTCGATGACGCTCATCAGTCCGATAGGGTAACGCTTTCCGTACTTGCTTCCTGGGTAGAGAGTCTCAAGATTGCGCTCAAGCATACGGCTCTGTGCATCGGTGCGGAATCGCCATTCTTCGTGGATTACGCCACGTTCCTTGTCTATTTCCGTTCCTTCAAGCAGCAATGCGCTTGCCCAATCATGGATTATGAGCAGGCAAGAGTCGAGTGCCGACTGGCGGGTTGAAGGCACATTGCAGATGCGATAAACCGTCTGGTCGATTGAAGTGTAGGCATTCAAGTCGGAACCGAACTGCACTCCGAGGCTTTCGCAAAAGCGTACGACGCCGTTGCCAGGGAAGTTCTTCGTGCCGTTGAAGCACATGTGTTCAAGGAAATGAGCCAGTCCGCGCTGTGCTTCATCCTCTTGAATTGAGCCTACCCTCTGTGCAATGTAGAAGTTTACACGCTTCTCAGGGTATGCATTCTTGCGTACATAATAGGTAAGTCCGTTGTCTAACTTGCCCTTTTTAACATCTGGATCCATTGGCACCTCTGGTATCTGGAACCCTTGTGCCATTACCAATGTTGCAACCAGCAGCATTGGCAACATGATAAACAATCTTTTCATCTTGATAAACTTTATCTATTTACAATTAATAAAATCCAACATCTTCTTGCGATTGAACGGCTGAACATTGTCAACTATCCATTGACGCATCTGTTTTCCGTCGTCAGTCTCCTGCTTATAGCTCATAAAATCGAGCTGGATGCCCAGTGCATCTGCTATGCGGAGAGCGAAAACAGGCCATATCATGCCTATGTCGCCTATGACAGGCAGCGAACCTTCGTGGCGTGCAAAAGCCGACATCTCCATGCGGAACGGTATCTTCGAGAGCTTGGTCTTAGGCAATCCCTTGTTGATTGCTTCCTGTATCATGGCACTTTGCTTCTGCAAATCCTGCGCTTTTCTCAGGTTTTCGTCGAGGTCGAAGCGTATCAGAGCCTTGTCCTTGAGGCTATAAGTAGGCTGACCTTGCCACCAAGACCAGATGCCATGACCTGTATAAGTCTCGAAAGGACCGTCGTGAATCTCCTGTGTCAACGCTACTGCCGACTCGATGATAACGTCAGAGTCGCCCAGGAGCTGTGCTATGCGGCGTGAACGTTCGGCTACTGGTATGCTGTCGCCAACGGCAAGCCCCACGTGACCGCCGCCTATAAGTTGCGGAATTGTCACAAGTACCGGCACTCCACGACGTGCTCCGGCGCCGAGCATAGTCTTTTCGTCGCATCCCCATCCCGCTATAACCTCGAAAGGAAGGCCTTTCTGTCGGCAGAGGGAATGTATTTCTTCGGCAACTTTCTCCGTGCGCAATCCCATAGGATAAGCCATGTTTCCTGCTGCCTTAATGATGAAATGCCCCTCGGCATCGTGTCGTTTTGCCAAAAGTGTGCGGTCGAGTATCATCTCCTTACCCAATTCGTCGAGTTGTTCGTCGGTCAGGTCGGTGAACTCGAACACGTATCCTCGCGGCATCCTGTCCTCAGGCAGCCCGAACTGTGCGGCTGGGCACATCTTCACGCGGTCAAGTGTGCCGCCCATCTCGTGGCTTACTACGGCAGAACTTGTGGTCACGCCATCGACGATGCCCTTGCTTATCAGTTCGGCTATCAGCGTTGTCACGCCTTCATGTATGTTAGGGCCACTGCCGGTGACCACTGCAACCTTGCCGCCACGGCGCTTTGCCTCGACAACCCGTTCGATTGAAGCGTCGAGACTTTCGCGTGAGCGTTCGTCCAATTCGTTATAGAATTGCTCTATAAGTTCGCGATTGATCTTCATATCCTTTTGTTTGTTTAATGATAATCGCTACAAAGTTACAAAAAATTATTACAACACATCATTTTTGTCGTTCTTTTTCTTTTTTGTTAACCAACATCAATCATTTGACGCATCAACGCCCAAAAAGTTGCACTTTTTCGCAAAAAAATGAAAAGACTACCGTTATCGTTTCCCAGGTCGAACGCTGTGCCTTCTCAGGTTGAACGCTTAAGTGGAAAAAACATTGCTGCAATGTTCGACTCAACATTGCTCCAATGTTTGACTCAACATTGCTGCAATGTTTGCGCAAGTTAAGCGCTCAACTTCGAAATCCCGAACCCTCGACTTCCCGAAGCCAAGCGTTCACACCTGTCAACTCTATTGCATAATCGTGAAGAATACTTATCAATTCATGCATGATGAATTCAATGCTTTTACGCCCCCAGAGCAAAACCCTCATTTCCCCAAAAGTGGTAAAAAAAGTGAGATTTGGGGAAATCTCCGTAGGAAAAACTTGGTGTTTTAGAAAAATAATCGTATTTTTGCAAAAATTTTTGTTCATGGAAAAGCTTGTAGGAAGAGAGTTCGAAATCTCTGAATTAAGGAGATGTTATGAATCGAATAGATCTGAGTTTATAATCATCTATGGTCGTCGGCGTGTGGGGAAAACTTTTTTGATAGACAAATTTTTCCACAATACTTACGACTTTACATACGTTGGCGGTCATAATTTGACCACGGCAAAGCAATTGAAGAACTTTGCCAAGGCAATGAAAAAGGCACAAAGACTACCTCATGTGCCGAAGTATAACGACTGGAGTGAGGCTTTTGATGATTTGGAAGAATATCTTGAGAGTCTGCCTGACGACAAGAGGAAGGTGGTCTTTATTGATGAAATGCCGTGGATGGATACGCCTGGGTCAGAGTTTGTCGAGTCGCTCGAAGTATTTTGGAACGGTTGGGCGGCCCGTCGCAGCGATATTGTTTTTGTGGCAAGTGGGAGTGCTACGTCGTGGATGGTGGACAAACTCGTGGAGAACCAAGGTGGACTACATGCAAGAATAACCAACAATATATATATCCGACCTTTTACTCTGCAAGAAACAGAGGTCTATTTGCGCAATGCAAACATAGCATGGTCAAGATATGAAATACTGCAATCGTATATGATTTTTGGTGGAATACCATTCTATCTTAGTTTGTTGAACAAAAATCAAAGCCTTGTGCAGAACATAGATAGACTATTTTTCCGCAAAAATGGAGAGCTAAGGGTAGAGTTTTATGAATTATATCATGCATTATTCAGACGCGCAGGAATGTATATTGATATAGTGCATTTACTTGCACAGCATAGAGAAGGTATGACACGAAACGAGATATTGAAAGCAAGCGGAATAGAGGGCAAAACACTAACAACAGTGTTGAGAAACCTCGAAAGATGCGATTTCATTATATGTTATTCACAATATGGAAACAAGAAAAAAGACGCGATATTCCGTTTGGTTGACTTCTATACCTTGTTTTATTACAAGTTTATAGATGGCGACAACTCAAAGGATGAGTCATGGTGGTCGGGGCATTTTCAGTCACACGACATAGAACAGTGGGAAGGCACAACGTTTGAATTGATATGCATAACACACATTCCTCAGATAAAAAAAGCACTTGGCATACACGGCGTACCATCGAGTGCATATTCGTGGAGGGCTGCCCATGACAAGGAAAATGGCCAAAAAGGAGCACAAATAGACCTTGTCATAGAACGCAGCGACCATACAATTCACCTTTGTGAAATGAAATTTTGTCGCGGAAAGTACAGAATTAACGAAGCTTATGAACAAAGATTGCGTGAAAGAATGGAAACATTCCGGACGAAAACTCAGACGCATGACACACTTTTACATACAATGATAACCACTTTCGGCTTAGCTGATGGCGTACATACAAGCATAATCCACAGCCAGGCAACGATGGAAAATTTGTTTGAAGGATAGGATTTTTATTGTTTTTGACAAACAAGCGAATGCCTTTTTGCGTTCATTCTTCGCCTTTGAGAGTGGGGAGGCTGATGTGATATTTTACCGCAAGGAGACGGGTAAGCAGTACTGTTATGCCGCAGAAGACGGAAGATACGTCTAAACTGCAGCCTAAAGCATAGAGCAACCAATAGACGATTCCGCCTACGATACATGCCATGGCGTAGATGTCGCGGCGAAAGATGAGAGGTATCTCGTTGATGAATATGTCGCGCAGTACGCCTCCGGCAGCACCTGTCATGGTTCCCATGATGATGGCTACCCAAACGGGAAAGCCCATCATGATGGTCTTGGTCATGCCGGTAACGGTGAATAGTGCGAGACCTACGGTGTCGAAAAGGAACCAAGTATTGTTCTGCCTTATTATCTTTTTGCGGTGAATGATGACCCACGCCAGTGCAACGCCGCAGATAAGAAGGTAGGCTGGGTTGAGCATCCAGGTTGGTGTGGTGTCAAGTAAGAGATCGCGGATTGTTCCGCCACCTATCTCGGTGACCATTCCTACGACGAATGCACCGAAAAGGTCAAAGTGCCTTGCAGCCGCCAAACGTATGCCCGAAACGGCAAAAGCAAGTGAACCTATGTAGTCTAAAATGATGTAAAGCAGCGATGTTTCCATGAAGTACGCATTTTCGCAGTGCAAAGTTAGCAATTTCTTTCCTTTCCACCAAGCGAAATATAAAAAAAGTCCCCAACACTTTTGCAGTGTCGGGGACAATTATATTGATAAGGTTTATTGCTTATTTAGCAATGTACTTCTTACCATTGTTGATGTAGATGTCACCCTTCTTAACGCTGTTAACCTTCATACCGCGGAGGTTGTAAACGCTACCATTGTTGAACAAGCTGTTCTCATTTACTGAGTTGATGCCTGTTGCAATAGGACCAGGAACGATGTACAGCTGAGCAATGAAGAGGTTAGTACCTGTTTCAGAACGAGTCATGCGGAATACTGACTGACCAGATGCATCAGCAGGAACAACGTACTTAACGAGTGCAGGTTCGCCACCGAAATAGAGATCAGGGAAGTCGTCACCGCAAGCCATTACGCTTGATGTGCCTTCAGCACCCCAGAAGAACTTAACACCACTCTTCTTTTCTTCGCCCTTGTTCTTGAATGCATATACATAGATAGTATCGCCTTCTGTCAAAGCCTGATTAAGAGTAACAGTAGTGTACTTGTTATCGCTGAGGTCCTTCTTACCGTTCAGAGAGATTGTGTAGTACTGAGTGTAAGCTGGAGCCTGACTGTAGTTTACGCGTGCAGGATCTGCTTCGCTTGCTACTGCTGTACCACCAACTTCCTCTACAATACCAGCAGGTGACTGCCATGAGAAGTAAGCGTTAGCTGCGATTTCTGGAAGAACTGCGAGTTCATTTACAGTTACGTCGAATGTAGCAGTTGCAGCGTTGAAGCCGTTACCAGCAGCCTGGTTAACAGTGATAGTAGCAACACCCTTGCCAACAGCGATGAGCTTGCCATCTTCAATCTTAGCAACATTTTCGTCGCTTGATTTGTAAGTGATAGCAGCTGAGCTTGTAGAAGAAACGAATTCTGTTACGTCAACAGAGTCGCCAGCAGCAAGCTTAGCAGCGTTAGCTGTGATAGTAGCGTCAACGAACTTCTGAACGAGAATCCAGTCGTAACCTGCCATAGTGTAGTTTTCACCCTGAGGGATAGCCTTAACAACAACATCAGTTGGTTCAGTTACTGTAACCATCTTGTAAGTCTGGCCTCTTGAACCTGTGCAAGAAGTTGTGAGAGTATCCTTGCCGACAGCAATCTTACCAATCTCCCAAGTTGCAGAAGCTGTACCGCCCCAGAACTGGTTACCTACCAAGTAAGTACCTGGTTCGAGAGTGCAGAGAACAACGTCTTCGAGGTTGTAAGCACACTTACCCATAGAGCAACGTACGCCCTGGTTAGGCTGTTCGGATACTGTGAAGCCTTCGATGTCTTCAGCTTCCTTATAGAATACAACATTCTTGATCATTGCATCTGTAGTGTTGAACATAGAGTACTTCTTTTCGTAGTCGATAGTTGCTCTAATGCTTGAAGTCATTACGTTGTCGTAAGTGAACTGGTTAGCAGTTGTTACACCAAAGTTCTTGAACCAGAGTGAATCACCGTCGAGGATGAACTCAGGATACCAGAGAGTAGCTGTTTCGCCTTCCCATACCTTCAATACCTGACCGAGGTCGAGCTGCTTGTCAAGGTTGTCACCATAGTTAGCCTTCAAACCGAGGTTGTACTTGTTAGCCTCACGGAATACGAGGTAGATGTTGTTAGAACCTGGATCCTGAACAGCTTCGATAGTATCGTTAGCGCCTGTCTGGATGAGATACTTACCTATGATAGTTTCAACAGAGTCACGTACATAGATAGGAGCGATATCAGATGCAAGAGCTGCAATCTTCTGACCTACGAATGTGTTAGCTACGCGAGGCTCCTTAAGAGGAGTGTTGTCAGTGAAGAGGTAGTGGATAGTGTACTTAGTAGGAATCTGGCCTTCTGGGAGGTCACCGTCCTTCAATTCACGAACCTTTACGTTATCAATTGCGAATGAAGAAATGTAACGTGAAGTTGTGAATTCCATCTTACCGATACCACCGTCAACGCTCTGGCAAGGAACAACTGTCTTGTCATAACCACCTACGATTGCGCCAGTAGCAACGTCCTTAATAGTAAGGAATGCAGTTCCGGCAGCGAATGAGAGAGTGAAGTTGTACCATGGACGACCTTCAACGTAATTGCCATTCTCAGTACCTGGGAGGTCGAGAGTGTCAGTACCACCGTTGATGAACCATGTAGTTACGTTCTTACCAGTTTCTGCAACTGAGAGCAACTTAACTGAGTTAGTAGCGTCGTAGATAGCAAATTGAGTAGCTGTCTGGTCGTTAGAAGAACCAAGGCGAATGTCAACAGATGCTGTGAAGTCTGTACCAGCTGCAAGGATTGCAGTGTTGATAGTTGAAAGAACAGCACCGTTGTTGCCTGTAGCTGCAGGGTTAGCGCAGAGGAAGTGGTTGCCGTTTTCAACTGTAACGATAGGATCGAAACGACCACCTACACTTGTCTTCCAGTCAACAGTCTGGTCCTTCTCGTAGTTGTTAGCGAAGAATACGCCTGAAGCAACGCCTGCCCAACGTGGGTCACCAAGTTCGTTGTCTGCTGCGTAAGTACCATTACCAGGAGTGAAGTTTGCCTTGAGGTCGATGTTAGCAAGGTCAAGGTTTGTCTCTGGAACTGTGAATACGAGAGTAGAGTCAACAGTTGCATAGCCTGTGTTGTTGCCGCAGTTTGTACCACCTGTTGTGTTGTCAGCAGGAGTTGAAGCAACTGTACAGTTACGGATCTTGCTGAGGTTACCTACTGAATAGAAGATGTTGCCTGTCCAAGTGATAGTGTTAGTCTTCTGCTCAGTGTAGCGGTCACCCATCTTGTCGCCATAGATATTAGCGAAAGTATTGTTCTTCATTACCCAAGTGCTATTTGCATCTTCCTCACCCCAGAATTTCTTGCCAGGATTGTTTGCATTGTAAGCAATGAAGTAACCCTTATCAGCTACGATGTTATAGAGTGTTGAGTTTTCTACATCAAGGTTCTGAATCATACCATTACCACCTTCCTGAAGGTTGATAGTGATGAACTTGTTAGCCTGGTTCATCTGAACGATAGAGTTCAAGATGCTAACGTTTCTGATAGCCCAAGGAGCTTCAGACTTGATGAGAGAAGTAGTCAAACCGCTAACATTTACATTCATCAATTTAATGTTTTCCATGAAGAAAGCATCCTTGCCGTTTGCGCCATACTTGTTCCAGCAGTAAGCTGAGTCGGCAGCAACCTTCATTGAATCCAAAGCGATGAGTGGGAGAGCAGAAGCAGCGCAATCAAAGTTGATATCGTTAAGAACGAGGTCTTCCTTGATTCTGAACTGACCAACAGAATCTACTACGAGAGTTCTGCCACCACCATTGATGGTAACTTTCTTTGTACCTGTTACGACAGGAGTGTTGAGAGTATATTCAATTGCTGGGTCAAGATCATAAACTACGTCAGCATCGCCAGCTTCTTCAATAGCCTGAGCTACGAAGTAAGAGAGTTCAGTTTCGTGAACGATTGGCTTAATATTTACAATAAGCTTGATGTCAGAAAGATCCTGGTTACGGCCTGTTTCAGTATAGAAACCGAACATGAATACTTTCTGTTCTGCATTGTTGTAGATTTCTGTAATGTCCTTTGACATTGTAACACCACTTGAGTTACCATTACCGATAGTACCAAGGTCAGTCATTTCGCCAAGAACTGCTGCAGTATTAGTATTATTCCATGTTGCCTTTGTAAGGTCGATGTCAGTGTTTGGAATAAGCATACCGTGAATGTTAGAGTTCTTTCCAGATACTGTGCACTGTGCATGGAGGCCAATAGAAACTGATTCGATTTCATAGTCGAATGGAAGTTCATACTCAGAAAGGTCGAACTTAGCAAGTGTTACCTGTGTACCACCGTAAGAAGCAAGCATATTTGAGAATGCACCACCACTGATCTTAGACTGGTCAGCCTTCCATACAGTTGCGCCTGCATCGTAGAAAGCAGAATCCTGACAACCTGCAGGAGCTGAGTTACCTTCTGCCTGGAGATAAGTAACTACAGCAGCAGGAACGTTTGTTGGAGCATTTTGATCGAACAGCAATGGTTCTTCTTCAACTACTACGTAAGGGTTGCGGAAGTTACCACCAGCAGCTGCTGTTTCGTAAACGAGGATAGTAACAGATGGATCAGCCCTTGCGAACGCGTCAGAGATATCCCATGAAAGAGTCTCGTATTCAGCAGATGACTTTGTTGAAGTCCAAGCCACGTCACCACAAAGCATGATAGACTTGTCGGCTGTATCGTAAGTCATGTCAGCTGACCAATCTGATTCGTTCCAACCAACACCCCAACCGGTAGTTCTCTTGCTGTCTGTTGATCCAGAGCACTCAGCATAAAGAGTTACCTTCTTGATCATTCTATCAGTCTTAACGCCACTGATATCTACATTGAGGTAGATGATTTTGTTTACGCCCCATCCGGAGTTTGCCATTGCAACAGTACCGCCGGAAATCTTGTTGTAACCACCAACAGCTTCTGTTACTTCGCCAAATGCTGTGGCAGGATTGTCGTAGTCAACGTAAGTCATGTTGACTACAGCGTTGCCTGTAACTTTGCCTTTGAGCTGACCGATGGCTGCGTAAGCAAGTACGCTCATCAGTACAACACCAAGACCTAAAAGAAATTTTTTCTTCATAAGCTTTTTGTTTTAAAAGTTAATAAATAAATTAATAAATAAGATAATCGTTCTCTAATAAGTTTTAAGTCCTTTGTCATGTTAAGCATATTGCGCCTCATTGCACAACGTACTTACATATATAATGTACGCGCGCGAGAAGATGCAAACTATGCCTTCACAATGACTAAAGTTCTTAGTTCATGAATTAAAAATTGTTATAACGGGTACAAAGTTAAAAAAAAAATTAAATAAAACAAAGTTTTTGCTTAATTTTTTATAATTACAACAAAAAAGCGTCTGGCAAATTTATGCCAGTAGGAACTTCTGTGCAAGAAGTAACTTGCATGTTGACCTAAAAAACTTGCAACCTTATTAGGTTGTGTGTCTAAGGTCGAGCGTAAGGGTTGAAAAAACATTGCAGCAATGTTGGTCCGAACATTGCAGCAATGTTGACTCGAACATTGCAGCAATGTTTGGCGGAGTTAAGCGTTCAACTTTTCAATGCCATTCGGAGAAGTCGGGCAAAAGATAAGGTGAATTTCGCAAAACATACGTAACTTGTCGAAACATTTATTGTCTTTTATTTTGTTTTTTCTTAGATTTCGTGTAAATTTGCACGCAAATTTGAAACAATATACAAAAGATATAATAAAAGACACGACAAAATGGACTACAATTTCAACGAGATTGAGAAGAAATGGCAACAGTATTGGATTGACAATAAGACATACAAGGTTGCCGAGGACAGTAACAAACAGAAGTTCTATGTGCTCAACATGTTCCCTTACCCGTCAGGTGCGGGACTGCATGTTGGTCACCCATTAGGATATATTGCATCAGACATCTATGCACGCTTCAAGCGTCTGCAGGGCTTCAACGTGTTGAACCCTATGGGCTACGATGCATACGGACTTCCAGCCGAACAATACGCCATACAGACAGGTCAGCACCCAGAGAAGACCACAAACGACAATATAAACCGCTATCGCGAACAGCTCGACAAGATAGGTTTCTGCTTTGACTGGGACCGCGAAGTGCGCACATGTGCACCAGGGTATTACCATTGGACACAGTGGGCATTCCAGAAGATGTTCAACAGTTATTACGACACAGAGAAGGATCAGGCACGTCCTATCAGCGAACTCATTGATAAGTTGGAGCAAGATCCAGCGTGGGCAGCAATGAGCGAGAAGGAAAAGGAAGAGGACTTGATGAATTATCGTATAGCATATCTTGGCGAGACTATGGTGAACTGGTGCGCAGAACTCGGCACTGTTCTTGCCAATGACGAGGTGGTCGATGGCGTCAGTGTGCGCGGCGGATACCCTGTTGTGCAGAAGAAGATGCGCCAGTGGTGCCTGCGTGTAAGTGCTTACTCACAGCGTTTGCTCGATGGTTTGGACAAGATTCAATGGAGCGAAGCACTGAAGGAAACGCAGAGAAACTGGATTGGACGCAGTGAAGGAGCCGAAGCAAAGTTCAAGGTTAAGGACAGCGATGTGGAGTTTACAATCTTCACAACACGTGCCGACACAATGTTTGGCGTAACGTTTATGGTACTTGCACCAGAGAGTGAATACGTCGCAATGGTTACAACCGACGAACAAAAAGCCGCAGTCAAGGCATATCTTGACGAGACTTCGAAGCGCACAGAGCGTGAACGCATAGCCGACAAACGCGTCAGTGGAGTCTTCACAGGCAGTTATGCAATCAATCCAGTAACCAATGAAGCAATACCTATTTGGGTCAGCGACTATGTGCTTTCGGGTTATGGAACGGGTGCAATTATGGCTGTTCCGGCTCACGATAGCCGTGACTACGCCTTTGCAAAGCACTTCAACCTGCCGATTATTCCGCTCATCGAGGGCTGCGACGTGAGTGAAGAGAGCTTCGATGCAAAGGAGGGAACGGTATGCAACAGCGGCTTCCTCAATGGTTTGCAGGTAAAGGATGCGATAAAGAAAATGAAGGAATACATCACGGAGACAGGGCTTGGACGTGTGAAAGTCAATTATCGTCTGCGCGATGCAATCTTCTCTCGCCAGCGTTATTGGGGCGAACCATTCCCTGTATATTATGTTGACGGCATGCCAAAGATGATACCAGAGGAATGTCTGCCAATAGAATTGCCTGAGATAAAGGAATACAAACCTACGGAAACAGGCGAACCGCCATTAGGAAGAGCAGAGAAATGGGCATGGGATACGGAGAAAAAACAGATAGTTGACAACAAACTTATCGACAACAAGACCGTCTTCCCTATCGACCTTTACACTATGCCAGGCTTTGCAGGAAGCTCGGCTTACTACCTGAGATACATGGATCCGCACAACGACAAGGCTCTCGTGGCAAAAGATGTTGACGAGTATTGGCGTGCCGTTGACCTCTATGTAGGCGGTATTGAACATGCCACAGGGCACCTAATTTATAGTCGTTTCTGGAATAAGTTCCTCTTCGACTATGGTTACAGCTGCGACGACGAACCGTTCCACAAGTTGATTAACCAAGGTATGATACAAGGTCGCTCGAACTTTGTATATCGTATCAAGGACACAAATACGTTTGTTTCTTTAGGATTAAAGGGCAATTACGACACTACACCTATCCATGTTGATGTAAACATTGTTGATGGTGACATACTTGATGTTGAGGCTTTCAAGGCTTGGCGACCTGAATATAACAATGCTGAGTTCATACTTGAAGACGGTAAATACGTCTGCGGATGGGCAATAGAGAAGATGAGTAAGAGTATGTTCAACGTGGTTAATCCGGATATGATCGTAGAAAAGTACGGTGCTGATACGTTGCGTCTCTATGAAATGTTCCTCGGTCCTGTAGAGCAAAGCAAGCCGTGGAACACAAATGGTATTGATGGTAGCCATAGATTTTTGAAGAAGTTCTGGGGTTTGTTCTATGACCGCGACGGAAACTATATGCCAAATGACGATGCTGCAACGCCTGAACAACTCAAGTCAGTGCATAAGTTGATAAAGAAAGTGACGGAGGATATTGAGAACTTCTCATATAACACAAGCGTCAGTGCATTCATGATTTGCGTGAACGAAATGGCTCAGATGAAGTGCCGCAACAAGGAATTGCTGCAATCGCTTGTTGTCTGCATCGCACCTTTTGCACCACATATCGCCGAAGAGTTATGGCATTCACTCGGCAACGAGACGAGCGTCTGCGATGCGCAGTGGCCAAAATATGACGAGAAGTATCTTGCAGAAAACGATGTTCAGATGACCATCAGTTTCAACGGAAAGGCACGTTTCCAGAAGACATTCCCAGCAGATGCCGACAATGCAAGCATCCAGGAAGCAGTGATGGCTGATGACCAGAGCAAGAAATACATGGAAGGTAAGCAAGTAGTAAAGGTAATCATCGTGCCGAAGAAGATAGTAAACATAGTTTTAAGATAAAAAAACTCATGGCAATAAGCAATGCATTAAACCTGAATTTAAACAAACGACTCATCTGGAAAGAGGTGAAGGACTACCTGTTTATGACAATAGGTATGGCTATCTTTGCATTTTCCTTCACTCTGTTCCTGTTGCCATACGAGATTGTTTCGAGTGGCGTGACTGGTATTGCATCAATTATATTCTATGCGACAGGTATTCCAATCCAGTATCCATACTTCATTATCAATGTGGTATTACTCGTGCTGGCGCTGAAGTTTCTTGGCAGACAGTTCGTCATAAGGACAGTTTATGCTATCTTTATGCTGTCAGCCCTGCTCACATTGGCACAGGCAATACTGATGAAAGACGGACATTTCATAAAGATTCTCGGCGAACATCAGGAATTCATGTCGATAATCCTTGCCTGTTGCTTTAATGGATTTGGTTTGGCTATGGTATTTCTCCACAACGGAAGTACCGGAGGCACGGATATCATTGCGGCTGCAATTAACAAGTATAAGGATGTATCGTTGGGAACTGTGTTCATGACTCTCGACTTTGTTATCATCAGTAGTTCAATGTTTATCTTCCACGACTGGACAAAACTTGTGTTCGGTCTTTGCGTGATATTCCTCGAAGCATTAGTGCTTGACTATGTGATGAACGCAATGCGTGAGTCGGTTCAGTTCTTTATTTTCTCAAAGAGATACAAGGAAATTGCCGAAGCCATCAATACTCGTGTGCGTCGTGGCGTTACTTTGCTCGATGCTCACGGCTATTACTCGGGCAAAGAGATGAAAGTCATCGTCACACTTGCCAAGAAACGTGAGAGTGTTTTTATCTTCCGATTGATAAAAATGATTGACCCTAATGCCTTTGTGAGCCAAAGTAGTGTTATCGGTGTTTATGGTGAAGGCTTTGACCACATCAAGGTCAGTGTGCCGAAGAACCTGAAACCACAACTCGTTTTTGCCACTCACAACGCAAACAAGCTTGAAGAAGTGCGCGATATCCTTGGCGATAAGATGGACATTCTTTCGCTTCGCGACATTGGTTGCAACGAAGACATCCCTGAAACTGCCGATACTCTCAACGGCAATTCACTGCTTAAAGCCCAATATGTCTATGATCATTACCACTTCAATTGCATTGCTGACGACACTGGTCTTGAGGTTGATGCACTCGGAGGTGCGCCTGGTGTTCACACTGCACGATATGCAGGAAACGGCCACGACTCGAATGCAAACGTCAACAAACTGCTTGAAGAAATGAAGGACAAAGACAACCGAAAGGCACAGTTCCGCACTTGCATCACCTTAATTCGCGATGGTGAAGTGCATCAGTTTGACGGTATTGTGCGTGGCGAGATAACACCAGAGCGTAAAGGTGAAGGTGGTTTTGGCTATGATCCAGTGTTTGCACCTGAAGAATACGGCAAGACATTTGCCGAACTTGGTACAAATGTGAAGAACAAAATTAGCCACAGAGCACGTGCAATCAACGAACTTGCTAAATTCCTAAAACAAGAAAAAAAATAATATTATGAAGAGAATTGCGTCATTACTGTTTATTGTCATCGCAACTTTGAGCGTTAAGGGTGCGATAGGTGACTGGAGAGCATACTTGGCTTACTCGGATATCACCGAGATTGTGCCTGCCGGAGAACTTGTATATGTGCTTAGCAGCAACGACCTGTTCTCGTATAACACCGTTGATGAGAGCGTAACGGAATATAATAAGGTGGTTAATCTGAGCGACACTTATATCACTCACATCGCTTATTGCAAGAGTCAGAAGACCTTGATTGTGGTGTATAGGAATGCAAACATCGACCTCATCGACGCTGATGGCGACATTATAAACGTCTCTGACATATACCGAAAGTCGATGACTGAGGACAAGACCATCAACCACATCGACGTTTATGGCAACGATGCATACCTGTCAACAGCATTCGGAATAATCAAGCTGAACGTAAAAAATGCCGAGATTAGTGCGACGTATAAACTCAATGACAACATCGCCACCGTTGCTATATATAATAATAAGGTGTATGCAGCAAGCAAGACTTCGCTCTATGTCGGCGAAATGACAAAGAACTTATTGGACAAAAGTCAGTGGGAGAAAACGGCAAAGACAAGCTTTTCAAGCCTTTTTGTCTTCGACAATACCCTTTGTGTCCGCTATTCAAATGGCAATGTCTATGCGCTTGACGCAACCAATTACTACCTTCAAGAGCAGTTGAACACGGTCAAGGGTTCATATTTTTCATACAATGACAACTGCATTGTCGTGGGAAATGCATCGTCAGCCGAGCTTATTACTTCGCTTACAGAAAAGACTCAATTTACGGTTTTGGGCGGAATAAAGTCCTTGGTTTACGATAAAACGAATAAATGTTTTTGGCAAAACATGCCGAACGGAACGCTTTCGGCATCCACAAATCAGGATGGAAGACTCGTCGCAACACACACTGACATCAGTCCTGACGGCCCTAAATACAACAATTACGGCTTTATGAAGTTCTGCAACGGACAGCTCTACACCTGTGGTGCAGGCTTTATGGACACCAATGACCTCAACCGTCCAGGCACAATTCAAGTGCTGAAAGACAATCTGGAATGGCAAATCTATGAGGACAACATCGACACAATTACCGGCTATAAGTTCGTTGACGTGAATGCCCTCGACATTGATCCTACCAATCCCGACCGTGTAATCAGTTCCGGACGAACGGGAATGTACGAATATCTCGACGGTAAATTCGTCAAGGCCTACTCAAACGACAACGGAAGTCTGCTGCAAACGGCAGCCACAGTGGGCAATAACAACAAGAACTATGTCATTGTTTCAGGCTTGACTTTCGACAAAAAAGGCGACCTCTGGTGCTTTAACAGCATCGCACCAAGCGTTAATCTTCTTAAACTTAAAAAGGACAACACGTGGGTAAACATGTATGACAAGGACTTGATGTATAGCCCATCATGGTCGCTTGAGAACGTTGTGGCATTCACTTTTGACAGTCGTGGATACCTCTGGTTCTGCAATAAACACTACCGCACGCCATCTCTCTACTGCTACATCCCTGCAACAGATGACTCCGAGGGAGAGCTGTACTCGTTCAAAACCTTCACTAACGAGGACGGAACTACGCCTGAAATAACCGCTGTGAAATGCATTGCAGAGGATAAAGACGGAAATATATGGATCGGAACCAACGTTGGTCCGTTCATGCTTCCACCGTCAGAGTTCTTCTCGTCGAAGCCTACGTTCATGCAAATCAAGGTTCCGCGCAACGACGGAAGTGGGCTTGCCGACTATCTTCTGAACGGTGTAAGCACCTCAGCCATCCTTGTTGACGGCGGAAACCGCAAGTGGTTTGCGTCAGAAGGAAACGGTGTATATCTCATCGACTCCGATAACATCACTCAAAAGGAACATTTCCTCGCGTCGAATTCTCCGTTATTGTCGGACAATATAGAGTCTCTCGCCATGAATCCTACCACTGGCGAACTCTTCATCGGCACTGAGTATGGTCTGTGTTCTTACATGACAGATGCCACTTCGCCATCTGAAGACATCGACGACGACAAGATTTGGGCTTATCCTAATCCGGTTGTTTCCGACTACAACGGGCTAATAACTGTCGTGGGCCTCACTGATAAGGCACAAATCAAGATTGTAAATCCTAACGGATATGTGGTAGCCGAGGGCACGAGCAACGGCGGAACGTTCACTTGGGATGCACACGATAAGCGTGGCGAACGGGTTGCATCGGGCGTATATATTGTTATGGTTGCCACAGCCGACGGCAAGAAGGGCGCAGCATGCAAGATTGCCGTGATAAAATAAAGGAATTCATTCGTTTCGGCATAGTGGGCGTGATATCGACAATCATCCATTATGCCGTTTATCTTCTCCTGCTGAATTGGCTCAACCCGAGCATTTCATATACGGGAGGATACGCTGTCGGTTTCTGTTTCAACTACATCCTATCGACTTATTTCACGTTCAACACAAAGGCAACGGCAAAGAAAGCTGCCGGATTTACGGTAAGCCATGCAATAAATTATTTCCTTGAACTCGGTGTGCTGAACCTCTTCCTTTGGTTCGGCATGGGCAAGCAGTTGGCAGGAATAGTCACTCTTGTTGCCGTAGTTCCCGTGAATTTTATCCTCGTTCGCACAGCACTCAAGAAGTTCTGACCTATATACATCGACACATTCTTATATATCGTGTGCGCGTGCGAGCGTTAGCGTTTCTCAGGTTGAACGCTTAACTCCGAAAAACATTGCTGCAATGTTAGTCCCAACATTGGAGCAATGTTGACTCGAACATTGGAGCAATGTTTGAACGAGTATAAGGCTCGATCTTATAAACGCTAACGCTCGCCTCACCAATCGAAGAGCGTAAAGCAATAAAAAAAGTAAACAATAATTGCCGTTTTTATTGCTTGATTGAGAAAAAAAGAGTAATTTTGTGCGCTAAAAGTATGGGAAAGTTCAGTTTGAGACCAAAGAAACTCGACGTGTTTATCTCCAAACAGTTCTTGCTGCTGTTTGTGGGCACGTTCTTCATCTGCCAGTTTGTGCTGATGATGCAGTTCCTTTGGCGATATGTTGACGAACTAATAGGCAAGGGACTTTCAATTGAAGTCCTGGCACAGTTCTTCTGGTACATGGGACTGTTCCTGCTGCCGCAGGCATTGCCGCTTGCCATACTTTTGTCGTCGCTCATCACATTCGGCAACTTCGGCGAAAGCTCGGAGCTGACAGCAATAAAGGCTGCCGGCATCTCGTTGATGCAAGCCTTCCGCCCACTGATAGGCATAGTTGTGGTCATCGCATGTTTCTCGTTCTACTTCCAGAACGTAGTCTGCCCGAGTGCAAACAAGTCGTTGGGCGCATTGCTCGTGTCGATGAAGCAGAAGAATCCCGAACTTGAAATACCGGAAGGAACGTTCTACGACGGCATACCAAACTGCAATGTCTATGTCGAGAAGAAAGATATAGAGCGAGGAATGCTCTATGGTATAATGATTTATCGCATCACGAGCAGCTATGAAGACGCAGCAATCATCATAGCCGACTCGGGAAGTCTGTCGATGACAGCCGAGAAAAAGCACCTTTTGCTGAAGCTTTACAGCGGAGAATGGTTCGAGAATATGCGCCAGGGAGATGCCGTCATGGCAAGGAATGTGCCTTATCGACGCGAAACATTCTGGCATAAGGACATACTCATACCGTTTGATGCCAACTTCAATATGGCTGATGCCGACGATTTTTCACAGGAGGCACAGGCAAAAGGACTGCTCAAGATACTGCACGATATAGACTCAATCAGCCAAAAAGCAGACAGCACCGGCACGGAATATTACCGTCAGGAGAGGTTCTCATTGTATAGTGTCCCGTCGGTTTCAAAGGACGATTCCGTCCGCGCAATGGCTCAGTTGAAGGCAAAGAAAGTGAATATCGACACAGTGTTTAATGCCATGCCGCAGGACAGAAAGCGCGAAATGGTGTCGCGAGCATTGGAGAAAGTGCGCGCCGGAGTGTCCGATTATGAGTTCAAGGGCTATGTTAGTGCCTACACTGAGCGCGTGATCCGCAAGCATCAACTGGAGGCAATACTCAAGTTTACGCTCTCATTTGCCTGCATCATATTCTTCTTCATAGGCGCTCCATTGGGCGCAATAGTGAGGAAAGGCGGTCTCGGAGTGCCGGTAATAATCTCGGTTCTGGTGTTCATAGTGTATTATATCTTTGAGAATTCCGGTACCAAGATGGCACGCGAAGGGTCATGGCCAGTGTTCTTCGGTGCGTTCCTATCCACCGCAGTGCTTGCTCCGCTGGCAGTATTCTTCACGATAAAAGCAACGAAAGACGCTGCCGTGTTCAATCCAGACTTCTATACATCGCTCATACAAAAGGTATTCGGAATAAAACCAAAGCGGTATATAACGAGCAAGGAGGTTATAATCGAGGATCCTGACTACCTGACCGACATGCAGGAACTGAACAGAATAGGCAACGAACTCACTGCCTACGAGCAACAACACAGGCTGTTCATGGCGCCGAATGTGGTGAAGACATTCTTCAAAACCGAAGTCGATGAGGAGATTATACGCCTGAGCGACGAACTCGAAGGCATCATAAACGACCTCACAAATACACATAGTCGCGGAGTTCTGTATGCGTTGAACCGCTATCCGGTAATCAATCCTGACGCCCATACCAGTCCTTTCCGCCGTAACTGGCTGAACATAATGACCGCAGTAATAGTGCCGTTAGGCATCTTCTTCTATTTCCGCATCTGGAGATTCCGCCTGACTTTGCTCCACGACATACGCATGATAGTCAAGAACAACGAACTCACGTGCGAACGAATAAGGATGATTCCAGAGGTCCAGGAGGAGGAAAACAAATTGAAAGAAACACAAAACGAGACAGACAATGATACGATTGAATAGTATAGAAGAGGCAATTCCGGACTTTCGTGAGGGGAAGTTTGTCATCGTAGTCGATGACGAAGACCGCGAAAACGAGGGAGATTTGATAATTGCAGCAGAGAAAATCGATGCCGACAAGGTAAACTTCATGCTGAAATATGCGCGTGGCGTGCTCTGCGCACCTATCACAATTGACCGTTGCAAAGAACTCGACCTGCCACATCAAGTGTCGGACAACACCTCTGTACTTGGCACTCCGTTCACAGTGACCATCGACAAACTCGAAGGTTGCACCACAGGCGTGTCGGCTCATGACAGGGCTGAAACCATCCGTGCGCTTGCAAATCCGCAGACAAATGCCAAGACTTTCGGTCGTCCAGGGCACGTGAACCCATTGTATGCACAAGACAATGGAGTACTCAGACGTGCCGGTCACACCGAAGCTTGCCTTGATTTCTGCAAACTTGCAGGCCTGTATCCAGCCGGCGCACTCATCGAAATAATGAACGAAGACGGAACAATGGCGCGACTTCCACAGTTGATGGCGTTTGCAGAAAAGTACGACTTGAAGGTTGTGTCAATTAAGGACCTCATAGCATACCGCCTGAAACAAGAATCTATCGTTGAAATGGGCGAAAAAGTGAACTTTCCTACAGCATGGGGACACTTCAAACTCGTGCCGTTCAGACAGATTAGCAACGGACTTGAACACGTGGCATTGATAAAGGGAGAATGGAAGGAAGACGAGCCTATACTGGTTCGTGTCCACTCATCATGCCTCACGGGTGACGTGTTCGGAAGTCTCAGGTGCGACTGCGGAGACCAACTCCACAGCGCAATGCAACGCATAGACAAAGAAGGAAAGGGAGTGGTTGTCTATATGCAGCAAGAAGGACGTGGCATAGGATTGATGAATAAAATTGCCGCATATAAGCTTCAGGAAGAAGGACTCGACACCGTAGATGCAAACATTCATCTGGGCTTCAAAGCCGATGAAAGAGATTATGGCTGCGGTGCACAGATATTGCAGAAACTCGGCGTACACAAGATGCGACTCATGACAAACAATCCAGTGAAACGAATTGGACTGGAGTCGTACGGCTTGGAAATAGTGGAAAACGTGCCGATAGAGATACATCCGAATGAATACAACCGCAAGTATCTCGAAACAAAAAAGGAAAGGATGGGACATACTTTGCACCTATAATATAATAAGGATATAAGGAAATGAAACTATCAGAGAGACTAAACAGATTGGCACCTTCGGCAACATTGGCAATGTCGCAGAAGAGTGGAGAGATGAAAGCACAGGGTATTGACGTGATAAACATGAGTGTCGGCGAACCCGACTTCAACACGCCAGATCATATTAAGGCTGCTGGAAAGAAAGCAATAGAAGAAAACTTTTCGACCTATTCGCCAGTTCCAGGCTATGCAGACTTGCGCCAGGCAGTAAGCGACAAGTTGAAGAAAGAAAACGGACTTGAATACTCACCTGCAGAAATCCTCGTTTCCAATGGTGCAAAGCAAAGTGTCTGCAACACAGTAATGGCACTCGTGGATGAAGGTGAGGAGGTTATCATCCCTGCACCTTATTGGGTAAGCTATCCACAAATGGTATTGCTCGCAGGAGGAACGCCAGTTTTCATCGACGCAACGTTTGAACAGAACTTCAAGATAACGCCAGAACAACTTGAGGCAGCAATCACTCCGAAGACTCGTATGCTTATACTTTGTTCGCCAAGCAACCCAACCGGAAGCGTTTATTCAAAGGAAGAACTGAAGGCTTTGGCTGACGTGATAAAGAAACACGACGACCTTTTCGTACTTGCAGACGAGATTTACGAACACATAAACTATGTAGGTCATCACGAAAGCATAGCACAGTTTGAAGGAATGAAGGAGCGCTGTATCATTGTAAATGGAGTGTCGAAGGCATACGCAATGACAGGTTGGCGCATTGGATACATCGCAGCACCGGAATGGATAGTAAAAGGTTGCAACAAATTGCAGGGACAATACACAAGTGGACCATGCTCAATATCGCAGAAAGCCGCTGTTGAAGCATACGTTGCTTCGCAGGAGTGCGTAGAGACAATGCGCCAGGCATTCGAGAAACGCAGAGACCTCATCGTGAAACTTGCAAAGGAAATACCAGGACTTGAGGTCAACGTGCCTAACGGAGCGTTCTATCTCTTCCCTAAATGCTCAAGTTTCTTCGGCAAGAAGAGCGAGGACGGAAAGGTCATAGCCAATTCAACCGATTTGGCAATGTATTTGCTCGAAGTGGGACATGTGGCAACCGTCGGTGGAGATGCCTTTGGAAGTCCGGAATGCTTCCGCATGAGCTATGCCACGAGTGATGCCAACATCATCGAGGCAATGCGTAGAATTAAAGAAGTTTTGGCAAAATTATCGTAAAACATACGTCATAAAGCAACAAAATTTAACAAAATCGGTTAAAATATATTAACAAGCACTTGGTAACACAACATTATTTATTATATTTGCAAAATGTAAGTGCATGTAGTGCTCATACGACAAGAGAGAAAAGAAATAATTATTTATTATAACAATTTTTTATAACTTAAAATTATCAAATTTATGGCAACAAATGAAGTAAAGAAAGTGACTCCTGCAAAGAAGAAATCTACAGGATTCAAAGGTATTGAACAAGCAATTTGGATTATCATTGCATGTATCGTAATTGCAGCATTGATTTACAAGTTCGTTTATGGTAACCCAGACCATTTCGTAGGTGGTAACCCAGAAGGTGAAGTTCTCGATGGAAACCTCCTCGGAACAGTTTACAAAGGTGGTGTTATCGTGCCTATCATTCAGGGTTTGTTCCTTACAGTTCTTGCTATCTCTATTGAGCGTTTCTTCGCTCTTCGTTCAGCTTTCGGTAAGGGAAACATCCGTAAGTTCGTTGAAAACATTAAGGCAGCCCTCAAGGGTGGTGACCTCGCTAAGTGCCAGGAACTCTGCGACAAGCAGAAGGGTTCTGTTGCTAACGTAGTAGGCGCAACTCTCAAGAAGTATGCAGCATGTGAAGCAGACAAGAACATGAAGAAAGACCAGAAGCTCATCGCTATCCGTCAGGAACTCGAAGAGGCAACAGCTCTCGAAATGCCTACATTGCAGATGAACCTCCCTATCATCGCAGCTATTTCTTCACTCGGTACATTGTTCGGACTTCTCGGAACTGTAACAGGTATGATCAAGTCATTCGCAGCTCTGGCTTCTGGTGGTGGTGCTGACTCAGTAGCTCTGTCAACAGGTATTTCTGAGGCCCTCGTTAATACTGCTTGCGGTATTGCAACTGGTGCCCTCGCAATCATAACTTATAACTACTTTACAAATAAGATTGACCACCTTACTTTCGCACTCGACGAAATAGGTTTCTCTATTGTAAATACATACGCAGCTACTCATAGCGACGAAGCTTAATCGTTACCCCTTTAATTTTTCTAATTAATAAACTCGGAAATTATGGGTAAGATTAAAGTTGCAAAGAAAGATACGTTCATCGACATGACCGCGATGAGTGACGTAACTGTGCTCTTGCTGACTTTCTTCATGCTGACATCAACGTTCGTAAAGAAGGAACCAGTAAAAGTCATTACTCCATCGTCGGTATCGGAAATCAAGGTTCCGGAGAAAGACGTTCTTTCTATCCTGGTTGACAAGACTGGAAAAGTCTTTATGGGCTTGGATACGCAAGGTGCGATGGATGGCGTTCTCGCTGATATGTCCGACAAGTTTGGACAGTCTTATTCCGACAAGCAGAGAGTCGCTTTCATTAAGTCGCAGACTTTCGGTGCTCCAATGGAATTGCTCGGAGATTACCTCTCTCTCGACGAGAAGGAACGTGATGCTGAGCTTGCCAACTTAGGTATTCCTATGGACAGTATCGAAGGCGGACACAGCGAATTCCAAGAGTGGGTATTGGCATGCCGCGCTTACAACCGCGACATCAAGGTTGCCATCAAGGCAGACTCCAATACTCCGTATTCAGTAATAAGCAGAGTAATGACACAACTTCAGGACATCCGCGAGAACCGTTACTACCTGCTGACATCACTTAAAAAGGTGGAGGATTAATCATGGCAACAAACACTGGTAAAAGTAAACAGAAAAAGAAAAATGTTCGCGTCGATTTTACACCAATGGTCGATATGAACATGTTGTTGATTACGTTCTTCATGCTTTGTACGTCTCTCGTAAAGCCTCAGACTATGGAATTGGCTATGCCTTCCAATGATAAGAACATTCAGGATCAAGACCGTTCAGAGGTTAAGGCCTCACAGGCAGTAACTATCCTCCTCGATGCTGACAACAAGATTTATCATTATGAAGGACAGCCTAACACAGAAGATCCTAAGTTCCTTAAGACTACTGATTATTCAGCTGATGGTCTGAGAGGTCTGTTGCAGAAAAAGAATGTTTCCGCACTTGAAAAGAAATACAAACTCGATCAGGACAAGCTCGCTATGAAGATTTCTGATGAAGACTACAAGAAAGAGCTTAGCAAGATCAAGGGTGCGGACGGTACTCCTACAGTTATTATCCGTGCATTCAAGGATGCTACGTATAAGAACCTCGTAGATGCTCTCGATGAAATGCAGATATGCGCTATCGGTAAGTACGTTATCGACAAGATTGGTCCTACAGACGTAAAGCTTGTCAAGAACCTTACTGGTGTTGACCACTCTGATGAACTTAAGGAAGAACCAGCTGGCGAATAATAAAATGAAAGAATTATGGCAAGTGGAGTAGATCTTAACCAACAACAGTGGTGCGACATCATATTTGAAGGACGCAACAAGGAGTACGGAGCATACGCTCTCCGTCGTGGAACTGCAAAGCGATATAATATCGCACTCATCTGCATCGTGGCAGCTATCATAGCCATCGTCGGTTGTGCCGGACTCTATCAGTTGGCAACAGCTGGTCAGGACAAGGTTGCTGTTACCGAAGTAACACAACTTTCAAAACTGAAGAAAAATGCAGAAGTAAAGCAGAAAGAGAAAGTAGTCAAGATAGAAAAGCCTCAGGAAATCCAGGCTGTAAAGAGTTCCGTAAAGTTCACGGCTCCTGTCATCAAGAAGGACGAGGAAGTTGACGAAAAGGAAACTCTGAAGAACCAGGAAGACCTGATGAACGCTCAGGGTAGTGTATCTATCGCCGACGTAAAAGGTAATGATGAAGAAAACGGTAAGGATATTGCCGACTTGAAGACCATCACAGTCCAGGCTCCTCCAGAGGAAGTGCAGGAAGAGAAAGTCTTCGACGTTGTAGAGCAAATGCCAGACTTCCCTGGTGGTATGTCTGCTTTGATGCAGTATCTGAACAAGCATATCAAGTACCCTGTAGTAGCAGAGGAAAATGGTATCCAAGGTCGTGTTATCGTTACATTCGTCGTTGAGAAGAATGGTTCTATTACCGATGTACAAGTGGTGAAGTCTGTTGACCCATCACTCGACAAGGAAGCAGTTCGCGTTGTAAAGTCAATGCCTAACTGGATCCCTGGTAAGCAGAACGGTTCTGCAGTACGTGTGAAATATACATTGCCTGTAACATTCAGATTGCAGTAAATGACTAAGAACGCATTCTACATAATAGTAGGATTAATCATAACTTCTTTAGGTCTTGTTGCCACTTCGTGTGGCGACAAGAAGCCTAAGGATGAGAAATGGACAGATACTTATTCGTCAGGAGCAGTGAAGATTGCTTCTGACGAAAGTTTTAGTCCTATCATCGACGAGGAACTCGCCGTTTTCCACAATCGATACTATAAAGCACAAATCACACCTATTTATACTGACGAGGTTACCGCGCTGAACCTCCTTATGAAAGACAGCGTGCGACTGGCTATCACGACCAGAAAACTCAAGGACGAGGAGATGGAATTCTTCCACCAGAAGCAGTTCCGGCCAAAAGAGATACTCCTTGCCAAGGATGGGCTTGCACTCATCGTACACAAGTCACAACGTGACACTTTGATTTCGACAAACCAACTCCGTGACATTCTCACTGGAAAAAGAAAATACTGGGACGAAGTCTATCCAGGTGCTTCGTCTGATCCTATCATCGTTGTCTTTGATAATCCAAACTCAAGTACCGTACAGTTCGTAACTGATTCCATCTGTTACGGCAAGGAACTCAAGGCAGACAACCTGATGGCACTTGAAAAGACTAAGGATGTGGTCGATTACGTATCTACCCACCCCAATACAATTGGCGTCGTAGGAGTCAATTGGGTAGGCGACCGCCGCGATACTCTTAATCTCACATTTACTAAAGACGTGAAGATTATGTCCGTCAGCCGACAGGCAGAAGCAAAGCCTGCCGACAGTTTCAAGCCTTTCCAATACTATCTTTACACCGACGAATATCCATTGTCACGACCTATATATATGATACTTTCCGACCCTCGCCGTGGGCTTTCTTGGGGCTTCTGCAACTATTTGCAGACATACATTGCACAGAAAGTCATACTCAAGGCAGGACTTCTTCCGGCAATAATACAGCAGGGACAGGAAGTAGAAATTAAACCTTATTGATGTCAGCTACGTCAAAAAGGTAGCGAACAAAGGTTAGAGTATTAACTAAAAAAGTATGAATAATATGAAAAAGTTATTAGTTTCCCTCGTAATGGCAGCATTTGCCAGCCCAATATTTGCACAGATGACATTGGAGCAAATAGAAGGTCTCATCAAGTCAAACCCTAAGGCAGCACAGAAAGAGGCTACCAAGTATTTCAAGAAAAACAAGAAAGATGTCAATGCAGTTATCGACCTTGCCAATCTTTTCGTCAAGGCTGAAGACTTTAAGTCGGCTGAAGATTTCGCACAGATGATTCTTGCTGTCAATCCAAAGTCACCTGAGGTTCACCTCTTCTTGGGCGATTTGCGTTATCGTCAGGACGATGGTGGTGCTGCAGCAAGTGAATATGAACAGGCTGTAAACGCTGCACCAACCGATACAACTGCCTACATCAAGTATGCAAACATCTATAAGGACAAGTTCCCAGATCAGGCAAAACAGATGCTCGAACGCATGGGGCAGAACTGTAAAGGCGTAAACGTACAGCGTCTCATCGCCGACATGTACTATCGTGGCAACCATCCTGCTGAGGCTGCAAAGGCTTACGCAGCATGTGACATGGCTTCACTCACCGAGTCAGACCTTGCAAACTATGTGTTCTCGCTCTCACTCGGAACCAAGGATTTCAACAAGGCCATCGAAGTTTGTAAGGTCGCAGGAGCGAAATACCCAGACAACGTAGCCTTCAAACGCTTCGAAATCTACAATCTTACCGACCTCAAGCAGTTCGCTGAAGCCGATTCACTCGCCACTCCATTCTTCGCAAACGAGAACTACGAAAAGTCATTCCTCGACTATATATACTACGGATACGCACTCAAGGGAGTGAGGAAATACGAGGAGTCACTCGCTGCCTTCAACAAGGCTTACGAGATGAACGACAAGCGTATCGACGCTCTCTCTGCTATTGCCGACGTGTATAGCTATATGGACAACCCTACAAAGGCCATTGAATACTACAAGCAGTTCATGGACAAGTCGGAGAATACCACAGGTACAATGATTGCACAGCTTGGTAACTATTACTTCGAGTTGGCACAAGACTTCAGTCAGGCCGACAATCAGGAAGAGGCAACAACCAATGCACAGGAAGCCGACAAGTACTTTGCACAGGCTATAGAGAGGACTCCGAACTTCTATATGAACTACCTCTACCGTGGTCGCAATGCAATGATCTACGACAAGGAAGCAGCACTCGGTTATCTCACTAAGTCGCTTGAACTCTCAAACGGCAGTGCACCGCAGGGTGTAGTAAACCTCATCAACAAGTACATCAAGCAGTGTCAGCCAGAGGATGCCGCTGCAGCTGAAGAAGTAACGGAATAAGAAACATCATCATTCCACAATAGAAAAAGAGGGCATCGCCCTCTTTTTTTTTGTGCCATTTGTTCCCCCTATAGATTTTGAAAGATTGGTGTCCGCTATACGTTCAAAGGCTGAAAGATGTTGCCGATAAGCACCTATTCTAAAGAATTAAATGGGCACTTTGGGTTGGACAAAAGCACAAGTCCTTCCATGTGTTCGTTATGAATGCCTCGGACGTGCTTAATACTCGGAGCAAAACTGCTACAGTTTCCGATCGAAAACTGTAGCAGTTTCCGTATGAAAACTGTAGCAGTTTTTTTCAGGCAGAGCGGAGAAGGCGAATAACGACTTCGCAGAATAATACTGTAGTATAGGCATAATCTGACATTATTTTGCCAAATGTTGTTAAAATCCTCACAAAACGACACGGAAATGACAGAGAATTGAAAAGAATTTTGTATATTTGCCGACAAATGTAGGCTAACGGTTAGCCGATGACGCATCTTTGACGGATAAGAATGAGTAGATTCAGATACCCTGTAGATACTGACCAGTTCCAAGATATAAGGGAACGAGGATTATTGTATGTTGATAAGACTGACATGATGTACAATCTTGCCAACAAGTACAGATATGTCTTCCTTGCTCGTCCTCGCCGATTCGGCAAGTCTCTGCTTTGCAATACCTTCAAGGCTTATTTCAAAGGACAGAAGGAACTGTTTGAAGCTTGTCCTGAGCCTGAGTTTATGGTGAGCTCGTCGAACCAAAGGGGGCTGAAGGTGATGGAGTTAGAGAAGGAGTGGAAGACGTATCCCGTGCTGCACTTCATCATGAGCGGATTGAAGAACTGTAGCATTGAAGAGGCTAAAGGTAAATTGGGATTACTCATTTCTAAGTACGAAAAAGACTATGGCAGGAATGAAGCAGAAAACACCCCAGGTGCTCGCTTTAGTGGTTTGATACACCGCGCATACGAACAGACTGGCGAGAAGGTCGTTGTCATCCTCGACGAATACGATTCCCCCATAATGCGCCTGATGTATGAGAAGGAACAGTTGGAACAGATGCGTACCATGCTTCGCGAGTTCTACCAGGTGCTTAAAGACGATGGTGCCTACCTACGCTTTGTCTTCATCACTGGCGTGACTAAGTTCTCGCAACTCAGCATCTTCTCGGAACTAAACAACCTGAGACAGATTTCCATGGATGATGAATACTCTGGTATCTGTGGAATCACACAGGAAGAGCTCGACACCGTATTACGTCCATGTATTGAGGAATATGCCGAGAACCTTGAAATCACAACAGATGATGCCTACGCCTTGCTGAAGAAGAACTATGACGGCTATCATTTCTCTCCAAAGAGTAAGGATGTCTATGCTCCGTTTAGTCTGCTAAGGGCACTCGACGGTAAAAATACATACCATTACTGGTTTGAGTCAGGAACATCGAGTTCATTACTGGAACACCTCAGGCGTTTCCCGATTACCCGTGCCTTGGATTATGATGGTGTTGCAGTGAGTGAGAATGAGTTCAGCATCCCATGCGAGAATGCCGAGACACCAATGCCTCTGCTTTATCAGAGTGGCTATCTCACCATTGCATCATACGACCGGTTGCTTCAGCGTTATGAACTGAAGATTCCAAACAATGAGGTTCGCAAGGGACTCATTGATTGCTTGATGCCGATTATCCTGAAGCGCCCGGTAGCTGACAATAATAGTGTAGTAGTTGCAATCGCTAAGGCTATATTCGACGGCAACCTGTCTGATGCCCTTACTGCCCTACGTTCCTACATTGCCAAGATACCTTACGACATAATCACCAAGGAAGAATGGGAGGACAAGGAAAAGCGCGAGTCGTTCTACAAACTCCTTATATATATGGTGTTCTCCTTGCTCAACTCCATTGTCGATACCGAAGTCAAGAGCATCCTCGGGCGTGCCGATGTAGTCATAAAGACCGACACCGACATCTTTGTGCTTGAACTGAAGGTCGATGACAGCGTGGAGAATGCCCTTGCACAGATTGACAGTAAGGGTTACGCCATCCCATACGAGACCGATGGGCGAACTGTAACAAAGTGCGGAGTCTGCATCAGCAGCGAACAGCGCAACATCACCCACTGGCGCAGTGTTGACATTGATGGGAATGTAATAGACGAGCAGAAGTTTCAATAATATATATACTACATAACTATGCGTAATGCTGTAATAATTAGATATTTATATAGGGGGGGGTAGAGCGACCTCTCCAAAGACATGATTACATATTGCGAGCCTGCT
>JAKSIZ010000039.1 GCA_024398515.1 Bacteroidaceae bacterium | reverse complement strand
AAGAGCGATGTGATGGTTGTGGTTGGGCGTTATGAACTTGTTCATATAAGCACAGGCGCAACCAACACATCAAGGCTGCCCAAAGGCAGACACACATAATGAAATGTATTTTTTTCTTATAGATTACACAGGGCGTAACGGGTACGCTAAAAGCTTTTGCTCTTACAGAGCGTATGGTTGCGTCGATATACCCAGGGCGTCGCTGCGCTATGCCCTGGGCTGATAGGTGTAAGCCTTTCAGGCTAGAAATTGAAATAAAAACGGTCGGAATTGTAGGGGTGAGCGATAGGCTTTGTAGGGGTGTCTGTTGGGGGTGGAAAAAAGTTGTACAACTTTTTTTCGAGTTAAGCGTTCGACTTGAATGATGACAATTGTTGCTTGGACTAAAACAAACTAAAAGTTTTCAAAAGCTTTGAATGTCTTTTCAACTGCTTTGCCTTCTTTCTTGCGGCCGGTGAATACTTCCATTGCTATCTGGCGCAGGGCTATGTAAGGCAGGAGTTCATCTTCGACTTCGTCGGGGGTGACGTCTTTGCCAAAGTAGTGACAGATGAAACGTTCCCAGAACTTGCGCACGTAGTCCTCGGTGCAATGGAAGTTTTCGAGATATAGATGCTGCGAATTTATCCAACTATGAAGCATTGCCGGTATCATGGCAAGGTCGAAATATGGGTGTCCGTAACTGAATTCTCCCAAGTCGATGAAATAAACTTTCCCGTCGGCTTTGATTACATTGCCGATGTGAAGGTCGCCATGTACGCAGGTGTCAGCGTCGGGCAAGGATTCGAGCATGTTGAGAGCCTTTGCCTTGAAAGCATCGTCGCGAAGAGTGTCATTGGCGATATGCCTGCGGTAGGTTTGCTTTATGTCGGGGAATACTGATTTGTTGCACTTGGTTGTATGCAACTGTTTCACTGCCTCGGCATATTCTGCTGCGAGAGAATCAGCAAGGTTTATGTCCTCGGAAAGCAATCGTGCAAACGATTTCTTGCCTACTATGCGTTTGTACATCTGTCCATACTTCTCACCGTCGAACACTACGCAGCCAGGCTCAGGCGTTGGTATTCCTAAGTCGTAAACGTGCTTTGATACATCTATTTCGCGCTGCATCTCTTCTATTGGTCGTGGATGAGAGCTGAACTTCATCATAAGTGTAGGGTCTGTTTTGTGGAAATAAGATACGCCAAGGATACCTCCACCCGAAACAAACCAGTCGTTGTAGTCTATTCTTTCAATGTTCATGTCTTTTTTTGATTGTTGGTTATAGGTTTTGGGTTGTTGGTTTTAGGTGGTTGTTAATAACCAATAACCTAAAACCAATAACCTGAAACCATAAAATAATGTAGTATTATGCCTTGCGGATATAGTTGCAAATCCATTCGCCAACCTCTGATGTGGAGTATGGACGAATGCCTTCAACCTGAATGTCGCCGGTGCGTACATTCTGTTCCATTGATGCATCTACGGCACGACGAATGATGTCGGCTTCGTCTTTCATCTTGAAGGCATACTCGAACATCATTGCTGCCGAGAGGATTGTAGCGAGAGGGTTTGCTATGTTTTGCCCTGCAGCCTGAGGCCATGAACCGTGGATTGGCTCGAAGACTGAGGTATAAGTGCCTATTGATGCGCTTGGAAGTAGTCCCATAGAACCTGTGATGCACGAACCTTCGTCGGTAAGGATGTCGCCGAATGTGTTCTCAGTAACCATCACGTCGAAGAATTTTGGCTCCTGAATCATGCGCATCGAGGCATTGTCAACAAACATGTAGTCGGTGTTGATGTCGGTGTTTTGTGCAGCCATCTCCTGTGCCACCTTGCGCCATAGGCGTGATGAAGCAAGGACATTGGCCTTATCGACAACAGTAAGATGACCACCGCGCTGGCGTGCATAGTCGAATGCAACACGAAGTATGCGTTCTATTTCCTCGCGCGTATATATATTGGTGTCGTATGCCATGTCGTCGGCTTCGTGTTTTTCGCCAAAGTACATGCCGCCTGTAAGCTCACGAATGCAGATAAAATCAGCGCCGCGCACCAATTCTTCCTTCAGCGGAGACTTGTGAACAAGGCAGTCGAATGTCTGAATAGGTCGGATGTTTGCAAAGAGTCCGAGTTTCTTGCGCATGGCAAGAAGTCCTTGCTCAGGGCGAACCTTTGAGTTAGGGTTATTATCATACTTTGGGTCGCCAACAGCTCCGTACAGTACAGCATCGCTGTCAAGGCAGAGTTGGTGAGTCTCTTCAGGATATGGGTCGCCAACTTCATCGATGGCATGTGCGCCACAAAGGGCATATTTGTATTCCAACTCGTGACCGAATTTCTCACATACGACCTTTGTCACGTTCAAGGCTTGTTCTACAACCTCTGGACCAATACCGTCGCCAGGGAGAACGGCAATTTTCATTTTACTCATAATTATATATTGTTTTTTTCAAAGTCTTCAATCTTTTCCTTGTTCTTCAAGAGGAAGTCTATGTCGTCGAGAGCATTCATGAGGCAATACTTCTTGTAGGCATTTATCTCGAATTTCTCGCTTCTTCCAGTAGCGAGGTTAGTCACCGTTTGGTTTGGCACATCAACTTTTACTTCCATATTAGAGTCCGCCTTGATGCTGGCAATGAGTTCCTGACGGAAATCTTCGCTGATAACATCCGGTAGTACAAAGCAGTTCAGAAGGTTGTTGCGATGAATATCGGCAAACGATGATGATATAACCACCCGCACACCATAGCCAGCGATAGCCCATGCAGCATGTTCGCGTGATGAACCTGAGCCCCAGTTTTGTCCGCCGACGATAATTTCATGAACGCCCTTGCGAGGTGCTTCGGTGAATGCTGGTTTGTTGAGGACAAAGTCTTCGATAGGTTTCTCGTTTGCGTCGAAGCGAAGATCGTGCATGAAAGCATTGCCGAAGAACTGTGGGTCGCGCGTTGTCGAAGCCATGTACCGTGCAGGGATTATCAAGTCGGTATTGCAATTGTCAATAGCAATCGGCAAACATGTGGATTGTATGATAGAGAAAGGTGACCTCCCCCTTGCCCCTCCCAAGGAGGGGAGATTAGTTCGTGGATTTGTTATTACACCTGTGATTGCTGATGCGGCAACTGTCAGAGGACTCGCAAGTACGGTACGTGAACCAGGACCTTGACGACCGACGAAGTTGCGGTTTGAAGTTGATATTGAGAGTTTGCCTGCCGGAACCTTGTCGGGGTTCATTGCAAGACATGCGGAACATGAAGGCAATCGAAGTTCAAATCCAGCCTCCTCAAGAATTTTGTCTATGCCCTCGTCAATGATTTGTTGACGTACCAACCATGAACCAGGAACGAGCCATGCCGTAACATTTGGGGCTTTCTTCTTACCCTTTACCACAGAAGCAAACGCACGGAAATCCTCAATACGACCATTTGTACAAGCACCAAGGAAAGCATAGTCGATAGGCTTGCCTTCAAGCTTCTCACCAGGTTGGAACTGCATGTATTCGAGTTGTGCAAGGAATCCTTCACGATCTTTTTCAGGAATTTCCTCAAGCGTAGGAATCCTTCCATCGATAGGAATGCCAGCACCAGGGTTAGTTCCGTATGTTATGCGAGGCTCTATATCCTCGGCTTTGTATGTAACTTCCTTGTCGAAAACTGCATCGTCGTCGCTCTTAAGCGTCTTCCAATAAGCAACTGCCTTGTCCCAATCCTCGCCTTTTGGTGCATATTCGCGTCCTTTGAGGTATTCGAAAGTCTTTTCATCAGGTGCGATGATGCCAGCACGTGAACCCATTTCAATAGAAAGGTTCGACAAAGTGAGTCGCCCTTCCATGGAAAGGTCGCGAATAGTGCTGCCAGCATACTCCACAGCGTAACCCGTTGCACCCGATGTAGTCATCTGTGCCATGATATAGAGTGCCACGTCCTTTGCCGTAACTCCATCTTTCAGTTTGCCTTCAACGTTGATGCGCATCGTCTTTGGCTTTTGCTGCAATATACATTGTGAGGCAAGAACCTCAGCCACTTCGCTTGTGCCAATACCCATAGCCAATGCTCCGAGAGCACCATGTGTTGATGTGTGGGAGTCGCCACAAACGATAGTCATGCCTGGAAGAGAAAGACCTTTTTCAGGACCAACGACATGTATAATGCCATTGTCCTTTGTGCCCATTGCAAAGTGATTGATGCCAAACTCCTCGCAATTACGTTTCATAGTCTCTACTTGCTTTCTGCCAACTGGGTCGTGGATGACTTCCTGCTGGTCAGAAGGCGTGTTGTGGTCGGGCATTGCATAAATCTGCTTTGGTCGGAATACCTTTATACCCTTGTCGCGAATGGCATCGAAAGCCTGTGGGGAAGTAACTTCGTGGCAATAAAGACGGTCAATATAAAGTTGTGTAGGTCCGTCTTCAACTTTCATCACCACATGTTTGTCCCAAATTTTGTCGAATAATGTATTCATTGTTATCCTTATTTATATGGTAAGTCTTATATCATTTATGAGTGCAAAGATATAAAATAAATTGTAAACGTCAAATGAAATTATAAAATAATAATCACATTTTTTGTGCAATCGCACAATATTATGATTTTTTTTAATAACTTTGCAGAGATTTTATAAACAATATCATCATAATGTATGGCAGATAGAGTAAGGATAAAGGACATTGCAGAACTCTCAGGAGTTAGTGTCGGTACTGTTGACCGAGTGCTTCATAATCGTCCGAGTGTTTCGCCGAAAGCCCGAAAGAAGGTTGAAGAAGCACTTGAGCAGATGAACTACAAACCGAATGTTTATGCCAGTGCATTGGCTATGAATAGGAGTTATGTGTTCTATCTCATACTACCACAGCACGACCATCAGGCATATTGGCAAGAGATTGAAGAAGGTGCAGAGAAGGCAACCATTGACCGAAAGGACTTTCAGATATCGCTTGAAACGTTCTACTACAACCGTTACGACTCAAATTCGTTTACTCGTTTGGTCAAGACAGGATTGAAGAAGCACCCTGACGGAGTAATTCTTGTGCCATCGGATATTGATACAACGAGAAAATATACAGAGACGTTGCACGAGAACAACATACCGTTCATCCTTCTCGACTCATACATGCCCGACCTCAAACCTCTGTCGTTCTATGGACTTGACTCGTTCAATAGTGGGTACTTTGCTGCAAAGATGTTCATGATGCTGTTTGCATTTACATTAGGAATGAACAAGAGCAAGGATATCATGCTCATGCGTCAGGTCGTACATGGTCGTGTGGCATCAAAGCAGCAGGCAAACCGTGAAGAGGGTTTCCGCCATTACATCATTGACCATTTCCCTAAAATGAAGATTATTGACTTTGAACTCAACGAGGAAAAGCGCGAAGAGGAAATAGCGGAACAATTGGACAACTTCTTCAAAAAGAATCCGAATGTTCACCATTGCATTACGTTCTGCTCTAAAGCATACGTCATAGGAGAGTATCTCCTGAAGAGTAATCGTCGTAACATTCATGTCATGGGCTATGATATGGTAACGCGTAACGAGGCGTGTGTAAAACAAGGCTCGATCGATTTTATCATAGCACAACATGCATATCGTCAAGGCTATTATTGCTTGAAAACACTATTCGATGCAGTTGTGTTGCAGCAGAGTGTGAAGGCAATAAACTATATGCCGATTGTTCTTATTTGCAAAGAGAATGCAGAATTTTATCAAAGAACTGAACTATAAAAATAAATAATTAGTAATTGATAATAAAAATGAAAAACTACTTAAAGATAAATCCCGCCGACAATGTAATTGTATGTCTGACTGATATCAAGAAGGGAGAAAAAGTAACTGTTGATGAATTCAACTTCGAAGTGTTGCAGGACACTCCACGTGGTCACAAGATTGTAATCGCTGACTTGAAAAAAGGCGACAACGTAATCAAGTACGGCTATCCTATTGGTTACGTTATGGAAGACGTAAAGGCTGGGCAATGGGTAAGCGACGTGAATATCCACACCAATCTTTCGGGCATTCTCGACTATGAATACAATCCTGTTGGTAAGGAACTTGATATAAGAAATGACAACCGAACCTTTATGGCTTATCAACGCAAGAATGGTGACGTAGGCATAAGAAACGACATTTGGATTGTTCCTACCGTTGGTTGCGTGAATGGCGTATGCTACAAGATAGCAAATAAATATAATGAAATGCGCTGCAAGAGTGAGAATCCTGAAGCTTTGCCAGAGGCAATCACTTACGGTCACAACTATGGTTGCAGTCAGCTTTCGGAAGACCATGAGAATACAAAGAAGATTCTCCGCGACTTGGTTCTCCATCCAAATGCAGGCGCTGTACTTGTTGTAGGACTTGGTTGTGAGAATAATCAACCCGACATCTTCCGTCAGTTCCTTGGCGAATACGATGAGGAAAGAATTCGCTTCATGGTTTGCCAGGAGGTGAAAGGCGACGAAGTAGAGTACGGAACAAGCATACTCACGGAACTTGCCGACATTGTCAGCAAGGACAAACGTGTAGAAGTTCCACTCTCAAAACTTCGCGTAGGTTTGAAATGCGGTGGTAGCGATGGACTTAGTGGCATCACTGCAAATCCTCTTGTGGGCGAACTTTCCGACTATCTCGTGGCTCAGGGCGGCACATCAATACTGACAGAAGTTCCTGAAATGTTTGGTGCCGAAACTATTCTTATGAACCGCTGCCGCACGAGAGAATTGTTTGACAAGACTGTAAAGATGATCAACGACTTCAAGAATTACTACCTGAGTCATGGCGAACCTGTGGGCGAAAATCCTTCTCCAGGCAATAAGGCAGGCGGCATCTCTACGCTTGAGGACAAGGCTTTGGGCTGTACTCAGAAGTGTGGCAAGGCTCCTGTAAGCGGCGTACTTGAATATGGTGAGCGTCTGAGTGTCAATGGTCTTAACCTTCTCTCGGCTCCAGGCAACGACCTTGTAGCCTCAACGGCACTTGCTTCGTCGGGATGTCATATTGTTCTCTTTACTACAGGACGCGGTACGCCTTTCGGAACCTTCGTCCCAACAATGAAGATTAGTACAAATACACCTTTATATAATAATAAACCAAATTGGATTGACTTCAATGCTGGACAGTTGGTTGACGGTGTTCCTATGGACAAAGTTGTGGCTGACTTCATGGATAAGGTCATCAGCATTGCAAATGGCGAACTTGCAAAGAACGAACTGAACGGCTATCACGAGATTTCAATCTTCAAGAATGGAGTGACATTATAATGGATATAATCACACGCAACTACCTGCGACTCCTTAAATGTGGAGTGTTTGGCATCATGGAACAACTTGAACCCATGAGTAATTTCAAATGGCTCAAGTTGATTAACCTTTCCGTTACTCAAGAGTGTATGGGCTTGACATACGACGGCATGGTGCGCTATGTCAATGCCAGACAGATGAATCTTGCAACGAAAGTTAAGGATGCATGGACCGAGGTCATCACTAAGACAGAGACCGATTCACGCGAAATGAACAATTGCATTGCCGAAATGTATCAGATATTCAGTCGTGAACAACGGCTCTACTATCCCGTATTGTTGCGTGGAAGAAGCATGGCAACGCTCTACAATAACCCGTCGCACTATTATTGTGAACACATCGACTGGTATATTCCGACTGAAGAAAAGGCACGTGAGGCAGACGCTTGGGCAAAGCGCGAGACACGTATCATCTCCGACATCGACCCTAACAAACTCAAGTATTCGTTCCGCAACGTGAAGGTGGAAAACAATCACTTCGTGCAGGAACTTATGGATCGAAAACTTAACAAGGATCTTCAGACGCTTGTTACACGCGAGAAGTCATATTACAAGCCAAACTATATTGAAGTAAACTCGATTAAGGTTGAGATTCTTCCTCCTTCAATAAACCTTCTTATGCTCATTCTTCACCTGATGACACACATATTTGAAGAAGACGTGAAACCACAGATGATTCTCGACCTCGGCATGTTCTTGCGTAAACTTGGACACCTTGTAGATTATATCAAGATTGAACGTTGGCTTAACGAACTGGGTATGCAGAAGATTGCGAATCTCGAAGGAAGTCTGCTCATGCGCCTGTTCAACTTTACTCAGGACGAGTTGCCATTCCTTACTGAATACCTTGAAGAGGATGTCGAAGGACTTGTGTCAAACATCTTCTCAAACGAATACATGACTCCGACCGACGAGTATTCTATTGGTATGAAAACGAAGAAAAGTTTCAAACATCTCTATCGTTCCGCAACTACTCTTCGTTATCATCCTCGTGAGATAACTGGTGGTTACATTTCAAAGATTGCCCGTCAGTTCTCAAGGATCGAGGAATAAGGAACTAAAACTTTTTTCAATAAAAAAGAATCCAGCTGCAATTCGCAGCTGGATTCTTTTAGTATGTGTCGGGAAGTCATTAACGTGCAATGAACTTCTTACCGTTTACGAGGTAGATTTCACCTGCCTTCATTGTTGTAACCTTCTGACCGCGGAGGTTGTAGATGCCTTCTGCGAACGGTACTGTTACCTTGCTGTTAACGTCGTTGATGCCTGTTGGTGTACTGCCTTCAGGGATTACATTGATAGTCTGGAGACGAATACCCTTCTTAGCAACCTTGAATGTGAAGTCGCCATTAGCAGCTGCTACGAATACAAATTCTGTATAAGTAGAAGCAGGAGTAGTAACAGATGTAACTGCATTACCCTCTGCGTCAAGTGCATTTGTAAAAGTCATACCTTCTTCGATGTCACCCTTTTCAGTATTGCAGAGGACGAGCTTGATAGTATCACCAGCAGCAACCTGAGGGATGCGAGTGATGACTCCAGCCTGGAACTGTGCACATCTGTAAGTAGCACCGTTAGCAGGACAAACGAGGATACCGTTAATATTTGCATCAGTGAAGTAGAGGCCTTCGAATGCAGGTATTACAGTTGTACCATCGAATGTAAGCTGTTCGTCGTTGAGAGCAGGAACATAGTTGTAGCGTCCCTTAGAACTTGCAGCCCAGTATCCGTTACCGTCATTAGCAGCCTGAATGATACCAGCCCAGTCATCAGCCCAGTCAGTAGGCATGTTGTCGAACTTCCAACCACGAGCCTCTGTGATAGGAGGAAGTGGAATCCAGCGTGGGTCACCGAAGCCCATTTCAGCAGCGTAAGAACCTGCAGGGTTAGTGAAGTTAGCCTTCAGAGCCATGATGTTGTTGAAGTTGAGAGCACCTTCTGGCAATGTGAGTACGAGCAATGTGTCTTCTGTAGCAATCTTTGACTTGTCAGTACCATCGATAGTTACGATGTCGCCATTGATAGCATTGTCAGCAACTGTAAAGTTGAATGTATTGTTTGTCTGGATGTACTTGTTGAGACGATATACATTGAAGAATACGTTACCCTTGATTTCGTCAACAAATGCAGCATTGTTCTGAGTGTTGTTACCGAAGTTCTTCTTTGTACAGATATTTACAAATGTGTTGTTTGTAAATGTGATGTACTCGTAAGGATCAGCAGGGAATGCCTTTGATGCCTGTCCGTTAGAAGCGTTAGCGAAGCGGATGAAGTAAGCGTCGTCGATAGAATCGTTGAACAATGTAGAAGCATTGATTGTGAAGTTCTTGATTGCGCCAACATTGTTTGGAGCTGTTTCAAAGTTGATATAAGGCTTCGTATCGCTCTTGCAGAACTGAACAACGCACTCATTAACTGTGAAGCCACCGAGTACCCATGCTGCACCATTGTTGCTGAACAATGAAGTTGGAAGCTGAGCGAAGTTACAACCGTTGAAAGCTACAGTGCAAGGGTTGATATATGCATTCTGAGTGTTGTTGTAAACATTGCCGTTGCTTGCGTGGAGACTTTCGTCTGGAGTTACAGAGAGAGCAACAGGAGCAACAGTTGCTTCAGCACAATTGAAGTTTACATTGTTGATTTCGATACCCTGCATACCTGTAATCTGTGCACCAGCGCCAACATTAACGATAGCACCATTACCATTGATTACGAGGTTTACAAGACCTGCGTCAACAGGAACGTTGAGAGGATATTCTTCACCCTTGTTGAGGTCGATAGTGAGAGTTTCACCAGCAGCCTTGTCAGCAAGACCTGCAAGAATCATCTTAGAGAGACCTTCTGGAGCATCAAGAAGCGTGAGGCTTACGAACTGTGCGATATACCACTGACCAGCTTCAACCTTGTTTGCAAGACCGAACTCAAGATTACCGTCAGCACCAACTGTTACTTCGAATGTGCGGAGGTATGCTGCCTTTGTGATTGTGTCACCACTCTGATGACCGATTACGATATCTTCCTTAGCTGCATTAGCGAATACGTATGCCTTGCCTTCGCCATAGTAGTCTTCTGACAGGTTACGTGCTACGTTTGCACCTGCATAGAACTTAACTTCATACTTAGCGAATGGAATCAGACCACCGATTGTCTGTGAAAGGATAATTGTATCAGGAGCTGCGACATTGTCACCAGTGTAGTGTTCAACACCTGTCTGGAATACTGCCTTGCCACCGAACCAGTCAGCTGGCTTGTTGCTTCCGAGCAATGACCAGTCAGAACCCTTTGAAGTCTGAGCCTTAGTTGCCTCGATGAGTGCATTATTGATAGTTTCGATTTCTGCAACACCGTCAGTGATTGTTCCGTCATAGTATGCTGTTCTGACGTCAGCAATGAGTTCGTCGAACTTCTTCTGTCCGTCTTCGTCAAGAGCCTGTGCCTTGTCAGCAGCATCCTTAACAGACTTATAGATCTTTACACTTGGTTCTGCATTGTTGATAGCAATCTTCAGAGCTTCGCAAGCATCGTTAGCTTCCTTTGCAGTTACGCTTGTTGGGTCGGCATTGTATTTAGCAAGAACAACCTGAGCTAATGTAACAGCATCTATGAGAGCCTGTTTGAGACTCTTTTCCATCATTCCTTCAGGAACCTTTGCAAGAACCTCATTGAGGTCAGCAATGTAACCTTCGAGAGAAACAGGACCAACGTAAGTGAGCTTCAGCGGTCCGCTGATGAACCAGCTCTGCTTCAATGTGAATTCGCCAGAGTAACCAACCGTTACATCTGAAGCTTCGAGCAACTTGAATGTTGTTGATGTCTCGTATTTGCCAGCCTCGAATACGGTGATAGCATCAGCTGTGCTGTTAGCATAGCCACTGAGACCTTCTATGCTTCCAAGAGTAGGAAGAAGAGTCTTGTCATTACCGCAAACCATGTAAGCTTCTGACTTAGTCTTGTCTGTGTCGTAAGCTACACCATAACGGAAGAATGCATTTGAACTCAACTTATATTCACCTGCAGGGAGATTGATTGTCTGAAGCATTTCAAACTTAGTCATTTCAAGACTTCCCCATCCAGCATAGAATTCAAGAACACCAATCTTACCATCGTTCAGACCGTCGCCACCACTTCTTGCAGGGTTGCAGTTCCAACCATTGGCACCTTCGAGCAATCTTGCATTTACGATATAAACGTCAGTGATGTCTGCACCTGGTGCATAGTACTTAGCCATGTGAGCTGCATACTGCTCCTTGAGTGTTTCGTTTTCTGCTACACCGTCAGTGATTGTTCCGTTGTCGTAAGCAGCCTTGATATCTGCAGTTACTGCACAGAAGTTTGTATAACCTTCTTCTGTGAAGTTAACCTTTGCATCGTCATACCACTTCTGAATGCTTGCATAAACAGCAATACTTGCCTTTGCTGCTGTAACAGCCATGTTAAGGTTGGCGATAGCTGCCTCGTAAGCTTCTGGTGTATGCACTACAGTTTCAGTGTTATCATAAGTTGTATTGAGGGCAGCAAAAACGTCTTTGTTCATCTTCTCGTTAGCGTCGATAACAACCTTTGCAGCTGCTCTTGCATTTTCAAGTGCTGTTTCGAGAGTTGAGAGGTCAACGCCGAGGTAAGTAAGTTCGAAGTTGTCGAAGATAACCCACAATGCTGCATTTGCAGGGTTTGCAATACCAAGATTGAGAGTTCCGTCGTTTACAACAACCTCAAGTGGAGTTTCCATTGCATAATTACCTGCTGTAAATGATGCAGAAGCATCTCCCATATTGTCCTCTGCTCCAGTCTTCAGCAATACAGTAGATTTCTGGTCATTGAGGAAGAAGTAAGGCAAATTGTCATTGTCTGTACCATCCTGACGATAGAAACCCTGTGCTGTAAGTTGGTACTTACCATTAGGAACATTCTCTATAGTCTGTGAAATAGTGAATGTTGAATGCCAAGATTCTGCGCAGTTGTTTGTGTTGTCACCGCCACTGAGGTTCTTGTTTGTACAATCTGCACTGGCCTTCCAATTCTGTACTATTCTCTGGTCATTGCGTGAGAAGTCAGCACCCTTGATAAGGAAAGTTGCGTCAACAGGAACTCCATAAGGAGTCTTCTTGATTTGTGCAATCATCTCTGCCTCTGAATAGATCTTCCACTGAGCATTTTCGTCGGCTGCACTCGTGATGTCGGTCTTCAAAACTGTTGTCTCGCCATCCCATCCGATGAAGTTACCGTCGCCGAGAGTGAGTACATAGTTTTCGCCGTTCTGCTGTATCTGCCAGTTTGCAGCAGTACCATCAACGTAACCACCATTGCCAAAGAAGTGAGAGTCACCACCATTGGAAATGTGTGAATCGAGAGTGTAAACACCTGTTTCAACCTTTGTGAGGGTGAAATAGTTTGCATGCTTCAGCAGTGAAGCCTGGGTTCCCCAAGAGTTGCCACCGCCAAGCCATTTGCCAGAAGCCACGTTGTAGAGATAGTAGTTACCATCTTCAAGCGTTGCTGGCTCTGAAGCAGGTACAGGCTTACTTGCGTATGCGAAAATCACAACAGCCGCAATAAGTCCGATCAAAGAAAATAATTTCTTCATAAGCTTTTGTTTTTTTTAATGAGTTAATAAATAAAAATTTGTAAAACTAAAATAATTGTTTTCGCTATAACGTATTTTGTGCAAAGTTAATGTTTTTTTTGGTAATCTGCAAAATATTTATAATATTTTTTTGAAACAATTCATAAAATTATAAATTTTGATTGTTGTCTTTTCCGAGGTCTTTCGATTGGCTTTTCAAGATTGAACGTTATACTTCGAAAAACATTGCTGCAATGTTGGCTCAAACATTGGAGCAATGTTGGTCCGAACATTGCAGCAATGTTTGGCGGAGTTAAGCGTTCAACTTCAGAAAGCTGTTCGAACAAGTGGCCGCAAAATACCGCTTGTTCCTATAGTTAATTATTGCGATTGAGTTCTTTTTTTAGGAATGTGGCAGTGTAACTTTTCTTGTGGCTGCCCTTGACGAGTTCGCTTGGAGTTCCGGCAAATACTACTTGTCCGCCACCTCGACCTCCCTCAGGTCCCATATCGATGATGTAATCGGCTTGGCGAATAACGTCCATGTTGTGCTCGATTACTATCACCGTGTTGCCCTTGTCAACAAGTTGCTGCAGCACGTCCATCAGAATGCAGATGTCCTTTATGTGCAGTCCTGTCGTAGGTTCGTCGAGTATGTAGAGAGTCTTTCCTGTGTCGCGTTTACCGAGTTCAGCCGCAAGTTTTATGCGTTGCGACTCGCCGCCTGAGAGGGTTGTTGCTGATTGTCCGAGGGTGATATAGCCTAATCCTACGTCCTGCAGGGTTTTGATTTTCTGGAGTATTGCTGGCACGTTGGCAAAGAAATCCACGGCTTGGTCAACGGTCATGTCGAGAACGTCGGCAATGCTTTTGCCCTTGTAACGCACTTCAAGCGTCTCGCGGTTGTAGCGTTTGCCGTGACACACCTCGCATGGTACGGTCACATCCGGCAGGAAATTCATTTCTATAGTCTTGAATCCATTGCCCATGCACGCCTCGCAACGGCCGCCTTTCACGTTGAACGAGAATCGTCCTGGCTTGTAGCCGCGTATCTGTGCCTCGGGAAGACCGACGAAAAGGTTGCGTATATCGGAGAAGACTCCGGTGTATGTGGCTGGGTTGCTGCGTGGAGTGCGCCCAATTGGGCTTTGGTCAACGTTGATTACCTTGTCGATAGCCTCTAATCCTTCGATGGAAGAGTAGGGGAGTGGGCGCTTCAATGAGCGGTAGAAATGCTGCGAGAGTATAGGGTAGAGTGTAGAATTAATGAGGGTTGACTTGCCGCTGCCACTCACTCCGGTGACGAGAATGAGTTGTCCGAGTGGGAACGTCACGTCAACATTCTTCAGGTTATTGCCCGTGCAACCACGAAGAGTTATTGTCTTGGCGTCAGTTATGCTGCGATTTTTCTGCGACATACGGTTCTCCCAGGTCAGTTTGTGGTCCTTCATCCAACCTTGGAAAACGACATTTCCGCCATTTCTTCCTGCTCCTGGACCGATGTCGATGATGTAATCGGCGTTGAGCATCATGTCGCGGTCGTGTTCTACAACGATAACCGTGTTGCCAATATCGCGCAATTGCTTCAGCGAAGCGATAAGTTTTTCGTTGTCACGTTGGTGAAGTCCGATGCTTGGTTCGTCGAGAATATAAAGCACATTCACAAGTTGCGAACCAATCTGAGTGGCAAGTCTGATGCGTTGACTCTCGCCTCCAGAGAGTTCTGCCGACTGTCGGTTGAGCGAAAGATACTCAAGTCCGACTTCAAGAAGGAAGCCTACACGTGTCGAAATCTCTTTCAGTATCTCTGCTGCAACCTTGTTTTCCTGTTCGGTAAGGTGCTCGGGCACTTCCTTGAGCCACGACTTGAGGTCGGCAATGTCCATGTTTGCAAGGTCGGCAATGCTCTTGTCCCATATCTTATACGATAGACTTTCCTGGTTCAGGCGTTGTCCTCGGCATTCGGGACAGGTGCAGGTCTGCATAAATTGCTCTGCCCATCGCTTGCCTTTTATGCTGTCGTCTTCCTCGAAAACGGTGTGCAGATACTTCACGATGCCGTCAAAATCAGAATAATAGTCGTCGGTAGTGTGTACATCAGCGGCTCTGACACGCACCTTGTCGAGTGATCCGAAGAAAATCTCGTGCATGACTTCCTCGGAAAGTTCGGCTATCGGAGTGTTGATGTCGTATCCATGTTTCTCAAGGATGGCTTCAATCTGGAAGAAAATAAGTTGCTTTTTGTATGATCCTAACGGTATGATACCTCCCGACTTAATCGACATTGACTTGTCGGGAATGATTTTGTCCATGTCGATTTCCGTTACATATCCCAGTCCATTGCACCGTTTGCAGGCACCTTGAGGCGAGTTGAACGAGAAACTATTCGGTGCCGGATCGTTATACGACATGCCAGTCGTAGGGCACATAAGGTGTCGGCTGTAGTATTTTGCCTCACCTGTGTCGTTGTCCATGATGAGGATTACGCCGTCGCCCTGCTTCATGGCGATTGAGACACTGCGTTTCAGACGGTCATGATCCTTGGCGTGGACCTGAAGTTTATCGACGATAACCTCAATCGTATGGCTCTTGTAGCGGTCAAGTTGCATTCCTTTTTCAATCTCTCGTATCTCGTTGTCAACGCGGACATAGAGGTATCCTTTCTTGATAAGGCTTTCAAACAACTCACGATAATGACCTTTGCGGCTCTGCACAAGTGGCGCAAGAATCAGAACGCGCCTTGAATCATAGTCGGAAAGAATCATGTCGATAACCTTTTCCTCGGTGTATTTCACCATCTTTTCGCCTGTCACATAGCTGTAAGCAGTGCCGATGCGGGCAAAGAGTAGGCGTAGGAAATCGTATATTTCGGTTGTCGTACCCACCGTACTGCGTGGGTTTTTGTTTGTTGTCTTCTGTTCTATTGAGATTACAGGCGACAATCCCGTAATCTTATCCACGTCAGGACGCTGCAGGTTGCCGAGGAAATTGCGTGCGTATGCCGAGAATGTCTCGATGTATCGGCGTTGTCCTTCAGCAAAAATAGTGTCGAAAGCCAACGACGACTTCCCGCTTCCGCTGACGCCAGTGATGACTGTCAGCGAGTTTCTGGGTATCCGAACGTCAATATTCTTGAGGTTGTGAACCCTTGCACCTTCAACTATAATGTGATTTTCCAAACTGTTGCAAAATTAGCAGGAACGAAAAGTTCCAAAGCACTGTCCTTTTTCAATTCAAACTTTCCCTTTTCACCGGTGAACACTTCAACGCCATTGGCTGTGCATTCCTCAATCTCCAAATACTCAAATGCGTGTGCCGGTATGATTACTTTGCAGCCTACAGCCTTGTCGTCGAAGTTTGCACAGACGAGAATCAACTTTCTTCCGTGCTGCCTTAGGAAGGCATATTGCCGTTCTTGACTGAATTGTTCGCTCGTAGGGTTCACATACATCAGGTCGAAAAACTTCCCTTCAGCCACTGTTTTCTCTTTGCTTGCAAAGCGCAACACCTTATTATATATAGAGTGTAGGTATTTCTCATCGGTCGTCAGACGTCTTTTGCGAAGCCTAAGCAACGACTCAACGCACCAGTAATCAAAGATTGTAGTCCTTCCGTCGTCGCCACTGAAGCCCTCGGATGCCTCTGCTCTTTCGCCGATGCTTTGGCCCATGTACATCATGAATGGGTTTCCCTGCATCAGTGTAGCCACTATGAGTGCTGGCAGGGCACGCTTTCCATCGTCTGCAAAGAAGCGTGACGCTATGCGCTGCTCGTCGTGGTTTTCAAGGAAATAAAGCATTTTGTCTTGAATATCGCCTATCTGTTGCCATGCTCTCGTTATGTCCGATGCCGGCAAATAACCGCAAGTGACTCCACGCAGCGTGTCGTACATCCCTACTTTGTCGTAGAGATAAGTAAATCCGCCCCATTCAATGTAGCTGCGATAAAGCGAAGGATTATACACTTCGCCGATAAAAAGCATCTCGGGATAGGCTTCTCTCACCTTTGTAGTAGCGTAATGCCAGAAGTCAACAGGCACCATCTCTGCCATGTCGCAACGAAATCCATCCACGCCCTTTGCTGCCCAGTAGAGCAGTATGTCGGTCATCTTGTTCCATGTGTCGGGTATAGGATAGAACAAACAGCCCCCTCCCTGCTCCCCCAAGGGGGAGTGACCTGAACCTTTCATACCCCCTTGGGGGGACAGAGGGGGGCTGGGCGGCCTCCCATAATTGAGCTTCACCGTCTCGAACCAGTCGTTTATGCTTGGGTGAGCATGAAAGCAGTCATTGCCTGTTGCTTTGGCAGGACTCTCATAATATGCTGTTTCCGAACCAGCCTTCAGGTCGATATATGGTGCGAAGGCTTCGTCGGGACAATAATAGAAATTGTTCTGAGGATCGAAACACTTTCGTGTGTCGTCGTCAGCGCCAAAGTCTTTCACTCCCTTTGGTTTTGTTACGCTATAGTATTGCCGTGCCACATGATTGGGCACAAAGTCGATAATCACCTTCATCTGTGCCTCATGCGTACGCCTTACGAGGTCCTCAAACTCTGCCATGCGACAGTCTATCGTGTCGGCAATGTCAGGGTCAACATCGTAGTAGTCGGTGATAGCGTATGGCGAACCTGCCTTGCCCTTCACTATAGCAGGGTGACACAATGGTATTCCGTAGGCAGAGTAATCTGTTTGCGTAGCGTGGCGTATCACTCCGGTAAACCATACATGAGTGAACCCCATGCTGTGGATGGCAGCAAGTGTCTTGCCGTCGAACGCACTCATCTTACCGGCTCCATTCTCCGTTATAGAGCCATTAACGATGTTTGTAGTGTTTTCATTGCCATACAAACGAGGCAATACTTGATAGATAAGAAATTTCATATTTTACGGTTTTACGGTTTATCTCCCCTCAAGGGAGAGGGGGAGGTTCACCTTATAACTCCACAACCGTACAAGAGATTTCGCGGTTGATTTTCGCCATCATTCCGCAAAGAGCCTTGCCTGGTCCGCACTCTATGAACTCGGTTGCACCATCGGCTATCATCCTTTCGGCTTGCTCAGTCCAGCGCACAGGACTCGTCAGTTGTGCTATCAGGTTAGCCTTTATCTCGCTTGCATCAGTGTGAGGCATGGCATCTACATTTTGATACACTGGGCAACGTGGCGTCATGAACTCTACTGCCTCTATCGCCTTCTCCAGTTCCTCCTTTGCTGGTTGCATCAATGGCGAGTGGAATGCACCGCCTACTTTCAGCGGAAGTGCACGTTTGGCACCAGCCTCCTTTATCTTTGTGCAAGCCTCGTTCACAGCATCGCAGTCGCCACTGATTACCAGTTGCACAGGAGTGTTGTAGTTTGCTGGGACAACAACATTGCCTTCCGTACTTACTTCGCGGCATATCCTTTCTATTTCCTCAAAAGGCAGTCCAATGATTGCCGCCATTGTCGAAGGCTTTGCTTCGCATGCCTTCTGCATTGCCATGGCTCGTGCATAGACCAGTTTTAAGCCGTCTTCAAACGTCAAAGCTCCTGCTGCCGTGAGTGCCGAGAACTCGCCGAGTGAGTGACCTGCCACCATGTCGGGCGCAAACTTCTCGCCAAGACATGCAGCACTCACCACACTGTGGAGGAACACTGCAGGTTGAGTCACCCGTGTCTGGCGCAAGTCCTCCTCAGTCCCGTCAAACATTATGTCGGTAATGCTGTACCCTAACACCTCATTAGCCTTGTCGAACATCGTGCGAGCCACGTCCGACGTATCATACATATCCTTGCCCATGCCAGGAAACTGTGCTCCCTGCCCTGGAAATACAAAAGCCTTTTTCATAGTCTTTTTCTTTTTACTGTTTTATATCGTTTTCAAAATCTATTCGCTACAAAGGTAATAAATTATTTTGCAAATCCAACCACCCACCTCCGATTTCCCATATATTTTTACGTTTTATTTACAATTCTGCATTTGTCACACCTGTTACGCCCAATGTAATATATAAGAAAAAAATGTGGCCGTTGGCCATAAGAAATGAAGCCCCCTCCATACTCCCCCAAGGGAGAGTGATTGGCAACCAACCTTTCTTTCAGTCGCAAGCTTTGTAAAAGCGGCAAGCCGATTTCTTTTAGTCGCCATCCTGGCTTGTCCAAGAATACTTCATGCTTTTCATACCATATTCGTTACATTCGTGTTTATATTCAAGATTTATTTTTTAAGTACGCTTACCCCCACTAAATTTCCACTGAACCTTTTTTATCTGTACCGTGAATGTAAAAAAGCATAGTATATGAAAAATAATTGTTGGAAAGTGAAACTTTCGACTGTTAATGTTTTGATTATTTGTATGCGTGCGCACGCACGCGCGTTTATTAATAAGGTGTAGTTTATGGTTTTGGAGAACTAAGGTTGTCTGTATGTAAAAAACTTTTTATTGAAAATAGTGCGTATATCAAAAACATTTCGTAAATTTGCAGCGAATAATGGATATCTTAACAAACTTTTAAAAACTATGAAACTAAGGGGAACTTTACTTTTACTTGCAATGTCGTTCACCACGTTGACGACGTTTGCCGATGAGATGTGGATTGACGTTACTGACCAATACGTGAAGAATGCACGATACGACAACAACAATGCCGATTACTGGATGGGCACTCCGTTAGGCTTTGTAAACCCGATGCAGAATGCCGAACATTACCAGAACTTGTCGATACTTTTGTAGACAAGTGGAACTGGACCGAATTATCCCGCAACAGCAGCCTTGAACTGACAGATGAATTGTTGGCAAAATATGCTGACAGATGGGACTGGGAAGAGATTATTGACCGATATCGTGATAGCGTTTTCGATAAGAAAGGCATAGATTTCTATGAAAATTTCAAGGACTACATTCCTGCATCGAAAGTTCAGGGTTCACGTCTTTGGAGCGAAATCGTCAGTCAAAGAAAAAGCCAACTGCTAAACGAAATGATAGCATAACATTACATAAAAGATTATCACTATGGCACTTTGGAAAATTACCGTAAGAACGAGCACCAATGCTCCTTGTAAGAACAAGAGACAGAAATTGGAAAAGGGAATGTTTGTTGAAACAAGTACTATGTCCTCGTCCAAGCCTTTAGGTCAGGTTCGTGAACATCCCATGCTTGCCCAACTTTTCATGAGCAAGTACGGCATAGAGATAGAACCACGAAGTATGAACCTGTCTTATTTCACTTGTGACAAGATAGGATAAGTTACAATTGAATCACTCTGAGATTGCGTCTCAAACGGTAAAAGTCATCAGTGATTACTCCGTTTGAGAACATAATCCCATTTTTTTCTTCTACGCCGTAACCTTCGTGGGCATGACCAAACAAATGAAGCTTAGGTTTAACAGCCAGAACTTTGTTTCGTATCAAGGCATTTCCCCAATGAATGCCGTTTGACTCGTCAAGAATCATAACTGGCGGTTCGTGTGTAATAAGAACATCAATGCCATTAGGAATACGCGCCTCTGGATGGTTGTATGCTAACCCGAAGAATTTAATTTCCTCTATTTCGCATAGTCTGTCCTGGAGGAAGAACACGTTGTCAGGTAAGTCTTCGATATTATCGGCTTCCCAGAGACAAAGATCATGATTTCCAGTTATGAATATCTTGTATTTGTACGGCAAGTCGATGAACCAGTTGAGGAAGTCAAGCACTTCGTCTTCTGTTCCATTATCGGCAAAGTCACCACAATGAACAATGACATCAGCAGTTGGCAGATTCGTCAGTTGCTGATGTTTGTTATGAGTGTCGGAAATCTGGAGAATTGTCATTGCCAGTATCGGTTTTCAAGTGTTTTTTTTAAGTCATTATATAGGCAAGGAAGAGTTTCAAATAATTTGTCAGGCGATATAAGTATATATTTCGATGCGTCATTAAGTTGCTGAACCCATGTGGAACGCAAATCCATATTACTGCATTTGTATATCTTATCTCTTAATTTTACATTTTTTGTTGGAATTACATGCACGTTTATGTAGTCATCGGCTTTAATAATTTCCTCGTCACGATATTTCACCATTTGTTCTGCCCATAAAGTTTGCCTCATTAACTGATAGAACGGCTCATAAAAATAAACGGAACCTTCATATGTATTTAAGTTCTTCAACTGTTTTGATTTTTGTATTAAGTTTGGTTCAGGAACATTTTTGCCGCCTGTGTAGTTGTTGACACGTGTGCTTCCACTTTGTTTACTATTCTGGTTCTTTGATTTGTCCTCATTATAATATTGCTCGACATATTTCCACTCTATAGCGAGCAATACATGTCTGTCTTTCTTGTGTGCAAGAATAACAGCATCGATAGATGTACACTGGCTACCTCTTGTCAATTTCTTGTTTTTTCCTCTTTTTTCGTTGAGATGATCATGTTCACTTACTACTTCAAAGGAAATATATCCTCGCCATTTCTCCTTGTCGTTGTAAAGAATATCAACGCTATCAATCTCTTGGTCAATCTGTCGTGCTACAGCAAGCACTGCGTCATAATCTGTTCTAATGGAATAAAGGTGGTTTATACAGGCAATCTGTGATGATAATGTATGTGTCGTTGGCGTTCTGCCTTTCCACCAGTTTATACCATTATCCTTGAAGTATGCTTCCACTTCATTGCTATCAATTTGTTTTACAAAATTATCCTGATAATTCTGTAATGCGCATTCACATTTCTTTCCATTAAATTCGCCTCCCATTTTATTTGAGAAAAGCTTTTGCTGAATGGATAATTGAGAATCTTTGTATTTCATAATCTCATAATAATAATTCCGCATCTGCTTCCTTATGCATGCAGATTACCTCTTTGGGTTTAACAATATTGATTATTTTTCTAATAGTTTCCTTACTTGCATGACCTGATGTGTGGATGTCCACAACATTGGCAAATCTGCTACGGAACTCCTTGTAGAGCGGATTTAGCTTCACCTGCTCAGGTTTTTTGTAATAGCCATCCCATGAAGAATAGATGAGAAGCACCTCTGACGGATCAACTCCTTCGCATGGTTCCTCTGCTATTCCCAATCCATTCACTCCGGAGATAAGCACGAATCCGTTCTTTTGCATCGTGGCAATCATCTTCTCGTTGTCGGGATTCAGGTATATTGGATGAAAGTCAAACAGGCCTTTCGATAGTTTGGCTTCACGCTCTGTGAATAGCTTCATGGTGCGTTTCATCAATCCGCCGTTTATGTAAAGTCGCTTGCCTGCTTTCTTTGCAGCCTCCTTGATGCTTGCCAATCGCTCTATGTCGGTAGCAGAAGCAAGAACGACTACATACTTAAATGCGTCCATCACGCTTGCCATCTTGCGAAACACTTCTCTCTCGTGAATACATTCGTCATCACGCTTCAGCATCGTTCCCTCTGTAATAAGCACATCAATGTCCGATGCATATCGCTTCAATGTAGGAAGCAGCCCCTTGCCCATATAGCCATGCTCACGATAGTCACCCATGTGCCAGATACGCTTGCCGTCAGCTTCGATAAGAAACATATATGAGTCATAGATGCTGTGGCAGTTGAAGAAGGGAGTGATACGAATATCGCCAATTTGAATTGGTTTTGGAGCAGCGTGTGGTTTGGTGCGTTCCCATGTATGGAATCCGCGAATTATGCCAATGCGTTCTTCGTCTGCAATGATAGCCTTAGCCAATCGCTCTGCTGACACTTTCTGGCATTCACTGTCATTCTTTTGAGATAAAGTTGAAACAACATTGAACTCTATTTCATCTTTTCTCTTAATCAACTCATATTTGGCAATAAGCATAGCCTTGCCTCCTTCGCCAATATATTGAGGAATGCCATCTGGAATATAGTGGAACAGCCCCACATGATCCTCATGGGCATGAGTATAGAATACGGCAGTTTCCTTGTGACTGTCGTGTTCAAACAAGCCCTCAACCATCTTTGCATCTTGTTCAGGTGTCGCGGGCTCACCACATCCTGGTAGATTCTGCCCGAAGTCAATAAACACTCTTGATGTATCGGTACTGATTTCAGTGATACAACCACCAATCTGTTCGAGCCCTCTGTGTACTTTAATGTTCATATTTCGTCAATATTGGATTTGATATGTTCCTCAATCATAATTTGTTTAATTGCTGCAACTCTATTTATTCTTTTTGGATGTGAGGCTTTTCCGTCAGCATATCCTGCGAAATACAACAGTGTATCAGGAGAGACCCCAGTGATATTTACATCGCAGAGTGGATTACGTACTCCAATGTTTCGCATGACAATCTGAATTTGCTTGTAGTAATTGACAATATCCTCTTTGTGTTTTGCAATGAAGGCATTGTAATCTCTTATCTGAGTACGTATTTCTTCTTTCTTAAGGTTCGAATCCTTTTTTAGAAGACGGTTATCGGAAATTCGTTTCAGTTCCACAAACTCAATCAATCCCTCGGGCGTTATTGTTGTGAAATCTATTCGTGTAATCAAACGATTAGGAACTTCACGAACAAATTCAAATTCAGTGTCAATGTAACTTCCTTTTACATACATTAGTCCCTGAATAGTCTTTTCGCTTGCTCCTTCAGGATTATTGGGCTGTTTATAATTGATTATGCTCTGCTTTATTTCATCTATTCGGGTTACTATTTCTTCTGGTTGATAAGTCATAAAGTAGTCATCACTTCCTAATCGCCCATTTTTCAAAGATATATACGCTTTATGAATACGTGCTCTGGCTTTGTTTCCTCTTGTCCAAGAAAGTTCCATTACTGATGCACCTCGGAAATACACATTGATGCGGTTGTTTTTCCTGATATTGACATACAACTCTGCATCGTTTAATATCTTTTGCCACCATTCAATATTGTTCTCTTTTCTAAAATAGCGAAAGAGGGGGGCTTCTGTATCAAGTTTGAAATAATCCTTACTCATTTTTGTTATTGGTTAATAATGTCCTATATATAATACAAATGAAAACTAAATTGTCAAGGAAAAATCGAACCTGTCTATGCAAAAAGTCTGCACACCATATCATTTATCCTGCTTTTTCTCGTCATGGTTATATCGTTCAAGATTGGAAATCAATCTACGTTTCACTTCGTTTCTCAATTCTGTTGGTTCCAGCATCTCCACATTCTCGCCCATAGCAAGGAAGCTCGACATCAGTTCTGGAGTGATGCACAAACGGTATTCAAATTCACTGAACTCCTTGTTCTTGCATTTGACTTCCTCCTGAGTGCGATGCAATGGTAATGAACGCAAGTAATCAACTTGATAACCGTATGCTCGAATCCTGACCTTGACAGGTTTCAGGTTGTCGTTCACATATACACCTATTGTATTCGCATAGTATTTCTTTGCGTTGAAGTTTCTTGGAAATGTAAAGGTTTTGTCCGTCAGTTCCAGTTCAAGCGTACGGTCAAGTGCGAGATTGCGAATCTCTCCTATTTCAGTTATGTCCCCAACTACATACCAACGCTGGTGATAGACCTTCATGGCATATGGTTGCATGTGATAAGTGTCGTGATGTCCTCCAAAAGATTGATAATCGAACACCAATTCCTTGTTCTGCTGCATTGCCTCGATAATCAGTTGCAGATATTCCGTCCCATGCGGAATGTCTTCAAACAGGATTCGGTCAGACATATTATGACCAGCTTCAATCATATTGGAAATAGAAAAAGAGTTGAGCAGCCATTGACGGTTTCTATCTGTCCTCAATAACTCTGGTGACTCAATATAATACTCATATCCCCTTGACGGATCACATTTGATTTCCACTCCAAACAGTTCCTCAACCGCATTGCGATGTTGGTGGAAAGTGCGCAACGGCATAGGTTTTCCGTCACCCATATAACTGTCTTTCCATCTGTAACTGATTTCCTCAAATGTAAGCCGTTTCTGCTGAAGCAGTGTGTTCAGCAACCATATATAACGGTTGAAGGTCTTACTAATCATAGGCATTAAGTTTTAGATTGTAATGCAAAGATACAAATAAAGTGTGTAAGAACTTCGCATACCTTAGATTTTTTTTGTTTTTTTATCATCTATGCATAGTTTTTGCACATCTATGTACGAAATTCACTTCGTTTTTCAAAGTTCTTCGTATTATATTATAGAGGTGACACTAAAATATAAAAATATGAAACAGAACAATCAGAAAAGAAAAGCAGCACTCGTTGCAAAGTCAAAGGCTGAGTCACTGAAGT
>JAKSIZ010000038.1 GCA_024398515.1 Bacteroidaceae bacterium | reverse complement strand
CTAAACAAGAAGACAATAACAAAGTATTTTTATCCTCTCGTGTTGCGCTATCTCATATCGCTCTACAATTAACTTCATGAAAGTTTTCAACTGCGCCGTTTTATTTTGTATCATTGTAATAATGATTCAAGAAACGAACGCTTGGCTTCGGGAAGTTGATGTTTCGTGATCTCGAAGTTGAACGCTTGGGGGGAAAAAACATTGCTGCAATGTTGACTCCAACATTGCTCCAATGTTCGGACCAACATTGCTGCAATGTTTGGCGGAGTTAAGCGTTCAATCTTTTCAGGTATTACGGAGGAGTTGCGAAACGCATACGCTCGACCTCGCCAATTCTACAAGACAAAAAAAAAGCGACAGCCGTGGATGTCTCCATCGGCTGCCGCCCATCAACAAAACTTTTTGAAAAGGAACTTAATTGTTCAATATGATGCTTGCCGTGCCGGTAATGTCGGCTACGGTGATTGCGTCATCATCATCCACGTCGGCATTGTCGAAGTTGAACTTGCCTTCAAGGCTGCCGAGGATGTATGCAGCGATTGTAGTGATGTCGGAAACATCGACGTTTCCGTCTTCGTTAGCGTCGCCTGTCAGCACTGCACTTGCACTCTTGCCCATGAGATAAATGTCGGTGCAGTATGCGTTACTGCCGCCTGAGAGTTGCTTAAGGCGTACATATACCTCGTCTGTGCCCTCGTAAGGTATCTCGTAGATAGTCCAGCAACGCTGGTTGGTTGGCGATGCAACGCTATCCAAGCGTTCCCAGTTGATGCTGTCAACCGACACTGCAATCTCGAATGAACGTGGCGACACGTAGCTTACGCGGTCGGTCTTGACATTTGTAGCACCGTTACCGATAGTGAAATACACATTGAACGGGCCCTTGAATGGCTTGACTGTCTCGATGCTTGCGTTTGCCGGCTCGCCCGAGAAGTATCCGCCGAACTGAATAGAACCGTTGGTCACGAGACTGTTATCGAGGTCATCGACCTTCCAAGGGTTATATGCCGTGCCATCACCAGCGTTGACTTTCTCGATTGTAGCCTTTGGCCAGTCGAGGACTTGCCCAAACGACTTCAGTTTCCAGTCGGCATTGAAGGCATTTGCAAGGTCGCCTGTAGGGTTTGGATAAGCATATTCCGGTACGTTAGGAACGTAGATAAGCTCACCTGAATCAGGGTCAACGTCCTCAAGATACATACTTCTTGCGGTCTTCCCCCAAGAGAAATAATATGTCAAAGCATTGTTTCCGGCATTCCAATCCTCTTTACTTGCGTCGAAATGAGTGAGGACTTCGCGACGGATATTGCTCATGTTAGCCTTTACAACGGCTGAAGTACACTCAGATGTAACGACGATTTTGCTCGTCACAAAGGCGTAGATGGTCTTTGGTTCGACTGTAGTCTGGATGAGAATAGGCTCAGTGTAGCGGGTTGATTGCAGTGTGTCGCGTGTTCCGGTGTAGTTATACCAGATGTCGAGAGTGTCGCCCTCGGCAGGTTGTTCAGCCAGTTCGAGCATTATCAGTGCAGGTTCTGTCTGTCCGTTGCCGCTGATAGCAAGTATTGGTTGCTTTGCCTGGTCCTTCATTGTAACGTCAATGCTTGCAACATCACTGAGCAAATAACCCTCGCCAAGCGCTACTGCCTTGACAGTACAATCGACGTCGAGAGTGAACAAACCAGTGTATTCAGTGCTTTCAACCGTAGGATCAGTGCCGTCGGTAGTGTAGAATATGCGTGCGTTCTTTATTGCATCGGTGATTGTAACCAATGCTTTGTGGTCAGCATCAACTACAGAAATCTTTGGCGTAGTGGTCGGTGTGACCTTCGCTTTCGAAGCAATAAGCTTCGTCAGAGCGTTGTTCACGATGATTGCATTAGGCTCGTACATGTCGGCAGCGGCTTCTTCGTCGAATGGAAGATAGATGTAACCGTTGTGGTTGATGTTGTGTGCATGGGAATAAATGAGTTCCTGATTCTCCAGATCAACGGCATAAATGTCATCGTCGGCGAATGTTCCGGCAAGGTTTTGCACTCCTGCAGGGATGGCATCACCGTTGGTGAGGCTGATCATTTTGCCTATTTCGTCGTCTGCAATCTCAAGGTTTGCAGTGAAAGTCTTGTCGGTTGTCGTGAGCAGAGCGACCTCTGTTGACTTCTCGCCCAGTTCTCCATAGCCCCAAGCATCGTAGATATTGCCGTTGAGATTGAGCGTCGGCACGAATGGGAACGCCTGTTTCAGTACTTGAACATTCTCAATGTCGGCAGGGATATTGTTGCCTATGACTATTGCATCGTACTCTTGCAGTGCCTCAGCATTGAGAGGTTCGCTGAGGTCAACGAGTGTCACCTTTGCCAATTCCTGTGCACACACCTGCTGATATGCAGGAGATTCGGTAACTGTGAACCCGTCATAAGGGTAGAACAAGTATGCAATCTTGGTGCTTACAACGTCGTCGCCCTCGTCGATCATTATCGAAGAGATGTCGAGACCGCCGTTAGGACTGGTCTTGATAACGATGTCAACGGAGTCCAATTCCTCGGTTGTAACGTCCCAGACGAGTGTATAAGTGCCGAGCGAACCCTCAACTTTGTTGCCTAAGCATATTCCGTCAGGCGATGTGGAGAGTGAAGTGTTGTAAGTAAGGTTGCTGTTTCCAGCGACAAAACCGCGGTCTGTGGCATCGCCATTGGCAGAACGAGCCACGATTGTAACCTTCTGTCCGTTGACAAGTTTAGGCAGTTTTATCTCCATACCCTTACGTGTAACGCGGAAAGCATTGGTGTTCAGCAAGTAGTTTGCATTCTTGCTGAGGCCTGCAGAACCAATTTGTATGCCTTCAAGTTCCTTGATTGGCTCACCGTTAGCCTTCAAAGTGCCATACACTTTCGTTGCATCTTTCCATCTTGAAGTAGAACCATCGGCATTCGTAGCGTCCTTTGTCCAAGTTGCCTCATCGAGATCGAGGTTAATTCTTGACTTCTCCCAGCCTTGGGTGAAGTCCCACATCTTGCGGCTCTGTGCGCTAACTGAAAGCACAAGGCAGAGCATTGTGATAAAAGTAAATAATCGTTTCATACACCTTATTATTATATTATGTTAGTTGTTAAATAGTGTCCATCTGCGTGCAAAGTTACAAATTTTTTTGATAATTGCATGATTTTGAAAAAGTTTTTTTATCTTTGCAGTCGAAAATAGGAAATAACTTACAATTATGAAGAAGAATTTATACTATTTGAGCATCGTCGTTATGCTCCAAATCATGTTTGTTGGGAACCTTTGTGCAGAGAACCTTTTGGCATTTCCTGGTGCTGAAGGCTTCGGAAGATACGCTACCGGTGCGCGTGCATCATCGTCGCCTACGATATACCATGTGACCAATCTCAACGATTCTGGCACTGGATCTTTCCGCGATGCAGTGACGTCGCCTAACAGAATAGTGGTGTTCGACGTGAGTGGAATCATAAGACTTACCTCGACACTTGTGTTCTCAAACAATTTGACTATACTCGGCCAGACTGCTCCAGGCGAAGGAGTGCAGCTTTATGGAGACAGGGTTTCGTTCTCGGGAGCAAACAATATCATTGTACGTTACCTGCGTATTCGCATGGGAATAGACGGCACGAGTGGTAAGGATGCCGCTGGAGTGGCAAATGGAAGAAACATGATTTTCGACCATCTTTCGGTGCTTTGGGGGCGTGACGAGTGTTTTTCGGTCAGTTGGGACAGCAAAGGAACAGAACCTACTGACATCACAATTCAGAATTCAATCATTGGTCAGGGTTTGCAGACACACTCATGTGGCGGACTTATACAAACTGATGGTGGCGTGACATTGTTCCGAAACCTATACATAGAAAACAAAACCCGCAACCCGAAAGTCAAGGGACTTAACCAATATATAAATAATGTGGTGTATAACTGGGGCAATGGCGGATGCTATATTATGGGTGGCGACTCGGAAGGAACATCATGGGCTGACATTGAGAATAACTATTTCATCAAAGGTCCTTGGGCTGGAACGGCACCTTTCACCAATGGAAACTCAAACTTCAATGCATTCCTTTCGGGCAACTGGTACGACAGCAATGCCAACGGTACGCTCGATGGACACCAGATGACAATAAGCGAAAACAATGGCGGATGCAATCCTGTCAGTTCACTTCAAGCATTGGATGCCATGAGTTCATGCCCGAAAGCACATCCGGAAATCGCTTCTATGATGTCGGCACAAGATGCACTGAAATGGATTATTGACAGTGTCGGACCAAGTTTGCCTGTTCGTGACGAGGTTGACCAATACTTGATTGACGAACTTATTTCATACGGCAAAGGTGGTTCTACAGGTGGAATCACAACAGAAAAGACGCTTCCTCACGGTGGAACAGGGCGACTTTTCTCTGGTTCAAAGCCACAGGACAGCGACAACGATGGTATGCCTGACGAATATGAAAAGGCAGTAGGACTGAATCCTAACGATGCAAAGGATGCTGTCAATGTTGCAGCTAACGGATACCTGAACATCGAAAACTATTCGTTTACCATTCATGAAGCCTATCCTTATATAAAAGGTGTAACCGACCTGAAGGTAAAAGAACAAGGAATAAACAGCATTACCATACAATGGACAGATAATGCCGACAACGAAACAGGCTATCAGGTTGAGATGTCAACTGACGGAAAAACATGGAGCGAACCAGAGTTCCTGAAAAGAAACAGCACAGAATTTACTGCCTCCGACCTAAAGCCTGAAACGACTTATTACTTTCGTGTGCGTGCATCGAATGCTACAATTGAATCGGAGTATTCGGAAGTGCTGAAGACCGAAACCATAGGAGAACCCGCAGTACCATTCATCTGCCAGTCGCCAACACCGCAAGACAATGCAACAGTAGGTGCTGCAAGCAATACAATATTAATGTGGACCAACGAGACAAAGAACTATTACGGCACAGTAAAATACACTCTTTACTTCGGAACCGACGCTTCAAATCTGCCAGTGAAAGCAGACAATCTCACTGCCACAACATATACCATCGGCAAACTTGAGGCAGGGAAGACATACTATTGGCGTGTGGATGCAACCAACGACATCGGTACAACCACTGGAGATGTATGGCAGTTTGAGGCAATACAAGGAGGCATCTTGTTCCAGACAGACTTCAACACCAAGCCAGATGGATGGAAAAATGTTTACGGTTCAATCACGTCGAACACAAACATTATCAATGCTGCAAACACTACAAAAGCTGTTGGTGGCATGGTCTTTGGCAGTGGAAGCAACTCAATACGCATCGTAGCGATGAGTGGTGCAAACTGTTCTGACGATACAAGCAAGGACTACGGACCATATACGACCGACGACAAAGGTGCAACGGCACGCTGTATGCAGTTTGTCACAGCCTCTGCTGGCGGATACCTGAAACTTCCTGCCGTGCAAGGTCCATGCAAGATTACCCTCTGGGCAGCCAATCCTGAAGGCAAGAATACACTTACTTTCAACCTCAATACCATAATAAATGGCACGGAGTCACGTGCCACTTCATTCACTATGGCACCAAAGAAACGCATTTTCAAGTTCTCATATATATATACCGGAAAGGAAAAGATGCAGTTCAAGATTGATGCCAACGGCAAGAAGATGAACATAAACGACATCATAATTGAGGAAGTCAATTTGAAAGGTGATGCTAATGGCGATTGCAATGTTGACGTTGCCGACATTACGACTGTAGCTGCTTATATACTCGGAAATGAACTGTCGGCATTCAAATTCTACAATGCCGATGTCAATGATGACGGTGAAATCGATGTGGCTGACATCACAGGCATCGCCAGTATGATACTGGAAACTTCGGCAAAGGTCTATTGATATAGGTGATAGACACCGCCAGGCATAAGTTTCACTACGCCTTTCATCTCCAATTCAAACATCAATGCACTGAGTTTGCTTATGTTCATGCCGCTTTTTACGGCAAGAACATTTATCTGCAAGTCGCCCGCTTTCGTCAGAATGTCAACGACTATTTGTTCTTCGCCAGTGTATTCCATGAATAGGCTACGCTCTATTCCCATCTTCATCTTTTCGCTTCTCACCTGTTCGTCGTCCCATTTCATGGCATGAATAAAGTCCTCAACATTGCTTATGAGGCCTGCTGCATTGTCGCGGATAAGGTTGTTGCAGCCTTGGGATGAATCGGCATTTATGTTGCCAGGGAAGGCAAAGACATCGCGATTGTAGTCTTGTGCTATGCGTGCCGTGACAAGACTTCCACCATGCGAAGCACTCTCGACAACGATAGTTGCGTCGCTCATTCCTGCAACTATCCTGTTGCGTGCAAGGAAATGAGGCTTGTCGGCACTGATGCCCGACATATATTCCGTCACCAACCCACCGTGGGAAATCATTTCCGTAGCCGTCTCCCTGTGTGCATAAGGGTAAAGGGTGTCAAGTCCATGAGCCAAGACTGCTACGGTTTCATAGTTATTCTTCAACGCTTCCCTATGTGCACAGATGTCAATTCCGTATGCCAAACCACTTACGACAAGCACATTCGGACAATAAGTCTGCAAGCCGGCAAAGAAGTTTCGGAGTGCATCCTTGCCATACTGAGTGCATTGCCGAGTGCCGACAACCGAGACAATTCGCTTCTGATTAAGGTCGGCATTGCCACGATAATACAATACTAACGGTGCATCTGGGCATTCACGCAGACGTTGAGGATACTTTTCATCATTGAAACACAGGCATTGAATCTGTTTCTTTACAGCATATTCCAACTCTACCTTTGCCCTTTCCAATGGGTCGTGGAAGTTGCGGATTGCCGAAACAAAACGGTCACTTGCATCGGGAAGAAGTTCACGGATGCTGTCCTTATGCTCAAATATCGCCTGTGCACTGCCTGCACGTTTGTAAGCATCAAGCATTGAAGCTTGGTTCACACCGCTTATTCTCGTCAGTGCAATGGTATATAATGTCTCTTCTATTGTCATGTTTTTTGTAATTTTTGTATGTTTGTGATTTGTTTTGCCCTTCGACAGGCTCAGGATAAACTCAAAGTAATCATAACTATACAATATAAACCATACAATTTACAACATATATTATTCCGCCCGTAAGTATTCAAATCCTATGCGACAACGCAGGCAATCCTTCTTGTCGCAATACTCTTTCTTTAATTGTATCAATGCCTGTGAGTCGCCGGCATCGGAAACTTCAAGTCCACACTCCTTCCACATCGTGACAATGTGGTTGTCCTCTGCCTTCAACTGTTCGTATAGGCTGAATGCCTTGGCGCATAACTCTGCATTTCCCTTGTGTTTGCCGTAGGCGAAAAGCATTGGTATGGCAGTGTTGATGATTATAACATCTTTCGATGAAACCGACATTTTTTTGCTACAATCACACCAATCCGTAGTCTTTGTTTCGTATAGATTTCGCAGTTGCTTCACGTCTTCGCATTCAATGAGACGGCTCAAAGTCGCACGACCTTCATAATATAATGTGGCGAGTTGCGAAATCCTGACATGGGGGAAGTTGCTTGGCCTCAGCCGGAGATACTTCCAAAGTTGCGGATCCATCGGTTGCATCGAGAACTTATGCCGCAAGTAGGTGTATTCCTTTCTTAATCTGTCAGCGAAATCGTTGCCTATTCTGTCTATCAATCCAGCCTGCCCCATGAAGATTGCTTCAATCTGGAACAGGTCGTCGCAGTGATGTGCAAGTGAACTTAATGGTATCCCCATTGCCCAATGTTCAAAAGCCTCGCCGTTGATGCCAAATCCAAAGTTGCGCGAGAGTGTAACGAAATATGCCTTTTCCCAATCTCCGGTGCATCGATTGGCTATATCGGCAATGCGGCGTGTCTTGTCTTCAAGGCGTTCTGTCTGCAATGCGCTCATCCAACTAGGCACTGAGAGTCGCGGAAGTGTCGGTAGTGCCTTGTAGCAAGGAGGGTATTTGTCGGTCGAAATGAGTTCTTCGTAGTTTTGTTTCAAGTGTTCTGGAATGCTGAGTTGATATTGTGGAAGCGTCTCACCAGCCTCTGTCGTTACCTCGGAATCTATTTCTTCTGCCACATGGAGAACTACATTGTTATAGTTCTTGTCCGTATGATGCCCATGCTGATACCATAGCGATGACTTATCGTGAACCTCAACATTGCCCACCCACATCGTTCCGTCGATCTTTACCTTGGCGTTGAAGAAGTCAGGACCAGCATTTGTGTTCTGCAAACCAACATCAATGACTTCCAGCCTTGCCCCATTGCTACAAGTCATCTCGCCCAAAGGAAAGAGCTTATGTTTCCAAACGTATTGTAACAGTTTTTCCATTATTATATCCTTATCAGCCCCTCCTGCTCCCCCAGGGGGAGTGATAGGTAACCCTTTATCCCCCTTGGGGGACAGAGAGGGCTTCAGTTTTCAGGAAACTCCATAAGGTATGCCTTGATGAAACCGTCTATCTTTCCATCCATAACACTATCCACATCGCTGGTCTGGAAGTTGGTTCGATGGTCCTTCACCCTTCGGTCGTCGAAGACGTAACTGCGTATCTGGCTACCCCATTCTATCTTTTTCTTCCCTGCCTCTATCTTTGCCTGAGCCTCACGACGCTTCTTCATCTCGCGGTCGTAGAGCTGTGATTTCAGCAGTCGCATGGCATTGTTGCGGTTCTCAAGTTGCTTACGGCTCTCGGTATTCTCAATCAGGATTTCCTCTTCCTCGCCTGTATCTGGGTCAACATACTGGTAACGAAGTCTGACGCCTGTCTCAACTTTATTCACATTCTGACCGCCTGCGCCACCGCTACGGAACAAATCCCACGACACTTTCGACGGGTCAACATACACTTCGATAGTGTCATCGACCAATGGAGTGACGAATACACTGGCGAAACTTGTCATTCTCTTGCCCTGTGCATTAAACGGCGAAACGCGTACAAGGCGGTGTACTCCGCTCTCGCTCTTCAGGTATCCGTAGGCAAATTCGCCTTCTATCTCCATCGTCACGGTCTTTATTCCTGCTTCGTCGCCGTCTTGAAGGTTGCTGATTGTACACTTATAATTGTTTGCCTCAGCCCATCGCATATACATTCGCATCAGCATCATTGCCCAATCCTGACTCTCTGTGCCGCCTGCGCCACTGTTAATCTTCAGCACACAGTCCATTGGATCTTCCTCCTGGCGAAGCATATTGCGCAGTTCGAGTTCTTCAATGGCATCCAAAGCCTTGGCATAGTCGGCATCGACTTCACTTTCCTCAACGAGTTCATCCTTGTAAAAATCGAATGCCAGTTGCAGTTCGTCGGCGAGTGTCCGCACGTTATTGTAGCCGTCAATCCACTTCTTCACCGAGCGGACCTTCTTCATCTGTTCCTCTGCCGCCTTTGCATCATCCCAGAAATGTGGGTCCTGAGTGCGTAGGTTCTCCTCTTCGTACTCCATTGTCTTTGCTTCGATGTTCAAATATCGGTGCAATGACTCGGCACGATTCTGTATATCCTTGAGTTGTTCTATTGTTATCATATCACAAAAATGCTGTGTAAAACGTAAACTTATAACATTATTCCTATCTCACCCACGCCTCTGGGTTCAGCTTGGCTGTGCCTTTACGCAGCTGGAATTGCAGTATATGGTCGGATGCGACGGAGCCTAAGACTTGTTGGGTTGACACTTTCTGTCCGCGACTTACGCTGACCGACGAGAGGTTACAATACACTGAGATATAGCTGCCATGACGCACCATGACGACCATAGTGCCGTCAAAACTGAACACGGCACTCACTTCTCCATCGAAGATGCTACGCGCCTTGGCACCTGCCTGACCCTGTATGTTGATGCCTTTGTTCTCTAATGTTACGTTCTTCAGTCCCTGCACATTGTACTGGCCATAGTGACTGATGATGCGGTATGAGCCTGTTATTGGCATTGGGAGACGCCCTTTGTTGCTCTCGAAGTTGCCTGACATCTGGCGGTCAGCAGCATCTGCCGACGAGAAATTAGTCTCTGCATCCTCTGCAGCCTTCGCTGAAGCCATTGCCGATTCATGTTCTCTTACCGAAACCACAGCGTCAGCCCTTGCTGTTTCGGCTGCTTTGCGTGCCTCGTCAGCCTCTTCTGCCTTGCGTCGGGCTTCGCTTTCAGCGGCTGCCTTCTGCTTTCCGCTTGCCTCTTGTGCTATTCTTGCTGCCTCTGCTGCTTCGGCTGCCTTGCGCCGAGCCTCCTCTTCAGTTGCCTTGCGTCGTGCTTCTGCTGCCTCGGCTGCTTTGCGTTTAGCTTCAGCTTCGGCACGTTTTCGAGCTGCTGCCTGTGCTGCTGCTTTACGTCGGGCAGCCTCCTCGGCACGTTTCTTGGCGGCTTCTGCCTCGGCTCGCTTGCGTATCTTTTCCACTTCGATAGCCACCAATTGGTCTATCTTGGCGTTAAGTTGCGCACTCTTCTTACGCTGTTCGGCAAGCACACTTTGTATTTCCTTTTGCTTTTCCTTCAGTGAATTGACCACCCCTTGCTGCTCTGACTGCTTAACCTGAAGCGATTTCTTTTCCTCCTGGCCCTTTGTGAGCAGATAGTTCTTGTCTTTCTTCTTCACTTCGAGTGCACCTTTCTTGTCCTCCACCTTCTTTCGTTCCGCCATCAACTGCTCTCCTTTTGTCTTCTCGTATTCGGCATACTCGCGCAGGAAGCGTATTCTGCGATACATTTCCGTGAAGCTGTTTGCGCTGATAATAAAGTGTAGGTTGCTCTTGTTGCCGCGGAAACGTTGCATCTTTCTCATTGTGTTGGCAAAGAGTTTTTGGCGTTGCTTTAGTTGGGCGGACAGTGTATCTATGTCGTGCGACAGTATATTTATGTTCGAATTAAGCGTGTCGATGTCTTGCTCAATCTTATGTATTGTCTTCGTCTTGCTTTCTATTTCGCCATTGAGAACGAGAAGCTTGTTCAGCCTGTTCTTTACGTCGGCTTGGTTGCTGCGCAGTTTCTTCTCCTGTGCTGCTATCTCCTTCTGCACATTGCTCTTTTCGTTGCGGAGGTTTGTAATTTCGCGCGTGGTAATCTGAGGCTCTTCAGACTTCGAGGTCTTCTTTTTCGACTGCGTGGTCTTGTGTGCCGATGTCTTCGACTTAGTGGTTGAGCGTTGTGTGGTCTTCGACTTTGTTGCTGTGGTGCGTGTTTTCGACTGCGTCGAACGCTTCTGTGCATCGGTAGGTATGCTCGGCAGCATACACATCAATGCAACCAATAGGGTTATCTTGTAAAACATTTCTTTCATAACGGCGTATATTCTTTGCAAAGTTAATATAAAATGAAGAGATTACAAAACAAACGCAAAATTTTTACGATTTTTTTGCGATGTTTCGCCCCATTTTTTGATTTGGTTGGCTCACGCATACGCAAGCAACACATGCAACCAATACACCTTTTATATGATTCTTCCACTTGTTTCGATGGCAGCGTTTTGTATTACTTGAACTGTTGACCTTCTTGCTTTCTCAAGACGAACGTTATAATCGAAAGAAAACTGCTACAGTTTTCAAGTCAAAACTGCTACAGTTTTCGATCCAAAACTGCTACAGTTTTTTCCCCGCCCCTAAGCTTTATCCTCATCGCCTATAAGGTAATCCCATACAATCAAAGCGGAATACCCCAAAAAAAACTAAAAAAGGATGTTTTCATAGAAAATTCATCATTTTTTTGTTTGTTGCCAACTGTTTTTTGAATAAATCTGCACATATTTCAAATGTTTTTAGTATTTTTGCCAACAGATAAGAATATTATGTCATGGCAATGTTGAATAGAATACGTATAGATGTCTAAGTATCACGAATTTAGCAGCATTGTTCAGTGTATCAGAAAAGATTGTCAGACGTGATTTATACGCATTGCGTGACAAGAATCTTATCCAATATGTAGGAAGCGATAAGACAGGACATTGGGAAGTGATAGTTAATTAACATACAAAACAACGATATTACAAAAAAACGCAAGGCTCTGCTGAAGTATCTGAAGAAGGAGCAAGTGGCGGAAATTATGTTGAATCGACAGAAAATATAGTAATAATATGGTACAGAAGTTTGACAAATATATGTTTCCTATCCTTGATTGGTTGAAGGATGGCAGTATAAGAACCAACAAGGAGACACAGGAAAGAATGGTTGAACACTTTCAGCATACTGAAGAAGACCTCAACGAACAAACTCCTCGTGGAGGAAGTCGATTCAAGGGTAATGTGAATTGGGCTTTGACCTTCTTGTTTCAAGCTGGATTGACAAATAAACCGAAGAATGGTAAGCATCAGATTTCAGAAAAAGGACTTCAATACCTTTCTGAAGGTATAAATGATATCTCTGAGCGTGAACTTGTTCTACGCTTTGGTGACACAAATCCCCGTTTCTTCTACCCGAATAGAGAAAAACAGCAAGTTTCCCAAGGGGAAGCTGACGATCCTATCATGCCAGAGGATGCCATTCACGATGCTGCAAAGGTTCTTGAAGAAGCACTTATTGCCGAACTCCTTGACAGAGTAAAGCAGATAAGTCCGCAAGACTTTGAAAAACTGGTAGTGAAACTATTAGTAAAGATGGGATATGGTGGTAGTATAGAGGATGCAGCAAGTGTTACCCGCTACACGAATGATGAAGGAATTGATGGAGTTATAAAGGAAGATATTCTTGGACTTGATTCTATCTATATTCAAGCAAAGCGTTATACGACAGGTAGTGTCGGAAGACCTGAACTGCAAACTTTTGTTGGGGCTCTTTCTCCACATCATGCAAAGAAGGGAGTGTTTATTACCACATCCGAATTTGCTCAAACTGCGAAAGATTTTGCAAAGGCTGCAGAAGCAAGAATCATCCTTATTGATGGTCGCCAGCTATGTAAATACATGATCCAATTCAATCTTGGTGTTTCAACTCGTGAAACGATAGAGATAAAATCCATTGATACTGACTTCTTTAACTTTGATTAATTCATTGAGTAGAATGTCCAAACAACGCACATACGCCAACTTTGGCGAATACTTCTACTGGTCATACGCTAACCTGCAGATGTTGCATTATGCACTAAATGCAGGCAAGCCGAAGTATGACCGTATGTGCTACATGATACGGTCCAAGGCATTCAAAGCATATAAGGAAGGCCGATGGAATATCCATGACTTGCTGGAGTTCAATGTGGAGAAAATCAGACAGAATAACTATTGCTGGTACTGTTGTAAGGAAATGGAACCATCCAAGTTGACCAAGGATCATGTATTTCCTCGCTCAAAGGGTGGTGATAACGATATGGACAATATCATCATGGTGTGCAAGACGTGCAATAGTAGCAAGGGAGACATGGATTTATTTGAATGGTATGCAGAGGTTCGCAAGGAATGGCCACCAATCAATGTGTTCGTGCATTACTTGAAGAATATCTATCTATATAGCATCGAGAACGGATTGAAGGATAAACATTGTGAGGAACTGGACGCAATGGATTTACCATTTAACTGGCGATACATCCCGATTGACTATCCACAACCGGAGGTGTATATGTAAACAGAAAGTGGAAGTATTAGAATAATAAACTGTTTTTTATATGGCAAACAAACTCACCACTGAAATATTCATAGAACGTGCACGAAAAGTGCATGGGGATAGGTATGACTATTCGAAGGTGGAGTATGTGGATGCCAAGACCAAGGTTTGCATTATTTGTCCCAAACATGGAGAGTTTCTGCAACGACCTTCTCATCATACAGATGGAAGAGGATGTAACAAATGCGCAGCAGAGAAAAATGGTGAACAGTTACAATTCTGGACGAAAGAAAAGTGTCAGGAATGTGCCTCCAAATATGCAACTATGAAGGCATTTCGTGAAGGAAGCAAGAATGCATATAATTCAGCAAGAAAACACGGATGGTTGAAGGAGTATAATTGGTTAACATATAAAATAGTAAACACTCAAAAGAAAAAGGATAGACATACATACACTCAAGAAGAGATTATTATTAGGCTTAAATCTCTTTTTGGTACAAAATACGGATACGACCATGTTATATACAAGAATATGAAAACTCCCATCGTGCTATTTTGTCATGTAAGTGATGAACATGGTGTCGAGCATGGCGAGTTTAGCATGCGTCCTGATAATATTTTTTCCGGAAAACAATCATGTCCAAAATGTTGGCAAGCGAGACGAGGAATTGTTCAGCAACTTCCTGTAGAAGAATTTATAAAACGGTCAAATGTAGTTCATCATAATCTTTATCAATACCATAAAGTTGAATACAAAGGAGCTAATAAGAAAGTCTGCATTAAGTGCCCTGTTCATGGAGATTTTTGGCAAACTCCATCTAATCACATGAAGGGTAAAGGTTGTCCGTACTGTTCTGGTAATGCTAAAAAATGGAATAAAGTAACATGCGAACAAGAAGCTCGCAAATATGAGTATATCCATGATTTTAGAACAAAAAGTTCAGGGGCATGCAATGTTGCTCACCGCAATGGTTGGTTGAAGGAATATACATGGTTGAAAAAACTGCCTCCAAAGTCGGAAGATTATGCAAAAGATAAAAAATATATTTATGCTTACGAGTTTGCCAAGCAGAAAGCGGTTTATGTGGGACTAACGAACAGCATCATTAAAAGAGATTGGCAGCATAGGAACAAAGAAGATTCTTCTGTTTACAAATATGCTGATGAATGTAAATGTGAAGTTCCCAAGCCCAAAGTACTAGAATCGGGAATACCGATTGATGAAAGTGGTGAAAAAGAATACTACTGGGTTGAATGCTACCGTAATGAGGGATGGCATATTTTGAATAAAGCCAAAACGGGTAGAAGAGAAAGTTCTATTGGTGCTACATTCCCTCTGAAATGGAACAAGAAAACAATTCGTGAGAAGGCAAAAGAATGTAATTATGACATCAAGTTGTTTATGCAGAAATATCCAGGTGCCTACGGAGGTATTCTTTCCCGGTACAGAGGACTTTTGAATGAATTGTTTCCAAACAGAATGATTCATACACATCATACTATAGAAGAAGCATTGCAAGTCGTTACTAAAGGCAATTTCGAGAATAGATCACAACTAAGATACAACTGTCTTTGGGCTTATAGGGTTCTATTTGAGAATAATAGACTTGATGAGGTTTTTGGTGTTCCAAAGAAATACACGAGAGATGAAGCACTCGAAGAAGCTAAGGATTATAAATCTATAGAACAAATAAGAATGAAGAATCACGCCTTATGGAACTACCTCAAGAATAACAATTTATTCCGTGTGGCAAAACCTACAGATGCTATGTTTCGTAAGGTCAAAAACGTAGATGAGGCATGGGCTTTGTCAATGTATTATGATTCTATGACGGAGTTGTCTAATCATGCAAAATTAGCCTATAGAATATTGAAAGAAAATGGTTTGTTACAAAAACGGTATCCCCATTCGATCAAATATTCATCTGATAATTGGTCAAGAGCAAAATGCTTGGAAGTTGCAAAAGAATGCACTTCAAAAACAGAATTTTATAAGAAATACCCAATAGCTTATAAGTATGCGAAGATAAATAACTGGATGTCAGATTATACTTGGTTTGCAATACATGGAAATGTATTATCCTCTTTAGTTAATTCTGTTATCCCTGATGACTTTAACAAGGATATAAAAGAGGAAAAATCAGTAAGAGTTTATTGGACATTTGAACGTTGCCATGAAGAGGCTCTAAAATACACATCCAAGAAAGATTTTCGTGAGAATTCTGGTGCTTATCAAGTTGCTTCAAGAAATGGATGGTTAAAAGACTATGTATGGCTTGATAGTAGTAGAATAGAATGGACAGAAGAACTATGCTTAAAGGAAGCCCAGAGATATACTCGATTGGTAGACTTCTACACCAACTCAAGAAATGCATACGACAAAGCGTGCAAAACAGGTTGGATAGATAGATATACATGGTTAAAGCGAAGAGAATGGTCATATGAAGAATGTAAACATGAATCCCTAAAGTACAAAACTAGGAATGAATTTAAACTTGGAGCAGTAGGAGCCTACAGAAAGTCTGTTGCTAATAAATGGATTGAAGAATTTTATCCTAAGAAATAAAATAAACATTGAATCAATAATATGTTCCTCTACCAAAAACTCATAGATTGTTCCACTCTGCGACAGGGATTTCAGATTCCGGTGGAGTTTCATCACCTGCTAAAGGCGATACAGAACACAAGCTAAACATATCACTTATAGAAGATTATGACAAAAAATATACAATAATAGAACTTGCTCAGATGCATGAGTCGGAAGATTACATTGAGTTCAAGAACTATAGAGCGAGACATTCTTTTCCTCAGAGATAATGGTTTCATCCGTAAAGAAGGAAAAAAGAACAAAGAAGTATGGGTAGTATTGAATAAGAGTATTAAATTATGAACAACGAACAGAATAATCAATACAAGGTTTAGAGGAGTACATCCGGCAAGGTGAACCTCAGCAACGTGAGCGTGGCGAGGCTTGGAAAGTAGCTATCGGCTTGCAACAAGTGGATGGACTTCGCGTGTCCGAATATCAGAATGAAACAGCAAGGTGAATCATTTGTTGCTTGCTGATAACGATGATGACGATACCCATACAACTACCCGTACAAGTACAAACGACATACAACCCTCATCATTCCATTTCTGATGGCGAATAGGCACATAATAAACATGGGCCTATAAAATGCAAATAGCGTGTAACTCATTTTGAGCTACACGCTATTTGATAGTGTTTTGTTATGTCTTTACTTATCGGTATCATTTTACCTCCTCGAAGTCGGCGTCTTCGGCATCGGGTTTCTGGTTGTTGTCTGACTGTGGACCTTGCTGGGCTCCGCCATTAAAACCTGCACCTCCGTTGAAGCCAGCGTTTGGATCTGCGCCTGGCTGACCTTGTGCGCCTTGATACATCTGTGCGCTTGCTGCCTGCCATGCTGCATTGAGCTCGTTTATTGCTCCGTCGATAGCTGCAGTGTCACCGCTCTTGTGTGCGTCCTTCAGTTTCTGAAGTGCTGCTTCGATAGCTGGTTTCTTGTCTGCTGGGAGCTTGTCGCCGAGTTCCTGAAGCTGGTTTTCTGTCTGGAAAATCATTGAGTCGGCTTGGTTGAGCTTATCAACACGCTCACGTTCTGCCTTGTCGGCAGCCTCGTTAGCTTGTGCCTCGGCCTTCATGCGGTCTATTTCTTCCTTTGAAAGACCTGACGAAGCTTCGATGCGGATTGCCTGTTCCTTACCAGTTGCCTTGTCCTTGGCAGATACCTTGAGTATGCCGTTAGCGTCAATGTCGAAGCTTACTTCAATCTGTGGAATGCCACGACGAGCAGGTGCGATGCCTTCAAGGTTGAAGTTTCCTATTGATTTGTTCTGTGCTGCCATAGGACGTTCGCCCTGAAGAACGTGAATAGTTACTGCTGTCTGGTTGTCGGCTGCTGTTGAGAATGTTTCTGACTTCTTGCAAGGGATTGTCGTATTTGCCTCGATGAGTTTAGTCATTACGCCACCGAGAGTTTCAATACCGAGTGTAAGAGGAGTTACGTCGAGCAATACGATGTCGCCAACTCCACCTTCCTTATTAAGGATAGCACCTTGAATAGCTGCACCAACTGCAACAACTTCGTCTGGGTTTACGCCCTTTGAAGGTTCTTTGCCAAAGTAGTTCTTCACGAGGTTCTGCACTGCAGGGATACGAGTTGAACCGCCTACGAGGATTACTTCGTCGATGTCGGCATTTGACAATTTGGCATCTGCCATTGCCTTTTGGCATGGAACGAGGCATGCCTGGATGAGGTCGTGTGCCAACTGCTCGAACTTTGCACGAGTAAGAGTCTTTACCAAGTGCTTTGGAACACCAGCAACAGGCATGATGTAAGGCAAGTTGATTTCTGTTGATGTAGAGCTTGAAAGTTCAATCTTTGCCTTTTCAGCGGCTTCTTTCAGGCGTTGCATTGCCATTGGGTCTGCTGTAAGGTCAGCACCTTCGTCGTTTTTGAATTCCTGTACGAGCCAGTCGATGATTACCTGGTCGAAGTCATCACCTCCGAGGTGAGTGTCGCCGTTTGTTGAAAGAACTTCGAATACACCGTCACCGAAGTCGAGGATTGAGATATCGAAAGTACCACCACCGAGGTCGAAAACTGCAATCTTCATGCTCTTGTTGCTCTTGTCAACGCCGTATGCCAAAGCGGCAGCTGTTGGCTCGTTTACGATACGCTTAACCTCAAGGCCTGCAATCTGTCCGGCTTCCTTTGTTGCCTGACGCTGTGAGTCAGAGAAGTATGCAGGTACAGTGATGACTGCTTCTGTCACTTCCTGTCCGAGGTAATCCTCGGCAGTCTTCTTCATCTTCTGAAGAACCATTGCTGAGATTTCCTGTGGAGTGTATTGACGTCCGTCGATTTCAACGCGTGGAGTGTTGTTGTCGCCGCGTACTACAGGATAAGGAACGCGCGATGTTTCCTTCTGTACCTGGTCATAAGTTTCGCCCATGAAGCGTTTGATGCTATAGATAGTGCGCTTTGGGTTTGTTATGGCCTGACGCTTTGCAGGGTCGCCAACTTTGCGTTCGCCGCCGTCAACAAAACCTATAACTGAAGGAGTAGTGCGCTTGCCTTCGCTGTTGGCAATAACCACTGGTTCGTTACCTTCAAAAACTGATACACATGAGTTAGTTGTTCCTAAGTCAATTCCAATAATCTTTCCCATAATTCTTATTCTTTTTTTAATTGTTAATACTCGTTTTTACTTTATGGCTCTTTTGCCATGCAATAAGGTATCTAACAAACCGCGTGCCAAAAAACTCATCCTACACCTTATTAATAAACGCGCGCGCGTGCGCGCGCACAAATAATCAAAATTTTAACACAAAAAAGTTTCACATTAAAGAAGTATTTTGTAACTTTGCACCCGAAATATGATCATTATCAAGAGATGATACTCAATACAAGCGGTTGTAAAGCACTATGTCAGCAACTTTATTTTCTTAATACACAGCACATTAGGGGGGGGGCTGCGCCGAAGATAATCAAAAAGACTTACTTTTTTATACAACCTGTCCAGATGCTTTCGCAAGGCACCTGAATGGTTTGTCGTGTCTATAGTTCAGGATATTCTAAATTTGATTAACTATATTAACAAAAAAACTAAAAAGATGAAAAAGAAATTTTATCAGTCACCTGAAACGAAGGTGGTGAATGTGAAGGCAGAGCAGATGATCTGCGGTAGCCCTACTGGCAACGGCGGTTTTACATTAAGCAACAGCCAAGTTGGACAGGGAAGTGAAGACGTGTGGGACGATGACAATGAAAGTTCCAATTGGTAACCCAAGTATGTAACAATTACAGAAAGACAGAAAACGATGAAAAAGACATTTATTTTCGGACTTATGGCTGCAATGCTTGGATTATGTGCTTGCAGCAGCGACGATGACTTCAGCGGCAACACTCAAAAGGGCATGGTGCTCCGTGCCACAGTGGAACAGAAGGCAGAGACCCGTGCCACTATCAGCGATGCATGGCAATTCGCTTTTGCATCAAGCGACAAGGTTAGTGTAACCAACCCTACAATATCTGGCAATTACTACACCTTTACCAACAATGGTTCAGAGTTTACATGCGAAGACGCACAGACTACAGCTGAACCTGCTACATGGTATGCATACTTCCCTTCAAACGAGATTTCACTCGTCGGTCAGTCAGGCACAAAGGATGACGTGGCCAACAAGTATGCCCTTGCAGGTGCAACGGCAGAATCCACTACAGGCAAGGATGGCTTGAATATCATCATGTCGCCAAAGGTTGCCATCTTGGTAATTAAAAACCAGAAGGGCGAAATCAACATCAACGTCAAGAACAGTGCAACGACATGGGTAAAGGGCTTGGCAGCCAATGCTGACGGTTTCACAGTTACTGACGATACAGAACAGCAGAACCTCCTGAACGTATCAGCAACTGGCACATACTACATTGCCGTGCCAGCAGGCATACAGCTTGCTATCAAGGATGGCGGAAATAACATCAAGTCAACAAGCACAAGCGGTCTCGTAGCAGGCAAGTATTATGAACTGACAATCGTTAGACCAATCAGAGGTAAAGCCTATGCTACAGGTCCTAATTGCGACGTTAACTGGGTACAGCTTTGGGAAGGTGGCCCTAAGTTCGCAGAGTACAACATAGGTGCAGAAAATAACAAGGCAGAAGATTATGGCGGCTATTACAACTGGGGTGTGTCAGAAGTACAAACAAGTGCAAATTGTGAAAATTATCAATCAGGTACCGATGCTCTCTCTGGTGAGACCGACACTGCCACCGCTCTCTGGGGCAGCAACTGGCGCATGCCGACAAGTGCAGAACTTTCCAATGCAAAAGGCGGTCTTTTCTTTGAGTGCAACTGCGTATGGACAGTGAACTATAATAAAACAGGTGTCAACGGCTTGCTTTGTAAAGGCAAAGAAGGTACTGCCTATGCAGATAACAGCGTGTTCCTTCCTGCTGCCGGCTACTGCCGCAGCGACAATGTCAGCTACCAGAGCGACCACGGGCGCTACTGGTCTTCCACGCCTGTTGGCAGCTACAGCGCGAACCACCTGTACTTCGATTCGATCAACCAGGGCGTGAACTACCGCTACCGCTACTTCGGCTACTCCGTCCGCGCGGTGCTGAATGAGACGAAGTAGGTACAGCCAATAATGATGACGACCTTTGGTAAGGTCTGATACCAATATCGATTCGGGCACGCTGGCAAACAACGTGCTCAATTTTTTTGATGTTTAAATAAAATTATTGGTGTCCGCTAAACACTTCTAACTTATTATGTCTTATCGCAATATTCAAGGGCAAGCCCTACAGAAACATCTTTTTTACGTTCTGAAAGAGCAACAAGCCATCAGTCCAGGGCACAGCAAAACTCCCTTCGTTCCCCCACAAATGCCCTCTATTATGGTTTAGACAAACAAACCGGCGCAGAGGACGAGTATTGTATAGCGTAGGACTTTTCCTAAGAATATACTTAATAAGGTGATTCCGATATTTGAACGCATCATGCCGAGGGCTATGGCGATGGCGCTGCCGAGAACTGGCACAAATGCGAAAAAGCCAATCCATGCACCATGACCTGCAACGAAATGCTTTGCCTTGTCGAGTTTCTCTTGGCTTACGTGCAGATGCTTCACTGCCCATTGGGCACCGGCAAACCTGCCAACGAAGTAGTTGAACATGCTGCCCCCGACATTGCCTATCGTGCCATAGACCACCAACAGCAGTGGATCGAGCCCTGCTGCTTGCAGGCCCACCATCACGGCTTCGCTCGTAAAGGGGAAGAAACTGCCTGCTATGAAGGCTGCAACAAGCATACCCCAATAGCCATAGTTGATGAGTATGTCAATAAATGAACCCAATGCCCAACTGAATCCAATATGGCGTAGCCACACTAAGCACGGATGCCATCCACGACGTGAACGTCAACCGGCGCATCCCAAGCACTGCCATAAGCCAAAAAATTGCAACAATGAAAAGAACATAAACTGACAACAACGACAAGATGCCTATCGCGAGATAGGATAGGTATATCCTGCCTCGCTGCGGTTTGTCGCGCCCCATGCGGTACGAATCAAACAACCAGTTCTCGCCAAATCGGTTTATGTTCATCCTTATTTAAGGTAGTCGAGGAAGTATTGTGTTATCTTCTCGTGCAGGTGAATGCGACGATGTTTCATCATATTATGCTCCTCTTCAGGGTAGATGAAGAAGTCAATCGGCTTGTCGGCATCAATGGCAGCCTTGAGGAACTGCAACGAATGCTGCGGTACGACTGTCTTGTCGTTGCCTCCATGAATGATGAGGAGCTTGCCTTTCAAGCGGTCTGCCTTATTAAGGAGGCTTGTCTTTTCGTATCCTTCTGGGTTGGTTTGAGGCGTATCCATATACCTTTCGCCATACATTACCTCATAATACTTCCAATCAATAACCGGACCTCCGGCAACTGCAACCTTGAAAACGTCAGGATAGTTGAGCATCAGCGAGATTGTCATAAAGCCGCCGAAACTCCATCCATGCACTCCGAGACGGTCTGAATCTACGTAAGGCAACGACTTCAGATACTCTACGCCTTTCATCTGATCCTTCATTTCCTCCTGTCCCAACTGTCGGAATGTCACTTGCTCAAACTCCTTGCCACGGTCTTCACTGCCACGGTTGTCGAGAATAAATACTATATATCCCTGTTGCGACATATAGACTTCCCACGGGCGATAACCATAGTTCCACGAATTATCAACGTTGTGTGCATGAGGTCCACCATAGACATAGACTATTGTAGGGTATTTCTTAGCAGGGTTGAAGTTGTAAGGCAACACCATTCTATAGAACAAATCCGTCTTTCCATCGGCTGCCTTCACCGTTCCTGTCTTGAACTGCGGCACTGCAAAACCTTCCCAAGTATATTCAGGAGTGAAGTAAGGCGTGCGTTTGTTTGCGTCAAGATCGATTACATCTATCTGTCTTGGAGTGTCAACGCTCGAATAATTATCAACCAATTGCCTTCCGCTTGGGCTTAATATCCCACGGTGAACACCAGTTCCGTTTGAAAGCATCTCCCATTTTCCGGTCTTCAGGCTCACTGCAAAGAGGTTGTAGTCGCGCTTGTCACTCTTTACTGCCTGCACTATAGCAGCCTTTTTCTTTGCATTGAAACCATAGACTTCAGTCACCACATAGTCCGAATACTGCGTTGTGCAGAGTCGTTTCATCTGTGTTATCGTGGTGCCTTTGAGCTTACATATATATAAGGTGTTGTATCCTTCCTTCTGACTTTGCAGTACGAACTGGCTGTTGTCCCACGGAAGGAACATGATTGGATGCGATGGTTCCACGTATCTGTCGTCGTGTTCGGTGTAGAGTGTTCCGAGTTTTTCGCCCGAAACGGCATCGTAACAATCCAGTGATGTGTCTGTCTGGTCGCGGTTTAGTTCGTAGAGATATATCCGAGTGTTGTCTGTGCTCCATGCTATGCTGGCGAAATACCTGTCCTTTGGATTGCCTGTCTTCAGGTAAATCGTCTTTCCTGATTTTACGTCGAAGACGCCAATAGTCACTTCGTGCGACGTTTCTCCAGCCATAGGATACTTGTCAGGGGCATACGAAGCGCACCTTGTGTTGATGTCAACCTGCGGATAATCGGTCACCATCGACTGGTCCATACGGTAGAAAGCAAGCCGTGAGCGGTCGGGACTCCAGAACAAACCAGTCTCAATCCCGAACTCATTGCGGTGAACAGCTTCGCCATAAACTATCTCGCGCGAGCCATCTGTCGTCACTTGCATCGTATGGTTGTTGGTGTCGGTGACGTACAACTGATGGTCCTTGAGCTCTGCATACGGCTTTTTGCTCTTGTCAACCTCGTTGTCAGAAGCCTTTCTTGTTCTCAGTTCCTCGCCTTGCCATACCAAATCCTTATTTGCTATCCGCACTTTGGCATAGTTCTTTCCGCCCGACATCACGTCTTCGAGCGAGAAAAGTTTTTGTCCTTCTGCCATGTTTGCTACCATTGACAACATCAAAACAACAGTAAAACACGCCTTAAATCTCATCATCACGTTGCAATAATCGTTTTATTTCTTCCTTTTGTTTCCAGCGTTGCAGACTTGCCTTGACGCGTTCTCCCTTCTTGAATTCCACGCGTTCATGTTCGCCTTCTTCGCGTTTAGGGCGCTGTTTGAACTTGCGTTCACGCATCTGCTTCAGTTCATCGTCCGACTTTATACGCCCACCTTCATGGCGGAACTTGTTAAGTTTGCCGTCGAATATCTGATATTTATTCATCATACATTCGAGTGAACCGTTGTAGAGCGGTATCTTTACCGATGGTTTCAAGCCTATCTGTGTGAAGCATTCCTCGCGATAACTCAGTATCCAGGCGTCGTTGCCTATGAACTGATGTTTCAATCTTTCGCCTATCATCTTGTATGTCGCAAGCAGGTTTGGCGTTGATATTCGCTCTCCGTAAGGCGGATTGGTGATGAGGATGCTCTTTTCTGCTGGCTGCGAGAACTCGGCAAAGTCCTGGTCTTTTATGGTTATGTCGCCTACAAGACCTGCAAGTTTCACGTTCTTCCTTGCTTTTCCTACCGCTACAGGGTCGATATCGTAGCCGTAGATGTGGTGATTGAACTCGCGTTCCTGCGAGTCATCATTGTAAATCCGTTCGAATAAGTCGGCGTCGAAGTCGTTCCATTTCTCGAAAGCATACTCTTTGCGGAAGAGTCCTGGCGCCATGTTTCGTGCAATGAGAGCCGCTTCGATGAGCAGAGTGCCCGAACCACACATTGGATCTATGAAGTCTGATTCGCCTTTCCAACCCGTAAGCATAATCATTCCGGCGGCAAGAACCTCGTTCAATGGCGCATCAACCGTCTCGTGACGATAGCCACGCTGGTGCAGACTCGTGCCACTACTGTCGAGACACAACGAACATTCCTCGCCTGCAATATGTATATGAAGGCGTATGTCGGGGTTAGTCACGCTGATACTTGGGCGTGTGTTGAAGCGTTCACGGAACTGATCTACGATTGCATCCTTCACTTTATACGCCACAAACTTCGAGTGCCGGAACTCCTCACTATACACTACGGCATCGACGGCAAAGCTTTTTGTCGTGTCGCCCATGAGGTATTCTGCCCAATCCACTTCCTTTATGGCTTCATAAACCTCGTCAGCCGACGTTGCCTTGAAGTGCTTTATTGGCTTCAGTACTCGTATTGCGGTGTGCAGGGAGAAGTTTGCACGGTAGAGCATCTCCTTGTCGCCAGTGAACGAAACCATGCGTCGCCCTTCGACAATGTCCTTTGCACCTAATTGTCTTAACTCTTCTGCCAAGACCGATTCAAGTCCCATAAACGTCTTGGCAATGATTTCAAATTCCATCTATTTTCGATTTTAACAGAGCCTATAGATATTATAGAAGCCATAGCATCTATAGATACTTTGACTGATTTACAAAAACATTTTCAACTTGTTTATCATATCCTGATACTCCTCATCGGAAAGATAAACCTTGCCTGGGTTCATCTGGAATGTGCCGCCATAGTCAGGACCATCGACATATTTCGGTGCCAAGTGGAAGTGCAAGTGCGATAGTTTGTCGCTGTAAGCACCATAGTTTATCTTCTCGGGATTGAACACTCTCTGCATTGCACGTGTCATCGTTGCTACATCTGCCATAAAGGCATTGCGTTCCTCGTCAGAGAGTTCGTTAAGGTCGTTTACGTGTCCGTTGTAAGCCACGAGGCAACGGCCGCGATAGGTTTGTTCCTTGAACAGGAATGCACGTGACACGCTGAGAGGTTTAATCTCAATCATCAGGTTGTGGAGTGTCTCATTGTTTTGGCAGTAGAGACAGTCTTTTGGGTCGCTAAACATAATAAATTTTGTTTTGATAAAAATAAAATTCGATGCAAAGGTACTGAAAATTTACAATTTTACAATGTACTTATCGATTTTTTTTCGTTCCCCAACCAAAAGATTTCGCATTTCAACCAATAATATCAACGTGATTGGAATGGAGGAAAAACGCTTGCATGTAAAAACTCCCGTGTTATCTATAAGATCAAAATACATTTCATTATGTGTGGACTGCCCTTGGCAGTCTTGATGTAGTGGTTGTGCCTGTGCTTATATGAACGAGTTCATAACGCCCAGTCGCAACCCCTACATCGCTCTTCGTTCCGAAGAACCACACATAATGAAATGAAAAAATACCTTACGGTAAAAAATGTGGCCTTTGGCCATAAAAAATGATATATGGTTATAGGTTGTTGGTTATCGGTTATTGGTTTTGGATAATCCACAACCTACAATATTCAATCTATAACCATCCATATTTTTTACGAACGAAGTGAGATATTTTTTATGCGTTAGCATATTTTGTATATGATGTATGGATGGCCACGTCAGTGGTGTCTATGTATGGTGTGGCAGTGCAAGAACTTGTTCTTAAGCGCTGCCACACCATACATAGACATGGGCTTCAGAATGAAGCACACCAGACATCATATTATTTTTATCTTTTATGATTACATAGAATTATACGGGTGAACTATAAAGCTTTTGCTCTTACAGAGCGTGACATTAGTGACATACGCTTTACCCAGGGTGCCGCTTTGCTCTGCCCTGGGCTGATAGGTGTAAGCCTTTCAGGCTATAATTTAGCGGACA
>JAKSIZ010000037.1 GCA_024398515.1 Bacteroidaceae bacterium | reverse complement strand
TGTTGGGGGTGAAAAAAGTTGTACAACTTTCGCGCGAAAGTTGTACAACATTCAGTCGAAAGTTGTACAACTTTTTTCCGAGTTAAGCGTTCGACCTCCGAAACGCATAATATCGCCTCGCTAAATTTATGCGAAGGATGTGGGAATTTGAACATGAAATATTTGCCAATATGAAAAATAATTCCTACTTTTGCATTCCGTAAAACCATAAAAAGACAATAGGAATGAAAAAGCAACTAATTACGATGCTCGTGCTGATGTTTGCGCTCGGCATGCAGGCACAAGACGTACAAGGAGTGAAGGAAGTGAAGAACGTGATACTGATGATACCCGACGGATGCTCGCTCGCAACCATTTCGGCGGCACGTTGGTATCAGTGGTACAAGAACCCCGATGCGCCCAAACTGGCTATCGACCCTTATATCTGCGGCACCGTTCGCACCACGTGTTCCAATGCACCGATAGGCGACTCGGCTCCTACCACGTCGTGCTATATGACAGGTTACCCAAGCCTTGCCGGATGGGTATCGACCTATCCCGTTGCTCATCCTAAGGATGACCTCTACCCAATGGACTCAACCCGTGCCTATCAACCGCTGACAACGGTGCTCGAAGCCGCACGAATGCTCAAGGGTAAGGCTACAGGACTGGTCAGCACATGCTATTTCACCCATGCCACACCGGCTGATTGTTCGTCGCACAGCTATAACCGCAGCGCATACGAAAACATTGCTTCGCAGCAAGTTCACAATGGATTGAACGTAGTCATAGGCGGCGGAACGAAGTATATGACCGAAGCACATGAGCAGTTCTTGCGCTCAAAAGGCTACGACATATTCAAGGACGACATCAACGCCATGCGCAGTTGCACCAACAATAATATGTGGGCACAGTTCGGAAACAGGGACATGACCAACGACCTTGACCGTGATCCTGCTAAGGAACCATCGTTGGCTGAGATGACTGAAGTGGCTATCCGCAAGCTTTCAACCGACAAGGATGGCTTCTTCCTTATGGTCGAGGGCAGCAAGGTTGACTATAGTGCGCACAGCAACGACCCAATAGGAATGGTGACGGAATACCTCGCTTTCGACCGTGCTTGCCGTGTAGCACTCGACTTTGCACGCCGTGATGGCAATACGGCAGTGGTCATTCTGGCCGACCATGGCAATAGTGGTATCTCAATCGGACGCAGGGATTGGCATGGTTATTCGGGCGATTCGAAGCACAAGATGTTCTCTGCACTTGCAGGATATAAGGCAACTGCCGACGAGATTGCGGCGAAACTGAACAATGCACCGTTTGAAGATGCACAGAAGATATTCAGGGAATGGCTCGGTTTTGAGCTCAACGACAAGGAGATGGAGGCTCTGAAATACAATCGTGAATACAGGAAAAGCCCAGTTCCAGACGAGGAACGCAAGCAGTATCGCAGTACTCTGTACAGTAGTGGACTGGTGAGAATGATTGCACAATTCATGACCGAACGCACTGGTTTGGCTTTCACCACCAATGGACACAGCGGTGAGGACGTGATGCTTGCAGCCTATCACCCTGATATGGCGTGCCGTCCTTACGGAATGTTAACCAACATCGAACTCAATCATTACCTCTGTTCGCTCTACGGAATGACTCACGACGACCTTGAACAACTGACGAGCCAGAACTTTGCACGCCACACTGACGTGTTCCAGGGCATGAAGATGAACAAGAAGGACGGTGTTCTCACAGTGAAGAAAGGCAGGAAAACGCTTGAGATAACTCCGAATACGAACATCGTGAAGCTTAACGGCGAGGCAAAGGAACTGTCGTCGGTAGTGGTTTATGTGGATAAGAACGACACATATTATCTCCCTCTCGCCCTTCGCGATATGCTGAAATAGCCGAAAACGAGCGCCAGTTCCCGACGTGTCAACGTCGGTCAAAACGAATGAACAGCCCCATGTACGACATAGAAAAAGTAAGAACCGACTTCCCAATCCTCTCAAGGACGGTATATAACCGCCCTTTGGTCTATCTCGATAATGCTGCCACGACGCAGAAACCAAAGTGTGTCGTTGACTCAATAGCCGACGAATACTACTCTGTCAACGCCAATGTGCATCGCGGAGTACACTATCTTTCGCAACAGGCAACCGACCTTCACGAGGCTGCACGCGAACGTGTGAGGGCTTTTCTTAATGCAGGAAAGACAGAGGAAATAGTGTTCACACGCGGCACGACCGAAAGCATTAATCTCATTGCAAGTTCGTTTGCCAAGTATCTTAACGCACAAGGCAAGGCGGACAATGAGGTGATTGTGAGCGTCATGGAGCATCATTCCAACATTGTTCCGTGGCAACTCAATGGCTTTAAGGTAAGAGCTTTTGCTACGCTTGACGAGTTTCAGTCGCTCATCAGCGACCATACACGCATCGTCAGTGCGACGTATGTGAGCAATGTATTGGGCGAAAAGAACCCTGTCAGCGATATAATCCGCATAGCACACGAGAGGAATATACCCGTTCTTATCGACGGAGCACAGAGCACACCGCATTTCTGCGTAGATATGCAGCAGTTGGATTGCGACTTCTACGTGTTCAGCGGACACAAGGTTTATGGTCCTACGGGCATTGGAGTGCTCTATGGGAAGGAAGATTGGCTCGACAAGTTGCCGCCGTATCAGGGTGGAGGAGAGATGATAAAGACCGTGACTTTCGACCATACGACATACGAGGCACTGCCTTTTAAGTTTGAAGCCGGCACACCTGACTATATAGCCACGAACGGACTTGCGAAGGCTCTCGACTACATAACCGCACTTGGCATGGAAAACATTGCTTCGCACGAGGCGTCGCTATGCTGCTATGCACTGAAATGTCTCGATGAAATCGAGGATTTAGAGGTCTATGGTCATCCGCAGGAAGCCGTCGTAAGTTTCAATATCAAGGGCATTCATCACCTCGATGTAGGCACACTTCTCGACCGTCTTGGCATTGCTGTCCGCACCGGACATCATTGTGCTCAGCCACTCATGCACCGCCTCGGAGTAGAAGGAACCGTCCGCGCATCATTCGCACTCTATAACACGAAGGAAGAAATAGACGCCCTCGCCGCAGCCTTACACCGCATAAAGACGATGTTCTAACCTGTAAGCAGAGGATGAAATACTATTCTCGCGCGCGTACGTACGCGCGCGTATATTAATAAGGTAGTTGTTTGTAGGAGTTATTGGCGAAAAAAATCGACGATTGTTTGCGCTTTCGCCTTGCCTACAACGGCTGTAAGGTCATCGAGGGATGCTTGGCGTATCTGTTTTACGCTGTGGAAAGTCTTCAACAATATCTGCTTTGTCTTTGGTCCAATGCCGTTGATGTCGTCGAGTTCACTGTGGGTTTGACGTTTGCTTCGCTTTTCTCGGTGGAAGGTTATGGCGTAACGGTGTACTTCGTCTTGTATGCGTGTCATAAGACGGAATAGTTCGCTATCGACTTTCATTCCTATTGAGTTGTAGCCTTCGGGGGCACATATCAGCAATTCATTAGTGCGATGGCGGTCGTCTTTTGCCAAGCCTGCAACGGGAATATCGAGTCCTAATGATCCTATAGCATCCATGACTATGCTCATCTGTCCCTTGCCACCGTCTGTGATTATAAGGTCTGGGAAGTCGTTTCCTTCTTCTTTCAGTCGGGTGTAACGGCGGAGTACGACTTCGCGCATCGATGCATAGTCGTCGGGACCAACGACGGTTTTGATGTTGAAACGTCGATAGTCGGCTCGGCTCGGCTTTAGTTTCTTGAATACCACCATGCCAGCTACAGCGTCGGTACCGGATATGTTTGAGTTGTCGAAGCATTCAATCCAGTAAGGCATACGGTCGAGGTGGAGTGAAGTTTGTATCTCTTTCATCAAGCGTACGGCTTTCTGCTCAGGATTTAACTTCTCGTTTTGTTTCAAACGGTCGAACTTGTACTGTCGGCAATTCATTAAGGAAAGCTCAAGCAACTTCTTGCGGTCGCCACGTTGAGGCACGGTGAAGATTACTCCTTCGAGTTCCATGTCAATCTCGAAAGGCACAATAATCTCGCGCGTAGTGCTGTTGTAACGGTTGCGGATCTCTATGATTCCGAGTTGAAGAAGCTCCTGGTCGGTTTCGTCGAGTTTCTTTTTGTACTCGAAAGTGAATGCTTGGTTGATACTTCCATTGGCAACATGGAGGAAATTTATGTATGCCGTCTTCTCGTCATTGGTTATTGAGAATACATCCACGTCGTTGATTGTGTTGCTTACGACCTCGCTTTTGCTGCAGTAATCCTCTATCAGAAGGTAACGACGCTTCATCTCTTCCGCCTCTTCAAAGCGCAATTCCGACGAGAGTTGCATCATGCGTTTGTAAATATCGCGGCTTATCTGGCGTGTGTTACCCTTCAGTATTTCCTTTGCTTCGGCTATGTTTTGCATGTATTCCTCGTGACTTTGGCGACCAATACATGGTGCCTTGCAGTTCTTTATGTGCCATTCGAGGCAGGATTTATACTTACCGTCGGCAACGCTTGACCGTAAAAGTGGCGTGCTGCACGTGCGAGGTTTGTAGAGTTTGTGGATGATTTCGAGCATGGCATACATGCTCCCGAGGTGCGAGAACGGTCCATAGTAGATGCCATAACGCTTATTGACGCGACGAGTTTTGAAAATTCGCGGGTATTCTTCCTTTGTAACGCAGATGTAAGGATAGGTCTTTCCGTCCTTCAGAAGTACGTTGTAACGTGGATTATACTTTTTTATCAGCGAGTTTTCAAGCAGGAAAGCCTCTTGGTCGGTCTTCACTACGGCATACTTTATGTCCTGTATCTTCGACACAAGTACCTTTGTCTTGTATCGGTCAACTTCTGTGCGGAAGTATGACGACACACGCCGACGAAGGTTTTTAGCCTTACCGACATAAATAATTTTCCCAGTTGCATCAAGGTATTGATAGCAACCGGGAGATTCTGGTAGCCTGCTTACGATGGTCTTCAGGCGTTCAAGGCGTTGCTCGTCGGCAGTCATAAGGTTTCTTTTTCGAGAGTTCGAGACTTCGATAAGTCGAAATTCCGAAATCTTGCTGCGTCTTTTATAAATTCAGCAATGTTGTAACTTCCGTGTCTGCGTCGAAGATGTCTCGTCCGTGCAAGCCTTCGTCAGTGATTTCTATTATGAAACTGACGTAAATTTTCTTTGGATTGAACTTCCTTACAAGGTCAACAGCAGCCTTCATTGTGCCGCCAGTTGCAAGCAAATCATCGTGAAGAAGCACAACATCGTTCTCTGTTATTGCATCTTTGTGGATTTCAACTGTGTCAGTTCCGTACTCTTTCGTGTAACTTTGCTGATATGTTTCAGCAGGAAGTTTGCCTGGTTTGCGGCACAAAACAATGCCTGCACCAAGTTTCACAGCCAATGCTCCGCCCATGACAAAGCCACGGCTTTCGATTCCAACAATCTTTGTAATGCCTTTATCCTTATAAAGGTCATACATTTCGTTGGTCATTATATTAACGCATTCTGCATTCTTGAACAGCGTAGTAACGTCGCGGAAATTGATTCCTTTCTGTGGAAAATCCGGAATGCAACGCAGGTTTTCCAATAGTTTAGGGTTGTTCATATCTTGTATTCTTCTTTTATTATTCTTTGTCTAACACTTCAAATTTACTTTGTTTGCTCTTATATTCAGGCACAATCTGCTTCATCTTGCGCACGATTTCCATGTCGTTTGACGTGAGGGCAAGGTTGAGCAGTTCTTCCTCATCTCTCAAAGCCTTTTCGTATTCCACTTCGCGTACCTTGGCAATCATTATCTTCGGATGTATTGTAGGCTTAGTCATTTCCTTATCATTAAGCACTTCTTCGAAGAGTTTTTCGCCTTGCCTTAGTCCGGTAAATTCTATTTTTATGTTCTTTTCGCCTGAAAGGTCGATCATTCTTTGGGCAAGGTCGGCAATGCGAACAGGTTTCCCCATATCAAATACAAATATCTCTCCACCGTTTCCCATTGTTCCTGCTTCAAGCACAAGGCGACAAGCCTCTGGAATCAACATGAAGAAACGAATGATGTCTGGGTGAGTAACGGTAACAGGACCGCCTTTGGCTATCTGTTTCTTGAACAAAGGAATAACGCTTCCATTGCTTCCGAGCACGTTGCCAAAGCGTGTAGTGATGAATTGTGTGGTGTTCTGATGCCCATTCAGACTCTGACAATATATCTCGCAGATGCGTTTTGAGCATCCCATCACGTTAGTTGGGTTGACGGCCTTATCGGTTGAAATCATTACAAACTTCTTTGTGCCGTACTTCACAGCAAGGTCAGCAATGATGCGAGTACCGTAAATGTTGTTCTGCACAGCCTCTGCCGGATTGTCCTCCATCATTGGAACGTGCTTGTAAGCAGCGGCATGGAACACGTATTCTGGCTTATATTCGGCAAAAATCCTTTCCATCGTCTCCTTGTGGCAAATGCTTGTGACAATGGTCTTGCGGCTTAAATCCGGATGATGTTCGTTCATATAAAGGCGAACATCGTGCATAGGAGTTTCTGCCTGGTCAACAAGAATCAGTTCGGATGGGTTAAACAGTGCCACTTGCCGAGCCATTTCCGAACCTATACTGCCTGCAGCACCTGTAATGAGTATGCGTTTGCCCGTGAGCAGTTGACCGATGGCTTTCATGTCAACTTCGATTTTCTCGCGTGGCAACAAGTCTTCAATGTCAACTTCGTGCATTGCTGCATGCGAGATTGTAGTCTTTCCATCCCATTCCTCGGTCTGCGAAGTCATCAGGATTTTTATATTCGCCTTTATGAGTTCGTCTATTAACTCAGTGCGACTGCGGAAACAATCTGTCTGCAATGGTGATATGAGAATAAGCGACACATGCTTCTTCTTCATTATGTTGATTAGGTTTTCGTCGTCGTCATACACTCTTGCACCGAACATCCAAGTGGTAGATTTAACTTTTTCAGGCGACACAAATCCCTTTATTGCGTATTTTGGTGAGGTGTTTCCTTGCACACTCTTTGCTATGGCAACGCCTCCCGAAAGGTTTCCATATATAAATACTTTCTTCACACGACCTTCTCCGATAAATGAGTCGTAGCAGAATTTTGCCAGCACCCTAAGCACCCAAATCAACATTGTTGCTATTACAAAGATGTAAATGCACGATTTGAAACCAGGTATCTTTATGTATGGTGTCAATCCAAGATGCACTTCCAATTGATGAAGTCCACATACGATTACGCAAGTTGCAGCTACAGAATAGGCAATTCTTACCAAATCAATAAACGACGAGAAACGCAACACTCCCCTGTAAGTATGGAGTAATATGAACAAGATGGCATTGATAAACATGCCAACGAAGACGCCAAAGTTCACTGGCCAAAAGTCTTGCACCAGCTTTATTGCACCATTTTCATGATAGTAACATGCTATTCCTGCCACGTACAGACAAAGCACATCGAGGAACAGGATGCAAAGATGTGGCATTGTATTCCTCGTAAAATACCAGTTACAAAGTTTCTTAATTACGTTCATATTATTACATTTCTCTATTTTCAATACATCGCCTTATGCCTATTTACCTATAACATAAGCGTACAAAATTACATATTATTATTGAAACTACATAATATTTTAACAAAAATCTTAAAAAAAAATTAAAATATTGACATTTTCAAAAGTTCAACTTCACGTCAACGCCTACTTGGAATGGCTTGCCATGCTGGGTAAAACTGCGCTTCATGCTCTCGAAATAGAACGTGTCAAAGTCTTTGTCTGTCAAGTTTTTCCCCCATATATTTATGCCTATGTGCTTGAAGTCGAACCCTATATGGGCACCGATGGTGGCGTAAAAATCCTGATGGGCATTGTTTGCTTCGGTCCAATAGATGCGTCCGGCTGCCGATAAGTCGGCTCCTACAGTGACGCGAAGAGGCATTGTGCCCTTAATATCGAACGGAAGTTCTGCTCCGACGTTCAATGTGTGTTGCGGAACAAAAGGCACATAGTTGCCCGAAAAGTCGGTTGTGCCATCGTCATATTCTACAAATTTTGCCTGAGTATAACCGTAAGAAACTCTCAAATACTTGTCTATTGCAAGGCTTGCCTCAAGCCCAAAACTCTCGCTTTTGCCCGCATTGACCATCGTTCTTCCTAATCCGCTGCTGACGAAATGTGATATCTGCTGGTCGTGGATGTTGGAATAGAACAGTGCTGCCTGCACATCGAATATGCCGAAACCTACGTGTGAACCCACCTCGAAGTTCCAACTGTATTCCGGTCGATACACTATACTATTGATATCAACAGGCTTATTTATGCTTTCCATGTCAACATATTTCTCCATCATCTTGTTTGAAACCTCGTTGATTTCAGTCATCATCTCGCCTCGCATCTTGCTTTGCGCAAGGTCCGAGAACATCTGAATGTTGTATCCGCCAGAGCGATAACCCCTGTTCACGGTGGCATAAACAAACTCCGACGACGCTTTTCGTCCAAAAGAATACTTGAATGAAAGCCGTGGCAGGAGCTGAAGATATTCGTCGTTCTGCACTCCTTCCATCTGCGTTTGAGCCTTCAGGTTGTCATACACCTTATTCATATATGGCGGCATCGTCAGCTGAAACTCATAGTTCAGTGGGCTCACGGAGTGGTAGTCGAGGCGCATTTTCTCGTAGTCTAAGCGCAATCCTGCCGTTATTTCCCAGTTTCCGAGGGTGAAAGTGGATTGATGAAACAGCGCAAGGTTCAGTAAAGGTGTCTTCATCCGGCTCTCGTTGGTGAACTGATTGTCGGTTACATTGAGTGCCATATCAGGCATCTTCGGGTATGTTTCTTTCAATGAAGTGAAGATTTTGTTCACGTTTCCTTCAATCAGCGACGCTATTCCGTCCCCGTAGAATGTGACTGGAGCCTCGGTGGTGAGCCATTGATACGACGCATTTAAGCCAAATATCCAGTTGAAATCATCTTTATTTCCTTCTGAGGATGACGAAATACCTTCCGCGCTTGGACGTTTCTTTATTGTTATTTCTTCGGAAACGACGCTCGACTTCTGCTTTTGAAGCATGAAATAGAAGTCGGGCGACATGAAGTCTTGGTCGAATTGCGCACGGTCATTGAGCATCTGATAGCCCGTGATTGAGTTTAATACAAACCCATTGGCAACGTATTCAGTGTTCAAACCGGCATTGAAAAGTGCTCGGCGATAGCGTCCTTCGTGGTTGGCAGTAATCTTTCCTATGGCGTCGGCGTATGTTTCCGTGCCCTCAACCGTACCATTATAATAATAAGGATATGCGCCTTCGTCGCTGTAGTCGAAGTTAATTGTTGCGTCGAACTTCAATTGTTTCGTTGCAAGATACAGTGCACGAAGCCTTCCACCACCCGCTTGGAGCGCGTCAACCTCATGTCCGGTGGCGTCGTTCTTGAAGAATCCATTGCTGCCTTCATAGTATCCTCCGGCTGCAAAGGCGAAGTTGTTGCTTGGTCTGTGGTAGTGTGTCAGCGAAATTGTGCGGTGATTGTCGCCTGTAGCATAGCCAAGGCGTACGTCGGTGCCTTGATACGACAGTGGACTCTTGGTATATACCCTGACCAATCCTCCCATTGTGTTACGGCCGTAAAGCGTACTCTGCGGTCCGCGCAGCACGTCAATGCGTTCGATGTCGTAGAAATTGAAGTCGAAAGCGCTCTTGTCTGTGTATGGTATGTTATCTACATAAAGTCCAACAGCAGGCGTATTGATACGCGAACCTACACCTCTTATATATACGGCACTCGTCAGTCGGCTGCCGTAGTCGGGCATGAAGAAGTTTGGTGCGAGCACTGAAATACCTTTCAGCGACGTTATGTGGTGCTTGTCGAGTTCGTCTTTCCCAATGAGTGTGACCGATGCCGGTTGTTGCCGCATCGTGCCTGTTTCCTTTGGCGAAGACACTATCTCTATCTCGCCCAAGGCAACCGACAGCGTAGAGTCGGCATCGGCAGGGTTAGTGTTTCCGTAAGTGTTGGCGTATGCCGTGAAAATCATCGCCAGCATCAAAGCATATTTCTTCATCGTATGTCAAATTTCGTTTCGGTGTGCAAAGTTACAAATCATACGCGAGATATGCAAAACTTCTTTCAAATATTGGCAAGGTCAATGAATACCGATGTATAGATTTTTATTAAGATTTTCTTTAGATTTTAAGGCGCGTAGCGCCGCCTGTAGTTTTCGTTGTTTTCATGTCTTGTTGTCCGACTTGTGCGTTAAAGTCGTTTGCACATTCTTAGAATGTTCACGTGAACATTCTAAGAATGTTACGCCGAACATTCTAAGAATGTTCCAAGCCCCCCAACAGAGATACCTGTGAAGGGGTACGCAAAACTGCCGAAAATATATTGGCGATTGACGCATTGCAAAACCTGCGAATTTTGGCTCTTAAATGCAGAAAACTTGGCAAACATTGTGTGATTTGCGTTAAAAACAGTAATTTTGCATCAGATTAAAACGCAACGACCAATGACAACTACACCGCAGCAAATACTGAAGTCATATTTCGGCTACGACACGTTTCGACCGATGCAGGAGGAGATAATAAACCACGTGATGCAACGACGCGACGCTCTTGTGCTGATGCCAACAGGCGGAGGCAAGTCGCTTTGCTTCCAGATTCCGGCACTGCTGATGGAAGGTACGGCAATCGTTGTGTCGCCACTCATATCGCTGATGAAGGACCAGGTGGAGGCTCTTCGCGCTAACGGCATCGAGGCTGAAGCACTGAACAGCGGCAACGACGAGGCGGCTAACCGCATAATAAACGAACGGCTTATGAGCGGCAAACTGAAACTGCTGTATGTCTCACCCGAGAAGTTGATGGCTGGATTGCAATGGATTCGATCATCATTAAAGGTGTCACTGTTTGCCATTGATGAGGCCCACTGCATTTCACACTGGGGACACGACTTCCGACCAGAATATACTCAGCTCGGACAACTGCACGATGTGTTCCCCGATGTGCCCGTAGTTGCGCTTACAGCAACGGCAGACAAGGTGACGAAAGCCGACATTGTTGAACAGTTGAAACTGCGCGACCATAAGGTTTTCATCACGTCGTTCGACCGTCCTAACCTCAGTCTCGACGTGAAACGCGGGTATTCCTCGGCAGAAAAACTGAGGAAAATACTGAACATCATTGCCAATCACCCCAACGAAAGCGGCATCATCTATTGCCTTTCACGCAAGACTACGGAGGAAGTAGCGATGAAACTCGGACGGTATAACATACCTGTAGGCATATATCATGCAGGACTGTCGGCAAAGGAACGCAACATTGTGCAGGAGGATTTCATTAACGACCGCATAAATGTAGTGGTGGCTACGATAGCTTTTGGCATGGGGATCGACAAGAGCAACGTGCGTTTTGTCGTACACTACAACATGCCGAAGAGCATCGAAAGCTTCTACCAGGAGATAGGACGCGCTGGACGAGACGGATTACCAAGCGAGACTTTGCTCTTCTATAACGTGCAGGACATGATTACACTGCGTAGTTTTGCCGACGAAAGTGGGCAGAAGGACATAAATCATGAGAAGCTGAACCGTATGCAAGAGTATGCCGAGGCGCAAGTCTGCCGCCGAAGAATACTGCTGAATTACTTTGGCGAGACCTCCGATATGGAGTGTCACAACTGCGATATATGCCATAATCCACCGGAATATTTTGACGGAACGGTCATCGTGCAGAAGGCTCTTTCGGCAATAATGCGCACGTCTGAGCAAATTGGATTTACCGTTTTGGTCGAGATTTTGCGTGGAAACATGTCGGCTGATGTGGTGGAAAAAGGTTTTCATACGCTTAAAACCTTTGGCGTTGGGCGTGATGTTCCGGCACGCGACTGGCGAGATTTCCTGCTCCAAATGCTTCAGATGGGCTTCATAGAGATAGCTTACAACGAAGACAGACACTTGAAAGTGACATCGCTTGGCAGGGAAGTGCTGTTTGGAAAGCGTAATGCCAAGCTTTCGATAGTGGGGCATGAGGACTTGAGAAAGAAGAAATCGCGTGAGAAGAAACGTCCTGCAGTGCCGGTTCTTGGCTTCCAGATGGCTGAGAAGGTGGAGGACAAAGCACTCTTTGAATGTCTGCGCGAACTGCGGAAACGCATTGCCGACGAGAATAAATGGCCTGCCTACGTAGTTCTTTCCGATAAATCGCTCCATTCACTTGCCACGCTGAAGCCTACTACAATCGACGAATTTGGCAAGGCATACGGCATTGGCGACTATAAACGTGAGAAGTATGGCGAGATTTTCGTCGAGGTTATTAAGCGAAGTATATGACAAAATGACTGCTTTTCCTTTTTCTTATCCGGTGTTTGTAATGGCAAAACCCATTGGCGCAGCGTGCAATATGCGGTGCGAATACTGCTATTACCTCGAAAAGCAGCATACGCTTTCGGCATCGCCAACGGTCGGCGTGATGGACGACAGCACTCTCGACGCGTTTATACGACAGTATCTCGACTGCCAGACACAGCGCGAAGTGCTCTTTATCTGGCATGGTGGCGAGCCACTCTTGTGTGGGATTGATTTCTTTAGAAAGGCGATTTTCTTGCAGCAGAAGTATGCCCACGGCAGGATTATTGATAATTGCATACAGACGAATGCGACGCTTTTGACCGATGAATGGTGCCGTTTCCTTGCTGACAACCGTTGGCTTGTGGGCGTGAGCATTGACGGTCCGGAGCATCTGCACGATGCTTTTCGGCGGATGAAAGGCGGAAGTCCGTCGTTTTCACGCGTCATGCATGGTATTGAGTTGCTTAATAATTATGGTGTTGAGTGGAATGTTTTGGCAACGATTAACAGCGTCAATGCAAAATATGCGGATGAATGTTACACGTTTTTACGCTCACTTGGAACACAATTCTTGCAGTTTACGCCTGTTGTTGAGCGTCATCTTGAGGATGGAAGACTTGCAAAATGTGACGATGAAACCGCGGTTTTTGCGCCATTCAGCGTTTCGGCAGACGACTTCGGAAGGTTTGTCTGTCGGGTTTTTGACCGTTGGGTAAGCGGAGATATTGGTTCGGTTTTCGTCAGGTTGATAGAGGATACGCTTGCCAATTGGTGTGGTGTGAAGCCAGGAACATGCTCGCTCGCCGATTCCTGCGGCTTCAATGTGGCAATGGAATCGAACGGCGACGTGTATTCATGCGACCATTTTACGTTTCCAGAGTATCGACTCGGCAACATAAATCGCAACACTGTGACCGAACTTGTGTATGGCGAGGCGCAGGAAATGTTTCGTCAGCGCAAACTTTTGGCGTTGCCGCAGCAATGCAAAGCGTGCAAATGGCTCTTCACTTGCCATGGCGAATGTCCGCGCAATAGGTTCGTTGCCAATGGTAATGACCATAAGTTGAACTATCTGTGTGCAGGTTACAGCCAATTCTTTACCCATGTCGCCCCATATATGACCGTCCTGAAACAACTAATCACCGAAGAAAAAAAATTACCAAATGCTTTGAAACTATGAAAAGATACTTTATTTTATTCACGTTGTTTGTGTGGTTTTCGGCAATATCGGCACAGGATGTTGATACTTTGCGAACGTGGCAGGAGGACTTCGATGCGTTTTCTGAGGTTGAAGATTTTGATAGCGAGAACTGGCAAGACCTCTTTGAAACGCTCGATCAACTGCACCAAAACCCTATTGACATCAATGAGGCGACTATGGAAGACCTGCAACAAATACCGTTTCTTACCGACAAGCAGATTGAGGATATACAATTTTATATATACCGCTATGGTAAGATGAAGAGTCTGAATGAACTTATAATGATTGAGTCACTCGGTTATGAAGCCCGACATCTGCTGTTGAATTTTGTGACGATAAACGAAAAAACGCCGGTTTCATCGATAAATCTTGAAAAGTTGTTGAAGTATGGAAAGCATGAAGTTGCCTTTACCGCGCGCGTTCCTTTATATAATAGGAAAGGAGATGAAGAGGGATATTTGGGCTATAAACTGAAACATTCATTCCGTTACGACTATAATTACAACAATAAATTGCGCTTTGGTTTGGTGGGTTCAAACTCTTCCGGCGAACCTTTCTTTGGGCGAAATTCGTGGGGATACGACCATTATAACTATTATTTTATGCTGAAAAACATTGGGCGACTCAAGGCTTTTGCCCTCGGAACATACAAGGTTTCGTTTGGCATGGGGCTTGTCGTGGCTAATGGTTACAGTTTTGGAAAGATGGCATCACTGACATCCTTGGGGCGCACAAGCAATAATATACGCCCACATGCCTCGCAATCGGAGTCAAATTATTTCAATGGTGTGGCTGCGACGGTAGAGGTTGTGAAGGGTTTGAAACTTTCTGCTTTCCTGTCAAACCGCAATCTTGATGCCACGGTGAAGAAGCATTCCAGCGACATCTCGGCTTTTGTCACGTCAGGATATCATAGAACGGAAACGGAATGGGACAAGAAAGGCAACACAAATGAGAAAACTATCGGCGGAAACATAGCCTACAAATACAAGCACTTTAGCCTTGGTTTAACTGCGATTTATTCACATCTCGACCGAAAATTATCGCCTGACACGGTTGCAATTTACCGTAAATACTATCCGCAGGGCACTGACTTTTTCAACATTGGAGCAAACTATGGAGCGAATTTCAGCAAATGGTCGTTTGCCGGTGAGGTTGCAATGAACCGCGATAATGCCGTTGCGACAATCAACCGTTTGACTTATTCACCGTCTTATAAACTGAAGGTGATGGCACTGCAACGCTTCTATTCATATAAGTACAACTCACTTTATGCCAATAGTTTCTCCGAAGGTGGGAGCATTCAAAACGAGAGTGGGGTGTATCTGGGCGCAGAATGGATGGCGGCTGACCACTGGACATTGCTGGCTTATACGGATTGGTTCTATTTCCCTTGGGCAAAATATCAGATTTCAGAGTCGTCGTATGGCTGCGACAACCTTGTCCAGGCAACCTATTCGACCAACAGTTTGCGATTCATCGGACGTTATCGTATGAAAATTCGTGAGAAAGACTTAAAGCAGGCAGATGCTCTAGCCAACAATACACAGCACAAACTGAAACTGTCGCTTGACTATCTTTTGGGCAATCCGTTGACTCTGAAAACGCAAATAGACGGTTCGCTCGTAACGTTTGATGAGCAGGAACAAGGTTACATGATCACTCAAAGCATGAACTACAACAACATGAAGCATCTGAAACTAAACCTCTCGGCAGGATATTTCAACGCTTCTGACTACGACGCACGACTCTATGCTTACGAAAAGAACGTGAACTATATGTTTGCCTTTCCGTCATATTATGGCGAAGGAATGCACCTATCGCTATATATTCAATATTATATAAAGGATAAGTTGCAGCTTTCTGCCCGTGCTGCCCATACAAAATATTTCGACCGCAGCACTATCGGCAGCAGTTACCAACTGATAGACAAGTCCTATCAGACCGATTTAGATTTTCAAGTTATTTGGAAGTTTTGAACGCAATGGCGTAGATGCGCATTTGTTTTATCATGGCAAGTAGGCCGTTGCTACGGGTTGGGCTGAGATGTTCCTTCAGTCCTATGCGGTCAATGAAATACAAGTCTGTGCCGAGAATTTCGTCTGGAGTCTTGTCGTTGAGCACACGGATAAGCAGCGAAATGATGCCTTTCACTATGAGTGCATCGCTTTCAGCAGCGAAATGCAACGTGCCGTCGTCAGACTTCTTGCAGTCTAACCACACTCGACTCTGGCATCCGTCAATGAGGTTTTGCTCTGTCTTACAGCTCTCGTCAAGTTGCTCCTGCTCGTTGCCAAGGTCAATGAGCAGCTGATAACGGTCCATCCAGTCGTCGAGTTCACTGAACTCCTCGATAATCTCGTCTTGTATTTCGTTTGTTGTCATTTGGGCTTAGGTTGAGGATTGAGGGTTTATGGTTGATGGTTGTGGGTTATGGTAGTGACACTAACCTGCAACCATCAGCCATAAACCTAAAACCTTTTTAGAAATTTTCAGCCTTTATCTCAAAGTAAGCCTGCGGATGATTGCATACTGGGCATTCTTCTGGTGCCTGCTTACCAACGATGATATGGCCGCAGTTAGAGCATTGCCATACCTTCTCACCGTCGCGACTGAACACGATTCCATCCTTTACGTTTGCCAAAAGCTTGCGATAACGAGCCTCATGCTCCTTTTCAATCTGGCCTACCATGCGGAACTTTGCAGCGATTTCAACGAATCCTTCTTCGTCAGCCTCGCGTGCCATGCGGTCGTACATATCTGTCCATTCGAAGTTTTCGCCCTCAGCAGCAGCCAAAAGGTTTGTTGCAGTGTCGGCAACTCCATTGTTGAGCAACTTGTACCAAATCTTTGCATGTTCCTTTTCGTTGTTTGCAGTCTCTTCAAAGATTTTGCCAATCTGTACAAAACCTTCCTTCTTTGCCTTTGATGCGAAGTAAGTGTACTTGTTTCTTGCCTGACTTTCACCAGCAAAAGCCTCCATCAGGTTCTTCTCAGTCTTTGTTCCTTTAAGTTCTTTCATCGTTTTAAGTGAATAATTATTATGTTTATACTAATTGTAAATAACCGAATGCAAAGGTAATAAAAAACCTTCTGTCTGCCAAACATGAGCTAAATGTTTTTGGTTTTAATTGTTAAAAAAAACTAAACGCAAAAGCATTTGTGTATGCTAATTCACAAAAAATGACTTACTTTGTAACTACAAATTTATTATTACTATTATGAAAAAGTATTTAGTTTTTTCCATTTTTCTTTTTACATTGATGGCTGTTTCCATTCAGACGAAAGCCGATGTTCGTGAATGGGTGGACCTTGGATTGCCTTCCGGCACCAAGTGGGCTACGTGTAATCTTGGCGCCAACTCTCCTGAAGAGTTCGGTGAATACTATGCTTGGGGCGAGACAAGTCCTAAGGAGTATTACGACAACACAAACTATCTCTTGACTTACAAATCGTACGGTTACTATATGATGAGCGAATACTGTACGTCCGAGAATGACGGAAAGGTCGATAACAAGTGTTTCCTCTACCCTGAACACGATGCTGCACACGTGAATTGGGGCGACGACTGGCGCATGCCAACCGACGATGAGATGCAGGAGTTAAAGGATTATTGTAAGTTTGAAGTCGCTACAATCAATGGTGTAAGCGGCTATAATGTCGTTGGTCCTAATGGCAAGAGTATATTCCTGCCAGGTGCAAGTTTCAAGGAGAGAAACTCTCATCCTACGCCTGACGACGGAGCATTGTGCTATTGGACATCGAAACTCAGCACTGATTCTTACCGTACGAATACCAATTACTATGCCTTTTCGCTCAATTCCCTTGCAGGATATACATGGCAATTCTCTTCTTGCGTGTCATATCGTTATTGCGGTTTTACCATTCGTCCAGTATCTGCACGCTTCAATACCCCGAGCGTTTCGACCACACCGGCAAACATACCACAGGAAGTGAGTGGCAATGGAATAAAACTTTGTGGCTATTATGTGTCTGGAAATACTAATGTAACCGAGGCTGGTTTCTATTACTCGCAAAGCGAAAGCACGAGAGACGACCTTGTTCAAAATGGCACGAGAGTCGTTGCAACGGCATCAAATTCAAAGGCAAAGAAGGCTGATGGCTACAATACTTTCACGTATGAACTCAACGGAGTAGAACTCGACAGACGATATTACTATGTGGCATACTTCGTTTCCAACGGCATGGAATTCCGCAGTTCCGTTCAGGACTTCAAGGTCTCAACCGGCGGCATTGAGGGATATGTTGACCTCGACCTCCCAAGTGGAGTGCTCTGGGCAGAGTGCAACCTCGGTGCATCTAAGCCTGAGGAGTTCGGCAACTACTACCAATGGGCGGCTACACAGCCAGTAGGCGAAGACGGAGCGACATACGCCAATGCACCATATTGCACAAAGCCTGATGGCAACCGTTCGCTTTGGAGCAAGTATATTCCTACAAGCACAAAGGAGGCTTGGGATGCAGAAGCGACAGGTACGGATACTCCTGACGGCAAAAAGGAGCTTGAACCAATGGACGATGCAGCATATCTCGAAACAAATGGTGTAGGTCATGCGCCTCAAATAACGGATGGCGACATCGACGATTTCAATGAACTCATAGCAAATACATACTATTGCTGGACCAATAATTACAACAATACAGAAGTGAAGGGCACTATCTTCTACAAGCTCAAAGACAAGAGCGATGCAGGGCAGTTTAACAAACCGAGGTCGGGCAAGGAATACACACTCGACGACACCCACATCTTCCTTCCGGCAGCAGGCTATAAAACTGACAAGAAAACCGAATCTGTCGGCACCAGGGGTTACTATTGGACTAATCGCAACAATAGCTACGAAGCCTATCCGTACTTCTCACACGCATACGAATTCTCAATATTATATGGTGGAGGTATGTACAACGGCGAACGAAGCAAAGGCTTCTCCATCCGTCCTGTGACCAACAGGAAGGCATGGCTTCGCGGTGATGCCAATGCCGACGGTACGATTGACGTGGCTGACATTACAACCATCGCAGCCATAATACTCGGCTTGGACGGAGTGAAGTGCAACGCCAAAAATGCCGACGCCAACGCTGACGGAACAATAGATGTTGCCGACATCACATGCGTGGCAAACATTATACTTTCCGTGGACGACAAATAGTCTTTTGCGGAACGAACGCTTAACTCGAAAAAAAGTTGTACAACTTTCAACTGAAAGTCGTACAACTTTTGTTTGAAAGTCGTACAACTTTCGCGAAGGGCTTATTTCTTCGGAGTCAGACGATAGAGTACAACATCATGACTCGGCACGTTGACTTTCTTCGTTTTTGCCGTTGTGCCCGCCTTTGCCTGCTTTGTATTCGCTGCCCAAAGGTCGGTGATGGTATATACTTTCTTGTCGAAGTCGGTCGAGAGTTTCGAAACTTCCTCGTCGGTGAAGCAGAGTTGTTGCCAGTCGATTGTAACTGTCTGCGGTTCGAGCGAACGGTTCAACAGGCAGAAAGCCCACTCACCATTGACGAGCGGTTTGAACCAATACTCGATGCCGTTCTCTGATTTCAGCCTTAATCCTTGCACACCGAGCTTGTCCTGATCGATTGCAATGACTTGACGGTTGAGAATGATGGCGCGGGTGTCGTTGCTCATGTTGCAGATGTCGTTGCCAAGAATCAGCGGAGCCGCCATCATGCACCACAGCGTGAAATGTGCGCGGTCTTCGTTCACGCTCATTCCGTTGCCGACTTCGAGCATGTCGGGGTCATTCCAATGTCCTGGACCTGCATATTTGCGCAGCGGAGCATTCTGGTCGAGGATGGTCATGATTGAGTTCTCCCATGAGCGTTCGGGCTTCTTGTCGAACACAGCACAGATGTCGCCTGTCGAGCGCCATGAGTGGCCAACTTCAGTTGCCCATGTCCAAGGTTTGTTGCTGCCCCATTCGCACATGCTGAAGAATATTGGACGTCCGGCGGCACGTAGAGCATCGCGCATGAGTCCGTATGCGCCAATAGGATTGATGTCCTCGTTGTTGCACCAGTCATATTTCAGGTAATCAATTCCCCAACGTGCGTATTGTATTGCGTCTTGATATTCGTGGCCAAAGCTTCCAGGCATTCCGGCGCACGTCTTGCGACCGGCATCGGAATAAAGCCCGAACTTCAATCCTTTAGAGTGGACATAGTCGGCAAGCGCCTTTATACCAGAAGGGAAACGTTTTGCGTCAGGCTGTATAAATCCGTCGGCATCGCGCTGCCCGTGCCAGCAGTCGTCCATGTTAAGATAAATGTAGCCCGCATCAAGCAATCCCTCCTTTACCATAGCATCTGCCATGTCGCGAATCATCTGTTCGTTGATGTTTCCGGCAAACTTGTTCCAACTGTTCCATCCCATTTGTGGCGTTTCAGCCAATCCTTCCCATTTCTGTGCATTCATGCCAAGCATAGGCAAAGCAACGAGCAGGGTAAAAGCAATAATTCGTTTCATATTGTCGAGTTTTAAGCATTTATTTGTTTATTTATTTGTTTGTTTGTTTGTTGACGCACGAACATTGTGAAAAAGAGATCTTGTTGCTTTTGACAGTAATTGCGAGGCAATCAACATGACCAAGAGTTCTGCGATGAAGACAACAAACCGCATGTTGGACTCAACGTGGACCTCTTGTGCTACAACCTGAACTATAGGGAAGTGAATGAGGTATAGTTCGTACGACAAATTTGGAATACGTGGCAGGTGAATAGTATGCCAATCAGTGCTACATATCATTAATATAAAAGTGACGATGGCGAGTGGGAAGAGTAAATCGAAGAGTATGCCAACCGTCCAATGATTACAATTATCCGTTATAATCATACACGCGAGGCATGTGATAGCTGATGCAATAAACAGTAAAAGTTTGTGCTGGTTGCAATAGTCGCGCTTGAGATAAATAAGAACTCCAGAATAGAAGAACGTCAGTTGTCCCATGAACTGATACGACATAATGTGATAAATCTGATTGCCCGTTGTACTGAACATGTATTCCATGAAGGCCTTGTAGATTACCGACAGCACAAAAATCGAAGCAATCAGTTTTACTGCTGATAGCTTGAATCGCCTCATTATCCAGTCGAACAACGGAATACTGAAGTATAGAGCCCATTCCACTTTTAGCGTCCACAGCGACCCATTGACTGCAGGCTCAACACTATCGGTAAACACGCCAGGTAGGGTAGGCTGTAGGAAATTCATAAAACAGATGTTTGCGCCAATGTATTTCCAGAACTCGCAACTGCCAAAATACTCCGTAAAGCTCAACGTCGAAACAAACGACAATAATATAGCCGAGAGTAACACGATGATGGTGTAAGTCGGTATTATTCGTTTTGCACGGCTGAGCAGATAGGCTTTTATTGTGTTGCGTCGCTTATACGTGGCAAATACAAGAAATCCACTCAATCCGAAAAAGAGACTAACCGCTGTACCACTACTTACAGGCTAACAAAAGTTGCTGCCCATAATAAGATTATAATGCGCAATTACCACACCCAGTGCCATAATGTAGCGCATGTAATCCATTGCAACGAAATGCTCTTTCTCTGTCATAGTAAGGTAAGGTCATAAGGTTTTAAGGTTATAAGGTGGACGCTCAAGCCTCATAACCTTATAACCTCAAATCCTCAAATTAGATTAGTCCTCTTCCTTCGAGGAAGGCTTTGTTGTCTGGTGTGCGACCAGCGAATTCCTCAAACAGTTTCATTGGTTCTTCGCTGCCACCACGCTCAAGGAACGTACGCTTGAACTTGGCTGCAAGTTCCTTGTTCCATACGTTGCCCGATGCCTTGAATATGGAGAATGCGTCCTTGTCGAGCACCTCAGTCCACAGGTAGCCATAGTATCCGGCACTGTAACCGCTGCTGAAGATATGGTTAAAGTAGGTCGTGCGGTAGCGTGGCACTATCTCGGAGATAAGTCCCATCTCGTTGCATACCTTTTGTTCGAACTCGTCGATGTCTATTCCCTCAATACTTGTGAGTTCATGCCACTTCATGTCGAGGATTGATGCTGCGCAAAGTTCGGCTGTCATGAAACCTTGGTTGAACTTCAGCGAATTGATTATCTTCTCTACGAGTGATGCTGGAATGACTTCCTTCGTATCTTTATGGAGTGCATACTTGGCAAGCAACTCAGGCTGGAAAGCCCAGTTCTCGTTGAACTGCGAGAACATCTCTACGAAGTCACGCGTCACGTTTGTGCCGCTGACCGAACGATAATTGCACTGTGTCAGCAGTCCGTGGAGTGCATGACCGAACTCGTGGAACACTGTCTGCACTTCATCGATGTTGAGATACTCTTCGAGGTTGCCTACATTAACAATGATTGGGCGCACCATAGTACCCTTTGCATCGACGTACTGTTCGCGGATATTGTTCATCCATGCGCCTCCGCGCTTAGATGCACGCGGCAGATAGTCGGTAGTAAAGATGCCGAGAAGCGAACCGTCGTCGGCTGTCACCTTATATGTAGTTACAGCATCAGGGTTGTATGAAGGCACGCTGTTGAGCTTTTCCATGTTCACTCCATAGAGTTCCTTGGCTGCCGTGAAGATACCATTGACCACGTTTTCAAGCTTGAAATAAGGCTTTATGAGGTCTTCATCGAGGTCGTATTTCTGCTTACGAACCTTCTCGGCATAGTACCACCAGTCCCATGGTTGAATGGTAGAGCCTATCTCGAGCTTGCCATCAATGACGTCCTGGTCCATTATTACCTGCATGTCCTTCACCTCTTGCCTTGCACGTGCGGTTGCTGCCTTCATGATGTCAGAGAGGAAAGCATCGACCGTCTGTGGGTTATGCGCCATCTTGTCCTCAAGAATATACTCCGCAGGACTGTTGTAACCCATGATCTGAGCCTTCTCTATTCGCAGTTTCATCACGTCGAGAACCAATTGGCGGTTGTCGTTTTCGTTGCCGTTATGTCCTCGCATGGTATAAGCCTTGAACATCTCTTCACGCTTTGCACGGTCTTCAGTAGTGGTCATGGCATTAGGATACTCAGATACACTGATGCCAAACTTATCCTTGAAAGCATTACTTTCGGCAAGTATGTTGTTGCCAATCTTCTGTGTCTTGGCAGCGATGTCGGTGTTAATCTTGCGCAATTTCTCTTGTTTGTCGGCAGGAAGATTGACGCCATTGTGGATGAAATTGTCGTAAATCTTCTTCAACACCATCTGCTGTTCGCGTGTCAAAGCACTCTGGTCAGCATTGTAAATGGCTGCAACACGGTCGTAGAGTTTCTTGTTGAACGAGATATTATTCTCGTGTTCGGTCAGTATAGGTATTGCTTGCTCCACGATAGAGTCCAGTTCGTCACTGCGATCAGTCTCGGAAATGTTGTACATAACGCCCGTTACCTTTGAAAGAATACCGCCCGAGAGTTCAAAAGGAACTATAGTGTTCTCGAATGTTGGGGCGTCGGGATTCGATGTGATGGAGTCAATTTGGAGTTCTTGTTCATCAATACCAACCCAAATAGCAGGCAAAAAGTCCTCATTTGTTATTTCGTCAAAAGGCGGAATGCCATAAGGAGTGTCCCATTCTGTGAGGAATGGATTGTTTCTTTCGCACGACATAAGAGTCAAAACAGCTGTCATAATGATAAGAATTTTCTTCATAGTAGTAAGTTTTAGTATTAAGTTTTATCCTTTATTATTCCTGTCCATAATACTTATATATCTGGGCCTTTGTCATATCATACACTAAGGTTATGTCTTTAAGCGTCAGTCCTTCATAGTTTTTAGAGTCGAAAGACACGTATATGATATTGCCATTCCTTCTTACTTCAAGCATATCCTCTGTACGTTCTATCGATGACAACTGCTCTAACGCTACTGCATCTGACGAGCATTCGTATCGTTGACTATAGGAATTAACGGTGCCATCTTCATTGTGTTTGTAGATGTTCCACCACTTAACTTCTTTCGGACCTTGTGTTACCAAGACATAAAACTTGTACTCGCTGTCTGCATCCATTAGGTCAGATACGGTTACATTCATTTGATTGTCATCGTCATTACTGTTACAAGAAGTGAGTCCGAGACTCATTGTTGCCGCAAAGAGCAACATCATAAAACCATAAATCTTTTTCATAACTAATAATATATTATTTCATTTCTATGCGGTCGTCGCCACTGTTGGTGGGGTCAACATACTTTGATGTGTCGGCAGGTTCCTCTTGCGATGTTGGCGGATAGAGGCTTGAGTTGTTCGAGCGGTTGCCTGAAATGCCGTTGCGGCGGTAGTAGTCGCGCGTGTATGCTTCCTTATGTTTTATGTAATTGTCCTGTGCTGCTTTCTCGGCACGGGCAGTTTCAGCGGCTTCAATTGATGCTCCGACTGCTGCGCCGGCAGCCATGCCTATGAGTGTTCCCCATCCGTGACCGCGGTATCCGCCTGTTATGCTGCCTATTGCAGAGCCTATTGCGCCGCCTGTCATTGCGCCGCTTGCCACGTATGATGAGCACGATGTGAGGAGTATTGATGTGCAGAACGCCAATATCATCACTGTTCTTGTTGCCTTGATTGAAGAATAAATCTGTTTCATCTTTGTTCGTTTTTTATAATTTCACGATGCAAAAGTATTAAAACTTTTTCAATACTCCAAATAATTTTCCCTATTCGGTGTCGGAAAATCCCTAAAGTCGATGAAAGCGCTAAAGTAAGTGTTGCAAAAAATCTATGCTATTTCGGATTGCTTTCAGGGTAAGCGTTTTTATGGATGAGTGCTATGCTTTCAAAGGACGAGCCTTATACTTTGGGAAAAACTGCTACAGTTTTCGATCGAAAACTGTAGCAGTTTTGACTTGAAAACTGTAGCAGTTTTTTTTTAGTCGCTGCGCTTGGTAGAACCGACGCAAGCGTCGATGACTTTCAAGTATTACGTTCGTTCCGTGAAAGTCATCTGTTAGTCACGCGAAGAACTGAATGCTACTCTGCAAAAATGATGTGCAACATTGAAAAAAACTATGCCATTATTTTGTATTTCAATAAACTTGCATTAACTTTGCACGACGATAAGAAACGAAAACCTACAAACGAGAAGAATATGACAAATATCGAGGAACTGCAACAACTGTTGCGTGAGGAGAAATTCCAGGAGGCGTACGACCTGTGTCCTTTCGACGAGGCAAAGAGGCTTGCCGATGGTGGAAATGCCGTGGCAACATTTGCCGTGGCGGCGTATTATTACAATGGCCTTGGCGTGAAACAAAGCTTGGGCGAGACGTTCAAATACTGCGAGATAGCCAAGAAGCGCGGCTATGCCGATGCCGGCAAGTACCTGACGAAATGGCGCAAGCATGAGGATTCAAAGAATGTTATCGGCATGGTGACGTTCTTCGAGATGTTCGTTTGCCTGCCTACATTCTTCATCTTGGGCATCTATCTGATTAATGAATACACGTCGTTCCCTTCAACGACCAAGAACATACTCTACGCTGCGCTGCTTGTGCCCGTAGCATTGACCATTTGGTTGATGCGAGTAATGCTGAAACATATCAACATCAGCCGCATGAAGGTGGGTTTCCTGAGCATACTTGTGCCGATAGTCACCATTCCGTTGACGCTGGCTTTCATGACTGCAATATATGCTGTGCTGTATTATGCAGTGTTAGGGTTCATGGGGCAATAGCTGCTCAGACGCCATTTTATTCGAGATTTCGAGAATTCGGGAACTCGAATAATTCCGAAGATAACGTTTATGCGTTGGCAATGAGGAAGGCGATGTAGGCTACGAAAACGAGCGTCAGCATGAGTCCTTCCCATCGTTCTATCTTGTAACGAGTGTAGGAGAAGAGCCAGAACATTGTCATGCTGACTATCATCATCGCAAGGTCGATGATGTTTATGCCGTGGATTGTAAGCGGACAAACGACCGCCGTACACCCGAGAATCCATAGAATATTGAATACATTGCTGCCGACAACATTGCCGATAGCCATCTCCGACTTACCTTTTTTCGCTGCAACAACCGAGGTTGCAAGCTCAGGCAGCGACGTTCCAAACGCCACGATGGTGAGTCCTATGACACTTTCGCTGACGTTCAAAGCCTTTGCTACGCCAACGGCAGCATCGACAAAGATGTCCGAACCCCATATCAGAAGCCCAAGACCACTGAGGAAATAGACTATCGAAAGCCGCAAGGATGTTGGTTTCTGCTGTGAAGATGTGTCGATGGAATCGGCATTTTTTGCATCTTTCAACGTCAGATACATGAATGCGGCAAACATTACCAGCAGACTTATGCCGTCGATGCGGCTGATGTGATTGCCCCTGATTACAGGCGAGAGGCGGTCGATGCAGAGAATCAATAGCACGACAGAAGCAAAAAGTCCGAACGGACAGTCGCGTTTCACCGTCTCTTTCTTAATAGTAATAGGCGTAACCATGGCTGCAACACCTACGATCAGCAGCGTGTTGAATATGTTGCTGCCGACAACATTGCCCACTGCCAGGTCCGTGCTGCCCTTTAGTGCAGAGTTAAGACTAATGACAAATTCGGGCATCGAAGTGCCGAAAGCGACCACCGTGAGGCCTATCACCATCTCGCTCATTCGCATACGTCGGGCAAGTTCACTGGCGCCTTCGGTGAGTCTGTCGGCACCAAACAGCACCATTGCAATGCCGAGGATGATGAGCAGAATGTTAATAACCATATATTTCCTTGAGCTTTTCCGTCAGAAGTTCGCCTCGCAAGTCGTTGGCAATAATCTTGCCTTTGCCATCGACGAGTATCGAACTTGGTATCGACATCACTTCGTAGGTCTTCTGTGCAGCGCATTTCCATCCCTTGAGGTCGGAGAGGTGAGTCCATCCCAAGCCCTGAGTCTTGATATAATCCTTCCAGGCCTTGGCGTTAGTATCGAACGAAATGCCGACGACATTGAATCCTTTCTTCTTATACTTGTCGTAGGCAGCCTTTACATTAGGCATCTCCATGCAGCACGGACGGCACCAAGTTGCCCAGAAATCAATGAGGACAACCTTGCCTTTACCGACGTATGAGGTCAGGTTGCGTGTCTTTCCGTTCACGTCAGGCAGTTTAACGTTAGTGATTTTTGCGCCCACTTTGCGTGAGTCAGGCAGTTGCATCTGCTGTGCCTT
>JAKSIZ010000036.1 GCA_024398515.1 Bacteroidaceae bacterium | reverse complement strand
TTGCAAGAAAAAGATATGGGCAAAGACTATATGCAGCAAAACCGATACATTGTTGGTCATTGTTGTTATAATAGATATGCGCAAAGATGAATTCTTTTAACTTGAGAAACTTGAATAAATAAATTTAGGGGTGCTTAATAAGGTTAGGCTGAGATTAAACCCTCGAACTTGAACCAGACAATGCTGGCGGAGAAAAGGAAAATTTGTATGAAACATTTAGTACACTGTATTACGAATTATGTTGCGATGAATTTTACTGCAAATTCATTGCTTGCCGTGGGCGTTACGCCGATAATGTCGGCGTTCCCTGACGAGATGGAGGAACTTGTGGGCAAGTGTGATGCACTGCTCGTAAACATAGGTTGCTTAGACAATCAGCAGATTGAGGCAATGAAGATTGCTGTATCGACAGCACGAGAATGCAGAAAACCGTGGGCTCTTGACCCTGTGGCAGTGGGATTGACGAAACAAAGAACCGAGGTCTGCAAGGAACTCATAGGCATTTGTGCCCCCGACATAATCCGCGGAAACAAACATGAGATAGATGCCATACGCACAATTTACGGCGTTGAAGGCAGCGAAACAGAACTTGCAAAACGCTTGGGATGCGTAGTCATTACGAGCGGAGCAACTGATTTGATAACCGATGGCAGCCGATGCGAAAGGATAACTTTGGGCAGTCCGATGATGACCGAGGTAACTGCAATGGGTTGTGTATCGACAGCAATAAGTGCAGCTTATATGGCGAAAGGCTTCAATGCGTTCGACGCAGCATGCAAAACAATGCTGTTGATGGGCAGGGCAGGGGAGAAAGCAGCCGAGATTTGCAATGGTACGGGGAGTTTCAAAGAGATATTCATAGATAACATTTATAAGATGAAGTGCGATGAATAGAAACGATTTACGCCTGTATTTGGTAACTGACAGCAGTCTTCTCAATGGCAGAGACATGGTGGATGTGGTGATGAAAGCGGTCGAAGGTGGCGTTACGATGGTTCAACTTCGCGAAAAACACCTGTCGCCGCACGACTTCATTGCCGTTGCCAAGAGATTGAAAAAGGCTTTGTGCGGGACAAATGTTCCGTTGATAATAAATGATAATGTTGAGGTTGCAGTGGCTGTTGATGCTGATGGAGTGCATATCGGACAGAGCGATATGCCATACGAAAAGGCTCGGCAGATGATGGGCAAAGACAAGATAATAGGACTTTCAGTTGAGAGTTTCGACGATATAACCGAAGCAAACCGACTGGATGTTGACTATATCGGAGTGTCGCCAGTGTTTGCTACGCCGACAAAGACCGATACTGCAACGCCTTTTGGCTTGAAAGGATTGGCAAAGGCAGTGGAGATGTCAGTGCATCCAACCGTTGCCATTGGCGGAATGAACCTCTCAACCGTGGCAGAAGTGATGGCGACAGGAACCGACGGAATAGCCGTTGTCTCGGCAATCATGGGGGCGAAAAACCCAAAGGAAGCGAGCATGAGACTGAGTGAATGCCAAGGGAATGGGAAGCGAAATATGCCAAAAGTGCTGACTATAGCGGGCAGTGACAGCGGCGGCGGCGCAGGAATTCAAGCCGACATAAAGGCAATCAGTGCTACGGGAAGCTATGCCGCAAGTGCTATTACGGCTGTAACAGTGCAGAACACAATGGGAGTTCAGCAGGTTTTTCCCGTGCCGACAGACATTGTAGTCGGTCAGATAGAGTGTGTCTTAAGCGACATTGGGGCTGATGCAATAAAGATTGGAATGCTTCATTCCGCTGAAGTCATCGAGGCAATAAGCACAACATTGAAAGGCAGAAGCATCAACATAGTGCTTGATCCTGTTATGGTTTCCACGTCAGGACACAGGTTGATAGAGCAATCTGCGATTGAAACATTGAAGACTTTACTTATTCCTATGGCACGAGTCATTACGCCAAACATACCTGAAGCGGAGGTTTTGGCAGGTGAGAAGATTGTAAGTCAATGTGATTTCCCTCGAATTGCACGTAAGTTATCGTGTGATGGGAAGATTTCCGTACTGATGAAGGCAGGACATTTAGAGGACGATAACGTTGTTGATGTGTTCTATAATGCCGAAACCGACGAGATGATAGAACTGAAATCACGTCGTGTCTATACGAATAATACCCACGGAACTGGTTGCACTTTATCGTCAGCTTTTGCGTCATATATAGCGCAAGGATATGATCTCAACGATGCTGCAAAGGCTGCAAAAGATTATATCTCAAAGGCTTTAACGTCGGGTGCGAAGTATAAGATAGGCAATGGGCACGGACCTGTTGACCATTTTTTCAATTTAAGAAGATAATAATATAAAAGGTTTTAGGTTATCAACCGACAACCCACAACCAATAACATTATATATATGAATAGACGATTGCTCATTTTTTTCTTTTGTTTGTTGCTGATTTCACCAGTGGCTAATGCCGATATATTGTCGTGGCCTATCGTAAAATGGGCGGTGAAAAATATGACTGAAGTGGATTCGTCATACGTTGAAAAGTCGCATTATGACTGGACTGTTCGGGCACGTTACAAGACTTCGCAGGAGTTTATGGACATTGAGACCGATGATGGCATGAAGGTTGAAATGAAAAGTCAGGTAACTCATAAGGTCGGTCCGAACATTAGTTGGAGGTTTCTTTCGGCTGGAATAAGTTATGATTTCAGTTATAAAATCACCGATCCTGACCGGAAGAAAGAAGAATGGGGAGTGAGCGCATTCTCGCAGATGTTCAATATCGACCTTGTATATCGTAGGACAGGAGGTGATTATAGCATAAGAAACCTTACACTACCGTATGACGAAGTGATTGGTCATAACCCTTTTTATCTTAAAACGGACCCTGAATATAATGCGCCGAATTACAGAATATCTGATTTTTTTACTGACTTTTTGAATGACGGAGACATTTCAGGAAGCCTTGTCAGAAGTACGACAATAGGTGCTAACGGCTATTATGTGTTCAATCATAAGCGTTTTTCATATCCGGCAGCATGGTCGAAAGGCGCACGACAGAAGATATCAGTAGGTACTCCTCTTGCAGGTTTTGGCTACACAAGTCATCGTATAGAGAATGATTTCCACGTGTTTGTGCTTTCAGCCATAAGTATTTCGAGGGTTAATGAAATGTTAGGAAATAAGCCTTTGTTTGATGAAGAAAAGGCAGTTAAGTCGTCAAATTTGTTTACCAGATTGAATTATAGCGACTATACTTTCTGGGGAGGATACGCATACAACTGGGTTCCTTCGCGCAATTTTATTGTAGGAGTCTCTGGAACTGTTGGTCTTGGTATAAAGCACATGACGGGAGACAATTTCAAATTTGTGGATTATATCGTAGATACGAATGCGAGTGAATTGGATCCCAACAAAAGATATCCAGTCCCTGACAGGAAGGAATACTCAGAAACGATGCTCGACTTCAATACAGTTTGGCGTTTGTCATTAGGTTGGAACAACGACCGTTTCCTTGCTGGTGGGCGTGGCAGTGTAAACTATTTCCGTTATCATAATGGCAACTCGCCGCTGAAGACCGACCATGTCTATTGGGGAGGAGAGTTGTATTTTGGTGTTAAGTTTGTAGAATCAAAGTATTGGAAGGAAAAAAAGAAACGCCAAAACCCCACAACCTCAAAACCGTAAAACCGCCTAACCGTAAAACCTTATAACCGTACAACCGCACAGTCGCATATATATATAATGAAAGAGGCAGATGCACTATTGACATCTGCCTCTAAATTTGTTTGAGATAAGTAATAAAAATTTATTTTACCTTGCTTACTATAGCCTTGAAAGCTTCAGGGTTGTTAATTGCGAGGTCTGCGAGCACCTTACGGTTAATCTCGATACCAGCCTTCTTCAAATTACCCATAAGAACTGAATAGCTCATGCCTTCTGCACGTGCAGCAGCGTTGATACGCTGAATCCACAATGCGCGGAAGTTGCGTTTCTTGTTCTTTCTGTCGCGGAATGCGTAAGTTAAACCTTTCTCCCAAGTGTTCTTGGCAACGGTCCAAACGTTCTTTCTTGCTCCGAAATAACCACGAGTAAGCTTTAATATTCTCTTTCTTTTTGCTCTTGAAGCAACGTGATTTACTGATCTTGGCATAATTCTTTACTGTTTAAATTGTTCAACATTTAGTTAATTAACGCAAGTTGAGCAAGTCACGTACTTGCCTAACGTTTGATGGATCAACAATTGCTGTGTGGTCCAAATTACGTTTTTGCTTCTTAGTTTTCTTAGTCAGAATGTGACTGTGGTAGGCATGGCGTCTTTTGATCTTACCAGTGCCAGTGAAGCGAAATCTTTTCTTCGCTGCTGAGTTTGTCTTTACTTTTGGCATTGTTTTTAATTATTTAATTTGTTATACTTCGTGCGGCAACGCATATACCTTGGCGCGCCACACCTTAATATTCTATTCTTCTGTCTTCAATTTTGCAAGGTCCTCGGCTGAAATCTTCGCATTTGCGAATACGGAGTTCTGCATAGCCTTCTCCTCTTGCTTTGCTTTTTCTTCCTCTTTACGCTTTGTCTCTGCCTTTTCCTTGTCTATTGCCTGTTGGCTCTTCTTTGCCTGACCGGCTTTCTTTGGTGAAAGGTAGAGGAACATCTTCTTTCCTTCGAGCGACGGCATTGATTCTACTTTTGCATATTCTTCCAAATCATTGGCAAAGCGTAGCAATAGCACTTCACCTTGTTCCTTAAATAATATGGAACGCCCACGGAAAAAAACGTATGCCCTTACTTTGTTTCCTGCTTTCAGGAACTCAATGGCATGTTTCAATTTAAAGTTATAGTCGTGGTCATCGGTTTGAGGTCCGAAACGTATTTCCTTGACCTCTATCTTTACCTGCTTCGCCTTCATCTCTTTCTGGCGCTTTTTCTGCTGGTAAAGGAACTTGGAATAGTCAATCAGACGACATACAGGAGGTTTTGCATTCGGTGATATCTCAACAAGGTCAACGCCTTCCTGGCGGGCCAAGTCAAGGGCTGCACGTACAGACATCACCTCTGCACCACCATCACTTACCAAGCGAACCTCTGGTACTCGTATCTGCTCATTTATGCGATACTGATTCTTTAACTCGTCTTTCTTCATTAAATGCGTTATAACGTCTTTACTTTACCTATTTTTGCTTAAGCGGCTGCAAAGTTAATGCTTTTTGTCCTAACTGCCAAACTTTTTTTCGAAAAAATGCTATTGCTCTTCAATTTAATCATAAAATAAAACAAAGTCGTAACAACGATTATTCCTCTATTTCATTTTCTTCTTTAACCTTATTATAAAGGATGATACTTGCAGTCGCGGTAATGTCGCAAACATCAACTACACCGTCATTGTTTGCATCGCCCAAAGGCTGATTGTCGTATAATACAACAATTTCGCTGTCGCCTGTTATCTCTGGAGTAGTATACATTCCCTCTCTTACATCATTTGTAACGTCTTTTCCATTGAACAGTACAGTTTTGATTTTACCTTCCTTGTCATTGTCTAACACATACTCATAGGATTTCCCGATTTCTATCTTATGCTTGAGAATCACACCATGTGCGCCTGATATCTTCATGTAGTTATTGTCAACTATTTGCCCCCTTAATTTCAAATTATCCACAAATATGCCGCCACTAAACAGTGTACCTGTCAACCTAAAATAAACATTATTGCCATTCGGAACAAAAGGAAGATAAATTGTATTCCATTTGTTATATGCAATATTTGTTGATGTTGAGGCAATGATATCTTCCCCATATAGAACTTCAATTTTTAATAACGGCAATTGGCTATCAATATTCATTGTCATCAAGTCAAGGGAAAGCAGACATTCATCATCTTTATTTACCTGTATTGTCGGACTTTGGAATACAGATTCACTAATAGTTTTTTCCTTTCCGGAAAACAGCATCAATAATTTGTTTCCGTCGCTAGGGGCAGGTATCATGTCAGAATACACTATTACTGATGAACATGGGTATATCATCCAATCTTTGTTTCCGAATTTGTTTTTTACATTAAATTCTTCCAATGTCTTATTTTCAAAGCTTTCTTCATAGATGTAAATGGTATCGTTGTTATTATCGTCATCGTCATTGTCACGAGTTTCATTGTGTCCTGTTGCAACAAAGCGGATGTTCTTGTCGGCCAATTCTGTAATTTGTTGAATGGCTATAGATGTGCTGTCCCCTTTCCATGATATTCCAACAAACTTTCTTATGCCATTTGTACCAGGAAAAGGACAGGCTGATGAATTTATGTCGCCATATTTGCCAAGATTTGGTGAAGCTCCCGAAGCACATACTGGATACAAGCCTTGAGGATGAGTAACATTTATCGTGTTGCTTGATGCCAACTCGTTAATATTTGAACTTATGTGATACACTACAAGTCCTTTGCCTGGTAAATACTTATCAAAACCGTCCTTTTGTCTATTTTCCATTAGGAAGTATTCTCCGGTCGTATTTGTGTTTATCCGATAGACGCTATTTTCTTTATAATCTATTATAACAGTGTCCTCCTGAACAATAGTCCTTTGTTCAGTCCATCCAAAATCTATCGACCTTACATATGGATTGAAATTGGGTGGTGTATTTCCATTGTCATTCCAACTGCCTTGTGCCATAATATCCCACTTTCCTGTACCATCATATCCTCCTTGTTTTTCATAATTTGTGTCATAATAATCGCTTGCGCCAAGTGCATGACCAAGTTCGTGGCAAATTACACCAATCGTAGTTATTGTACTGCCATTGTTGCCTCTTAGTTCTGGAGAACATGAATAACCAGCAAAATTATATCCAACAAATGATTTCATAACCAACTTATATGGATATTCATGTGCCCAGATTGCATTTGATGATGCACCAGCTTCCTCACCATATCCAGCAAATATGATGTGTATGTTATCTACAACCCCATCGTTGTCATTATCGTATTTGCTATAGTCAATGTCTTTTGGCAGATTGTTTATTGCCTCTATGCAAAGTTCGATTGCGTTCTCGTCATTTCCACCAGCCTTGCTATTCCTGCCATAGTATTCCATTGGATATTTCGACGTATATGGACCATAGATATCTGAGATATACTCCAGTTGTCCTGACGAAGCAAATTCATAGTAGTCTTTCACGCTACCGCTTGCTTTATTCTTGCAATATCCTACGTCATTGAACAATGATTGAAAATCTTCTTTGCTATGTTTGTATTTAAGGTCTGAATACTGCATCAATACGACGAGTGCATGTTTTGTGCCAACAAGTGGCTGTTTTGTTCTTGCAATGGTACTGTGTGCAAAACTCCTTTTTGCAATACTTGTATTGTGTTGAATAGGTTGCTTGCTTAGCTCTGCCTTGAATTGTTTTAGTTCGCTGCTTTCATCTTCTATGGCAACATATTCAAACTTGGACGTTACAAGGTTGCCGTATTCATCGGTTTCAGCATATTTCCACACCGATGATTCACAGAGTAGTTTGTATCCATCTGTAGATAATGCATACTTGAAATTTTCATCTCCTTTCAAAAAGATGTAATTCGGTTTACCGTTTGTCGTTACAATTTCTATCTTGTTTGGATATGCTGTAACGGCATAATTTGTTTTCGGCAATAAGAAAACTATTGTGGTTAGTAGTATTAGCTTAACTAAATATCTATTCATAGTTTCAAAAAAGCGACAATAAGGTGCATCGTGACGCACCTTATTGTCATATAATAATGTATTACTTTATTTTTTTCTCATGTACAATCATATCCTTGCCCATGAATCTTAGAACTTTTGCTTCTGCTTTTGCTTTTTTGCGCTCAGGTCGTGGGCTATTTATTGTCTTAGCGTTACTTTCACTTGTGTCCCATGCTACGCCAATAATATCTGAAGATACTGAACCGTCTTTGAATACTCCCCATCCATATACTGCAATGACTGGATAATATGGTATTGTATTTGTGTCATGATAGAACGTGTGGCTATTCGGATAGTTTAATTGTATTTCAAGATCGTAGTTTGATGCAAGCCAATGCTTCTTTTTGTTGTTCTTGTAATAGTTTATTTCAAAAGCATACACGCTACCTGGCAAATTACTATCTTCTATAGGCAAATTGCCGCATATCATGTGATATGTGTCACAGTAAGCTTCTTTTGTCATTGTGAACTTAAAACCAGAATCTCCATAAGACAATTCTGATAAACTGACATAAGCGTCTTCATTATATGAAATATAAGGTAAAGTTTTAAACGATACTTTTCTTAATTCTCCAGCATTGCCCTTCTCGTCGTATGCTATTGAGCAGATATAGTATTTTGTGTTTGCATCAAGTCCATTAGGGAAATAGATGTAATCATCGGCAAACTTGTTTTCATCAAGAGTCTCTATTGCATCTGTTATTTCTTTTTCGGTATAATAACTTAATTCAGACTCGTCAAACCATGCAAGTTTAAATGTATTTACTTTACCTGTTGCTTTCAATTCGAAGCAAACTTGGTTGTAAAGTGCTGTGATATTTGCAGGTTCAACATAGCATACTGGTTTACCTGCTGCCTGCGATATTTCAATGTTAGCCGTTGCGCCTGACGACTGCACTGTAATAGTTGCTTGCCTTACTGACGAAGTGTTGTTCTCGCTAATTGTTGTAATTGACAATGATGAATTACCTGAACCATTGCTTGGTGAAACGCGAATCCAATCGGGAATATTCGTTACATTCCATTGCAAGTTGGCTGTAACATTGACTGACTGTGATTCATTCGCTGTAGAACCAAAGTTGAGTGAAGCACTTGTTGATCCGTTGACAAGCAATGTCGCCGTTGCAGCTTGTTGTTCAATTGAAACAGATTGCCTTTTCGAACCGTCGCTTGTGACAATGTTCAAAATGCAAGTACGAGGAGAAGTTGTTTGGTTACTTTGTGCATAAACAACTACACTTTGAGAACCAGTGCCTGATGCGGGGCTCACAGTAAGCCAACTTTGATTGCCTGTAATGGTCCAACTTGTGTTGCTCGAAATGGAAAAACTCTGACTTTCGCCCTCAGAAGTAAATGACAAAGACGAAGTCCCTACAGTCAATGTCGGTTCTGGATCGTCACTTCCACTACTACAACTAATAACACTCAAGGACATTGCTACAAAGCAAAATGCCAACAGGAAAATTTTATTTTTCATATAAATTCTTTGTTGTTCCACACTCCCAAAGGAACAGTTAAAATGAAACTTTGTTTTTTCTGTAGGACATAAATCAAAATGCGTGGGAGTCTTTCTGTTACCCGTCCTACAGATTGAGGCCTTCGCATTGCCCGAGATAGTTGAACGAGCAACGCAGAAGCCCACGCCCATACATGCGACCCCAAAAGATTTAAGATTGTGCTTAAAGGGTACATATACTACGCGGCTATCTACCATTGCCTTATTCATTGACTATCTCTGAAAGTTGCGAAGTTTCAATCTGTCAAGAACATGCGCCAGTAAACGCCTTTTTTATCATGTCATTCCCTTGTTTTTAGCCTACCCATTCGCAAGCTTCTGCAAGAGAATGCTGCAAAGGTATATAATTTTTTGGGAATGACAAAATATTAATGGTATTATTTTTGTTTCGTTTGTGTTTTTGATGCTTTGGTTCGCCTTACCATAATTAATAGTGCATCTCAACAATAAAAAACAAAATTCTTCGACTTTTATTTTGTATTGTCTTCGATTTGCACTAACATTGACTGCGTCGAAGTTAGGCTGCATCTCAACAATAAAAATCAAAATTCTTCGACTTTTATTTTGTATTGTCTTCGATTTGCACTAACTTTGCACAAAATTTATATTAAACATTAGAAAATGGAAAGATTTTTGGAAATACTCAAGTTGGTTTTGAAATTCATCGCGATCTGTATTGCAAAATTTATATACTATACCGTAAAACTCTGTATAGCAATAGGTCATTATTCTGTTTTGTTGTTCTGTGCTGCACGCAAATATGTAGTAAAATTTATCGAGGACAAGCGTTGGAATTCTGCTTTGTCAGACATAAAGTCCAAGAAGGACATGGCTTGGATGCCGCAAAAGAAGTCAACAGAATCGCTTGGACTTTCGAAAAAGCCGAGTGAAAAAACGGAAGATTATCCTAAAGTTGAAGACTATATTAAAGATGAAGAGGAGGAAGAACCTGTTGTAGTAAGCCAGCCTTCATGGCGTACTCAACCTGTTATGGTCAAGACTGAAAAGCCTAAAACTGTTAAGGTTGAGGAACCGAAACCAATCCCATCGGTGATAAAACAAGAAGAAACGATTAAAGAAACTGTTGCCGATGAACCAAAAGAGCAACCTGTTGATGTGCCTGCAGAACCTGTTGCCGACATACAAACAGACGATATCGAGGATCCTGTAAGGGTAGTTGAAGAGGTTGTTAAGGTTGACGAAAAGCCTTTCGAGGTTGTCGATGAACCTGTAAAGGTAGTAGTTGAACCTGTAAAGGTTGCCGAAGAACCTGTAAAGGTTGCCGAAGAACCTGTAAAAGCTGCCGATGAATCTGTAAATGTTGTTGAAGAACCTGTAAAGATAGTCGATGAACCTGTAACAATTGCAGATGAACCTGTAACGGTTAATGATGAACCTGCAAAGGCTGAGGAAACGTCAGACGAACCTTCAAAGATTTCATTTGATGACATTTCATTCGCCGAACCATCTGCTGACGAGAGTGAAACCGTCGAAGAAAATGTTGCAGAACCTATAGAAAACCAACCGGAAGAGCCTCATTCCATTTCGTTCAATTTCTTTGAGAACGAGGATGAAGAACCTGAAAAGTCTGTCGCCGAACCTATTGAAGAGGTTCAAGATGCTGCCGTTCAGATACAAGAAAATCCTTTTGCAGAGCAACCAGTTGCAGAAGAAATACCGGTAGAACTGCCATTTGAGGACGCGCAGACAACGAAAGAACAAGCAACTCCGGCGATAGAAATGTCTGAAGAAACCACAGTTGAACCTCTTGAGACAACGCCCGAAGAGCCAGAAGCAACGCCTGAGGAGGTTACTGAAACTGTGTCAGAAGAACCAGAAACGAAGCCCGAAGAGCTGGAAACGAAGCCTCAAGAGAAACAAAAGCTCCCAGAGAATGACGTTGATGATGACTTGGAACAGCGCGACCGCTACGTTGAAGGCTCTCTGTTCGGCTTTTAGAATCCCCGAAAATCACACAAACAATACATATAAAAGCTTATGCTATTCGACAAACAAACCTATATCAACCGCCGCAACACCTTGAAAGAAAAGGTCGGCAACGGCGTTATTGTGCTATTCGGCAACGCAAATGCACCGGCAAACTATCCGAACAATGCCTATATGTTCCGCCAAGACAGTTCGTTCCTTTACTATTTTGGGCACAACCAGGAAAACCTCATAGGCATCATCGACATAGATAATAATAAGGAATACCTCCTTGGTGATGACGTGGAAATAGAGGATATAATATGGACAGGCTTCGTTCCTTCCATCAATGACCTCGCAGCAGAAGTGGGTGTTTCATGCTCTGCACCACTGAAAGACCTCGAAAAAATACTCGCAGGCAGGCGTGATTTCCACTTCCTTCCGCCTTATCGTCACGACACGATGATACAAATCGCCGACCTTATCGGCGTTCATCCGTTGCAGACAAGACAACATGCGAGCCTTCCTTTGATCAAAGCCGTTGTCGATATGCGTGCTGTGAAGTCGGCTGGGGAAATAGAAGAAATCGAACGGGCAATGGCTATCGGCTACAGGATGCACACCACTGCAATGAAACTTTGCAAGCCTGGAGTGACCGAAAAGTACATTGAAGGGCAGATGGTCGGCATTTGCGAAAGCTATGGAGCAAAGGTTTCGTTCCAGTCGATAGTATCGATGCACGGCGAAATCTTCCATGGAAATCCGTCGCTTCGACCGCTTGAAAAGGGTAGATTAGTGGTTTGCGATGCCGGAGCCGAGACAATAAACAACTATTGTAGTGACAATACACGCACCATTCCGGTCGGTGGAAAGTTCACGCAGAAGCAGCGTGACATATATAGTATAGTGGAAGCGTGCCACGACTTGGTCATTGAAAAGGCTCATCCCGACATGAAGTGGCTCGACATGCACCTTGATGTTTGCCGTCTGATGACCGACCGACTGAAGGAACTTGGGCTTATGAAAGGCAACACAGAAGACGCTGTACAGGCTGGTGCACACGCAATGTTCCTGCAACATGGACTCGGTCACATGATGGGAATGGACGTTCACGACATGGAAGGCCTCGGTCAGATTTACGTAGGATTCGACGATGAAGTGCGCCCTTCTACGCAGTTCGGCACCGACTGTCTGCGCTGTGGTCGAAGGGTTCAACCTGGTTTCGTGCTCACTGATGAACCTGGAATCTACTTCATCCCTGCGTTAATTGATAAGTGGAAGGCCGAAGGAATGCACCGCGACTTCCTTTGCTACGACAAGATAGAACAGTATCGCGACTTCGGAGGCATACGCATCGAAGACGACATCCTCATCACCGACAATGGTTGCCGTGTGCTTGGCGAACAAATGATACCATATCATCCTGACGACGTCGAGGCTTTCTGCCTACAATAATGAAAGTAATTCGCAACAGATTCATACCTTTTGGGCACGACTACTTCGCAGTAAACATACTCGGAGTAGTCTTTGCCAAGGAGGCGCTTGACAGTCATGCCCTCAACCATGAATACATCCACACCATGCAGCAGAAGGAGATGCTCTACCTGTTCTTTTTCCTATGGTACGCCGTAGAGTGGCTTTTCCGGCTTGCACAATACCGCAGTTTCTTCAAGGCTTATACCAACGTATCGTTTGAGCGCGAGGCATACGCCAACATGTACAACCTGCACTATCCTCACCAACGTCGCCATTTCTCATGGCTGACGCATTACATCGTAAAGCACTAATACCTTACCCGTTTTTCATATTCTCATGCCGTTTCTGCACGGGTGAGCGTTATCGTTCGGGGGGTTGAGCAATAGAACTCTCGAAGTCGAGCGTTTAACTCCGAAAAACATTGCTGCAATGTTGGTCCGAACATTGGAGCAATGTTGACTCGAACATTGGAGCAATGTTTGAACGACTTAAGCGTTCAATCCTGTCAACGCAACCGAAGAATTCGCAGAATCGTATGCGTCATGTTCTAAAAAGATAAATGAAAATGTGTAAAAAAACTTTTGATTATCCATTACCAATTGAAAAAAAAGTCTTACCTTTGCAGTCGCAATTGGTTCGCAATTGATGCGAAAATAGGGAATGAGGTGAGACTCCTCAACTGTCCCGCAGCTGTAAGTCACGGTTGAAGTGCAGACATGGTCACTGATATTTTCGGGAAGACGTCTGCAAGGAAGTGACAAAGTCAGAAGACCTGCCTCTTGCTAAGTAAGTCGTTTCTCCCTCTGGGGTTAGGGAGCAATTGGCGAAAATAGAATAATATATTGGAACGTTAGGATTCGTTTTATGCGAACCTACACTCTCGTAAGGGAGCAGGATGAGGTTATTATGAAACATCGGATTTTTATATTCGTGCTATTATGTACGGTCTGTTGTTGCGGCGTCGAGGCTCAGGTTGTCGGTGATTCCATTGCCGAAGTAACGGTCGTCGGCAAGCGTGGCAATGAAGTTGCAAGTGCCGCAACGGTTCATTCGCTCAACATGGGCGATATGATGCAGCGAGGAGTGACCGACATTGCCGACGCTATTCACCGTCTGCCAGGCATAACACTGCGCGACTATGGCGGAGCCGGAGGCGTGAAAACGGTCTCTGTACGCGGCTTTGGCAGCCAACATACAGGCGTGAGTTACGACGGAATAATGCTCAGCGACTGCCAGACAGGCGAAATAGATTTGCATCGTTACACGTTGGACAACATGAAATCATTGTCGTTGGCAGTGGGCGATAAGGATGAAATCTTTGCTCCTGCACGTGCAATCTCGACCGCTGCAACGCTCAATATCGAGACCGAAAAGCGTGAGGGACTGCTCTGCAAACTGTCGTATGGCTCGTGGAATCAGGTCAACCCGATGATTTCTTACGGCAAATGGATGGGGCGATTATTCCTGTCAGCCAATGCGGATTACCTTCATGCAGACAATGATTACCCTTACACACTATATAATATAGGTACGCGCACGCGAGAACATCGTGCCAATTCGGCGATGGATCAGGGGCATGGCGAGGTAGATTTACGGTGGTTGGCATCGGAAAAAGCACAGATTGATGCGAAGATTTACTATTACGACAACGACCGAGAACTGCCAGGTGTGGTGCATTATTACACCGATGAGAACGATGAAAACCTTCGTGAACGCAATATGTTTGTGCAGCTTGGCGGCAGATTCAGGCTTGCCGATAGGCTTTCATTGCGTGCAAACGGCAAATGGAACTGGGCATCGACCGACTATCATAACGGTATGCCGAGCGGAGGAGTAACGTCGTCGGAGTATTGGCAACGCGAGTATTACGGCAATGCCTGCCTTCTATATACGCCTGTTGAAGCCTTGGCTCTCGACTATTCTATTGACTATTTCGTGAACAATATCAATAGTTCGCTCGCTCAAATGGCGTCGGCAGACAGGAAATCACTGCTCCAGTCAGCCAGTGCAAAGCTTCGTCTCGACCGACTTACGTTGATATGTCGCGCCATTTGGTCGAACTATATGGGCGAGGCACACCGTCTTTCTCCGTCGGTTTCAATGTCGTTCCGCCTTGCGAAAGACAAGGAATACTACCTGAGAATGTCGTATAAAAGCATATTCCGAATGCCGACTTTCAAGGAACTTTACTACTTCCACCTCGGTGATCAAGCGTTGAAACCAGAGAACACAAACCAAGTAAACCTTGGGTTGACAGCATCGGAGAGGGTAGGGAAGACGCACCTCTCAGCCACTGTTGACGCTTATTATAACCGAGTAAGCGACAAGATTGTGAGTGTTCCAATCAACATGTTTGTGTGGCGAAACATTAACATGGCAAGGGTTGATGCCTTGGGTTTGGACTTCAGCGGCGAGATTTCCTATAATATTAATAAGGTGCAGAGCTTAGCATTGTATGCAAATTATTCGTTGCAAAGGGTGAAAAACATGACCGATAGCGAAAGCACACACTACGAAAAGCAGATAGCCTACACGCCGGAACACGTCGGAAGTGCAACTTTGAGTTGGCAAAATCCTTGGGTAAACCTCTCGGTCACGGGCGACGGAATGACCGAACGATGGACCACAAACGAACATTCCGACGGTACACGAATGCCAGGGTACATGGAATTTTCAGCCACTGCATACCGCACATTCGCACTCCGCAACTCGGAAATAACGCTGCGTGCATCGATGATGAACCTCTTCGACAAGCAGTATGACGTTGTGGCACACTATCCAATGCCTGGGCGTTCATGGAAAATTAGTTTAACTTTTAAGTATTAAAACACGATGAAACTTAAATTTTATTCATTATTACTGCTTATTGCAATTGTCGCAACAGCTTGCGACAAGGGTGATGACAACGAAAACGGAAAGGAAAAACCGGTAGTAGAAACGGGTACGAAAGGTATGTTTGTGGTTTGCGAAGGCAACTATTACAGTGGAATTGACGGCAGTCTTTCGTATCTCGACTATGAGAAAGGCACAATGTCGAACAATGTTTTCAGCACAATCAACGGCAAATCATTGGGCGGAACACCGAACGATATGGTTGAATGTGGCGGCAATTACTTCATTCCCGTGACCGAAGAAAACCTCGTCTGGATACTCGACAAGGATATGAAAGCCGTCGGTTCATTGCAAATCACGAAGCCACGAAGGGTGACTGCGGGTAATAATTCGGTGTTTGTATCCTCGTATGATGGTCGTGTCTATGCATATAATGTGACAACAAAGGCTCTGACAAAGTCCGAAGTCGTTGGCGCTTACCTTGAGGACATCGTTTTCTGTCAGGGATTTGTGTATGTTTGCAATGCCTATAATGCCGATTATACATATAATACCAACGTGGTAAAACTGAATAGTTCGACACTTGCAAAGGTTAAGGACATCACCGTCGTGTGCAATCCTACGCAAATCGAAACCGATGGCAAGGACGTTTATGTGCTCAGCATGGGCAACTATTCCGATGTAAACAGCATGTTGCAACGCATAGATGCAGATGACAAAGTGGATAATTTGTGCAGTGCAACGTATTTTGCTATGGGTTCAGATAAGATATATTACATAGCTTCAACGTATAATGAGAACTGGGAAAGCATTTCTACATACGAAGTTTATGACCTTACGACGGCGAAATCGGCGGAGTTCATTGATGGGAAAGAGATTGCTTATCCTGCAGGAATTGGCGTGGATAATGCTACGGGAAAGGTGTTTGTCATCTCTTATCAGCTTAGTGAATACGGATATGGCGACTATAATTCGGCAGGATACGTGGCTGAATACGACAATACTGGCGCTTACAAGAACAAATATACAGTTGGAGTTTGCCCGAAAACTACCTTCTTTGTAAATAAATAACAATGCGACTTTTTTCTCGACATATATATATAGGTGTAGTCTTGGCGTGCTTGTTCTCGTGCGGACAAGGCGGCAAGACTACCGCGACAAGCGACGGCGACACGCTGAAACTGCGTCATGCCAAGCTGTTGCAGATAGTGAAGCATAAGGATTACTGCGAAGTTTCCGTTGCTGATCCTTGGAAGAATGATGCAATCCTTCATAAGTATATACTTGCCGAAAAGTGTCCCGACGGTGATGTTGAAGGCACATTTGTGAAAACTCCATTGCAGCGAACTATTGTTTTCACCGCTGCACATTGCGGATTATTTGGTGAACTTGGAGCAAAAACAGCCGTTGCCGGAGTGTGCGACAAGCAATACATCATGGCAGGGTGGGTGAGAGGTCTGCCCGATTGTGGCAATGCCATGAACCCAAACATCGAACGAATCATCACTCTAAAGCCCGATGGGATACTGCTTTCACCTTTCCAGAATAGTGGCGGTTACGGTAAAGTCGAACAACTTGGCGTGCCGATTATCGAGGCGGCAGACTATATGGAGACGTCTGCATTGGGACGTGCCGAGTGGATGTTGTTCTATGGTATGCTCGTTGGAAAGGAGAAAGAAGCGAGAAAGATGTTTGACGAAATAGAAGAAAACTACTCGCAAATGTCGAAGGAAGCGAAGATGTGCAGCCAGAAAACGCCACTTGTCATGGTCGATATGAAGCAATCTTCGTCGTGGTATGTGCCAGGAGGAAAGAGCACATTGGGCAAAATGATTCTTGATGCCGGTGGTAGTTATGCTTTTGCTGATGATAATCGCAGCGGAAGTATTCCGCTTTCGATTGAGACAATGCTTGAACTTAACCATGATGCTGATGTATGGCTGATAAAATATAACGCCGGAACAGACATCTCGTTGCATCAACTTTCATCGGATAATCAGAGTTATTCAAAGTTCAAAGCGTTCAAGGATGGCAATGTATATGGCTGCAACACGCAATATGTGCCGTTCTATGAGGAAGTTCCTTTCCATCCCGACAGGCTTTTGAAGGATTATATTCGTATGTTTAACAATAAATCGGACAGTTTGCGTTATTATAAATGTGTAGGGTTATAGGTTAAAGTAAATCAACTTACAACCACAAACCGAAAACCAAAAACCATTCAACTCTACATAGATATACAATATGAAATGTAAAATTTTCAATATAATTGTGTTGATGATCGTGTTGTTCATGCTGAACTTATTTGTTGGTTCAACACGGGTGCCTATTGCTGATGTGGTACGCATCCTCATGGGCGGAAGCAGCGGAAACGATATCTACGACTACATCATTCTTCAATCACGTTTGCCACAATGCCTGACTGCACTGTTTTGTGGCGCAGCACTTGCCGTATCGGGCTTGATGCTTCAAACTGCATTCCGCAATCCTTTGGCAGGACCAGACATTCTCGGCATCAACACTGGCGCAAGCCTTGGAGTTGCCATAGTCATGCTTCTCTTTGGCGGAAGCGTACATTTGTCGATTTTCAATTATCATCTGTCGATAATCGCCGCTGCATTCGTGGGTTCCATTACCGTGATGGGATTGATTTTGTTCTTTTCAAAATATGTGAAAAGCAACGTGATGCTGCTGATTGTGGGCATCATGATAAGCTACATAGCCTCTTCCGCCATCTCATTGCTCAATTACTTTTCCACCGATGAAGGCGTACAGAGTTACGTCGTATGGGGCATGGGCAACTTCAGTGGCGTGTCGTTGACGCAGATGCCAATGTTTGCCTCGCTCATTTTGTTGGGACTCGTCGGTGCAGTTGCGTTGATAAAACCGCTGAACCTATTGCTGCTCGGTGAACAATATGCCGAAAATCTTGGAGTAAACATACTGCGAACGCGAAACCTCTTACTCTTCGTGACAGGCATTCTTACTGCTGTAACCACATCGTTCTGCGGCCCAATTTCGTTCATCGGACTTGCTGTTCCGCACATTGCACGCCTTATTCTCCGTCGCGACAATCATAGAATCCTGCTGCCTATGACGCTGCTTTGCGGAGCATCAATCGCACTTCTCTGCAATCTCATCTGCTCATTGCCAGGAAAAGACGGCTTAATACCCCTAAGTGCTGTCACTCCATTCATCGGAGCACCAATAATCATCTATATTATTATAAAAAACAAATAATTTTGTAAAAAAATATCAAATATCTCATCGCGACGCGCTTTTTTTCGCAAAAAGAGTTGTCGTTTGTTAATTATTTATTACCTTTGCACCCCGAAAGGAAGAAAAGCAACGCCGAAATGGCTCAGTTGGTAGAGCAACGCATTCGTAATGCGTAGGTCGCGGGTTCGAGTCCCGCTTTCGGCTCTCATCCTTTTTTTTGCGGCAGTAGCTCAGTGGTAGAGCATCGGCTTCCCAAGCCGAGGGTCGCGGGTTCGACCCCCGTTTGCCGCTCAAGGTTAGTCTTTTTCTCCCCTTGCTAACTGAAGATAATCGTTTTGTTCTTGTAAGTAAGAATCTTTCTCTCTATATGTTTTGATACGGCACGGCTCAAAACTATCTTCTCAAGGTCGCGACCTTTCAGCACGAGGCTCTCTGGTGTGTCCTTATGCGTGATGCGAACCACGTCCTGTTCAATGATAGGACCAGCGTCAAGCTCTGCAGTGACGTAGTGACTTGTGGCTCCGATAATCTTTACCCCACGCTCGTAAGCCTGATGATAAGGCTTTGCGCCGATGAATGCCGGCAGGAATGAATGGTGTATATTAATGATATGGTGAGGGAAAGCCTCTATCATCTCGTCGCTTATTATCTGCATATAACGTGCAAGGACAATAAACGAAACTTCCTCTTTCCTCAGCAAATCCATCTCGGCAGCTTCCACTTCTGCCTTGTTAGAGTGGTCTTTCTTTATCGACCATACGTAGAAAGGAATGTTGAATTGCTCAGCCACGTAGCGCAGATCCTCATGGTTGCTAACTATACACGGTATGTCGATATCGTATTCTCCTGCCTTGTATCGTGCCAGGAGGTCGTAAAGACAATGGCTCATCTTGCTTACAAATATCGCCATGCGAGGCTTCACGTCGCTGAAGAACACGTTGATGTTCATGGAATATCTCACTGCAAACATCGTGTCAACATACTCCTGAATCTTCGTGCGCGGTATAAGAAAACCGTCGAGTTCCCATTCTATTCTCATGAAAAGCATGCCGTCGATGGTGTCAACATACTGGTCGAGATATACAATGTTACCACGATTGTCGGTGATAAACTTCGTTACGTCGGTAATTATTCCCTGCTGATCGGGGCAGTGGAGAAGCAGTATTGCTGTCGGTTTCTTCATATCTTCTTAGTCTTTTATGTCGTTTTCTGCTGCAAAGGTAAGCAAAAATATACAAAAAGCGTATGTATTTTGCAACTTTATTCATTTTTCGTCGTTTAATTTTCCAATCTGTTAATTTTTCATTACCTTTGCATTCCTAAAGCAGATGAATATGAAAAGACGTACAAGACGTATCTTTCCCTTCCTGTGTGCAATGCTTATTGTGCTCGTAAACATTGCCTGTGAAAAGGTATCGTTTGATAAACCGCAGCACACCGACACGCCCGAACAGCCAGGCGACGACGATGATAATGACGACGATGATGCTGACAAAACGTGTGGCATCGACGTACAAGTGGCACCATTCGTGATTACTCGGAGCGTTGAATATCCGCCTTCGAGCGACAAACTCACGTTTGCCGTGTTCGATTCCAACCGCAAACGCGTTGGCATGGCTTTACAAAGACGTGACGAAATGGAAGACTTCGGTCATTGGCATCAGAACTTTAAGCCAGGCAAATACTCGCTTGCAATTATTGCCCATCATACTAAAGATGATGTGAAAATCGCAAATCTTGACAGTGTTTTCTTTGCCGATGAATTCGTGATGGATACATATAGCAAGGTGATTGACTTTGAATTGAAAGAGGGAGAAAAGCGTTCTATTCAAGTGGAACTCGATTGTGTTACGGCAAAGATTCAGTTGAAATTCTCAGATGAAATGCCTATGGATGCCAAATCCATAAGAGTATTTGTTCACAATGGCAGTAGTAGTTTTAATCCTTTAACGGGATACGCAGTGATAGACAAAGCCGATATGATAATATATACAGTACCCGATTCTGTGCTTGGAAAGTCAGGGCATTCCATATATGTCAATAGGTTTTTATCGCACAAAAGCGATGTTATCAATATGACTGTATCAATAATTTCGCAATTTGAAGACATCAAGTCATATCAACTAACCGGAATTCAAGCCGAAATAGGAAAGACGTCAGAAATCGAGGTAAAATAGTTGTCGAACGTGATCAATGTGACGAATTGACGCGAGCGTTAGGCTTTTATGGAATGAGCTTAATACTCGAAGAAAAACTGCTACAGTTTTGGATCGAAAACTGTAGCAGTTTTGACTTGAAAACTGTAGCAGTTTTTTTTCAGTCTCTTTGTTTGGTGCAAGCAATGCAAGCGTTGAAGCCTTGCAGCCAGTTCCTTTGGTGAAAGCGATGCAGAAGAACCTTTTTCGTGTATATATACCACCAAATGCCATTCTTTTTCCCGTTTCAGCGTATTTTTTCAACTGAAAAGATTGATTTGTTCAGTTTTTTTATTTAACTTTGCACGTTGGATTGAATTTATGCTTGATTTTTAGCAGCAGTACAAAGTCGGGTAAATAGATTCATCCAAAAATGTAAAGTGATGTGGCTGTCGTGCATGACATAGCCTCTTAAAACGTGAAAATACATCTATCGGATTCGCTGGATAGCAATACAGAGATGGGTGATTTACATAAAGTTGAACGTTTAGTTCAACCCTCTGCTTCGGCAGGCGGGTGTCCCCCAGTCGTATCGTTACCCGACATGAAGTGGTTTGTTCTGCGTGTGACTTACAGTCGTGAACTTAAAGCGCAGAAGTTTCTGCAGGAAGTCGGAGTCGAATGTTATATCCCAATGGTTTGTGAAAGGAATGCAGAGAAGAAATGTTATGTGCCTGCAGTACATAATTTGATATTCGTGCATAGTTCACGCGACTTTCTTGACGATTACAAACGCAAGGTTGAGAACGACTGTCCGCTGCGGTATATGATGGATAGGAGTACGGGCTTTCCAATGGTGGTGCGCGACAAGGAGATGGAGGATTTCATGCGTGTCACTAAAGAAAACGATGAAGGAATCTTTTATCTGGATGATCCGTCAGCGGTTGTCACGAAAGGTACTCCAGTAGAAATTGTTTGCGGTTCATTCAAGGGTGTGCAGGGAAAATTGCTTCGCATCCGTCGCGACCGCAAGGTTGTGCTGCAACTTGCAGGCTTGATTGCCGTGGCAGTTGATGGCATTCCGATGGAATGGTGTAAAGTGATTGAACAATGAATCTTAGAAACAAAATATATTTTTCGCCACTCGGATATCTGATACATGTTGCTCTCGTGGTAGTTGCTGCTTTTGGCAAGAGATGTATGGTGTATGGATATTGGAACAGCGAAGGCAAATATCTGCCAAAGTGCCGCATATCCTCGAAGGCTTTGATATTGGAAAAGAAGAAGTTGAAGATTGAGGATAATGTCTGGATAAACCATTATGCCAGGATTGACACCACGTGTGGAGTAGAGATTGGCGAAGGCTGTCAGATAGGATATGGTGCATGCATCCTCTCACATAGCAGTCATAATGCCATTCGGTTGCTTGGAACCCATTATATGGAAATACCGATTATGGACCGTGCAGGTTATATATTCAAGCCTGTGAAGATTGGAAAATACACTTTTGTAGGAGGTGGCAGCTGCATTATGCCAGGGGTGACTATCGGTAAAGGCTGCGTGATAGGAGTCAATTCAGTGGTCACTCACGACATTCCTGACTATTCCATTGCCATGGGCAATCCCGCAAGAGTGACTGGTTCAACATTAGATACTGACAGGAAATATCTGGCTGAGGATCCAGAATTGAAGGAGATGTATTATGATGATGAGGCGATACAGAACCTTCGTTTATTTGAAAATTAATCCATTTATAAAACGAAATAAACATAAGATGGCAGTAAGCAAGAAAGCAAAGGCTTTGTACTTCAAGTTTTTTGACGGAATAGAGACGGCAACAGCCAATGCTATCCTGACCTTTCAGGAAAGGCGGATACTGAAAAAATATGTCCGGAATATGCCCAAGCTCACCTCTGAGCAGAAGAAAGCTGTCAGGGAGTTTTGGAAACCATATTGCAGGATTGATACAGACTGGGTACGTTATTATACCTATATCACGGGAAAGTTTGATCCCCGATATATCCCCGATGTGTTGCAACATACTAGGATAGACCAGCATTTCAATAACAGGAAACTTGGGTACGGGTTCAATGACAAGAATTATTACTCCATGATATTCCCTGGGGTGAAACAGCCTAAGACCGTGATCAGGAAGATAGGTGGTCTGCTTTTCGACGGAGATTATAACCAGATAGATCTGAAAAAGGCAGAAACACTTCTGTCGATGAGAAATGAAGTGATAGTGAAGCCTTCGCAGGAAAGCGGCGGCGGCAGAGATATTGCTTTTTATGATACCAAAGCTGATGCTGATGAACTGAAAAGAGTTCTGATAGATAAGGAATACGGTAATTATATCATTCAGGACATTGTACGGCAGCATTATGAATTGGGGAAAATGCATCCCGAATCATTGAACACAGTCAGAATATACACTCTGATGTTGGAAGATGGAGTGCATGTCCTTTCTGCTTCTTTGAAAATGGGGGCTGGTAGCAGTCGTCTTGATAATGTGGAGCGCAATTCGGGCATCATTGTCGGAGTGAAAGATAACGGCGAACTGATGGATACTGCATACTTTGATTTGTATTCGGGAAAGACTACAGACAGGCATCCAGGGGGCATGCTGCTCAGCGAGATAAAAGTACCAAAGTTTGATAAGATGATTGAAACCGTAAAGAGGCTGGCGCAATATGCCGGAAATTTCCGAATGATAGGGTGGGATATGTCAGTTAATGAAGACGGTGATATTGTTTTGATAGAGTCCAATATGCGAAAGGCAGGCATTGGACCAATACAGTGTGAGCACGGTCCTTTTTACGGAGATTTGACGGAGAAAGTATTGAATGAAGTTTTTAGGAAGGAACAAAGATGAGTCCATATTCATTTGGTATCAATTTGTATAATTGGTTTGAGACCTTTGCACACGATTCTTTCAGAAGGAAATATGCGAGAATCTATTCTACAGGTCAGTTGAATGCCGCAAAACGCAATTATCCGAATTGGAAAACGCTCACAAAAGAGCAGAAAAATGAGATTGCTGCATACTGGGGAATAAAGAATCCTGCAAAAAGCGACTTCATCACACACGAGATCATGCTTAATGTCAAAGGTGCCTTTGATGTAAGGTATGTTCCCGAAAAGATTTTCAGAGTATTTCTCGACCCTGCGTTCGGAGACAGGAAGTTGCTACCAGCATGGAGTGATAAGAATTATTTTGATCGGTTCCAACCTATCCTTCATTTCCCGCATACATACGTAAGGAATGTGAACGGCTATTTCCTTGACCGTGATTACAATCCTATCAGCAAGGAAGATGCAAAAAGAATTATACTTGAACACCTCCCTCTAATCATAAAACCGTCCCTGATTTCAGGAGAAGGCAAGAATATCCGTTTGATTGCAAATGAGAAAGAAGCGAACGAAATATTCTTACAGTATTCAAAGGATTATCTGTTACAGGAAGTCGTTATCCAATGCGATGAATTGAAGAAGATGAGCCCCCGCTGTGTGAACACTTTCAGGGTAATAACAGCCATGGTGAACGGTAAACCTGAGAACTTGACAAGCCATCTGCTCTGCAATACGACAGATGTCATTGCCGGCAATACTGCGCCTGCGGTTCCCGGTGAGGGAGTGGTCCTAATTAAAGTTGATGAAACAGGAAGGTTGTCTGATACCGGATACTATGAAAATGCAAAACAACTTCAGACTCTTCCTTCCGGCTTAACATTCGGAGGCCTGCAGATACCATCTTTCAAAGAGGTAGTAAACCTTGCGCTTGAGGCTCACAAAAGTATGCCTATGCTCGGTTTTATCGGCTGGGACATCACTATAGACGAAAACAACAAGCCGGTTTTCATAGAGTGGAATCTTTTGGGATTTGAAATATACCATACACAGTTGACCAATGGCCCTCTGTTTGGACAGTATAGTGACTATTTTGCCGAAATTGCGAAAAAACTGATAAAGCAGAAATGAAGAAGGTAATGCTGGTGTTCGGCACGCGTCCGGAGGCAATAAAGATGTGCCCACTGGTTCTGGAGTTACGAAAACACCCCGAGGATTTTGAGACTGTAGTGTGTGTGACAGGACAGCACAGAGAAATGTTGGATCAAGTCCTTAGAGTATTTGATGTAAAGCCTGACTTCGACCTGAACATCATGAAGCAGGGGCAAGACCTGACAGATGTGACGTGTCGGGTGCTTACAGGACTTCGTGATGTGTTTAGAAAGTGCCATCCAGATGTCGTTTTGGTACATGGGGATACCACAACCTCCACGGCAGGAGCCTTGGCGGCATTCTATGCCCATATACCTGTCGGTCATGTTGAGGCGGGTCTTCGCACCTATAATATGTTCAGTCCTTGGCCAGAGGAGATGAACCGTCAGGTGACAGACCGCATTACAGACTACAATTTCTGCCCTACAGTTCTTGGTGCACAAAATCTGAAGGAGGAGAATGTTCACGGAAATCTCATTATTACGGGCAATACCGTCATCGATTCCCTTCACCTTGTGGTAGATAAGCTCAAGAGCGACAAAGCCCTTGCCGAAGAACAGATGCAGATACTCAAGACAGCTGGATATGACGTCACCAGATTGGATAATGGAAAGAAACTTGTTCTCATCACCGGTCACCGTAGAGAAAATTTCGGAGACGGCTTCATCCGTATGGTGACAGCAATGAAAGACCTCAGCGAGAAATATCCGGATGTGGATTTCGTCTATCCTATGCACCTCAATCCCAATGTGCGTAAGCCTATTGCTGAAGTGTTCGGTGATGTTGCCGTCAACCATGAGTTATCGTTATCGTTGGGAAGAAACTTCTTCTTCATAGAACCTCTCCAATATTTTGAGTTCGTCTATCTGATGGAAAAATCCACAATCGTACTTACCGATTCGGGTGGAATCCAGGAAGAAGCTCCGAGCCTCGGCAAGCCTGTGCTTGTGATGCGTGATACCACCGAGCGGCCAGAGGCGTTGGAAGCAGGGACTGTCAAACTCGTGGGCACCAACCATGACCTTATAGTCAGTGAAGTCAGTAGGCTACTGGAAGACGGAGATTATTACAACCGGATGAGCAAGGCTGTCAACCCTTACGGTGACGGACACGCTTGCGAAAGAATAGTAAATTTATTAAGATGATAAACGTAATAGGACTTGGCTATATAGGCTTGCCAACTGCCCTAATGATGGCAAGCCACGGAGTAGAAGTAATTGGTACAGACTACAACAAAGAACTAGTAGCCACTCTCAATGCAGGTAAGGCCACCTTTAAGGAAGATGGTTTGGATGAACTTTTTCACGATGCTGTAAAGGCAGGAATCAAGTTCACAACCGAGTATCAGAAGACGGATATGTACATCGTGTCCGTGCCTACACCATACGACAAGTTCTCAAAGAAAGTCGATGCCCGTTATGTTGTCGCAGCAGTCAAAGAGGTGCTTAAAGTCTGTCCAGATGAAGCAACAATAGTAATTGAGAGCACCGTCAGCCCTGGAACGATTGATAAGTTTGTCCGACCAGTAGTAGATGAATACAACAAGTCCTTAGACCTTAGACCTTCGACTTCAGGCAAGCCGTCAGGCATTGCACTTGTTCACGCCCCTGAGCGCATCATCCCGAGCAACATGGTATATGAACTCGTTCACAACAACAGAACCATTGGTGCCGACGACAAGGAGGTAGGCGAGAGGGTGAAGCAATGCTATGCCTCGTTCTGCCAAGGGGAGATAGTAGTTACCGACATCCGCACTGCCGAGATGACAAAAGTGGTGGAGAACACTTTCCGAGCAGTGAACATAGCCTTTGCCAACGAGCTTGCCCGCATCTGCCGTCACGACAATATGGACGTGTATGAGATAATCAGAATCTGCAACATGCACCCACGCGTGAACATTCTTCAGCCTGGCCCTGGAGTTGGCGGCCACTGCATCAGCGTTGACCCTTGGTTCCTTGTGGGCGACTATCCTTCACTTGCCAAGGTCATTGACGAGAGTATGCGCACCAACGAC
>JAKSIZ010000035.1 GCA_024398515.1 Bacteroidaceae bacterium | reverse complement strand
ATGTGCTGAAACTGACTGACGTTGGCACGATTATCCACCAGAGCGAGGCAGTGATACTGAAAGCAACAGGCAGCGACATCACCTTGATGCCATCGTGCAATAAGGATTCTGCTTCAACCGAAAACGCTCTTGAAGGTACTGACAAGGAAAAGACACTCACTACAAACCAGTATGCCCTTTCATTAGGTCAGAATGGCGTAGGCTTCTATCTCTGGGAAGGCAAGAGCATAGGCGCAAACAAGGCGTACTTGACACTGCCTTCTACAGCCAAGGCATTGACGTTTGAGTTTAGCGATGAGCCGTCAGGCATTAAAGATACCTTTGAACCGTATAACGGTACAACCGAAACATACAACCTCAACGGTATGCGTGTAGGTAAGGATTACAAGGGAATAATAGTCGTTCACGGCAAGAAGTTCCTGAAGAAGTAATAAGGAGCCCCCCTCTGTCAAGGGAGTATTCCTTCTGACGGGCTATTAGATGTATGTTTTGTGGCATGGTGTTGTTGTGGCATCGCACCTGCATCCGTCGGGTCATTGAGTGCTCGGTGTCGTAACGCCAGCCTATGCCCTTTATATATTTCGGTTTTCAAGTTTCTCAAGTTAAAAATTCATCATTGCGCATACCGATAATAACAACAATGTTCAACAATGTATCGGTATTGCTGCATATAGTCTTTGCCCATATCTTTTTCTTGCAAACAGGTTTGCAGACAAAAGCTATGGTCAAATCCTATGAGAACTGTCGTTCTCTGACATGCAGCAAAACATGCTCGAACAATAATTCTACTATCAAATATTATATTGTCAAGACATTGTTGAATCATTTTTATGAAAGATATACATGCCTTGGGCATGTCTGCTGGCATTGAAGAGCAAGCTTTCAAAACTTGTTTTTGATAAGATTGATATTCAATGACAGCAGATTATCGAAGATAATATCTTTCATAAAACGACCATTGTTGTTTTTTTCTTAGCGAATATGCGAAAGTTGAATTTCGGTTTCTTATCGCTCATTACGATTATTCTATTGTTGAATTATATTTACTACGATGCAAAGATAATAAGAAAATACAAAATCCCATGAAAACTGATTTTCATTTTTTTGCGACTTGTGTGTTTGTGTTGATGGGGACGAACGCTTAAGTCGGAAAAAAGTTGTACAACTTTCAACTGAAAGTTGTACAACTTTCGCGCGAAAGTTGTACAACTTTTTTTACCCCCAACAGAACATGTTCTGAAGGGGTAGCGTTCGTGTGCTGAAAATAAGATGTTCGCATGTGAGAAAACATTTGGTCTCCATGCGAAGAAACATTAATCTTTTTTACAAAAATTGTTTGTAATTTGATATTTTTTATTAACTTTGCAACGTATTGTGATAAAAAGCGTACAAAATATAAAATAATATATTCTAAAACCAATAACAAAACAGTTATGAAAAAACTCATTTTTTATGCATCTTTGTTGTGCATAGGAATCAGTTACTCTTCGTGCAAGAAGGACGAACTGGTTCCGGAAGATGAAAAGCCTTCATGGCTGGGAGAAAGCATTTATGCAGAGCTTGAGCATCCTCAAATCCTTGAGGGTTCGTTCTCCAATTACCTTAAATTGGTGAATGACCTGGGTTATGACCAGACTCTTGCCCGCACAGGTAGTAAGACTATTTTCCCTGCCAACGACGAGGCTTTTGAGCGTTTCTTCGCAAACAATGAGTGGGGCGTGACGAGTTACGACCAACTCACGGAACAGATGAAGAAACAACTACTGTACTCTTCAATGCTTGACAATGCCTTGCTTCTCGGTATGCTGCCGAATGTTTCGAGCGGTACTGCCGATGTTGTAAAGGGTCAGGCAGTGAAGCATCCTACTAACGTCAGCGTTATTGACATTGTCGAGAATGTGCCATTAGAGAAAGTTCCAGCCAACAACAAGTACTGGAACAAGCATTTAGGCAGAATTAACGGCAAACAGTTCAATGCAGTCTATGACGCTACAACGCCTATGATGGTGCACTTCACGCGTGAGCACATGATCAACAACAACATCTCAACAGTAGGAGAGGGGAGCGACTTTGAGATTCTTACGGGTTCTCCTTACACGGATGGAAGTGCGTACATCTACGACAAACAAGTCATTATCGGCGACGTGACATGTCAGAACGGTTACATTCATCAGGTAAAAGACATTATTGTACCTCCTGGCAACATGGCACAAGTGCTTCGCAAAAACGATGACACAAAGTATTTCTCACGTGTGGTTGACTACTTCTCGGCACCTTTCTACGATGCTACGACGACAAACAACTACAATGACTGGGCAATTACAAACAACCAGCCGACCATTGACTCCATATTCCAGATACGTTATTTAAGTGGACGTTCACAGGGAGCAACGCTCAATCGCGACCCTAATGGCGCAATTCACTCATCAACAGAACTGCTGAGATTCGACCCAGGATGGAACGGTTATTACCCTTCAAACTCTGGTGGAAGCGGCATGGATTACTCGTTGATGGACATTGGTTCGATGTTTGTGCCAACCGATGACGCTATGTGGAAGTATTTCTGCCCTGATGGCAGTGGCGCTTTTATCATGAATATCTATGGCGACAGACCTAATACGAGAGACAATTTCCCTGAAAACCTCGACTCTCTGTTCAGCAAAAGACCAAGTGTATTGACTTCTTTTGTCAACAACTTAATGCAACCTTCGTTTGTTTCAACCGTTCCGAGCAAGTTCGAGACGATAACAAACGACGCATCAGAGAACATGGGATTGAAGGTCAGCCTGCTCAAACAGAAGGAGGATGGCAAGTATGACATCAAGATAGCAAACAATGGTGTCATCTATAAGATGAACGAACTCATAGTTCCTGACGAGTATCAGTCGGTAATGGGACCGTCATCACTCTACGACGATATGCAGGTGATGAACGTGTTTGTACAAGACCACAGCCAGGGAGGTTCGGCATCTGTACTCGGTGCAGATATGTATTTCTACCTCATGGCAATGAATGCGAACTATGCATTCTTCATACCAGACGACCAAGCATTCCAGACTTATTACATCGATCCTACTACACTCGGCCATACAAACCCAGAAGCACTGCGCTTTGAGTATGACGCAACGCAGACAGGAACGATTAAAGTGTCAGTGTTCCGCCATACGTATAACCCTGAAACAGGAGAAATCGGCGAGTCGATGGGTACACGTGTTGCTGCAACAACAAAGAAAACTCAGATTCAAGATATACTCAACTACCATACTGTAGTGCTTAAAGAAGGTGAGAAATTCGGCACAAACAAGTACTATGTGACCAAGCATGGTGGTGCTATTTACGCTTCAGGCGCAGGACAAGGCAGCAAGATTTATGGTGGTATGCAGCTTGACAACGGCGTTGCACCAGCCGTAATCCGCAAGGCTTACCCTACAACTCCTGACGATACAATGTGTGTATATAAGGAAAAGAACGGTGTGGCATTCCGTATCGACCACATCATTCAGCCAACGGTAAACAGTGTATATAGCGTGCTTGAAGGCAATAGTCAGTTCTCATCATTCCTTGATATCTGTGCAGGATTCGACAATGCAGACCTCCTTGAGTGGGCAGGAATCACAAGTGAAGTGGGAAATTCCGGTACTTCAATGCAGGATCGCTATATCGTCTTCAAGGATTTGAACGGACTTGACCAAAACGTAAAGATGCTGAGTTCGTACAACTATACACTCTATGCACCAAACAATGATGCAATCTCAAAGGCATACGCTCTCGGATTGCCGACTTGGGAACAGATTCAGTCGCTTTACGAACCTTATATAAATAAGGAGTCTGAGGATGTAAGCGATGCCGAACTCCAGGCAAAGTCGCTTGCACTCGTAATGATAAACGAGTTGCGCTCGTTTGTACGTTACCAGTTCCAGAACAATTCTGTATTTGCCGACAATGTGGTTGAAACAGGAAAATACCAGACATTGCTTGCCGATGAACTCGGTATTTCACAGACTGTCAACATTTCAGGAGGCAACAATGTGCTGAAGGTAAAGGACGTTGCAGGCGTTGAACATTCCATCAATGCAAATGGTGGAAAGAAGGTAAACGTGTTGGCTCGCGATTACATCTTCAACAAACCTAAGAAAGAAGCAACCGAAATTACATCTTCATCATTTGTCGTAATACACGAAGTTGACGAAGCACTCAATTTCGAAGCTTCAAAACGCTATGACTCTCAATGGGCTAATGCCAAGGCAAAAGCAAGGGCAAAGGCTAATTACAGGAGAAATCTTCAAAGTATTAAAAACTTAAAGAACTAAGGATATGACTAAAGGTAAGATTATATTTATGCTTCTGTTCTGTCTTGCCACTCAGATGGTAATGGCACAGAAAAAGGTCATATCAGGTACCGTAAGCGACAATATGGGTCCAATCATGCTCGCAAACGTAACCGAGCGTGATGCAAACAACCGTATTGTTTCGGCTTGCCAGACAGATATGATGGGTAACTTCTCGATGACAGTGAAGAACCCTAAGAACAAACTTGTTGTCTCTTACGTAGGCGACAAGACGAAAAGTATAACAATAGGCAACCAGACTTCGTTCAAGATTTACCTCGAACCAGAAGGAACACAGTTGAAAGAAGTCACGGTGAAAGGACAACGACAGCAGTCGGGAGGTCTCAGTATCAAGAAAAAAGAGATGTCAACATCGGTTCAGGTGATGAACATGAGCGAGGTTGAAGGTCTTGCATTCACCAGTGCCGACGAAGCATTGCAGGGTGAGATTGCCGGACTTGATATCGTGGCAAACTCTGGTAACCTTGGTGCTGGTACAACAATGCGTTTGCGTGGTGTTACAACCATCAATGGAAATGCCGAGCCACTGATTGTAGTTGACGATAAAATCTTTGATAACCCAGACGAGACATTCGACTTTACAAATGCAACAGAAGAACAATACGCTTCGTTGTTGTCGGTGAACGTTGAGGATATCGCAAGCATTGCCGTACTGAAAGACGCTGCAGCAACTGCCATCTGGGGTGCTAACGGTGCAAACGGTGTTATCCAGATTACAACGAAACGTGGTGTTCGTGGAAAACCTCGCGTAAACTTCAAGTATCAGTTCACTGGAACCTGGCAGCCAAAAGGCTACAATCTGTTGAACGGTGACGACTACACCATGATGCTCAAGGAAGAGTTCTACAACCCAGCACAGGCAAGTACATCGACTTCTTATATTCGTGAAATAAACTACGACAAGTCGTGGGGCGACTATGAGAACTGGAACAACAATACAGATTGGGTTGATGCAGTAACACAGTTTGGTGGAATGCACTCATGGAACCTTAACCTTACGGGTGGTGGACAGAAGGCAACATTCCGTATCTCTGGAGGCTATGACCATCAGTCAGGTTCTATCATCAAGCAGAGACTCGACCGTCTGTCAACACGTTTGGTACTCGACTACAATGTATCAGACCGTATCAGATTCTCAACGAACTTTGCATTGACATATACAAATAACCTGCAGAACTATACGGGTATTCTCGGACTTGCACAGAAGATGGCTCCGAATATGTCAATCTATCAGCAGAATGCAGATGGAACAGATACCAATGAATTCTACATCATGAATCCTTTAGGTACAAGCAATCATGATAATTCGCCATATTCAGGCAACTACTCATCATACGAATTGGGTAGTATCCGTTCACTCGGCAACCCAGTTGCAATTGCAAATGAGGCATGGCAGAAAGACCAGACCTATCGTATTACGCCAGATTTCTCAATCAAATATGAAATCCTTGGTACTGGAGCAGACCAGCACAGATTGACATTCAACGGACGTGTTGACTTTGATATCTACGCAAGAAGTGTCCCTTCGTATCATCCAGGTTCACTGACAACGGATATTTGGACAAACGATAACTACAATGTCAGTTCAAGTTCTGAGAGCAATCGATTGAAGATTGGTGCACGCGCAGACCTCACTTTCACTCCGCATTTCAATAATGAAGACCTGTTCTTTACGGCAATGGCACGTTACGAGATGAACACCTCGAAGAGCAATAGCCAGAACATATCAACATACGAATTGCCAAATGGCATTATCTCGCCAACAGTCGATGGAGCGATAAAGTCATTGAGCAGTGGCAATAGCCGTGCAAATTCACAGGACGTCGTATTCCAGTCGCACCTCTCTTATAAGGAGCGTTACATCCTCGGCTTCTCATTGCGTGCCGATGGTAACTCGAAATTCGGTCCGAAGAACAAATGGGCTTACTTCCCAGGTGTGTCACTTCGTTACAACATCAGTGACGAAAAGTTCTTGTCACCACTTAAGGAAAAGTGGTTGTCAGTATTGGGACTTCGTGCATCATGGGGTATTGTAGGTAAGGCACCGGATGCAGATTATTTGTTCTACAATACTTACAACACTTCAGCAGGTAGCTATGGTAAGGGCTCAAACACTTATCCAGTGGCTTCGCTTGATGGTTTGAAACTTGATGACCTCAGGTGGGAAAAGACGGAATCATATAACCTCGGTTTCAACATTGGTTTCTTGGATGATATGATTGAAGTTGATTTCGACTGGTATCATAAGTTGACGACAGACTTGTTGCAGAAATCAGTTACAATTCCGTCAACAACAGGTTATGCAAGTGTAGCATACGCAAATGTCGGAACAATGAAGAACATCGGTTGGGAAATGAATATCAATGCCCGAAACTTTATCAAGAAAGGCAAGTTCTCAATCAGTGCAGGTTTCAACATTGCACAAAACATGAACGAAATTACCGAGATGGATCAGCGAGTACTTGATGCAGTTAACTCAGAATGGAGTGCAACATCACGTGGCTCTTATCAGAACAGAATCCAGACAGGTAATGCCCTCGGTTCTATCTACGGTTTCCGCTATATGGGAGTTTATCAGTATTCATACGATTATCTGACAAACCTTCAGCGTGAAAACGGATGGAGTGCAGACCGCTTTGAATCAGAGATTAACAGTATGATTGCAGAAGGAAAGACATTCCCAGTTGTGATTGGTGCTGATGGAAAGGTTTTGATGACAAGTACTGGTTTGCCTCAGCGCATGGTATATAACTATTCCGATGGTTCAAGCACTTACTCTTTCCAAGGTGGTGATGCAATGTATGAAGATATAAACCACGATGGTCAGATAAATGCACTTGACATTGTTTATCTTGGCAACTCTATGCCAAAGGTAAATGGTGGTTTTAACTTTACTATTAAATATGGTAACTGGAGCTTGAAACCACGTTTCATGTTCCGTTTCGGTAACAAGGTTGTAAATGCTGCACGTATGAACCTCGAAGAAATGTTCAATACATATAATCAGTGTTCTACAGTTAATTGGCGTTGGCGTAAGGATGGAGATGAAACTCCTATACCAAGAGCCATGTACAATACTGCATATAACTTCCAGGGAAGTAGCAGATATGTTGAGGACGGATCGTTTGTTCGTTTCCAGAACCTTCAGATTTCTTACAACTTCCCTAAGAAACAAGTTCAGAAACTCGGTTTGAACAGTTTACAACTTTATGGTTCAATGAACAACCTTTGCTGTTGGACAAAGTATAGTGGAGTTGACCCAGAAGTATCTACAGGTGGTTGGGGAGTTGCAACAGATAACTCACAGACACCTCGTTCAAAGTCGTTTACTTTAAGTGTTAACGTTGGATTCTAAATCGGAGGCAGATATTATGAAAAAGAATATTTATTATATATTTTCTACATTGTTTGTTGCTTTCGCAACATTGACAAGTTGTGTTGACACAGTAATCTTGCCAGATGATAAAACCGTTGACGAAGATTTCTGGAAGACTAAGGATGATGTCTCGCTTATAGTAAACAAGGCATACCAATCTATGCTAAGTTCAGATTTGATTCAGAGAATTATTGTATGGGCAGATTTCCGTTCTGATGAATTGGATTATGAGTCTAAAATCAGTTCTTCTGTAAGGGATGATTTGGAAGAGATTAGTGCTGCAAACATCCAGACAGACAATATATTCAATGATTGGGCATCACTTTATTCTGTAATAAACTATTGCAATATCGTATTGGAAAAGTCAAACGGAGTAATGACACTTGACCCGAACTATACTTCAGGTGATTATAAAACCGACTGCTCGCAGATGAAAGCACTCCGTGCATTGTGCTATTTCTACCTTGTTCGTGTATTCCGTGATATCCCTGTTACACCAGGAGCATATATGAATAGTAGTCAGGAAATGAATTTGTCACAGTCTGCTCCATTGGCAGTGATAGATTCGTGTATCGCTGATTTGAAGGATGCAGAGAATAATGCATTGATGGCTTCAAACTATTCTGATTGGCGTAAGGTTGGATATATCACACAAACAGGTGTCCAAGCAATACTTGCAGATGTATATCTTTGGAGAGCATCGGTAATGCATAGTGAAGCAGACTATCGTAATTGTATTGAATACTGCGATAAGGTTATTAAGGCAAAGCAAGCTCAGTTTGTTCCTCGCCCAGGACAAGTGATAGATGAAAAAGACATTTACCATCTGGCCAAGTTCAATAATTTCTATAATGATATATTTGCACAAGGTGGTCAAAACTCATACGAAAGTATATTTGAACTTCAGTTCAATGGTTCAACTAATTCCAATCAGGGCGTATGTGTTATGTATGATAGAATTGCGTCAAATTCAACTTCCAGTTACTTGAGGGTTCCAGCTCAGACCTTTGGAAGGATTGGAACTGGATGCATTTTTGAAAAGACGCTTGACCAAAGAGCTTACGAAAGCGTTTATGACATTAATGGAAGTGCAGATAACTTTAGTGTTCGCAAGATGGTTGCCACTGACGGGTGTATGAAGACTGGTGCATCAGAAAGCAAGAATACAAATGTCAATAATTTTGGTTCATACGACAGAAACTGGATTATCTATCGTTTGACAGATGTATTGCTTATGAAGGCAGAGGCTCTTGTCCAACTTACAGGTGGTGACAACGAGAATCCTATGGCAGAACAAGCCTTTGCATTGGTTCAGGCAGTCAATACTCGTGCTTTGACAGCAGAGTCAGATTCGATGAAGTGGGCAACCTACAAGGCACAAGACCTTGAACTGCTAATATTAAATGAACGCGCGCGCGAGTTGTGCTTTGAAGGCAAACGTTGGTTTGACCTTTTGAGATTCAACTATCGTCATGTTGAAGGAGTAGATTATACAACGACTTTGGCAGCGCAAGATAAAGCAAATAAGGGGTTCGTTGCCAACTATTCTGAAATGATGAACATCTTCGTAAAGAAATACGCAGGTGATGGCAATAGTATAAAATACAAGATGCCAACAGAACCATATCTCTATATGCCAATTCTTCAAAAACAAATTGATGTAAATCCATTGCTGGATCAGAGTCCTGTATATTCTGAAAACAATATGTGGAAAAAGGATTAACCGACAATATAAATATTGAATCACTATGATAAAGAATATATATAAATTTACCCTGTTGCTCGTCTTTGGAGTTTCAATTACGTTGACTTCATGCAACAAAGAACCAGATGAGTCGGACCTTTATACATTTACTGGTCAGACTATACAAGATTTCCTGACGGAGAATGATTCAACGGTGTCGTCGTTCATTTATATCCTTCAGCGTGCACGCCTTGACCGAATGATGGCATCGTATGGACAATATACATGCTTTGCCCCGTCAAATGAAGGTGTTGCCAAGTACATTGATAGTTTGTATAATGACCCGGAAGCAATAATTCCAAACAATGGAATGTCAGAGAATTCACTTGAAGGCCTTTCCGATAGTCTTTGTACAGAAATCGCAAAATACCATTTGACTAACGGACTGTACAGTATAATCAAATTGGGTGGCGATGGTGTAACGGTAAACACTATGCTGGGCCGACCATTTTCTACTTCAATTGATACCCTTGGCCAGACGGTTTTGAATAATGTGTCAGTAATTATTTCTCAAGATAACGAAGTGACGAATGGAATTGTTCATTTGATTGATAATGTTGTACCACGTTCATCACGTTTGATTAGCGATGACTTGGATCGTGCGGGTGTTTTCAATATCTTTGCTGAAGCTTTGAGACGTACTGGCTTAAAAGACTCTTTGGCAAAGACGGATAAAGGAAAGACTTACGACATGGGATCAAATAATACCGACCGTGACGGACACTCTTTGTATTATCCGAAAGAATGTAGAATAGGTTACACTATTTTTGCTGAAACTGACGAAGTATTTAGGGCAGCAGGTATTCAGTCATTCTCAGACCTGTGTGCGAAATGTAAGGAATGGTATGCGGATGCTGCTGATTGGTATGACTATCCTCGTGAGTTGGGCATTACCATCAGTACAGATAGCGACTTCACTAATCGCTTCAATGTTGTAAACATGTTTGTGGCATATCATATCTTGCGTGCATCAATGGCGTCAGATCAGTTGGTATATGAAAGAAAGTCTGGAAACGAAAACTGGAACTACGCTTTCGGTGGAGAACCACAGGATTTCTTTGAAACAATGTTGCCACACACTCTTATGAAGATATGGCAGCCGATGTACCACAACACTGGCTCTGCTGTAAATATCTGGATAAATCGTTATCGTGCAAATAATACACTTACAGATGAAGTAGGCTTGCAAGGTTCTGAAGAAATGCACCCATTGATAAGAGAAGGTGTGCAGATTACACGTAACTCTGCAGCAAGTATTCAAAGTTATAATGGTTATATTCATAGAATAAATAGCATTTTATTGTATGATAGATTAGTGCCTCAGGGTGTTCTCAATGAACGTATGCGCATTGACACGTCAACATTCCTTTATGAACTTATCAACAATGGAATACGTGGCGCTTCACCTACAGAAATCTCTGCAATGAATGGTGGAGGCAATGGCGACCGTGTGGCATTCCCACTTGATTTCTTTGATAATATCGTCTGCTACAATGCAAGTACTGTATTGCGCTTTAATGTGCAAGGTGCATGGCGTGCTCATGAGTCAGACCAATTCCAGGGATGGAATAGATACGACTTTGCTGTTCGCTTGCCATCTGTCCCTACAGGAGTATATGAAATCCGAATGATTTACCCTCCAATGGATCGTGGTGGACTGATGCAGTATTATATCGGAACGTCAAATAAGGTTCAGGCTATGCAGGCAATAGGTATCCCTCTTGATGCTCGTTTGCCACTCCATGATGATGCTGGTGCTGCTATGGGATGGACTGATCCTGCTGCAGAAGATGACTATGGCGTTGCAACTGACGTAATGTTGCGCAATAATGGTTACATGCGTGCTCCTTGTAGTTTCTCACGAGGAACATATAATAGTACCACGTCACCTGTTACTGATGTATCTCAAATTACAGGAAGTACAAACTGCCGCACTGAACGTGGTTATGGTACGTCAATGATTCGTCGAATCGTAACACGTATGCAGTTAAAGCAGAGTGAAAACTATTGGCTTCGAATTAAGAACTTGATTACCGACGACCCTGCACTCGGATGGTCATTCGACTTCATTGAATTGGTCCCTGTATCAATCGTTGATAATCAGAATTATTCCGAGGATTGGTACTAAATTTAATTGATAATAGATAATGAAAATATCGAAATATCGAATTTTCGAAAAATCGAACAGTATGAAACATATAAAATATATCGGAACTATGATGATGGCAGTTGGTATGCTGGCTGCCACATCATGCTCGGATTTTGACGACTATAACTCTGAACACATTGATGTTATCCCTGAAGGAAATCAGACGTTATGGAAGAATATCTCCGATAATGCTGACTTGAGCAATTTCGCCAAATTGGTCGAAAAGGCAGGCTACAAGGACGCTCTTAACTCGTCTCGATACTTTACTGTTTGGGCACCACTGAATAGTGCGTTCAAGACAGGAGAGGTTGAGCAGTTCCTTGAATTAGATTCTGCAAAATTATTGAAAGAGTTTGTAAAGAATCACATTGCTGACAGGAATTATCCTTCATCGGGCAATGTAGTCGAAAAAGTAAACACACTTAACAAGAAGTCATATTTTTTCGATGGTATTACTTTTGGCGATGTGGCACTTGCAACTCCAAATCTTCCAAGCAACAATGGTGTGATTCATACCATGCAGGGTAGGGTACCTTTCCTATATAATGTTTATGAGAACCTTGATAATATCACAGGATGCGACAAGCTCGTGCAGTATTTCAGAAAATATGACCTGACTTATCTTGACGAGAATGCTTCAATCAAAGGTCCCATCATCGAAGGTATCCAGACATGGATTGACTCTGTCATTGTAAAGAGAAATGAAATGTTCCTCAAAGATTTGAATGTCAAGGCAGAGAGCGAGGATAGTAGTTACACCATGCTTCTACCAACAGATAATGCATGGGATAAGGCAGTTGAAAAAATTAAGCCTTGCTATAACTACCTTGCTTCATTCAAGTGGCAAGACCTGTCACACGCTGACATAGGAAACAAGACGGCAAGTGACTCGAAGATGACAGCAGCCCTTGGTGGGGTTGATATGAAGATTGACGCTTCGTATTATACCGACTCGCTTGTTAATCGTAACATTGTTGACTACATCGTTTATAACAATAATGAGTCATACAATTCATTCCTGAAACCAGAAGTAGGAACAACAATTGGCGATACTCTCCTTACTACCAGAGGACGTAAGTTGACAAATGTTGCAAACGTTCTTACTACTGGGGTAGGTGAGAGGCAGAAACTCAGTAATGGTTGGGCACAAAAGGTTGACTCATTGGTTTTCTTCCCTTGGGAAACTTATAACCCAACAATTAAGACACGCAATGTTGGTCGTCAGGTAGCTGTGAAGGAAATCACTAATTGGACAATGGAGGCTTCTTCTTTGGAATATGCCAATGTAACTTTGGAAGATCCTGAAGAAGAGTTTACATGGATTGAAGCAACTCCTGCAACATTGTCTGGTAAGCCAGAACTTGACTTCTATCTCAATAACCTTCGTTCAGCCACATACAATATCTATGTTGTTTTGGTTGCTGATTTGCAAAAGTCGGAAGATGCTCGTCTTCCATATTCATTGCGTTTTGACTTGAGCTATACCAATGAATCAGGTGCTTTGCAGAAGAAGACATGGGGCGATACAAAGAACCCTGTGATGACTGACCCTACAAAGGTTGCCGACACAATCTCTCTTGGAGAATTTACATTCCCTATTTGCTATTATGGTATCAATGCTGCTCCTAACCTGAAGATTTCTCATACTGTTACGTCTTTCACTCAGAGTAACCGTAATAAGTATGAACAGATTCTTCGTGTAGCGAACATTATTTTGAGACCTGTTGAACAGGATAAATACATTGCAACAAAGGAGGACTAAGTTATGAAGAATATATTTAGATTATTTATTTTAGTTGCTGTAGCTCTCTTCTCTATTCCTTGTGCCGCACAGGACGACTTGGAAGATGAGAATATCGCCGACCAGTTGAAGGCTCCAGAACGCAAGGTCGTCAAGGACAAGAACCCATTGATGACTATATCTGGCATTGTGCTTGACCAAGTCACAAAGACTCCAGTAGTAGGTGCACGCTTGCAGGCTCTTGCTGATCAACGTTACGTTGCAATGACTGATGCTGAAGGAAAGTTTACAATTAAAGTTCCTACTTTTACAACTTCATTGTATGCTTCGGCTCCATTGTTCTCTGCTCAGCAGATTGCTATTAAGACAAACGACGAGAACCAAACTGTAAAAGTCCTGCTGCTGTCTGATTCCTATAAGCAGATGTATGGTGAAGGAACAGAATATACAGCAAAGAAAGACTTTACTGTTCGCGGTGGTGGACTAACCGTTGACGATGAAATATCAACAAATCTCGGTGCTGACACACGTGCCATCATCCGTTCTGGTGCTCCTGCAGGTGGTATCTCAATGTTTATTCGTGGTTTGAATTCAATTACGTCAAACGCACAACCACTTGTCATTATCGATGGTGTAGAATACGATATGCAACTCAATCGACTTACCCTTCACGATGGTCAGGCGTTCAATATGCTTGCTAACTTCTCGCCAGAGGATATCGAGAAGGTGACAGTCTTAAAGAATGCAACAGCTCTCTATGGTTCTCGTGGTGCCAATGGTGTTGTTCTCATTGAGACAAAACGCGGTCATTCTATGGCCACACGTATTGATGCCAACCTTTCTGTAGGCTTCACCATGTTGCCTAAGCTTCCAACGATGATGAATGCAAGTCAGTATAGAACCTATGCAACTGAAATGCTTGGATCTGTACCTGAAATGCAGGAGTTGTTTGCTCGCGACATTCAGTTCAATTTCTTGAACGATGATCCTACAAACTACTACTATCACATGTACCACAATGATACAGATTGGTCAAAGGAAGCATACCGCAATGCAATGACTCAAAACTACAACATTAACGTACAAGGTGGTGATGATGTTGGTATGTATAACCTTTCTGTTGGCTATCTCAAGGCAATGAGCACAGCAAAAGAGAATGATTTCGACCGTCTGAACGTACGTTTCAATACGGACCTTAAAATTCTCTGGAACCTGACAACAAAGTTCGACATGTCTTTCTCACGTACTAACCAGAATGTGTTCGACGATGGAATACCTGCCGACCTTAATGCTGGTGCAATTACTTCGCCTACGTTCCTGGCTCTGATTAAGTCTCCATTGCTCAGCCCATATCAGTACAACCACAACATTGGTGGTTTCTCTGATTTGCTGTCAAACTATGATGACTTGTACAGCCAACTTAGCGACAATTACTCACTTGCAAACCCTTCTGCAATCCTTGCAAACGCAAGTGGCGACAACAAGAACAAGGTAGAGAACACTTATTTTAATGTCCGTGTAGAACCAACATACACTTTCAATGATCATTTGAAACTCACCACATTGTTCAGCTACACTCTCTTCCGCAACTCTCAACTCTATCATCGTCCATACAATGGCGTTCCTCCATACGAGATTAAGAATCTCGGTACTGTAATGAGTATGAAGGGTTCTTTGTTCGCCAAGGAGTCAAGTGTGTTGAGCAATACTCATCTCGATTGGGCGAACAAGTTTGGCAAGCACTCCGTTGCTGCTACTGCTGGTTTCCGCTATAGTTATTTCTCTTACGATGACACGAACCTCTCTACAGAGTTCAATACTGCAACAAACGATAAGAACCCTGCACACACACTCTCTGGCTACCAAGGTGTGAATGGCGACAACGATGTTTGGAAGAACATTCAGATGTATGCAAGTGGTGATTATAACTATATGAACCGTTACTTTGCAACACTTTCATTGCTTGCAGAGTCGAATAGTCGTTTTGGTGAGAATGCTGATGGCTTGAGCCTTGCTGGTGTAAAATGGGCTATATTCCCAAGTGTTCAGTTGGGTTGGGTCATGACAAATGAAAACTGGTTCCCAAAGAACTCATTCGTCAACTACCTTCGTCTTAACGCAGGCTTCGACATTAGTGGCAACGATGATATTTCCAACTATGCTGCACGCACATCGTTCACGGCTGTACGCTACAATAATAATGCTATTGGCTTCCAGCTTACAAACATCGGTAACGATAAGATTCAGTGGGAAAACACCGTTAAGTGGAACATTGGTCTTCAGTCATTCTTTGCCAACAACCGCATAGGACTCAACGCGGATTTCTTCATTCACAAGACAGATAATCTGCTTACCTTGAAGACATTCAATAATCCTATTGGTGGTATCAACAACTATTGGAGCAATGGCGGTTCGCTCAAGAATGTCGGTTTCGAGGTTGGTGTAACCGGAAAACCTCTTTCTTCAAAGGATTGGCAACTCGAACTCGGTGCTACGATCGGTCACTATAAGAACGAGATAACAAAGCTTCCTGATGGTGACTTCACAACTTCTGTCTATGGCGACAACAACATCCTTACTCAGGTTGGTTCGCCTGTAGGACTGTTCTACGGATATGAAACAAATGGTATATTCAGCAACGATGCTGCTGCAAAGGCTGCCGGACTGAACGACTACCTCTATTTCTACGATGCTGCCGGCAACAAGCAGTTCTTCCGTGCAGGCGATGTTAACTTTGTTGACCAGAATAAAGATGGCATCATCAACGAAGCAGACAAGGTCGTAATAGGCGATCCTAATCCTGACATCTATGGAAATATCACAGCCATGCTCAAGTGGAAGCGTTTCACGCTGAACCTTGCATTCAACTATAGCCTTGGCAATGATGTTTATAACTACCAGCGCAGTGTGCTCAACTCTGGCTCTACATTCTACAATCAGCAGGTTGCAGAAGTCGGACACTGGCACTATGAAGGACAAGTTGCAGAACTTCCACGACTCTCTTTCGGCGATGTAATGGGCAACAACCGCTTCTCTGATCGTTGGATTGAGGACGGCAGTTACCTCCGCATGAAGACTCTCCACCTTGGTTATCAGATTCCTATTCCTGAATCTTGGCAGTCATGGTTGCAGGGAATCTCCGTTTGGGGTGAAGCACAGAACCTCTTTACTCTCACTAAGTATAAGGGCAGCGACCCAGAATTCAGCATTGGCAATGGCGTGATGTACCAAGGTATCGACTGTGGTAATCTGCCACAAAGCCGTGGATTCTCTGTTGGCGTAAAAATAAATCTCTAAAAATGATGACAGTTATGAAAAATATATTTAAGATTTTCGCAGGATTTATGATTGCAGTTTCAACTGTTGGATGTGCCGATATGCTCGAAACAAGCAGTTCACGTCAGGTCTTCGACCCGTCACTTGATACTAAATCCGACTCCATATTCTATGCATTCGGAGTCATGCAAGCCATGCAGCAACTCGCCGATCAGTATTTCTTCCTCGGTGAAATGCGCGGTGATATGGTTCAGACTACTGAACTTTATACCGACAACAACTTGCGCAAGTTGGCTGATTTCACTGCCGATAGTACGAACAAATACAATAGCGCTTACCTTTATTATAAGGTGATCAACAACTGTAACTACTATCTTGAGCATCGCGACAATACGCTGCTTACGGGTTCTACAAATGTTGTTATCAACGAATATGCCGCTGTTGCTGCCTTCCGAGCATGGGCTTACCTCCAGCTTGGACGTGCATACGAGAAAGTTCCTTACTATACAGTACCGTTGACATCAATCTCACAAATCGATAACAACAACTTCCCTAAGCTCAATCTCCAGGAGATTATTGCCGAGCAGACAACGTATCTTGAGCAGTTTGCAGGACTTACAGTGCCAACTTACAGCACAACATCTATCTCTGCAGGTTCGACTAACTGGGGTACAACGAAGTATTTCAACCCAGCACTTTGTTTCGTTCCGGTCGATGTTATCCTTGGTGAAATGTATCTCGAAGCTGGTCAGTATAAGCAGGCTGCACAGGCTTACTTCCGTTACCTGAGCACTACACGCACCACAACCAAAAACCTTGTGTCTTTGTCACGTGGTCGTCACTGGTGGAGTGTATTGCCTTCCGACTTCGATACCCAAAAGAACCAAACTGAATTTGGACAGGGAAACCTTTGGTCGTCTGTCTTCTCAAACAATGCAACGCCGCTTGATGTAATCACTTACATCCCTATGGCTGTGAACTATACAATGGGACAGACCACCGAAATACCTCTGGCATTCGGTTATGACTACTATTCAACCGACCGTTCAGGTTCATGTCCAACGGTGCGCGAATTGCAAGTTGAACCATCTAATGCCTATTACGAACTTGCCGACAGTGCCACGTTCTATTACTACAGCACCAAGGATCAGACATCAGTTCAGCGTACACCTGTACCTTCAGCAATAGGCGACGGACGTGCAATGATACTTGAAACAGGTAAGGGCGAGGACTCAACTCTCGTTTGGGTTCCAAAGGTTCGCAATGCAAACATCATACTCTATCGCACATCTACCGTTTATCTTCACCTTGCAGAGGCGATGAACCGCATGGGATACCCTGATGCTGCGTTCTGTATTCTCAAGGATGGTATCTCGCAGAAGATTGTTGACTTCGTTGCCGACACTACTGGAAACGTAAACCGCTACATCCAACCAGCAACATACGAAATGCTGAAGACCAAGGTTCCATTCCTCTCAAACGAGAATATCAACCGATTCCCTGAAGAGGAAATGCGCGGTATTCACGGTCACGGATGCGGTGCCGTTGCAGGACTTCTCTCGCCATACCAGATGGTAACAGAGGTTGGCAAGAAGATGAATCAACTCTCAAAGCAGTTCCCACAAGTATCAATTACCAACAGCAAAGAGGATAGCATCAATGCTGTTGAGGACTTGATTTGCGACGAGTATGCTATGGAGTTCGCTTTTGAGGGACGTCGATTCTACGACCTCTGCCGTCTTGCACGCCACAAGAATCAGGCTGGACTCTATGGCGGAACATTCGGCAACACGTGGCTTGCATCTAAGCTTGCCTATAAGACAGCCGTTCCGCTTACCGATGAAAAGAAGTGGTACCTACCATTCCACTAAAAGGAATCATTATTCCGAAACATAATTCAACGCCGGCGCACTCTATCATGCGCCGGCGTTTTTTATTTTTATTGGTATCATTCTGTTGTCAATACTTATCGGACGCCATTATTTCATTTGTAATTTTGCACAATTGACAAAAAAATATTAACTTCGCACCCCGAAATAATAAACTCTGAATTTGTAAACTTTCATATAATCAAATACTCTGATGGTATCTGTTGAGAATCTAAAAGTGGAGTTCAGCATCAAGCCTTTGTTCAGTGAAGTGAACTTTGTGCTCAATGCAAAGGACAAGGTGGCACTCGTAGGAAAGAATGGGGTGGGGAAGTCAACCCTTATGAAAATCATTGCAGGACTGCAAGCACCGACCGATGGAACGGTTAGCATGTCGTCTGACGAGACCGTGGGCTACTTGCCTCAAGTGATGAAACTGCAGGATGAAACCACTGTCCGCAACGAAACCCGCAAGGCGTTCAGCAATGTTGAAGCCATGAAACAGAGGGTTGACAAGCTTAACCTTGAGCTTCAGGAGCGTACCGACTACGAGAGTGATGAGTATCTTCAACTGGTTGAGAGGTTCACATCGCTGCAAGATCAATACCTGCTCATGGGTGCAGAGGGCTGCGAGGCTGAGATGGAACGCACACTTATGGGACTTGGATTCACGCAAACCGACCTTGATAGACCTACGCTGGAGTTCTCTGGAGGATGGCGAATGCGTATTGAACTGGCGAAAATCCTGCTGATGAAACCCGACGTGCTTCTGCTTGACGAGCCTACAAACCACCTCGACATTGAGAGTATTCAGTGGTTGGAACAGTTCCTGGCACAGAGTGCAAAGGCTGTGATGATTGTAAGTCACGACCGCGCTTTCATAAATAATGTGACCAATCGCACGCTGGAAATCAGTTGCGGAAAGGTTATCGACTATAAGGTTAAGTATGATGAATACGTTGTTTTGCGTGCTGAACGCCGTGCCCAGCAACTTCGTGCATACGAAAATCAGCAAAAGGAAATAGCCGACACGAAGGCTTTCATCGAGCGTTTTCGCTATCAGGCAACGAAGGCAGTACAGGTACAAAGCAAGATAAAGCAGCTTGCAAAGATTGTTCCTATCGAAGTTGATGCCGTCGATACACGCAAACTGAACCTCAAATTCCCGCCTGCAATGCGCAGTGGCGACTATCCTTTAATCTGTGATGATGTGGCAAAAAGCTACGACTCGCTTGTGTTCAAGGGTGTAAACCTCACTATAAAGCGTGGCGAAAAGGTGGCTTTCGTGGGCAAGAACGGCGAAGGAAAGACCACACTTGTCAAGTGTATTATGAGTCAGATACCATTTGAAGGCAACCTGAAGCTCGGTTACAACGTGAAGATTGGCTACTTTGCACAAAACCAGGCACAGCTTTTAGACGATAACCTGACCGTATTCGAGACTATCGACAACGTTGCAAAAGGCGAGATTCGTCTGCGTATTAAGGACATTCTCGGCGCATTTATGTTTGGTGGCGAGGCATCTGACAAGAAGGTAAAAGTGCTAAGCGGTGGTGAACGCAGCCGTCTTGCAATGATAAAACTGCTGCTTGAGCCTGTGAACTTCCTCATTCTTGACGAGCCTACCAACCATCTCGACATGGATTCAAAGGACGTATTGAAGAACGCAATCAATGCTTTCGACGGTACGGTTATCGTTGTAAGCCACGACCGTGAATTCCTTGATGGGCTTGTCACGAAGGTTTATGAGTTTGGTGGCGGCAAGGTAAGGGAGCATCTTGGAGGCATTTACGATTATATATATAGTAAAACCCAAGCCCAGTCCTCCGCCAAGCCCCTCTCAGTCCCCCCAAAGGGGGATGACAAGTCGCCAGTCACTCCCCCTTGGGGGAGCAAGGAGGGGGCTCCAGAGGTGGGCACTTCTTATCAGGAGCGCAAGGAACGCAACCGCAAAATATCGAAAACCGAGAAACAGATTAAGGAAAGCGAAGCAAGGATTGAGAAGATGGAATCAAGGCTGAAAGAACTTGATGCCATTCTCTGCACGCCTGAAGGTGCAATGCAAATTGAGCTTTGCACTGAGTATGCCACGGTAAAATCTGCCCTTGACAAAGAAATGGAGACGTGGGAACAACTCTCCGAGACATTGCAGGAATTGCAATTTTGACGGCGCATATTGCCGACGGATAAATCCGTCGGAACGGTGGTTTTTCTTGTATCGAGCGTTATAGTCGTTTGCACATTCTTAGAATGTTCACGTGAACATTCTAAGAATGTTACGCCGAACATTCTAAGAATGTGCAAACACCCCCAACAGAGATACCTGTAGGGCATGACGCTCATCGGGCATAAAACATAGCACAAATGAACAATTTTTTGCTCATAAATACGTAGGTCGATTTGGATATTTCGCCGAAAAATTGTAATTTTGCAGCATAAAAACTATTACATATAAACCATGCCATTAAGATTACCCGACAAACTGCCAGCGATTGAATTGCTGAAGGAAGAGAACATCTTCGTGATGAACGACTCAAGGGCAACGAGCCAGGACATCCGCCCTTTGCGCATCGCAATCCTTAATCTTATGCCACTGAAGATAACGACTGAGACTGACCTGATACGCATCCTGTCGAACAATCCGCTTCAGTTGGAGATAAGTTTCATGAGGATAAAAGGCCATACACCGAAGAACACACCGGTGGAACACATGATGATGTTCTACGAAGACTTCGACGAAATGCGCAATCATAAGTACGATGGACTGATAATCACAGGCGCACCATTGGAGATGATGAACTTTGAAGAAGTCAACTACTGGCAAGAACTCACCGAGATAATGGATTGGAGCCGCACCAATGTATATAGCACCTTATATATATGTTGGGCGTCGCAGGCAGGACTTTATCATAACTATGGCATAAAGAAATACGAACTTCCGATGAAGAAATTCGGCATATTCAAGGAATATCCGTCGGACATAAAGCTGCCTCTTTTCCGTGGTTTCGACGATGTTTTCCCTATGCCTCACAGCCGTCATACGGAGATTAGGCGTGAGGATATACTGCGTTGTAAGGATTTACGAATAGTAGCCGAGTCGCCGGAAGCAGGCGTCGGTATCGTTATGGCACGTGATGGAAGGGAAATATATATCACAGGTCATCTGGAATATTCGCCTTATACGCTCGACACAGAGTATCGTCGCGACCTTGGCAAACGCAATGATGTGTCGATGCCACAGCACTATTATCGCGACGATAACCCAGAGAATGAACCGGTTGTAACGTGGCGGGCACATGCAAATCTGTTCTACAACAACTGGTTGAACTATTATGTATATCAGGAAACACCTTACGATTGGATAAAATGAAACGACTTGAACTGCTATCACCTGCAAAGAATCTTGAGTGTGGAAAGGTCGCAATCGACAATGGAGCCGATGCAGTTTATATTGGTGCGCCCAAGCATGGGGCAAGGGCAGCGGCTTGTAATTCGATGCACGACATTCAGGAACTGACACAATATGCCCATCAGTTCGGTGCGAAAGTGTATGTCACGCTCAACACAATAATATACGATAACGAGATTGACGAGACAATCGACATGATGTCAGAGCTGAACAGCATCGGTGTTGATGCTATTCTTGTGCAGGATATGGCGTTGGTTGAGTTGTCGAAAGAGATAGATTGTCCGCCTCTGCACGCAAGTACGCAGATGGATATTCGTACGCCTGAGAAGGTTGAATGGCTCAGGAACCTTGGTTTCAAGCGTGTTGTTCTGGCACGTGAACTGTCGCTTGCCGAGATTTCAGCCATCCATAAAGCCGTTCCCGACATTGAACTTGAAGTGTTTGTGCATGGAGCATTGTGCGTTTCTTACTCTGGTCAGTGCTACGCATCGCAGTATTGTTTCAATCGCAGTGCCAATCGTGGCGAGTGTGCACAGTTCTGCCGATTAGGTTTCAACCTTGTTGATGATGAAAATAATCTGTTGCAATCAAATAAATATCTGCTTTCATTGAAGGACATGAACCGTCTTGAACACTTGGAAGAACTCATCCGTGCAGGTGCTGTGTCGTTCAAGATTGAGGGAAGGTTGAAGGATGCCGACTATGTGAAGAACGTAACAGCAGCCTATAGTCAGCAGTTGGATCGCATAATCGAGGCACATAATGACCTTTGCCGTGCATCATTCGGCAAGTGTTCATACGCCTTCACGCCCGACTTGAACAAGACGTTCAACCGTGGTTATACGGAGTATTTCCTTAATGGCAGGGCTGAAAAGGTGGCTGATTTCAACACGCCTAAGTCGAAAGGTGAGTATGTCGGAACCGTGAAAGAGATACGTCGCAACTCGTTTAATGTCTCGGGCGTAGCAAGTTTTTCGAATGGCGACGGACTTTGTTTCGTGAATGAGATAGGTGTGCTCGAAGGTTTTCGGGCGAATAGGGTAGAGGGGAACAGGATTTTTCCGTTGAAAATGCCGTCGGGAATATATGAAGGCGTGAAACTCTATCGCAACAACGACGCCGAATTTCAGCGCATTCTTTCCTCGGCAGAGACTAAACGCAAGCTTGGAGTGAAGATGTGCCTGGGTGAAAATAACGAAGGTTTTGTGCTTACAATAACCGATGAGATGGGGCGGACAGGCACAGCGACGGTTGAATGTAAGAAGGAAAAAGCCAAACTTCCGCAATTGCCAAACATAAAAATACAGTTGCAGAAGCTTGGAAACACAATCTACGAATGCACCGATTTGCAAGTAAATCTCAGTGATGATTGGTTTATCCCATCAAGTTTTCTTGCCGATCTACGCCGCAAGGCATGTGGCCTCCTCCAACTCCCCCAAAGGGGAGAGTATGGATACCTTTCATCCCCCCTTGGGGGGACAGAGGGGGGCTGTTCATCCCCCCTTGGGGGGACAGAGGGGGGCTACTCTTATCTTTCCAACGTCAGCAATGATGTGGCAAGGAATTTCTACTTGAAACAAGGTGCAAAGAGCGTTGAACCAGCGTTTGAAATCGTCCAACCTCAAGGCGAAAAACTCATTATGCAGTGCAAGCATTGCATACGTTGGTCGCTTGGAATGTGCCGGAAACAGGGAGGAAACGCTTCAAAGTTGTTCCTTGAACTACCCGATCATCGTCGCTTCCGCTTAGAATTTGATTGTAAAAATTGCCAGATGAATGTTTATGCAGAGTAAGTCGAATCAACTTTAACATGTTCACGAAGAGAAACAACAATAATCGTTTTATGAAAGATATTATCTTCGATAATCTGCCGTCATTGAATATCAATCTTGCCAAGAACAAGTTCTTGCAAGTTTGCTATTCCATGCCAGCATACATGCCGATGGCATGTATATCTTTCATAAAAATGATTCAACAATGTCTTAACAATATAATATTTAAAATAAGAATTATTGTTCGAGCATGTTTTGCTGCATGGCAGAGAACGCAAGTTCTCATAGGATTTGACCATAGCTTTTGTCTGCAAACTTGTTTGCAAGAAAAAGATATGGGCAAAGACTATATGCAGCAAAACCGATACATTGTTGAATATTGTTGTTATTATCGGTATGCGTAATGATGAATTTTTAACTTGAGAAACTTGAATTATTTTTATTATTGAATATTGGTGTCCGCTAAACATATTTATTTTTTATGGCCAACGGCCACATTTTTTACCGTAAGGTATTTTGTCATTTCATTATGTGTGGCTCTTCGGGAACGAAGAGCGATGTGGTGGTTGCGGATGGGCGTTATGAACTTGTTCATATAAGCACAGGCGCAACCAACACATCAAGGCTGCCCAAAGGCAGACACACATAATGAAATGTATTTTTTTCTTATAGATTACACAGGGCGTAACGGGTACGCTAAAAGCTTTTGCTCTTACAGAGCGTATGGTTGCGTCGATATACCCAGGGCGTCGCTGCGCTATGCCCTGGGCTGATAGGTGTAAGCCTTTCAGGCTATTACTTAGCGGACGACAATAAACCCTTTTCGTGTGTAGTTATAATAGAAAAAAATGATATGATGTATGGTGTGCTTCATACTGAAGCCCATGTCTTTGTATGGTGTGCCGGTGCTTAAGAACAAGTTCTTGCACCATCACACCACACAAAGACACCACTATCGTGGCCATCCATACATCATATAAAAAATATGCTTCGCATAAAAAATATCTCACTTCGTTCGTAAAAAATGAAGGATCCCCCCTCTGTCGCCCCCCCAAGAGGGGATGTCATCGGCTTGCCGCTTTCTTGCTCTGGCTCATCGACGAAGTCGCTCGGCTTGTCCGAGAACCGACTAAAGTCGATGACACAAAGCGTAGCGACTAAAAGAACGGTTCAAGTCACTTCTCCCGCTTCGTGTACTATTATAATAGAAAAAAATACATTTCATTATGTGTGTCTGCCTTTGGGCAGCCTTGATGTGGTGGTTGTGTCTGTGCTTATATGAACAAGTTCATAACGCGCAGCCGCAACCACCACATCGCTCTTCGTTCCCGAAGAGCCACACATAATGAAATGAAAAAATACCTTACGGTAAAAAATGTGGCCTTTGGCCATAAAAAATAATATATGGTTATGAGTTATATGGTTGTACGGTTATACAGACCTTAAACCGTAAAAGCATATTTATTTTTTACGAACGAAGTGAGATATTTTTTATGCGTTAGCACATTTTTTTTTCATTGTCTTCTTGCAGGTGTGGGCAGCTGTTTTGTCTGAGAACTTGTTCTCAAGGAAAACAGATGACCACAACTGCAAAGGATGCACGAAGTGCAGACTTGCAAAGAAGAAGGCAATGAAAACATTTTTATCTATTATATGATGTGTTTAACGGACTCCAATAATATGTAAAATAATAAATATTTAACTTGCGAAACTAAAAAAAATAATCTTTTATCGCTTATTTCAAAACTTTTTTATAACTTTGCAAACCAGAAAAATTTTTTCTTAAAATATATTATTATGAAGTTTCAAGATTACAAATTTTCAGGAAAGAAAGCTATTGTTCGTGTAGATTTCAATGTTCCACTCGACGAAAACGGAAAGATTACTGACGACACTCGTATCCGCGGTGCAGTGCCAACACTCAAGGCAATCCTTGAAGACGGTGGCAGTCTTATCATCATGTCGCACATGGGAAAACCAAAAGGAAAGGTTGCAGCAAAGTTCTCACTCTCACAGATTGTTGATGCTGTAAGCCAGGCTCTTGGCACTCCAGTACAGTTCTGCGACGATTGCGCAAAGGCAAAGGCTCAGGCTGATGCACTCAAGCCAGGCGAAGTGTTGTTGCTCGAAAACCTTCGTTTCTATGCTGAAGAAGAAGGAAAACCTGTTGGCATAGAGAAGGAAGATCCTGCATACGAAGATGCAAAGAAGGCAATGAAGGCAAGCCAGAAGGAGTTTGCAAAGACTTTGGCTTCTTACGCTGACTGTTACGTAAACGATGCTTTCGGTACAGCTCACCGCAAACATGCATCTACAGCAGTTATCGCTGACTATTTCGATGCTGACAACAAGATGCTCGGTCTCCTTATGCAGAAAGAAGTAGAGGCTGTTGACAACATCCTGAAGAACGTGACTCGCCCATTCACAGCTATCATGGGTGGTTCAAAGGTTTCAACAAAGATTGGTATCATTGAGAACCTTATGGACAAGGTTGACAATCTTATTCTCTGTGGCGGTATGACTTATACGTTCATGAAGGCTAATGGTGGTAATATTGGTTCTTCACTTTGTGAGAACGACAAACTCGACCTGGCACTCGATATTCAGAAACTTGCAAAGGAAAAGGGCGTAAACCTCGTGCTTGCAACCGACTCTGTATGCGGTGACAACTTCAGCAACGACTGCAACACTCAGATAACTCCTTCAAACAATATACCTGACGGATGGGAAGGACTTGACATTGGTCCTGATACTCGCAAGGCTTTTGCATCGGTTATCGAAACTGCCAAGACTATTCTTTGGAACGGTCCTGCTGGCGTATTCGAGTTCGACAACTTCGCTGTAGGTAGCAAGGCAATAGCTGATGCAATCGCAGTTGCAACTGCAAACGGTGCATTCTCACTCATCGGTGGTGGTGACTCTGTTGCATGTATCAACAAGTTCGGTATGGGTGATAAGGTTTCTTACATCTCTACAGGTGGTGGTGCATTGCTCGAAGCCATCGAAGGCAAAGTCCTCCCAGGCGTAGCAGCAGTAGCAGAATAGTTTATATTAATATCCACTATATCATAGCCTAAAAGGCTAAAATCAATCAGCCCAGGGTAGAGCACAGCGCCGCCCTGGGCTATATTGATGCAAACTCATAGCCTGAAAGGCTTACACCTATCAGCCCAGGGCATAGCGAAGCGCCGCCCTGAGCTATATTGATGCAAACTTATAGCCTGAAAGGCTTACACCTATCAGCCCAGGGCATAGCGAAGCGACGCCCTGGGTATATCGACGCAACCATACGCTCTGTAAGAGCAAAAGCAT
>JAKSIZ010000034.1 GCA_024398515.1 Bacteroidaceae bacterium | reverse complement strand
TCAACCGAGTGCAACGTGTACCCACTTGCCATTGCCTTCCCAAAGGAGTTCGGCTATTGGCATGTCGCCAATGCGTTGATGGGCTTTAAGCCAGTCGTAGATGCGTTGATTCTTCGCCTTGCCACAGTCTATGTCGGCAGCAAGTCCTTTCAGATGCCACGAGTTAGGCACTCCGCCTACGACTTTGTTCAGCTCTTTCGGCCGATAACCTGAGGTGATTATTATCGGAAACTGCATTGCTTCGCGCAGTGGTTGCAGTATGTAACAGCAGAGGCAAAACAGGTTTTCGGCTACGTCCAATGGCAGTTGTTTTGCTGCCAACTGAGGATACGATGTGCTACGGCACATTTCATTCATTGTAAAGTTCTTTTTCTTTTTCATTTTCATTTTTTTATTTGAATAAAGGGGTTATTGTTTGGTTGTAGGTTTAGAAAGATTTTTTGTTTGATTTTTTTAAGATTTTGAAACAAGTCGTTTGAGGGTTTTGCGGATGGTGGACGAGGCACTGTGACGCTGGATTTTGCTTATTGCCGAGGTGCGAAGACGGAATATCTTCGAACGCGAAAGACCATACTTGTGGCAGAGTTCCTCTATTTTATATTCGTGCCCACGCATACCAAAACTGTCAAGCAGCACATTAAGTTCGGTTGCAGTGAGTACTGCACGGAGTTGCGACTCAAGCAACTCACGAAGTTCCTCACGCTCCACATCATCCTCTGCGTCGCATCTGCACGCAGCAATCTCCGCATTTGCCGGCGTGAGATCAATGGACTTGACTGGCATTTCCATCGCAAGGGCACACGTAAGCATGTAGCTGTCAATGCCGAACGAGGCAGCAAACTCCTCGGCACTCACGGCAATGCCATTACGTTTCAACTGCTGTTCGGCATACTTGTGATACCTTGCAGCGAGGTTCCAGGCTCTGCCTGATGAAGAGATCATCGTTCCATACTCGTGTATGGCATTGATAATGTGTCCGTCAATCCATCGTGAAGCGTTTGACGAGAAGGCATTTCCACGCGATGGATCATAGTTTCTGGCAGCCTTTACAAGCCCTATGTTACCCTCTTGAATAAGGTCTTCAAGGCATAGTTTTTCGCAATAATGTTGCTTGGCAAGCGTTATCACTAATCTCAGATTGCCCTCTGCTAACCGTTGGCATGCCTTTTCTTTTGTCTTTCCGGCATTAGTCAGAGCGCAAAACAGTCTTTGTTTTTCATCTTCGCCAATGGTTGGGATATCACGTACATCGGCAAAATAACTTTTCAATGAGCGTGCCGAACGATCGGTAATACGCATCTCGGCACAAAGATTCAGGTTCTTTTTCATAATTCACATGCGGTTAAAATGTTTTGTCGATGCAAAAGTCAGCATTTCTCCCCACGAAAATCTTATGATGAACCTTTTATGAAATAATGAAAGAATGATGTAAACTCTACATGAACCTATAGCATAAAACAAACCATCTGCACACCATAATTAATATGACATGCACGAAAGCGGAACAACAGCAAAAATATAAAGTTTGTGTGACTATGCCACTTTCCCAGTGTTTAATTCTTCTTCAAGATATGAATAAACATACCCAGCACTCTGGTAATAAAGTCCCGTACCAACGTCTTGGATGAGAGCAAATGTGTCAGAATTATACAATACTCCCAATGCTTCATGCATAGAATAATGCCATTCTTGCATGAGGATATTCACAAGTTCTGCGCACAGTTCTTCTTGAAGTATGTTTATTTGCTCAGGGGTTAGTCGCATATTCTTATGAGTTTTGAAATTGCTTTTTCGTTTGCAAAAAAATACTGGAATGTGATTTCTCCTTCATATTTCAGTTCTTCTATCAGTTGTTCAACAGTTAGATAGCCTACCTCATAACGGCGTATCTGGTAAGACACACTGTCATCGGCTATTGGACCATACACTATGTCATAGTCATGGCACGGACTAGATTGCTTTCTGTCTCTATTGCGAACAACAAACTCTAACCACTCGACACAGTATTCATTCCATGCCTTAACTTTCAGTTCATTGCTATTCATCACCGACTCATCAAATTCAAAAGCCGTGACTATGGGAACACCTACTCCCATTTTTTTCTTTACACGCTGTTTCGCCATGTCAAGCGCCTGATTATAGTCAGCCGAAAGATAGAATCCTTTGCCAAAATCCTTGAATGGCCTTGACTTGTCGAAGTCAATTTTTTCAATCAATATGTCTGAACCGTGGTACAGTATCATCGCAGCATTCCTCCATTATGCTGACACACCTCAGCCAATGTCTCTACGTTGTCTTCAAAGGACAGCGTATGAAGTACATTGTAGAACTCATCCAAATGCTCCATTCCCTTGAAACGGACAAGATAATTGTATGCCTGCTTCTGACTGATACCATAGAACTTTGCAAACTCAGTGACAACAGCTATGGTAAATTTCAATATGTTCAATTCGTGTCTTGACATATAAAACATTCAGAGTTTATTCATTTCTGATACTCAGTAGGCGCAAAGGTAATGCTTTTTTTTCAATGAACAATCTTTTTTTGCAATATTTTTACATTTTATGACCAACTTAATCATCGAAAACGTCATCCACGGATTCGGCTGTCGCATTGCGCTTGTTGCAAACATGACTACATGTTGGTTTTGCAGACTCGAACATTCGGGTTTTTGGGATTGAACGCTTGGGTGGTTCAAACATTGCAGCAATGTTGACTCGAACATTGTAGCAATGTTGGTCCGAACATTGCAGCAATGTTTGACGGAGTTAAGCGTTCAACCTTCAACCCCCTTTCGCACGACATGAGAAAAACATGCGTTGAAAGTTGTTTAAGATGCTGTCATATTCTCCGCAAATATACAAATAGTTCGTTAACGTGAAACTTTCGAGTGTCAGAATTTTGATTATTTGTATGCGCCCTCGCACGCGCGTTATATTAATAAGGTGTAGTTTGCGGTTGTACGGTTATGAGGTTAAAACCATGAGCGAAGGATTGGAGACAATAGAGATTAGCATCGAACCTTTTTGTGAGAGCAAATAAAGCAAAAGGACAAAGAAATAAAATATCCATAAGCTATAAGTCATAATCAAGAAACAATAAATCCGAACTAAAAAAATGCAGAAAATCATTGATATTATGGTGGAAAATTGCAAAAACACAATTTTTTTCATGTAAAATTAAAAATAATTGCAATAAAATTTGGAGATTACAATTTTTTTTATTTATCTTTGCAAAAAGAAGTTATGTTATAAAAAACGCTGTATGAGAAAATTTCGATTTTTTGCACTCATAATAGTTGCCATGGTGGGCGTTACGTCGTTTGCCCAGTCAAGAGCACAAATAGAGAGCGAAAGAAGAAATCCAAACCATCCCTACGACATAGGCAACATGAACCCAAATTCATCGCGCAACAAGGGAAACATACGCGGATTTTTGAACGACTTCCCCTACTACTCCAACCCACGCAGCGTTGACGCGCCAAGAATAGAATTCTGGCGATTTGTTGGCAGTGTTGGAAAATATCAGGTCGAAATGGACCTATCGGTGCCTTACTACTACGACAACAGAGGCAACCAATACGGCGACAATTGCCAAATAGGTTTCTATAGGTACCTGACTCATCCGAGCGGTCACTTCAACCTTGTGCTTAGAAGTTACGACGCAAGGACTGGTTACATCGTAATGGAAGAATACGACGGACCACGACGCACAGGACACATTGAAGGACAAATAACGGCTTTCAGCAATGGAGGCAGGCTCAAGGGGACATACTTCAACTCGATAGGTCAGAAACAAAAGGTGAAACTCGTATGCACTGGACTGGTAAGATGACCGCATGAAAACAAGGAATTAGTTTTTTTTCTTATTTAATAATTTATAAAACTTAAAACAAAATGAAAGAATTAGTTGAACAGATTAAGGTGCTCGTTGACGCTATCAACGCTGACATTGACAAGGTAGAAAAGAACAAGGCTGCTGCAGCTCGTGTACGTAAGGCAACTCTCCAGCTCGAAAAAGTTGGTAAGGAATTCCGCAAGGTTTCTGTTGCTGCTGCTAAGTAATTTAACACTTTGCATATAGACTAAGGCGATTCTTGCTTTGGCTCACCGGCTTGCCGGTTCTTGCTTTGGCTCATCGGCTTGCCGCTTGGCTTGTCCAAGAACCGACTAAAGTCGATAAGGCTTGTCCAAGAACCGACTTAAGTCGATGGCGCCAGCCGAAGCTACATAAATTAAGCCTCTCTGAATGAAAGGGAGGCTTTTTTAATGGCATATTCATTTACGACATAAGACAATGGACAACATAATACAGCACAAGGTCAAATACTATGAATGCGACGGAATGGCAGTCACACACCATTCAAACTACCTGCGAATAATGGAAGAGGCACGCATCGAACTGCTCGACCGTGCAGGCTACGGCTATGAACGCATGGAGGCCGACGGCATAGTCTCGCCCATTACCGAGGTGGCATGCAAATACAAAAGCCCAACAAAATTTCAGGAAATAATATCGGTCGAAGTGTTTGTGATAGAGATTACACCACTCAGACTGCGTTTTGGATACACAATGAAAGTGGGAGAACGACTGGTTTGCACAGCAGAATCAACAAGTTGTTTTATTGAAAACGGCAAACTAATCAACATCTGCGACAAATATCCAGAACTCATCAAAGAACTCAAAAAACTTGAACGGAAATGAACAAAACAGCAAAATACAAGATTGTAATCTTTGATTTCGATGGCACAATAGCCGATACAGCCGAATGTATAGTTGAAACTGCTAAGGCAACTCTCGTACGGTTAGGGCTGCCAATGAGGACTGATGAGGAAATACGGTATGTCATCGGACTTCCACTTGAAGGTTGCTTTGAGGCAATGGTACCCGATGCTGACGAAGATACAATCAATCGTTGCTGTGAAGTTTATCGCGAGCTTTTCTTCTCCTACCAAGAGAAGACAATACGACTTTTCCCAGAGGTAAAGGAAACATTGAAGTCAATTCACGAGGCTGGAATCATAATAGCCATAGCTACAAGCCGTGGAAGCAAGAGTCTCGGCGAATTATGCGTGATGCTCGGACTTGACGAATACGTGCAGATGAGAATGACAACGGACCTCGTCGTAGAGAAGAAACCTGCACCAGAAATGGTGAACAAGATACTTGAAAACTATAACCTTACCCCATCAGAGGCACTTGTTGTTGGCGATACTATATTTGATATTGAGATGGGGCAACGTGCATTTTGCGACACGTGCGGTGTCACATACGGCAACCAGACTCGTCAACAACTAAAAGAAAAGCGGCCGACTTTTATAATCGACCGCTTTGGAGAATTAAGCAACCTTCTTTAGTTTCTTCATCTGTGACATGATGAAGATGAAGCTTACGAGGCACAATACCATTAAGAGAATCCATACGTAAGCCAACTGTGGTGTGCTGTCCCAGATAAGTCCAGGGATGAATACCAATTGGTTTCCAAGTGCAGTTGCAACAAACCAACCACCCATCATCATTCCCTTATACTTTGGAGGTGCAACCTTGCTAACGAAGCTGATGCCCATTGGAGAGAGCAGAAGTTCGGCAAACGTAAGAACAAGGTATGTTGAAATCAACCAATAAGGCGATACACGGTCAACGCATCCTGCTGCAACCTGGTCGGTTGGTGAAAGGAGCGAGAACGAACAACTTGTCATGATAAGGTATGCCAATGCAGCTACAAGCATACCAAGAGCAATCTTCATAGGAGCAACAGGTTCCTTGCCTTTCTTTGCCAATGCAGAGAAGATTGCAAGCGAAACTGGAGTTAATGCTACTACATAGAATGGATTGAACTGCTGGAAGATTGGAGCTTCAACCTTTGTTGTTTCAGGCAGAATGCTGTACTGATATGCCAGATAAGCACCTGCAAGAATGATTACTGCGCCAGAAATCAGTTTGCCTTTCGACGTCTTGCTCTGGAAAAGAGAGAAGAGTGCATAGACGATGAATACAACTGCTACGAGGTTCCATACGTCGAACACCATGCTCTGAAGCCCTGTTGATGACTGTGCAGTGTAGTCTTTTGCAAACTGAGTAAGCGTAGCTCCGTTCTGATGGAATGCCATCCAGAAGAAGATTACAACAGCAAATACGAGGCACAATGCAACGATGCGCTGCTTTGTTTCCTCTTTTGGAAGTTCCTCGACATGTGTGGCAGCATCACCCTTTGCAGCAACACTACCCTTTTCTGCGCCTTTGAACCATGAACGACATGCATAATAGATAGCAATAGAAACGAGCAATGATACACATGCAACGCCAAATGCGAAGTGGTAAGAGTCTGCTTCACTATAACCAAGCGAGTTCTGTGCATAGTCCATCATCTTGATTGCAGCTGTTGGAGCGAACATTGCGCCGATGTTTATAGCCATGTAGAAAATGGAGAAAGCAGAGTCGCGTTTGTCAGCATACTTAGGATTGTCGTAAAGGTTGCCCACCATTACCTGAAGGTTTCCCTTGAAAAGTGCCGTACCAATACTTATCAGCACGAGAGCAACAATCATGAAAGTGTATGCCGTGCTGCCTGCTCCTGCTGGTATGGCAAATAGCAGATAACCAACAAGCATGACAAAGATACCGATAGTAACACATTTGCCAAAGCCGATTTTATCAGCCAACATTCCTCCGAACAACGGGAGGAAATAGACAAACATGAGGAAAGTTGAGAAAATACTCATTGATGCTCCAGGCGAAAGGTTGAAGTTTGCCTGAAGGAACAACACGAAGACTGCGAGCATGGTATAATAACCAAAACGCTCACCAGTGTTAGCCAATGCTAAAGCAAATAGGCCTTTAGGTTGATTTTCAAACATAATGATTTAGTTATTTAAGTTAATAATTCTTGCAAATTAGTACAATCTATACTTCTGACATCCATTCCTATTTAATATTAGGTTCTTCAAGACCGATGTGTTCTTTCTTGTCAACAGCCTTTAGGATGAAGCCAATGATGAGTGCAGCAACGCCGAGACCAGCAAGCATAATCAATGGCCACGTATAGTCAAACGACACTGAAGCCTCTTGCGCAGTCATCGTATTATTGTTTACAGCCTCAACAATGTCAGGATTTGTCTTGTCGAGCACTTTTCCTATTAGCAATGGGAAGAGCCACAAGCCGATATTCTGAATCCAGAAGATAAGTGCGTATGCTGATCCGATAATCTTTTCGTCAACAAGTTTTGGCACACTTGGCCACAAAGCTGCCGGCACAAGTGAGAACGATGCACCGAGCACAAGGATTGTTGCGTATGCCACAATAACTCCACCTATTGCATTTCCCTTGAACAAAGGAAGGATGAAAGCAAACGTGAGGTGACATATAATAAGGAGTAACGAACCTATCATAAGCATAGAAGCAGCCTTACCCTTATGGTCAACATAGTTTCCAAGCAGCGGAGTGATGGCAACTGCGAGCAATGGGAATACGGCGAAAACGGTTTCGGCAGAGCCTCGCTTATAACCCATATAGCAATAAACCACGAGAGCCACAACGGCAATAGCCATAAGTCCGACCTTCATATTCGTCTTCTTCGAGAAATTGCTTGCGAACGAACATCCTGCAACAACGAGCATTATTGCGTACTGTATCAGCGTAACTGTGTCGCCTTGCCAGAAACCTGTACCTGGTTCGAGCGTAAGATTGTACTGCAACATGTTGACGGCATACTTCTGGAATGGGAAGATTGCAGAGTAATAAAGCACACAAAGCAAGGCTACGAGCCAGAATCCACGGCTTGAAAGTATGCGGCCGATATCGGAAACCTTGAATGGATCGTCCTTTTCCTCTGCCTCGCCTGTCTGTGCATCGAGTTTCTTGTCCATGAAGAAATAGACGATAAACATGATAAGTGCAATGCAAAGCAATACTACTCCAAAGGCAACAGAGCGCGAAACATCAACGCTTCCACCAAGCTTTGCGAAGTATGGCGAGAATATCATACACGTTGCAACACCCAAACGGGCAAGTGCCATCTCCGATCCCATAGCAAGTGCTGTCTCGCGACCTTTGAACCATTTTACGATACCACGCGATACAGTGATGCCTCCCATCTCTGTACCACAGCCAAATATCATGAAACCTATTGCTGCAAGCTTTGCCGACGCAGGCATTCCATCGTAGAACGGAGATACGCCTAACTCGTCGAACACAGGGATGTAGTTGAGGTTATTAGTGAACCAAACCTCTGCACTACTACCTATGAATGCCTCAGAAACAGCAAAATACTTTATCAACGCACCAACAAGCATCACCGCACCCGAAAGCACTGCCGTGAAGCGAACTCCCATCTTGTCGAGGATAATACCGGCAAAGATTAGGAAGAATACAAAGACATTGAGGAATGTTTCCGAGCCTTGCATTGTGCCGAACGCAGTTGAATCCCATTCGCGTTCCGACATCATGAGGTCCTTGATTGGTGAAAGAATGTCCATAAATATATATGAACAGAACATGGCGAGTGCCAACAACAACAGTGCTGTCCAGCGCATTGCAGGATTATCTCTCAGCACTTTATAAACATTTGTTCCCATTTTGATAATAATTTTATTTTTTATAATTATTTTTTTTATTCCTTATTTTATATTTTCCCAACCACGTGTTTTCTTTATATCGAACAGATATGAGAGCTTTACCACTATAGTTCCATGGTTTGAACGACCGAAATAGTCTTTCTTCGAGTTGCCGTAGAAGTCGCCCAGACCATAGTAATAGCGGGCATCGAGAGCGAAACGCCCTAATCGCTTGAACGAATATTCAAAACCAACTCCTGCTGTAATACCGTAGTCGAACTTGTTTTCAACAGGCATAACTTCCATTGAATCAACTATCGACGCGGGCATGTTTTCTGAATCGACATTATATCTATCACTGAATTCAAAGTTTTTAGTGGTCGTCTCGTTTAGGAAAAAGCCTATCTGTGGACCAGCCACAATATAGAATTGCGCTCCTTGATTTTCTCTCCCCCACCCTAATCGAGCCAGCAGAGGAACCTGCACATAACTCATTGTGCGCTTATATTTTTCTGCCTCTCCTGTGCCGAGATTTATTACTGGATTATCCTTCTTGTCCATAATGTTCTCATCCCAGCCTATACTTGCAAAGTTTACTTCGCCTTGCAGAGCGCAAATGCTCTTAAAATATTTCTCGCAAGTATAGCGGAACGTCACTCCAAACGTCGTTCCGGCATGGTAGTTCTGCGGAACATTAGGCACAAATCCCACCTTATTCATCATCACTCCACCACCAAAACCAACGGTAAAATCGTTCCTATGGTCGCCTACCTGTGCCCTCGATGCCATACACAAAAGCATCAGACAGCACAAAGCCAGTGTTCGTATCAATCGAGTTCTGCAACCCATATCAATAGTTTATGAGCTCCAACGCACGGTCGTTGCGATAGTGAATAAACATCATGTCACTGTTCTTGTACCCTCCTGTTGCACTTACTCTCTTGAAGTGCAAAGGCATCTGAATGGCATCGTTGACCTTCTGCTTCGCATCGCCAACGAAAGTCTTGCCGTATTTGCTTATGCCTTTAAGGAAATAATAGCCCTGATCGAAGCCTGTAATGACGAAACGCGGCAATGCCAACTGCACATCTTGCTTGAACCAGAAGCGGTATTTATTCTCCATATTTACTACGCGAGGGTCGTTTGCACGGTAATAATATGTGCTTGGAACATACACATCGTTCTTGCAGAAGTTGTCGTACTGGAACGATTCGTACATCAACCATTCGGTATAACCCAGCACCTTGAACTTCAATTTTTCGTTCTTTTCGCGCACCATGTTGAGTCGGGCGAACACTTCGAGCATCTTAGGCGACGATGCAGAGTTCATCACCACAAGGTTCATCTTCTTCTTTGCAAACGCTTTAACAAACGCCTTGTCGGTTTGAAGCACGTTGGTTATGCGGTATGAGATGCCGTTCTTGTCGCAATATGCCTTCAGTTTTGTGGTGAAAGTTGGCTTGCGGAAGTTGGTTGAATCGTTACAGTCGATAATGATTACCTGGCAATCCGACGACTTGAACGACAGTTTTGTAAAGTTTTCTATCACCACATCTTCCAAGTCGGATGGCTTCTGATACACTTGAAACAGGTTTGGATTATTGTTCAACTCTGTTGTTTCGATTGAAAAAGGTATCACCATCTTACATCCTTTCAGCTTCGAAAGCATGGATATTGCCGACACTTGCTTCGAATACAACGGTCCAAATATTATGTCGCTATTTGCCAAATCTCCTTTTTGCAGCACCGAATCTATGTTTGCATTTTCCCTTACATTATGTGTTGTCAGCTCTACGCTAACGCCTTCCTGCTTCAGGCTGTCTATTGCAAACAGCAGGCCACGATAGTATTCTACCATTCGGAAACCGTCTCCGTTCTCATTGTGCAACGGTAAAAGTACACCAACTTTAATAGGATTTGCACCCAAGGCAACGCCCGTCATGAGCATCATTGCCATAAGCATCATACTGCACAAACTTCTTTTCATTGTCATGTTTTCTCTATTTTATTTTACTTTTTTCGCCTTTGAGCATACAAAAGTACAAAAAAAATCGTTTATATTACATATTTTATATAAATTTGCATCAAAATATTTGAAATAAATCGAAATTATTACCCTTATGAGCAATAAACTTAAGTTATCGACCTTCATTGCAACATTGTTTGCCACCATCGCACTGCAGGCGCAAGTGCCAACGATTAACCCTACCATGTCGTACAATAAAGTGACCGAGGACGACGAGGGAAACCAGATTCAGGAATACGTTGAGGGCGAGACAAAGATCAACGACGCATCGTGTCCTCTCGAAGTAAACTTCTTCGCAAATGCCGAAAACGCCGACGGATACGACGCTAACTATGAGTGGCGTTTCTATAAGATGGGCACTGCTGACGGCAGAGTACAGGGCAACGACAGCGTTCCTTTCCTCATTCGCTACGAGGAAAACACCAATTATACATTCCTTGAATATGGCTCGACGAAGATTCTTCTCTACGCCACATTCAGCCAAAACGGCAAGATTCTATATGAATACACCGAGGAATACTGGGCTGACAGAGGAACGGATGGATGCCTTACGGTTGCCACTACACAGAGCAAACTGGCGTTCCCGAACGCTTTTTCGCCTAACGGTGACCACATCAACGACGTGTTCAAGGCGAAAAAAGGCTACAAGAGCATCATTGAATTCCACGCATACATCTATAACCGATGGGGACAGAAACTATACGACTGGACCGACCCTGCCGGTGGATGGGACGGAACCTACAACGGCAAGGACGTGAAGCAGGGCGTATATTTCCTCTACTGCAAGGCAAAGGGTAGCGACGGATACGAGTGGGAATTCCGGCACGACATTAATTTGCTGCGCGGATACCACGAAGACATCGATGCCCCTACGCGATAACGGCACGGCGAATTATTCTTCCGGTTTCGTCATCGACTCCTTCAACTTCGACCTGACGGCGCGTTTGCTTGGCTTTTGCTTGAACTCAACGAAGTCAGAATCTTTCAATGATTTCAAGTCCTCGCTCGGCTGCCACTTCACGGTGACGGCTTTTATGTCGCGCGACGGCTTGAAACCTTCCTCCTCATATTCTTCCTCGGTCTTGCTCACGCTGTCAATGTGGCAGTAGAACGTGCCCAACTCGTCTAACGACACACGGTTGCCAGCCTTCAGCATGTCAACAAGCGAACGCTTCAGCATGTCGATGACCGACTCCACGCAGTGATTGTCGAGGTTCACGCCATAGTGTTCGGCAGCATAGCGTGCCAACTCTGTCTTGCTAACTGTACGCACCGACTGTGCGCGGGCGTAAATCTTCTTGCCCCCGTTGTTGCCAACAAGGTTCTTACATGAGGTCAAAGTGTAATGAATTGCCATAATCTTATATGTTTCAAAATTTCGATGTAAAGGTACGATTTTACGTTGAAACATGCAAACTTTGTGCCACATTTTTTTCACTTTTCTTCGCACCCCTCTACAGATACTTCTGTTGGGGGTGTTTGCACATTCTTAGAATGTTCGCCGTAACATTCTTAGAATGTTCACGTGAACATTCTAAGAATGTGCAAACGCCTTAACCGCTCACCCCCACCATTCCGACTGTTTCAACCGTCGGCATTAACGGCTCAGTTGTTACAGCTCTATCAACAAATATGTAAAAAATGTTAACAAATCGCGTTTTTTGTATCGTTTATATAGATATTTTACAAAATAACAGTATTTTTGCAATGTCTTTTACTTACTGAAAGTCCTTTGGGTGGAAGGTGGGTATAGACACTTATAAACAAAAAGGCGTACCTTTGCGCTTTGGTTTTGACGTTCTATGAACTTCGCAAATTCAAACGGTTTGTCAAAAACAAAGCAACGGGAACGCTCCAATTGGGTGTATTGCATGCCCTCATTAGTTCTTGGTATTTTGTATGCCTTGCGCTTATGTCGGTTCAATATACACAGTGTGGGGCTTTCAGCGTTGCTCGTTTCGACAAACCGGGCAATGCGAAGGCCTATAGAACGTGGGACGAGTAACAGGACAGGCTCCCACGCTTTTTTTGTCTATGAGGCAATCTTAAACAATATCAAGAGAGACTATCGGGGAGTCTTAGTCATAGAAGGATTGGCATGATGTCAGAACAGTCTTCTATAACAAAAAGCCCTATATGCAGCAGATTTGTCTGTTGTGATTTAGTATGCTATTACGTTATGCAAGCATTTCACCATTTTGTGAAAGAAAAACACCTGCCAATATTTTATAAAAATCCCTATTATTCCTTACCTTTACCGAAATTTTTATTAACTAAAATATAAAAGCCTATGGCAATGTTTAAGATTACCACGAAGAGCCGCAAGCAAGTGAACGGCATTCGTATTGAGCCCGGAATGAGTGTGCAAGTAGTCACACAGAGTATGAGCAACCCAGTCATCACCAACGGAGGTCAGCCAGTAATAGATGCCTTCATGCGCATCTACGGCATCGACATCAAGAAGGCAGGGTGTCTGAATATGGTAGAGTTAGAAGTAAAATTAATAAATTAAAATTTACAAATATGATTAACATTTTATTTTCAAATGTATATGTGCTGGAAGATACTGCACAATACGGAATGCAACAAGCTTGGATATGGTTTTTAATACCAGTAGTTCTTGCAGTAGCTGCTATTACTGCAATTTGTATTGCAAGCAGCCCTTCAAAAGAAACAAAAAGTATAGTAATAGCGGGGTCAGTGGCTTCGGGTAAAACAACTTTATGGCAACAATTAAGAAATATAATACCACCAAAAGATCATGTACTTACAGATGAGCCAGTTCCTATAGAGAGTTTTGATATAAAAATAGGAGATCGAATAGTTAGGATTGAATCAACAAAAGATCTTGGAGGGACTGATTATTTGTTTAGAGATTATGATAAGTTAATCAAAGAAGGTACATTCGTGTATTTTTTAGTTGATCTCACGAGAATTGAAGATAAAAAAAATGAAATAAGGGCAAGAATCCAAAAAATAGCACAAATAATTACTGATAACGGATATAAGCATTGCGGTATCAAACTGTTAGCAACATTTTATGACGAGTATGCATCTAATAATAATTGTTCAAAAAGTCAGGCTGTTGCATATGTAAAACAGACATTAGAAGTAAGAACCATTAAAGATATTAAAATAAATATAGATGAATGTATTTTAGCTGTAAACTTGCTTGACAAGTCTGATATCGAAATAATAAAAAACGAAATATTAAATATTAAGAAATGAATAGTATATTATGGTATCAACATGCTGACTTAAATGTTGGTGATGTTATTTATTACAATGGATCTCGTGTTGAAGACAAAGCATTAGGAATGCAATATTTTGATCAAATCAAGAAAAGGGCAGATATCGTTATTAAAAAACAAAAACCCTGGTGTGGTAAGGTTTCTGGCTATTTCTTTATGAAAGGTTATCTAAATTCTCGTGATGAAAGAGATAGGATAATGACTTTTTTGTACATAACAGATGAGAAAAATTACCGCGAAGCTTGTATAAAAGAATTAAATGCTGCAGGTTTGCAGATGGCGGATGAAACAAAAGAATGTCTGAATAAACCATCAAAGAAATCATTGAAGATATATGCCCTCTGTATAGTTATTGCAGCTCTTTTGTCAGCAATAATTATTAGTGTTGCAAATAACAATAACCAAAATGAGAATAACAAGTTGAATGAAAAAACAGAATTAACAAAATAAAGGAAGATATGGAACCACAGGTATTGATAATTACCGATAATGACAGAAAGTACGGCATTGATAATGGGTATTATCCTCAAATGACTGAAGCATTAAATTATGGTCAATTTAAAATAATATCTATTGATGAGTTTAAGCAAAATCAATTTATGACATCGACACCACCATTATTTAATGGTAGAGACTTTTATCTTCGGAATCCATATAATGGTAATTATATTTCTATGGATGATAAAGATATTCTAATTAAGCTAATTAAGTCAAAAAATACTAAAGTAAAAGAGACTTTAATTAGAATGGGGGCTAAGAGTGTATCACTTTATGAAGAAACATCAGATATAGATAAGACTAATGTAAAATTCAGTGGTAATGCTAATATTAAATTAGCTCATGCAAATATTGATGCAAATTATGATAATAAAATTTCTGTCAATATTAAGTCAGAGCTGGCATTCACGGAAGACCCAGAATGCCCAAATCAGCCAAGAAATTATGAATCAGTTAAAAAATATATTTTTGATCATGGGCTCGGAGGCGAAGATGATCTTGTAGCATGGCTTGAAAGATTGAAGGAAGATGGCAAATTAATTGGTACTGAAAAAATATCGGTTACATATTTTAGTGAATTACAAAATGCTTTAAGGATAACATCTTCTATCGACTATAAATTATTTAATGCAGAATTGGACTTTTCATTAGAACATAATCATGTGCATACAATTACAAAAACGCTGTCAGTGAACTTTGGATGATTTTGATATTGAACAAATATTCTATTAAAATAATTATACTCGCGAATCGAATGACATTTTATAATATCATAAACAAAAAAAAGATAACATGGTGAATAAAGGAGATGAATTAAAAGCAACCATCAAAGACGTTCAGTTTTTCAAAGAAGAACGGATGGCTCAAGGTGCTCAATATGGAAGTTATACTTCCAATTATGTTGCACGTTTCAGGGAATACCCAAACGGAATTTCAGTTGTGGATGAACTTGCATCTGATATGCATCCCGACTGGAAAAATAAGACAGAGGATAGGGCAAAAACTTTGACACAAGAATTAGCCGGCAAGAAAGTGACAGTATGTGTTACTGAAGTTTATGATGGAAAAGATACGTTTGAAGGTGTGATTCAATTATAACATGCAAACCTCGACTCTGGAATTTCCACATAATGCGCGGAGGGTTTATACGGCTGTGAAACGGCTGTTTGAGATGAAACGCACGAAGTTTTCGAGTGTGAAGTGCAATGATGACTTGTTTGTTGTTGAGGCTCGGCGTGGGGCTTGGATTTCTCCGTTTACAGAAAAGGTGAAAATGAAGGTGGTGGCAACAAGTAGCCAGAGTTGCAAGGTGGTTGTTGAGTCATCGTCACGCTCCATAGTCAACCTGCTAAACTTCGGTGCGAACAAGGGGAATGTGTCTGATTTGAGTGACTACATCAACAACGAGGTATATAAACTTTGCCAACCAGGGGAAATACCGATGGTAAATCAAGGTTATGATCATTCAACGATAAGGATTGTTACACCAGAAATAAGATTCAAGTGATAAGGATTAGAGTCAGCTGCCCTACTCGATGCAGCTGACTCTTTCTATTTTGTATTTCTGCAGTTCTTTCTTGGTGGTGGGTATGTATTGTCTAACACCGTTTGGGATGGGTGGATATTCTCCGTTTTCAACAGACAGAGCTGTTACGGAAATATAAAAATAAGGTTAAAAAGCATAAATATTATAAGAAATCCTTGGTTAGTTAATTTTTGTTCAGTAATTTTGCAGCGTTGTTAAACCAAATAAGTCATTAAAAGGTTGCAAAAAGCATGGCTCAGGTAAAAGGTCAAAGTACTGAAAATAAGATAGGCAGACGACTAAGAGGTGGTGGTCGTGGTTCGATAGTCTTTCAACAAGATTATGCCGACTGCGGAACTCCATCAGCTATTAAGTCAACATTCCATCGTCTTTACACAGATGGAGTGCTGATAAGACTTGCTCATGGCATTTACTATTATCCAAAGGAAGACAAGACATTTGGGTTAGGTGTTGTTTACCCTTCTATCGAGGACATTGCTCTGGCAATAGCCAAACGCGACCGGGCAAAGATAGTTCCGATGGGAGCATACGCATTGCACAAGTTGGGATTGTCAACACAGATCCCGATGAATGTAGTGTTCCTCACCACAGGAGTGCCTCGAAGAATAAAAATCGGTAACGGTCATGGTATTCTGTTCAAACATTCATCCGCAGGAAAGAATTTTGCTTTTAAGTCAGAGCTGATGATGCTCATAGTGACAGCAATGCGCACTATAGGCGAGGCAAATATAACCGAGGACGAAACGTTAAGGATAAAAGATTTCCTATGTAACATCAACGAAACAGAGTTCAACCATGATATAAAATTAGCACCTGCATGGGTGCGTAAGATACTAATTACGAAACAATGAAATTTATAGATATACCAGAAGAAAGCCAGCGACAGGCTATAAATACAGTCGCTTTGAATAGCGGACTTCCTCCATCAAGTATAGAGAAAGACTGGTGGGTGACGCAAGTTCTGAAGGCTTTACATTCCCTACCATATTCAGAGCATATTGCCTTCAAGGGTGGAACAAGTTTAAGCAAGTGCTGGAATCTGATAGAACGCTTTTCTGAAGACATTGACATAGCTATCAGTAGAGAATACTTAGGCTTCAATGGCGAACTGTCAAAGACTCAGATAAGTGACAAGCTACGCCGTGCAGCATGTGCCTTTGTCAGAGAGAAGATGCAGTTTGACGTAAAGGAGGCATTGATAAATCAAGGCATTCGCAATGATGCGTTTTCAGTGGATGTGGTGATAACGCCAATTACGACAACTGATCCCGAAGTCATCACCATTACCTATCAGAGTCTCTATGACGTTTCGCCATACATCAAGAATACTGTCAAGATTGAGATTAGTGGTCGTGCGATGATTGAACCAATAGAGAGTATTGCAATATCATCCGTCATAGACTCTGCCTATCCTGCGGCACCTTTTGCAGAAAAGGCATTTGAGGTCAATGCTGTGATTCCTGAGAGGACATTCCTTGAAAAGGTCTTTTTGCTTCATGAAGAATTCCGTAAGGACGAGGTTCGTGTGGAAAGGATGTCAAGACATATTTACGACCTTGTCATGATGATGAACTCAAAGGAGCATATCGGTGAAAGAGCTATCGCAAATGAGGAACTGTATCGTGCCGTCCTTGAACATCGTCGCAAGTTCATAGGTCTCAAAGGCTTTGACTACGATGAGCTTTATCCTGCTACACTATGCATAGTTCCCAAGGAGGAAATAGCACAGCAATGGGAAGAAGACTATCTGTTTATGTGCGAGCAGATGATTTATGGGAAAACGCCATCATTTACTTCCTTAATTGAGAACATCAAAACACTCAATAGCAGAATCCAACAACTCAACTATCATAAATAGTGACAGAAAGAAATTTACGAAGAACTTGAAATAAGGTAAAGAAAAAGATTTTCTCTCACTCAAAGCGAGTGGACTCGTTCTATTTTGTATTTCTGCAGTTCCTTCTTGGTGGTGCCGATGTACAGCATTAACTCATCGAATGCAAGGTATGTTTTGCCGTTCATCTGCATGATGCCAACGTTGTCATCAATCTGAATACGTTCAAAACCATCGTAGGCGTCCTTGGGTACTTTGTAAAACTCCCCCTCGTTTTCGGAAGGTATATAAAGATGGCTCTGGGTGACGGCATATAGATTTGGACGGAAATCATATTCAAGATGTTGGTAGGGTTTTACTATTTCGCATCCTTTGTTCAACCAACGCTCATATTGAGAAACCACATCATGGTCAGTACATCTTGTGAGGTGTATGTCCTGTTGCCATACAGCGGAATACATGACGCGGTGCAATGGTAGCTCGCTTGGGCAATCGTCTAACCAGTCGGTCTTGTACCACACTTGATCGGCATCTTCGTAAGCAAGTCCATTCATTCTGCGTTTGATTGCTTCAGGATGCAATATGTAATAGATAAGATTGCCATCAGTACCCTCTATAATAAATAATGTGTATCGAATGCCAGTAAGTCGGCTCTCAGCATCCTTATGCCAGTGAGTCATGAAATAGGTTCCATAGTTGAGAGCATCTTCTATTTGCCAGAAATCAGTGTAGAGCAATTTGCCTCCACTTTCATTCCAATAGCCAGCAATATCAAGGTTTACACGACTTGACTTAACATGATTTGCAGTATCATAGACATTAGAGGTGTCGGCATACGACTCGTACGTGTCAAGTATGTGAGACATGGAAAAGGAGCATCAGTCTTGATTTGTTGGTCTCTTCTCTCGCACGTGTGATAGCTGGCAATACGCTGAACTCAGACTCATTGCCTGTAAAGTTCTGCAATAATGCCATTATGCGTTGAAATTGCAACAGTATGTTGTTGACATCACCATCTTTGGAATCATACCCTGGTATAGATTTCATTAACAGAAGCAGCAGAAAAGGAACATTGATGTCTTGTTCAATAATTTGCTGATAAATGGCAGCACGTTTGGCTCCTATGCCTTTGCGAATGAATGGAGGGTAACAGAAAGAAAGTAGTTCGATAGCAACCTGCTCTGGGTTTGCTCTTCGATAGAGATTGTCGTGAAAAAAACTCCACGCCTTCTGATAATGAAACATCACTCTGTCGAGATTGAGAATGCCATCGGTCATCAAATCCACTTCTACTTTGAGGTCTCGGTAAGCAGAACGCATCTTTTGTTGGCTTGTAAAGCAGCGCCTGATACCATTGTTATGAATAGATTTGCTGTCAAGCATACTCTCCAATTCGTCCATAGTATTATAAACAAGACGTGTATTGGCTATTGTTGTCAGCCATTCCTCATACTTTGCAGGTTCTTGTATCATTGCTCAAAGGATTTTCTTTTTTGCAAAGGTATATCATTATATTAAAAATAACGCATTATACAGAGAATTATTGTAATCTTAATCCGCAATAATGCGTGCTAATTGTAATATACTACATTTGCAAAAAAGTTAGGAAAGTCTTTCAGTCGCTTAGCTTGGTGAAAGCGGCAAGCCGATGACCACTATTCCGACGGTTTCAACCGTCGGCATCAACTTCTCAATGCACGCAAAAAAAATGTGAATTGCTTGTCTCACGACACACAATTCACAGCCTTATAAATCTAATACCATGAAAAACACGATGCAAATATAGCATAACATTTGTCATAAAGCAACCAAAACATTGATTTTTTAGATTTTTTTAACATCCTTTGTCGATAAAAATTACTAATTTTGCAACTCGAAATAAAACTTGTATGTTATGCGCACGTATATAATAAGGATTATGGCAATCATCGTATTGCTCGGTAGCATAGGCACGGACAACGCAAAGGCACAGGCACGCATCGACACAATCTTTGCCAATATGCCCGACTCTCTCCTACCCTACCTCACACGCAACAACCGCCTCGACTGCATCGACTTCATACAAAACAACATGAAGGCTGAGGTGGAAAACCTCTTTGGCACAAAGAGCGAACTCGTGGTCCTCACCGACGATTACCTGCAACTCAGGCTCAACTCCATCACGACGCTTGAGATGAAACTGCTGAAATCTGGCGGTCGCGACTCGGTTGTCTGCCTGTCGAAGACGATTCTTTCGCCCGAGCCTTTCTCGGAACTGACATTCTTCGACACTCGTTGGAATGCATTAAAAAGTACAAGTCACTTCATCCCCCTATGGGGGGACAGAGGGGGGCTGGACTATATCATGCACGAGGCTCGGCTCAGCAAAGACGACGAAACAGTAACCATAAACATGCGTCGCATCTTCTCAAAAGACCGTGAACTGACGGGCGACACGGTAAAGACACTGAAATATCGCTGGAATGGAACGACTTTGGAACAAGAACTATAACAAGGTATTGGCAGGAAACTTCCTGATGTACTTCTCGTTTCAGCTGCTCGTACCGCTGTTGCCCATCTACCTCAGCGAACGTTTCGGCGCAAACAAGCAGGAGATTGGCATCGTGCTTATGGGCTACGCCATAGCTTCACTGCTTATCCGCCCCTTCTCTGGCTATATTGTCGATACGTTTAACCGAAGGAAAGTGCTGCTCATATTCTACTTTCTCTTCGCTTCTTTCTTTTCCGGATACCTCATTGCAGGGTCGTTATTGGCGTTTACTATTATCCGCACACTCCACGGAATACCTTTCGGAGGCGCAACAGTAGCCAATTCCACGGCAGCAATCGACGTGCTCCCATCGTCGAGAAGGGCTGAAGGCATAGGGTTTTATGGGCTGTCGGGCAACCTCGCAATGGCTATCGGACCTACCATAGGACTTTATTTCTACCACGGAACAGGCAACTATCAGATGATTTTTGCCCTCTGCCTCGTCACTTCTTTGATTGGACTTTACGTTATGAGTACCGTTCATGGCGTAGTCACAAGCCGTAGTCAGGCAGGAATTGACGGCAGCAAAGCGCCGCTTATATCAAAGTCAAATAAGGATAAAGTCAGTCGTCCGTTGGCATCACTCGATAGGTTTTTCCTCACGGTATCCACTCCCCAAGCCATCAGTATCGTATGTTTTGCCTTCTCATACGGCGTAGTTTCCACGTATGTTGCCATCTATGGACAGGAGGAATTGGGCATTACTGGTGGCGCAGGACTGTTCTTCACGCTACTTGCAACGGGCTTGATACTCTCACGATTTGAAGGAGCTCACGCACTTCGTCAAGGAAAAATAGACTATAATGCGAAGATTGGCATTGGCATTTCGGCTGTTGGCTTCCTGCTTTTTGCGGCAATTCATAACGAAGTGTTCTTCTACATCTCCGCTTTCATCATAGGTCTTGGCAACGGACACATGTATCCAGCGTTCTCGAACATGTTCATCGGCATGGCTCCAAACTCAAAACGCGGCACGGCAAACTCAACGATTCTCATCTCGTGGGACATCGGCATAGGCCTCGGCATCCTTGTTGGCGGCATAGTAGCAGAGCATTTCAACTACCATTATTCGTTCTGGACAGCCTGGGCAATCAACATCCTCGGCCTCCTAATCTACATCCTCCACGGCAGCCGCCACTACCTCCGCCATCGCATAAATTAACCCCTAAACACAAATTTTTGGTAAATAATATTGTATATATGGTGTAAATCCATTAAATTTGCACCTTGAAATAAACAAGAAAAATTAAAGAATCATATCATTATGTCAGCAACATCAGCAGTACAACTCAAGCAAAACCAAATGATTGTTACGTTTGACGATGCAAGCGTAATGCAACAAGTGAAGAAAGCTATCGCACTTATGCGAGGCGTGAAATCGATTACCATTCCACGAAAGAAGCGTATGTGTGGGCTCGACCGTGCACTAAAAGATGTTGAGGAAGGTCGCGTCACACGTTGGAATAGCGTAGATGAAATGTTTGAATACCTGAACAAAGAGGATTAACAACATGTATCAAGTCATCACTTCAAAAGCATTTGAGAAGGACTACAAGCGTTGTCAAAAACGAGGTCTAAACATCAAATTGCTTCAAGAGACCATCAAAATACTTGCACGCGACGGTAAACTTCCTCTTGAATATCATCCACACATCCTTAGCGGCAAGTATGCTGGCATCTGGGAATGCCATATAAAAGGCGATTGGCTAATGACATGGCGGCAATATGATGACCGTCTTGAATTACTTATGCTCAATACCGGAACACATTCTGATTTGTTCTAATCTAAACCAAACACCCATTCCCCACGGCAGCCACCACTACCTCCACCACCGCATAATTGGATTGTAAACAACTTTATTTGCAACATTTTCTTATTATTTTTTTGGAAATTTACACGTTTTGTAGTAACTTTGCCCTGCATTACTATGATTTGACAAATTACTATTATATATAATATGAAGAAAGAAATAATGATGACGGCTGCAATGATGCTGATTGCTGCTGGAATGTATGCACAGAAGAATTATGAAATCGGCAACCCTAAGGATGAAGCAAACTATGGCTATCTCAAGGAGTATGCTCCGTTGAAAAACTATGTAAACTATGAGAAGTATCCTAACTTCCACATTGCTTCAGGCACAACGGTTAACGACTATTTGAGCAACTCAACAGTGAAGGGAATGATTAACGACAACTTCACAGAGAGTGCTCCAGGCAATGCAATGAAGATGGCAAGCTGCGTAAACAATAGCGGAAGCATGGATTTCAGTACCGTAAAGAGATACGTAGCTGCTACCAAGGCGGCTGGCGTAAGTATTTATGGGCACACGTTAGCATGGCATGCACAGCAGGCGTCAGGTTGGTTGAACTCACTCATGAAGGACAAACCAGCAAAGCCTATCGAAGGAGCCAACACGCCTGTATATGTTGACGTGGCAAGCAAGGACTTCCGCACTCAGCAGAGCATAGGCTGGCATTCGGACTTTACACAATATGGGTTCAGCGTTTCGTATAGCGGAAGCGACGGCTTGAAGGTGCAATGCACTAAGAAATGTTCGCAGAACTACGAGGTGCAATACATCGCAATGGACGGTATTCCACTTGACAAGAGCAAGACCTACAAGATGATCATGACAGTCAAGGGAAGCAAAGAAGGTTCTATCACTGCAAAGTTGGGCGACTGGAGCACAGGACCTACAAAGACTCTTAAGTTCACTACCGACTGGCAAGATGTTGAGGTCAGCTACAACAACACTGTTGCCAATCCTTTCCTCTTGCTTCAGCATGGACTCTTTGTCGGCGACATCTACATAAAGAGCATACGCTTTCAGGAGACAGTGATGGGTAAACAGGTTACCGAGAATCGTCGTTGCATAGTGATTGACGCACAGGCAATGCAGAGCGTGAACACAGAATCACAACTAATATTAAAGGTAGGCGACTTCAAGTCAGGCGACAAGTATAAGTTCTCTGCACTTGTCCGTGCTGATAAGAGAGCAACGGTTTCGACGCAGATAAATGGTGGCAAGGCTAATCCAATCGGCACAGTTCTGTTTGTTCCTGAGTGGCGGACAGTAACATCCGAGGGCACTCTCAATGGCGATGGCAAGCAAATACAATTTAATCTTGCAGAACTCGACGAGGCTAACAGGTATTGTTTCGACGACATCTCAATGAAGATTAACGACGAGGAACGCATCGTCAATGGCGACCTTGAGGGCACTGACGTGTCATCGTTTAATGTAAGAGTAAACAGGGGTCGCCCTGCAGCACCAAAGATAACAGAATCATTAGAGTATTTCCTCATGCCAACACCTACGCCACTAACGCCGGAAGAAAAGCGCGATACGCTCATCTGGGCAATGGACAAGTGGATAAAAGGCATGATGAATGCGTGTGAAGGACAGGTGAAAGCGTGGGATGTTGTCAACGAAGCCATATCGGGCGGAGGTAACGATGGTAGCGGCAACTATACTCTGCAGCACAACAATGGCTCCGACGACTTCTTCTGGCAGGACTATATGGGCGACTTGGAATATGTTCGCAATGCCGTCCGACTGGCACGAAAGTATGGTCCTGAGGACATAAAGTTGTTCATTAACGACTATAATCTCGAAAGCGACTGGGACGGAAACAAGAAACTCAAGTCGCTAATCAACTGGATCAAGAAGTGGGAAGCCGATGGCGTGACATACGTTGATGGTATCGGTACACAGATGCACATTTCGTATTACATGAACCAAAGCACTCAGAACAGCAAGAAGAATGCCATAACAAATATGTTCAAACTCATGGCAGAATCTGGAAAACTCGTACGTGTCAGCGAACTCGACATGGGCTTTGTCGATGCTAACGGTAACGATGTGCCTACTTCAGAGATGACCGAGGACTACCATCATCGCATGGCAGACTTCTATGAATGGATTATAAAACAATATCTTGAGATTATCCCTCCTGCACAGCAATGGGGAATATGCTTCTGGTGTCCGACTGATGCACCGTCGAACAGTGGCTGGCGTGCAGACACACCAGTCGGTGTATGGGACATCAATAAGTATCGCAAGCATGTCTATGCAGGCATCGTTAGAGGACTTGGTGGTGTAGATTGCACTGGAATAGATGATATTACCCCAAGCCAAACGTATGCAGCCAAAGGCATAATAGGCATCAATGGCATGAGAATGCCTGCCGGCACATCATTCACATCACTCCCTGCTGGGCTTTATATCATCGACGGAAAGAAAGTGCTAAAGAGATGAGGCGGCAATAACGAAAACCCGAGAACTCGAAAAAAAACGCAAAAATAAATAAGTGAGCAAGTCGCGCGACTTGCTCACTTTTTTATTTTCTCTTTCTGCTTAAGTGCCTTAAAGTCCTAACGACTTCATGATGATGGCGCACTTGGCTTCAGCTTCTTCGCAGCACTTTGCGTAATCAGCAGCGGAGTTCATCTTGCCGTTCACCTCAATATAGAACTTAATCTTTGGTTCTGTACCCGATGGACGTATGCTTAACTTCGTTGAGTCGGCGCAGAAATACTGGAGAACATTGCTTGTATCAGGCATTTCAATATCTATCTCAACGCCATTCTCAACCTTCTTCAGCGAACGGAAATCCTTGTAGATAACGACAGGACTACCGGCAATTTCCTTCGGAGCATTTGTACGGAAGTCTTCCATCATCTGCTTAATTTCGTCGGCACCACTCTTGCCTGGGCGTACTACGTTGATTGCCTTGTTGTATGAGAAGCCATATTCAAGATAGATATCCATGAGTATATCGTAGAGACTCTTGCCCTGATCCTTTGCCCATGCGCAAATCTCTGCAATGAGACAACATGCAGAAGGGGAATCCTTGTCGCGGCAGAAGTCTTCAGCAAGGAAGCCAAAACTCTCTTCACCACCACCGATATACTTCTTCACGCCTTCAGAAATAGCAATCTCACGTGCTATCCACTTGAAGCCAGTATAGCAGTCGCGCATCTCAATGCCATATTTATCGGCAACTTTCTTCACCATTTCAGTGGTAACAATAGTCTTTACGATGAACTCATCGCCCTTCATCATGCCCTTATCCACGCGGTTCTTTATAATATAATAAAGGAATATGAGCATTGTCTGGTTACCATTGATGATAGCCCATTCGCCATTATAGTCGCGGCAAGCCATAGCCACGCGGTCGGCATCTGGGTCAGAAGCAATGACGATTTCGCAATTCTTCTCGGTTGCGAGCTTGATAGCAAGTGTAAGTGCCTCAGCATTCTCTGGGTTAGGCGAAACGACTGTTGGGAAGTTTCCGTCCTTTATCATCTGTTCCGGCACGCAGTTTACATTCTCAAATCCCCACATCTTCAAAGCACGAGGAACAATCATCATGCCTGCACCATGCAGTGGAGTATATACAATTCCAAGGTCTTTCTGACGCTTTATTGCCTCTGGATCTATCGAGAGTGTATGAACTGCATCAAGATAAGCCTTATCAATCTCTTCGCCAATGATGGTAATATACTTGCTGTCACCACCTGTCTTTACGTCTTCGTAACGGCATTTTGCCACTTCCTCGATGATACCCTTATCGTGTGGCTTCAATACTTGTGCACCATCTTCCCAATATGCCTTGTAGCCATTGTACTCACGAGGATTGTGAGATGCAGTGATGTTCACACCACTCTGACATTTCAGGTAACGGATGGCGAAACTTACTTCAGGCGTTGGGCGCATGTCTTCAAACAGATAAACATAGATACCATTTGCTGCAAAGATGTCTGCGCATCGCTTTGCGAACACGTCAGAGTTGTTTCGGCAGTCAACACCAATCACGACACTAATCTTTTCGCGGTCGGCAAAGTTCTTCTTCAGATAGTTTGCAAGACCTTGTGTAGCTGTGCCGACGGTATAAATGTTCATGCGGTTTGTGCCTGGTCCCATAACGCCACGCAAGCCACCAGTACCAAATTCGAGTGTCTGATAGAAGGAATCTATGAGGAGACTTTTGTCCTCATCGTCCATCATTTTCTTTACAGCATTGCGTGTATCTTCGTCGAATACTTCATTTGTAGCCCATGACTGAGCCACTTCCATACATTGTTTTAATAATTGTTCGTCCATGTTTTTACGTTTTTTTTCGAGATTTCGGGTTCCCGAATTTGTGAGAACTCGGGATTTCGATTGTTATTTTATTATTTATTTTCTTCCATTATATACTTGCTGCCTGTTTCTTTCAGCACTTTGTTCCAATACGCATCAGAGTATCCTGGGCGTTCTACCTTTGATCCAAATTCGTACTTGTTCCTTAAGAATTTGCCATTTTCCTCTTTCTTTACTACCATGTCGGTGTGTTTCACAACGAGATACTGGAACAAATCATTCCAACGTTTCATCATTTCGTTGACACAACTCTGCGTTGTTGTTGTCAGCAACTTCTTCATCGACTCCGGTTGTTTCTCTGCAAGTTTCTCGATGTTAGGCAGACTCTTGTCGAATTTCTCCTCAAGTTCGTTGCGAACCTTCAGCAAATCTGGGAACATCTTTGAGTAATAAGGGTAAACCATGTTGGCTACAGTGTTCTCAAGCCAGAAGGCAGATTTCCAATTAAAAGTCACTGCATCCTGTTTTCCCTCTATTCGCTGGTAGCATTCCGGCACTGTTTCTATGCAGCAATAAAGCGGAGTATATACTGCCATGTTCGGATCATCGTTTGTCCACCATACAATACCTCCTACTCCATCAGGCAACCATGAACGCATCTGGCCTATATAACCGAACGAAGTCTGCTGTGTTGATATTGGTCTTTCATTGAATACTTCAATCTCCTTGCCGTCAACCTTTACCTTCTTTGATAGTGGTGATGGGCGATAAGGCATGTCGTAAGCACCTGCGCCGAGGTCTTTCGTCACGTCGAGTGCCGTTCCTTCATAGTGGTCGCGCATGTCAGCCTTTATGTCCTGCAGCGATACTTTCTTGTCAGGCTTCACGTAAAGCGGCATTTCTTCATTCAAATTCTCCTTCTTTGCCATCACATAGTTCAGGTATTTCTCCATTCCTGATGTATGTTTGTTAAAGAAACTCCACACGCGAGCCTCGCAATAACGGTTGGCACTGAAGTCACATGGAGCGTATGCATCACGGAAACTGAAGTCCTTGTCGGCACCTGTGAAGTATCCTTTTTCACGTGCAAACTTGATGACATCCTTGCTATACATCACGTCTTTCTTGTCATACAACTGCAAGAACTTAGTTATTCGGCTTTGGTTAGCATGTGCCGAGATGCAGTCATCAGGGATACGAACTGCCACCCACACTGCACCTTTGCTGCCTGGACCTTTGCCTACCATCTCCATAACCCACGCTTCGTTCTTGTCGCAGATTGAGAATGTTTCGCCTTCGCTAAAGTAACCATACTTTGCAACGATGTCGGTCATCACCTTTATTGCCTCACGTGCAGTCTTGCTTCGTTCGAGTGCAATATACATGAGCGAGCCATAGTCAACCTTTCCTGTCGAGTCAGCCAACTCTTCACGACCGCCGAATGTTGTCTCGGTGACGCTTACCTGAAACTCGTTCATCTGTCCGACGACGTTGTATGTCACTTCTGCTTCGTCGATGAGCCCGAGGAAACGGTTCGAATCCCAGTCATATACCTTGCGTACTTCGCCCTTGTTGTGGGTTGCCCCGACGTGTGAATACAGGTTTCCATACATGCCGTAACTGTCGGCGTTATAACTTACGATGACGCTACCGTCTGCCGATGCGCCCTTACCTACGATGAGGTTTGTACAAGCCACAGCATAGCCCGCAGCCACGGTGGCAATGATTGTAAAGAAGAATCTTTTCATACGTTATGTGTGTTTATATAATCCGTCAATAGGTACAACCTCGGAAATCAATTCCGCAATTGCACTACAAAAGTAAGAATAATTATTGACATTTGCAACATTTGCCAACATTTTCTCGTGTTATGTCAAATATTTTTTTATGGGTTGTCCGTTTGGGTTTCCTCGGATGAGCGTAAGGGGTGAAAAAAAACTGTAGCAGTTTTGGATCGAAAACTGTAGCAGTTTTGACTTGAAAACTGTAGCAGTTTTCTGCCGAGTATTAAGGTCGTTCTTAGAAAGTCAAGCGGACACCTACCCTATCGCTTGCGCAGACATTTCATCAGACAAACGTAAACACGAAGCAAACATATAATAAGAAAACATGTTTATTTGACGAAAAAATCAGGAAAACATAAGTTTTTACGCAATTTTTTATTACCTTTACACCCGATTTAATATTTAACAGAACTTTCGCATGTTCGCAAAGAAATAAACAACAATAGCCGTTTTATGAAAGATATTATCTTCGATAATCTGCAGTCATTGAATATCAATCTTG
>JAKSIZ010000033.1 GCA_024398515.1 Bacteroidaceae bacterium | reverse complement strand
CATAATGAATATATTCAAAAAGAGGTCGTGTCAGTTACTTTTGACACGACCTCACCATTTTCAGTTGTATTAAACAATAAGTAATATCTTATTAATTTACACCGAGGATGATAGCAGCAATAGCTGTGATATCAGATACTGTGATTTCACCATCGCCGTCAACGTCAGCGTTAGCAACGTTAATCTTAGCGCCTTCAGCACCGAGGATATAAGCTGCAACAGCAGTGATGTCAGAAACTGTAACGTCACCATCTTCATCAGCGTCGCCCTTCAGAGCACCACCCTGACCAAAGATGTGAGGACCATCGCCAGCACCTTCCTTAACGTAGAAGTTCTTTGCACCTGTCATATCGATGAGAGTCTCTGTGCAGTCCTCAAGCTTCCATACAACGTTTGTGATGTTGTAGTCGCAAGCTTCCTTGATTTCAGCCATGTTGAATGCGATAGACTTCATGTCGTTAGCTTGAGAAGGAACTGTAAATGTAGTTGAGAAGTGCTGTACTTCTGGAGTGAAGTTTACGTCACCAATAGCTTCATAGTGCATGTATGCACCTGGATCGCCATGGAGCTGAGTAGTAGTCTTAGCCTCAACAGAACTATAATAGTCGAATTCAAGAACTGTTACCTCACCAGTCTTAAGAGGACGGTTAGCAACGATGAAGAACTGGTTGTCCCATCCCTGACCAAAGATAGTATCGCCAGCCTCATTCAACTTAAATTCATAGCCTTCTGGAACAAGTCCGTTCTTAAACTCATCCTGAGTGTATTCACGTTCCTGACCCTTAACTACAACTTCTGTTGTGTTAGGAGTAACTTCGATTGGATCGATTGGCTTGTCACCTTCGAGTTCAACGAATGCCATAATGTTAGCATCTTGATCAAGATATATAGTCCAAACACCCTGTGCAGGGAGTTTAATCTTTGCGCTTGAGCCTTCTTCAAAGTCAACCCAGTTTCCACCGCCGTCGATTAATTCATCGTAGGTACTTGCAAGGACAGCACCCTTAGTCTTCAGAGTGTTAGCCTTGAACTGACGGTCGTTACCACGTACAGTTGAAACCATGAGTTCATTTACCCAAGATTCCTGTTTGCCAAGAGTACCTACAGTAACTGACATAGCTGCCATATCATCGTCCCAGACAAAATCGCTTGCATTATCGAAGTCATATTCAACAAGACCAGTTTCAGTGTTTGCAGCAGCAGCGAAGAGACCATGCTCAAGCTTCATCTCGCACCAAGAAACATCGTCGATATAGAACTGAACAGGATCCTTAACATTAGGGTTAAGGTTGAATGCTACAGACCATGCGCCGTTAGCATCAGCAGGAATAGTAACTACCTGCTCGAAAGTCTGCCATTCTGTTGTGAAGCTAATGTCACCAATAGCCTGCCAGAAGAGGTAATCAGATGGCTTCTGCAGGTGGAACTGAGTTTGTGTTACAACTGGCTGAGAAGCCATGTAACGGAATGAGATACGTACCTGCTCACCAGTCTTCCATGAACGTGGAGACTGAATCCACAACTGGTTGTCCCATGCAGCTGGGTCACCTTCAGTGTCAGCTAATTGACCATCAATCAAGAATACGTGATTTGAAGGATCCTTAGGGTCTTCAACTATTGGAGCTGGGAATGGATTCCAGTTACCGGCATCGTCAAGATTACGGCCCTTTTCCTTACTCCAAACAGCAACCCTGTAGTTGTTTTCCATGTCATCGTAAGCTACGTCAGCAAGACCAAGAGATTCCCATGACTGCTCAGCATTACCATTAGCAAGGAGTTCAATCCATTCTACTGGACGCTCCTGCTTGCCTTCGTGAGTAATCTTAAGGTAAGCAATGTCAAAGGTACCAACATAACCACCAGCCTGCATGAGGATGTTACCATCAGCAGATGTACACTCGTAGTCAAAAGTACCCTCTACCCATTGATCTGTGATAGGGAACTGTCCGTAAGGAGTCTGACCAAAACCGAGTGCAGAAATGTTTTCGCTATGGTCACCCTTAACCTTGTAGTGGAGAGTGTAAGTAACACCTACTTCAGCGTCAACGCCACCGATTGGGAACCACTGGCAATCCCAAGTAGGGTCAGTTGCTTCTGTACTGCTGAAGTGCAGGCAACCATCCTGAAGAGAAATACGTGCGAATGCAGATTCGCTACCACCCCAACCAAAGCGAGGGAGTTCTGTAACAGTTGAGAAGTCAACCTCTGCATCAACAATCGTAATTGCATTTGCGCTCATAAATACCATCATGAGGGCAATCAGAGTAAATAACTTTTTCATAATTAAAAGTAATTAAAAATTAATAATAAAAAAACAATTATATAAAAAATAAATTCAAATTCTCTATGTTTATGCTGGGGCGGCATTGCGCCCCAACATTACATATTTATTTTCCACTGAGAGCTTCGCACCATGCCTTGTAAGTAGCAGTACGAACCCAGTCCTTTGTCTTGCCATTAGGAGTCCATAGACCTACAGGGTCAGAGCCGTCAACGAGAACACTCTTGGAGATACCTGACTGCTTGTCCTTTGGAATCTTGTTCATGTAAGCCTTGATAGCGTATGCATTGAAGTCAGCAAGTTTTTCGCGTTGCTCGTCGGTGATTTTTGTTGTAGCAACGTTAAGACCATTCGCATCAAGATACTTGATATCGAAGTTAGTGAGGCGAACAAGCTTTCCTGTCTGTGCCAACTTGTCGAGAAGTGACTCGTATGCAGCCTTGCACTCTGCTAATTTTTCTGGTTGCTCGTAATATGAAAGGTTCACCTTGGCAGTGATACCGTCAATCTTTGCACCATTATTGTCCCAGATCTTAATCCACTCTCCGAGACTTTCCATCTTCTTTGCATCTTCAAGTCCACTCTCGCTGATGAAGAATTTCAGTTCCTCAGGATCACCTCCATACTCAGTGAACTTTTCACGTGCAATCTTTGCAACAGCAGGAGCATAGTTCTCGCTTCCGAGAGCGTCCTGCCAGAAGAATTGCGATGAAGAAGTAGAATGCTTGAGGTCGCAGATAGTCTTTCCACCAACTTCTATTTCATTATTCACATCGATAGCCTCATCAATAAGGTCGAATAACTTGATACGTCCTTCATTAATCTTCATGAAACCATCGCACCACGCATTGAGAGCATACATAATAGTGTCGTTCTTCTGCTCAGCAGTCTGCTCTTTGTGATTGTCTGGATAGTAACCAACCTCAGCCTTCTGGATATTCATTGTTGAACCACGAACCATTTCAATCTCTAAATATCCTTCAGTTACACCTTCGGCAGCCTTGCTTTCAACAACAATCTTTGTCCACTTACCCGAAGGAAGTTTCCACTTACCATCAGCAGTAGCAGTACCATCAATAGTGTTGCCAGAGAAATTTACTTTATACGAAGCATCCTTGTCAGCCTTTGCCCAAAATGTGATAGTATAGGTAGCACCTGGATCAACCTCGAAACCTTCGATAATGTTAGTCTTAGCTTGTGAAGGGATATTGAGTACTTTCTGACCATCGTACGTCACAATCTTTGCCAACTGTTTTGTTTTGTTGGTACAAGGCTGATCGCCTACTTTGTAAGTGTTGAAGTCCATAGTCTTGCCCTCAACGTAATCCACAGTGATTTCAATAGGTGCAGTAAGCATAGACAACCATCCGTCAGCCTGATTGGTATTGGCAACGATAGGACTTCCAAATACTGTTCCATCTATTTCTTCCATGTGCTCAAGCAGGTCCATCATGTTGACAAAGTTCATAATACCCTTGTCGCTGATGATAGTACCTGACATGAGTGACTTACCAAACGAGACATTGTCGAAGTTGGTCATAACTGCAGAATGTGAGAGTTCCTGCTTGTTGAACTCAGTAATATCAAGTGTAGCACCAATCTCCAGATTTGGATTAGCTTCTCTATCGATATACGACTTGACTGGAGCATATTCCTGATAAGGTGTTACTATGCTCGGATCAGGGTCTGCAGTGAAATTATTTATTTCGTTATAATCAGCACAAGAGGCTACAAGCATACCCGCAACCATCGTCAAGAGACTGTTTCTAAAAATCTTTTTCATAATCTAAACCTCCTATTATGGTTTAACGTATTTAGGTGTAAAGAATACTTTCTTATTAGACTCACGAGTCTGAACAACGAGAGTATCTGCTGTTACTGATGTCATATCTCCTTCAAGATAAACAGGTATTTCCTTCTTAGTCTTCTCGTCAATCCTAGTGTAGAGATATTTGCCTGACTTGAACGTAATGTTGTATGCGAGGCGAAGTATATCGCGTTCGATAAGTTTGCCATTCATGCTTCCCCACTGGAAATCCTTGTAAACTTCTTGCTCAGTACCCTTGGTAATAAATTCACCAGTTCCAGTAACTTCTACGTCTGGATCGTCGGAAGTGACAGTACACTTGTTACCATCAAACGTAAGGGTAAGATTACAAGGGATAGCTGGGTTCAACTTAGGGTTCTTTGGATCTGACATATCATAAGTAAAACGCTTGATAGATACGGGGAAGATACAAGTTGTCATATTCTTTGTTGAAATACCACAAACCTCATCGTTGGCGTTGACAGGGTTATTCTTATAACGTCCAGGGTCAGAGTTAACAAGGCTGAAATCCTTACGGACATTTTGTTCAGTAGTGCCAGCTTCTGTTACAACGTCAACACCACGACGGATGTACTTGGCATCCCAAGGGTTTTTGTACTTAACACAATAGAGTACATAATCCTGTGGTAGTACCACCCAATCACTTGCGTTGGTGCGCCATGGTGTAAGACCGTCACGTGGTGTACCTGTGAGAATCTTATCAATACCTATTACGCTCTTCATAACGAGAGGAATGACGTATGTATTCTTAACAGACAGAGTGTCATTAAAGAATTCATCTGTAAATTGAACTACTACATGGCCTCGAAGATCACCCTTGTAAGGAATGGTATTTGAATCGAGTTTGTAGTAAGAATCAGGCATAGGAAGCACAGGTGTAGAAGGGTTGCCACCTTCATCCACGAAGAATAGATTGTCGCAAAGAGATTTGTCAACGACAATATCTGCATAAGCATCACGACCATCGTATGCGCCACCCATTGTTGCCCAGATCTGACACTTGTGTGCATTGTCAAGAGTATTGTCCCAGATATCGTTACCAAGAATGAGGGTACGAACAGGGTCTTGATATGCGAAATACGCTGTAGTTCCATCTTGGAAATCAGGGAACTCCTTGTCAGCATTGTAGCAAGATGCCATCGAGAGCGAAAATACTCCCAAAGCTGCTGCATATAAATATTTTGATATTTTCATATTATTATGTTTTTTTGATATTCCAAAACCTTGAGGGATTTGGACTTAAAACTTATTACCAACCCTTATTCTGCTTAAGGTTACTCCACTTTAGAATTTCGCCATTTGGAATAGGACCGTACCACTGGTAGTCTTTGAAGTCACGTTGTTCAACAACGATTTCAGTGTATATTAGGTCACTCTCTGGATCCTTAGGGTTACTTCTTTTTATCATCATACCCTTGATAGTTTCGTTGAGAGGCATCTGCCAACGGCGAAGATCCCAGAAGCGCTTGTTCTCAAAGCAGAGTTCGAGACGACGTTCGTTGCGAATGAGATCTCTCATCTTGGCTTGATCTGACTTACACTGGTCAATATACAAGTCACCACCAGGAAGGTCACGATTAAATTCATCCTTGCCAATACCAGCACGTGCACGGATAGCCTTGATTACATCGTATGCAGTGAAACCAACACCCTTTGGATCTGCATTTGGTCCCCAAGCGTCGTTAGCTGCCTCTGCATAAGCGAGGTAAATCTCAGTGTAACGGATTCGTGGATAAATGTGCTTCTGATTACTTGGAGAACTTGGGTTTGCACCTGCATCCTCGCGGAGAAGCTTCTTCAAATAATAACCTGTACGAGTTGAAATAGAACCATAATTGATGTTGTTATCAAATTCATCATTTTGGGTTCCGTATGCCATACTATCACCTGTGAGAATGATGTTTGCCTTAAACTTCGCACCATTATAGATGATACAGTTTGAAAGGCGTTGGTCACGGTTTGCGTATGGATTCTTTGGATCATATCCTGAATTAGGATCATCAATAGATAATCCATTATTCATAGGGAATGCATCAACAAGATTTTGTGATGGATTTACACGTCCATTACCAAAGAGTGAAGGAGGGAATTGTGCCTTCTCCTGAGTATTGTCATTTGAACGGTCAGAACGCCAAAGAATTTCAGGAATAGGTGATGACTCTATCAAAGTCTTATAAGTAGAAGAATACCAGTCTATATGACCTGTAGCATCTAATCCACTCATGCCACCATTTCTTTTAAGAACATCGGCACAAAGAAGTGCAGCCTGTTCAGACGTAACTCCACTCTGGTCACGGAATGCAGGACTTGCTGCGAGCAGTGCAGCCTGAGCCTTCACAGCCTCGGCAATTCTTCCTGATACACGGTTTTTTGAAGTCTGTCCAAATACGCTGTTATGAACTGATAACTCTACTTTAAGATCCTTATACTTCGCAGGGATTTCATCGATACTTTCAATGTTGCGATAATCCACTGGAAGGAGTGCCATAGCACTGTCGCAATCTACGAAAATCTGCTTAATGCAATCTGAGAAGAGAGCACGTGGCATATTAAAGTCAGAACTTGCGTCCAATGGCGTTGTGAAGAGAGGTACACCATACAGGACATTATCATCTGCATATCCTCCATGTGCTTGAAGGAGGGAGAGATAGAGTATGGCACGTATGCCAAATGCTTCACCCTTGAGACGGTCAATAAACATCTTCTGCTTTGTAACAGAACTTGGTGCCCATCCTACCTTTTCAACAAGTGAAAGGAACTTGTTTACATACTGAATACCTGACAGACATCCGTCCCATTGGTTAACAGGAGTAGGGTTCTCAAGTGAAGACCAAGAACCAGTAGCCATTTTCAGGAGAGCACTTGCCTTCTCGTTGGTAACTGCATCATCAGTTGCAATGTCTGTCTGAGTTGTTGTCAGGTAAGGAAGGCTGCCATAGCCATACATTAACAGACCATTTGCATACTCAGACTCCAAATACATGGCATCCTCCTGACGGGTATTCTCGTCCACTGGCGAAAACATATCGTCGCAAGAACAGAAGACGAAGACACCGATAAAATACAATATAATATTTCTTATTTTCATTTTCTTGAATTTTTAGAGGGTTACCTTTACACCGAGATTATAGAAACGACACTGTGGAGCAGAACCTACAGATGTTTCCATCAACTTACGCTCCTTAGAAATCGTAAGGAGGTCATTTGCGTTCAAATAAATAGAGAGAGCTTTGACAATTTTGCCTTCCCACATTTCCTTAGGGAAGTCATAAGTCAACTGCACCTTGCTAAGGTTGAAACGATCTGTGCTATACAACCAGAAAGTTGATGCAGCAGCATTGTGATTATGATTCAGTGTAGTAAGACGTGGATGAGTTGCTGTTTGAGCAGTCTCTTCTGTCCAACGACCACGAGCATTTACTGAATACTTTGATTCACCTGACATATAGTAGTAACTATTGTTCTTCAAGCCGTATGCGCCAAACTGACCATTACCGAGCATGAAGAGGGTGAAGTTCTTATACTTAAGAGTAAGGTTGAATCCAAGTGTCAATGGAGCACCGAATTGACCATTCTTGCCAAGGTCAATCTGGTCACGAGAGTTGATAGTGCCGTCACCATTGATATCCTCGTACTTAAGATCACCAGGCTGGATATTACCACCAATACTAGACTTAGGCATACCATCCTTGAGGGCGTATGTCTTTCTGCCGTCTGTACCTGTTGTGATATCAAAATCATCATTTGTATAGAAGCCAAGACATTTATATCCCCATATTGCATCGATAGGGCGGCCTGTTGCAAATTGGTAAGCATCATCATGCAATTCATCCTTCTTGGTCTGCTCTGTCCAGAGGTATGTGCCAACGACTCCAAGTTGAGCAAAGACCTTGCCGAACTGCTTCTTTGCTGTTACGCTGAAATCAAGACCTCTACGGGTTGTTTCATCGTTATTGATAGCTGGTTTGAAAGAACTGCCATTCAATCCACTTGACAAGAAAGAAGGGAATGTAGTTGGGTTCTGGATGATATAACCAGTCATCTTGGTGTTGAAGAATGAAAGTTCAGTGCTAATAAGTCTGTTGAAGAACGAACCACGGAGGTTTACTGTGAACTCTTTTCGATGGATGTAATCCAATACAGGGTTTATACCAGTCTGTGAATAAGTAAGGTCGGCAGTTGTTCCTTCGTTCCAAGAGAAACCACTTCCTGCTGTTTTCCATGCAGCAGTATAGATGTAATAGTTTCTATCACCGAGATAAACATCAGCATCCTCTCTAACATCGCTGTATGAAGCACTGAGGAGGAGATCGTCAACGAAACTATTCTTCAAGAAGTTTTCCTTAGCAAGATTCCATCCAAGCATGAATGTAGGTGAGATAGCCTCACGAGCTCCTTCTGGAAGACGTGAAGAATGTACTCCCGCCATAGAAAGGTCAGCGAAATACTTGCCCATGTAGTCATAACCAGCCTGGAGACCAAGATTTACACTGGTGTAACGGTGATACTGTCCACTGATTGTAGTAGTGTACATATTGCCAAGGAGCATACCTGTTACGTGATGAACGCCACCAAAAGTATGGTCGTAATCAAAGTGTCCGTTCCAGCTAATTGTCTGGCGATATGTCGAATTTGACATCGTCATGTTACCAGTTACTTTCTCGTCACCATACTGAGTAATTGCAACAATTGCGTCGTTTGAGTTATAGTTACTCCATGTAGGAGCAAATACTGCGTAATCGTTGTCGTATGAGAGACTGTACTTTGCAGCGTAGTCAATAGCAAATTGAGTCTTGAAAGACAAACCTTTCACAAACTTATTCATATCGTAGATAATACCAGCGTCGAACTGGAACTGACGGCTAACGTCTGTCGTCTTACCTCCGAAGTAGCAGTCTGCAATAGCATTTGCTTCATGTGAGTCTCCACTCTTGTTTCCACCTGGGAAATACCTTCCGTCAAGAAGGTTGAGAGACTTATGAAGAGTACCCAAAGCCATAGTTGCATTTGGATCAACCATGTCAATAGAAATCAGCGGAGCATAGCTTCCATAACGGTTTGGACGCATCGTTGCTGCTTCACCCCAGAAATCACCCTTGTTCTTGTTTGCATTGTAGAATGTAGCACTTGCATTTGCAAAGCCCTTAACAACCTTGTTGACAACGAGGTCAACGTTACCACGAACGCTGAAACGGTCTGTGTAATTTTCTTTTGCAGGACCAAAGTTAATAAGGTCTTCCACACGGTAATAATTGATATTCGTATAGAAGTGAGCACGAGTACCACCACCCTGAATTTCCAAAGTTCCTTCTGAACGATTGTATGCCTTGCGGATATACTCGTCAGAATATAGATTTACGTTAGGGTAACGGTAAGGATTGGTGCCGGAAGCAAAGTTATAGATATCCTGCTTTGAGTATCTTTCGCCTGTTGCGAGTTGGTCATTACGACATGCCTCATTATAGAGAGTCATATATTCTGCAGAACCGAGATACTCAGGGAATTCCTTAGCCACATAAAAACCTGTATTTGCATTTGCAGTAATCTCCAGGCCATCAACTTTACCACGCTTTGTAGTGATAAGTATAGCGCCCTTAGCAGCCTTTGGACCATAGAGTACTACTGCCTGTGCACTCTTAAGGAATGTGATCTGCTCAATTTCAGAAGGCTGCACGTTGTTTGACGGACGCTTAACACCGTCAATAATAACGAGCGGCATATTGCTGTTGTCGTTATTTTCCAGTCGATCATTGTCCATACCCCAAAGGTTGTTGCCGTTCCAGCCACCTACAAGAGCAGACATATCTTCGAGACTACTCATAGTGTAATCCTTCTTCTGCAGCTCTTCCATGTCAACATAAGAAATGCCACCAAGCAGTTGATCGGCAGTCTTGTCACGGAAAGCAACATGGACCTTCTTTTTCGCCGCTGTTGTATCAGCATCTTCCGTGGTCTGTGCATTGACCATCAGTGGCGATGCTGCAAGCATGGCAAAGAGAAATGTTTTTGTTATATTATTTTTCATAAAAAATCTTATTTTCTATATTTATATCCTTTTCCATTTCCTCCACATAGGGAGATCAGGAGGGGGCTATTACCATCCTGGGTTCTGTGGGAATCCCTCATAGAGATATGTATCATTATCCGGAAGTGGGAACCAATAGTGCTTTGCCTCAAGACTACGTGAGATAAGCTCTACTCTATGGAAATTACCTACCTTAGCATCCTTAGGATCGTGGCTGGTAAACCAAGTGTCTTTCTCCAGACGCTCAAACTCATGAGAGTACTTAACTGTGTAAGGAGGTTCTGTGAGAAGGAGCCAACGCTGAAGATCGTTCCAACGGAAACCCTCGAAAGCAAGTTCTACAGCACGTTCACGGCGAATTTCATCAAGGAAGTGTTCCTTTGTATCACAGAACTCTGGCTGTACAACCTCCATTGGGTAGTCACCAGTGTTTACGCGATTACGCAGTTCATTGACAGCACTGATAGCTGATACCAATCTGCAATAGTCTGGTTTTGCATTGAGATCCGATGAACTCTTTGCCATACCTGCGCGTGCTTCAGCATACATCAAATATACATCTGCCAGACGCATATATGGGATATAGGCAGACATAGCGCCACCCCACTCATACCAGTCACCAGCATTAGTTCCATCACCTCTGTTACACTGGTGAGGAGACAACTTCTGAATAAAGTAACCTGTGCTACTACCATTAGATGGATCGCGCATAGCGCCACCTGTATAAAGAGAGCAATATTCATGCAACTTCTGTACATCAGTGAGACCTTCAGTATTCAATATATAGTGGAAACCATCAAATACGATATCATGATAGAAACGTGGGTCACGATTCTTATATGGATGCTCTGGATCCCATCCTGATTTTGGATTGAGAACTAACTGTCCATTTTCTACAAGATAGATAGGTTGACCATTTGCCATACCATACTGGTCAACGAGGTTTGCAGTTGGATGGTGGATGATGTTGTCATGATCAACTACACCTGCTACCTTAGGACCGAAAAGTTTGAGGTGGTTCCAAGGAGCTACGTTGATACCAGGATATACACCACGGAAGATAGCTTCATCTACACCTGGCATCTTCCAGTTCTGCTTATATGTGTACCAAATCTGAGAGTACTCGCCAACCTCATCTTCGCCATACATGTGGTCATAGATATTGCTGTACTCGAACTTAGCAAGTCTGTACGGAACAGTACCCTTCTTTACCATGTCTATTGCTCGGCCTAATGCTTCAGCAGCCTTTGCGCAATACTGTTCATCGTAATCGTATGTCTTACCATTTTTGCTTGCACCAAGAAGTTCAGCAACGCCACCATTCTTTGTCTTCTCGAACTCCTTCATAAGTGGAGAAGCTGCCCAAAGATAGCACTTGCCAAGATAGCATAGAGCCGTGAACTTATTTACACGAAGATCATTCTTTCCAGAAGTCTCCATACCAGCTAAAGTTTCATCCCAATTAATAGGAAGCAAGTCGTATGCTTTCTGGAAGTCTTCAGCACAACGATCAGCACACTCCTGGAATGAGAGACGTGGAAGTTCTGGAATCTCTCCTTCGAATGCTTCGTCTATGTATGGCAAACCGCCAAAGAAGCACATAAGTTCGAAATGCCACCATGCACGGAAGAAGTACATCTGTCCAAGCAGCAAATCACGCTGTTCATTAGTACCAACGAGAGACTTGATGTTTTCTATACCCATGTTACACTTACGGATTGCCTTCCATGAACTGTCCCAAAGAGAACATCTGTCACCATTGAGCCAACACTGTCTGTTACTTTGATCCCAAATAGTACGATAGTTGCCGAGGTCAACCTGATGGTCGATGTGTGCATAACCTTCAGTATTATGAACGGCATCATCACCCATGTTCCAACCTGAACAATAGTTCGCATTCGTAATATTTGGAATCTTATTGTAAATTTCCTCAATGAAACCTTGGAAATTATGGTAATTCTTGAAAGCTTCATCCTCGGCAACGATCGACTCTGGATCCTTTTCCAGCCAATCGGTACAAGATGTGATGCTCGCACCACCTGCCAAGAGCAGCATCACAGAATATAATATGGATTTTATATTATAATATTTCATATTTGTATATTCTTTAAATGTTAAGCTTAAATCCGAAGTTATAACGTCTTACTGTCGGGTAAGCACCACCACCGCCACTAAACGTCCGGCCATCGCCATTGACATTACTTTCACGGTCGTCAGGCATCTTCGTGATAAGGAAGAGGTTATTACCGTTGACATAAATCTTAAAGCTTGAGAAGCCAAGTTTCTTAATCCAGCCCTTTGTCCAAGTATAAGCAATTTCTACATTCTTAAGACGGAAATAAGAACCATCATAGAGATACTGTGTGCCTTCGTTGTAATAAACCTGTGAATTGAAGCGTGGGATTACAACCTCGCCATTGCCATCAGCAGGATTCCACCACTTTCCATTATCATAAACAGTAAGCAACTGGTTGCCGAATGAAGCAAGGCCTACGTCACGAGTAACACCTGTTACACCGTAGAGCTGTGCGAAGCAGCTGAAGCCCTTCCATTCCCAACCGATAGTTGCATTGTATGTATGCTCTGGGTTGCCAGTGTAACCGAAAGGAGCCTGGTCGTTTGTATCGTCAACCTTACCATCACCATTGAAGTCAACGATGTAGTGGTCGCCAATCAATACACTCTCGTCATTTGTGTCACGCTTTGGTGTACTATAGAGTTCATCGTATGTTGAGATGAAGCCCTTATCGATGAACGATATGTACTGTCCCTGAGAATATCCCTGTGCCTTGCGGTAGTCTGGAATAAGTTTTGGATCGTCCTTTAATAATATGGTATTATGCGCGTACGTGTAGTTGGCGTTAGTCCAGAAACGCATACCATTATTAAGAACCTTGTTGAAACGAAGTTCAATTTCGAAACCTGTGTTCTTTATTTCACCCTTATTGATATCTGGAACCTTTACAACACCATAATATGAAGGAATTGAAAGACGGTTACCACCAGAGATGAAGATATCCTTACGATCATCGCGGAACCAGTCGAAGCTACCTGCGAACATACCATCAAGGAATGCGAAATCAACACCGAGGTCATATTTGCGAACAGTTGCCCACTTAAGGTCAGGCGATGCAACAGATGCTTCTGAATATCCTGAGAATGGACTGTTTGAACTATCAATATTCATAGGGAAAGGACCATTAACCGCCCAACGAGTCATGTAAGCCCAACGTTCACCTGCGCTATCATCACCAATTTCACCAATTGAGCCACGAAGTTTCATCATATCGATAATCTTCTTTTCCTTAAACCATTTCATGAATGGTTCTTCTGATATCATCCATCCTGCAGCACCTGAGCAGAAGAATGCGAAACGATTTTCCGGAGAGAACCTCTGCGAACCGTTGTAAGCGCCATTGAACTCAGCGAAATAACGGTTGTTGTAATCGTATGTTGTACGGAATACCCAGTCCTCACGACGATTCTCGAGTTCTGAACCCCAAGCATCGATACGGCGTTTCCAGTTACCCATGGCACTTATATTATGCTTGTTGAACTGTCGATTCCAATAGAGTTGGAGTGACATTTCTGTTGCACGGAAAGTATTGGACACACCACCTGACGATGTCTCCCAGTCACGCTTCTCATAGAAGTCAAAACCTGTGCTTCCATCAGTAAGGGTTTCTCTGTTGACGATACCATCTTCAGGAAGGATATACATTCTCTTATTAGTGTGTGAGCTACCATCACTTTTTGCATTGGTTACGATACCGCGACCAGTCTCTTGAAACTGGTTGTCCCATGAGATTGTTCCACGAGCAAGGAGTCCCTTTGTGATGAAGTCGAGTTTCTGTTCGAGAGAGAAGTCTGTAAAGATACGAGTGATTGCCTTGAGTTCATAACCACCGGTAGCTACCATCATTGGAGAGTTGGCAATGTTTGATACCAATGGGTAATAACCCCATGAACCATCCGAGTATTTTACTGGGAAGAGGTTAGGAGCCATTGTATAGGCACTTGCCCAGTTCTGCTGCTCTGCCCATTCACCCGAATTCCAACCTGTACGTGGCGACTTCTGCTGTGCATTAGAACCTGCGAGGTTAACCTTGAACAAAGTGGTCTTGGTAATCTGGAAGTCGAGGTTAGAGCGTACGTTCAAACGATTGTATGAATAACCACCTTCGAAACCAAGGTTATTATCCCACATTTTTGTGATGTCGCCTTCGTTCTGATAGTCAAACGCAACGAAGTATCTTACGAATTGAGTACCACCGGAAATGTTAAGGTTTGCATTGTACGAGAATGCTGTTGACTTGAACATTTCATCCTGCCAATCAGTATTTGGGTAGCGCTCTGCCTGACTATAGTCGCCAAGGTACAGACCATCGGCATTGTATTGTGGCATAACCGTATAGTCCTGATTGCGGAAGTTGTTGATGAATGTCTGAGGACGATAGTAAGCCCATGAACCTGCACCAGTCAGTGCAAGTTCGTTTTCAATAGCTTGGTTACGGAGCATGTAACCATCGTAAGAATCATACTTACGAGGGAGCTTTGAAACAGCCTTCAATGTGGCATTGAAACCTACATCGATTCTTGCCTTACCTTCCTGTCCACGTTTTGTTGTAATGAGGATTACACCATTTGCACCCTTCACACCATAAACGGCTGTTGCAGATGCGTCTTTCAATACAGATACTGTGGCTACTGACGTAATATCAACGGCTTTGATTTCACGTTCAACACCATCAACGAGGATAAGAGGCTGTGCATCCTGGTTCCATGCAGCAGCACCACGAATATAGATTCGAGGGTCTTCTTCACCAGGCTGACCGGTAGATGCGATTGTTGCTACACCAGGGAGGTTACCCGTGAGAGCAGCACCTACACTACCGATACCGGCTGCACGTTCCAACACTTCACCAGTCGTCTGGGTAATTGCACCGACGAGTGATGCCTTCTTCTGCTGACCAAAACCTACGACAACGACTTCGTCAAGAAGTGCGTCGTCTTCTTCGAGAGCTACGGATACTGGTTTGCCGGCTCTGGCTACCAGTTCCTTCGATTTCATGCCGACATAGGAAATGATAATCGTTCCCTTGCCACTTGGCATGCTAAGCGAGAATTTTCCGTTGAGGTCAGTAATGGTTGCATTTTGCCGATTGTCCTTTTGGACAATGGTTGCACCAATGACTGGCTCACCGTTACTGTCAATGACAGTTCCCTGAACCCTTGATCCCTGAGCAAGTGCATGCAGACTTATCATCAGCAGCACTACCAGCAAGCAAAGTGGTTTAGGTAGATTCAAATTGAATTTTCTCATAGAATTTGTTTATTTAATAAATTAATCTCAAATTCGACTTTGATACCAATTATTACAATCAGTTGTCTTAGTTGTCTTCGTAGTTTTTTCTTTATTTAGTTAATATTTCGCTTTCGCACATAATAAGTGGAAGGCAAAGATATAACATTTTTTTATTTCTTGCAAGAATTTTTACATTTAATTCTTAATATAAGTAAATGTTTCATAAAAAAGATACGAAAATAAACGGATTTGAGATAGATTTTCAATATTTCCTCGGTAAAATCCATACTTTTTTTACGTTTTGCCATTTTAGTCTTCCTTAACTGGGAAAACACGTTGTTTTTCTGATTTCTTGCTTGTTTTTTACGTTCGCTACCCTAAAAATATACCGATTAAATGGGCATTTTTTAATCCATACTCCCATCTACATCCTTAGATCAACCTTTCTGCTTCTTTTCTTTGTCATAACAGATCACTTTTAACCCACTAATTTGCGTCGAAAACGGGCACATTTTCTTCGCCTATATTATATATATAATAAGGTACGCGCGCGCGAGGGAATATGGACTTTTATGCTCTTTTCATCGCAAAATGCACGCAAAGGGGTTAAAAAAACAAAAAAACTCGGCACTTATTCCTTACAACTGACAACCTTTTACTATCTTTGCCCTCGTTATGGGAATGCTATACATCGTACCGACACCAGTTGGCAATATGGAGGACATGACGTTCCGTGCCATCAGGGTACTCAACGAGGCAGACTTGATTCTTGCCGAGGACACACGTACATCGAGTGTCCTGATGAAGCATTACGACATAAAGACTCACCTCGTTTCGCACCATAAGTTCAATGAGCACCAGACTTCAAGCGGCATTGTCGATAAGTTGAAATCGGGCATGACTATCGCTCTCATCAGCGATGCCGGCACTCCTGGCATCAGCGATCCTGGGTTCTTCCTTGTGCGCGAAGCGGTCGAAGCTGGCATTGAGGTGCAGTGTCTGCCTGGCGCAACGGCATTTGTTCCGGCTATTGTAAGCTCTGGACTTCCCGACGACCGTTTTTGTTTCGAGGGCTTTCTTCCGCAAAAGAAGGGGCGCATGTCAAAACTTGAGGCTCTCGCCGACGAGCATCGCACGATGATTTTCTACGAATCACCCTACCGTTTGGTTAAAGCACTGCAGCAGATGGGCGAAGTTTTCGGCATAGATCGTCGCGTAAGCGTGTGCCGCGAGATATCAAAAGTCCACGAAGAGAGTGTTCGTGGCACCATCGAAGAGGTCATTGCCCACTTCACGGCTACCGAGCCAAAGGGCGAAATAGTGATTGTAGTAGCAGGAAAACCTGACGAAAAATAGATTATATACTTCAATATGAATACAATAATTAGTATGGATAATATGAAAAAACATTTGATTTGGCTGGTTGTAGCCGTGGTTTTGATGAGTTGTGGCGGACAGACAAACACGTCGATGCCAGCAGACAAGAGGGCAGATTCGCTCCAAAACATCATTTCGCAGAAGGATGATGAGCTCAATGACATGATGGGAACCCTCAACGACATACAGGAAGGATTCCGCGTGATAAACGAAGCCGAGGACCGAGTTACGCTTGCTAACACGGGCGAAGCTGCCGACAGAAAGGCTATGATACGCGAAAACATCGAGTACATTCAGGACAAGATGCAACAAAATCGTCAACTTATCAACAAGTTGCAGCAGCAAATACGCGAGAGTTCCTACAAGAGCGAACAGCTGAAACGCACCGTGACAAGTCTTCTTGCGCAGCTTGCCGACAAGGACGAGCAGCTTAAGATGCTGCACGCACAACTGGAATCGAAGGATATTCAGATACGCGAACTCGACGATGCTGTCGATAGAATCAGCGAAGATCTTACGCTTGTAAGCGAGGAAAGCAGCGAAAAATCGAAGACTATCGCGCAGAACAACAACACGATAGCACAGCAAGACAAGCAGTTGAACACGGCTTATTTCGTATTCGGAACAAAGAAGGAACTGACTGAACAGAAGATTCTCGACGGCGGAAAACTATCGTTTTCTAACTTCAACCGCGACTATTTCACCAAGATTGACATACGTGTAGATACTGAAATCAAGCTTTATTCCAAGTCGGCAAAGATACTTTCGCATCATCCGGCAGGCAGTTACACGCTCACGCCTGACTCAAAGAAGCAGTATGTATTGCGCATTTCAAACCCTGATGCCTTCTGGAGTACAAGCAAATATCTTGTTATCGTAGTGAAGTAACCCACAAAACAGATGAAAACAAATATGAACAAGTGTTGTTTGTAAAGACTTCCCTATTATTGAATTAAATCGAAAAGTAATAATTACTATGGAAGGAAGCAATATCAAAGAAAGAGCTATTCGCGGCATTGTTAGTTGTGCGGTAAAGTCTTACGCAAGTGGGTTCTCAACTCGTCATCTTGCTGAAGTTAATGACGAAAATGGTGTAATCAACATGAAGATTCATAATGTCTTCATTGCAGCATTAGGACCAGAAATACAATACTATTCAGCACTGGCACGTTCTCTTGATAGTTCATTAGGGAATATGCTTGAATGCATGGCGATAAACATTGCTGCGCTCAATTATGAGGTTAGCCAACATGTAGAAGGAACATTATACCGAGAGCAGACAGATTTTATTGCAGAATTGCTTGAACAGTATAAGCGCAATACTAATAGGCGAATACCTGCATTATCTGATTATAAGGGTATCTCAAAGATGGTTGGTACAGCAGAGACGAAACGCCACGAAAGTGATTATTACCTTTATGATAACGAAACAGGTATGAACTATCTCATTGAGCTAAAAATCGGTGGAGATCTTGACAACAAAAAAGCACGCTCTGAAAAAGAGGCACTATTAGAGCAATACTGTATCCTTACCAATAGACTTGGCGAAGAGAAGGTTAAATTGTTGTTTGCTACTGCATACAACCGATATGGAGAGGGAAACCCTTGGAATCAAGGGCGAGTTCGTCAATTTTTCTGCGAAGAAGAACTATGTATTAGTCGTGATTTTTGGAACTTGATATGTAAGTTAGAAAATGGCTATGACATCGTTATTGATGAATACAAGAAAAATGCTCATTACATCAATGAAGCGTTAAGTGAAATAAAAAGTGCCTACCTTACAAACGACTAAAAATGAAAGATCCAAATTGGCGCAAATGTGTCCTATGTGCAGATAGCAGGGATGTTATCAAGCGTATTCCTGATAATTCAATAGACTTTATACTAACAGACCCTCCCTACAACCTTGGGCAACACTCTACTGGCAACATACCATTGCCTGGCAGAACAGCAATGAATAATGATGTTGCAGAATGGGATATGATTGATTTCAATCCAGAAGAATGGGCGGATGAATTTATTCGAATACTTAAACCTACAGGGAATCTATTTATTTTTACATCATACAACCAACTTGGACGTTGGTATGATGCTTTAGACCATAGATTTGATACTTCAAATTTCATGATATGGCATAAGACTAATCCTGCTCCAAAAATCTACAAAGCTGGGTTTCTAAATAGTTGCGAAATGATTTTCACTTGTTGGAACAAAAAACATACTTGGAATTTCATTTCTCAAGCAGAAATGCATAATTTTCTCGAAAGTCCAATATGTATGCGACCTGAAAGATTGAGCAACCCAAAGCATCCCGCCCAAAAGCCTGTATCAATTTTGAAAAAGATGATTGAGATTGCATCCAACAAAGATGACATAATTTTTGATCCGTTTATGGGTGTTGGTTCAACAGGAGTAGCGGCATTGAAACTTGAAAGAAGATTTATAGGTGTAGAGCTCGATATGGCATATTTCATTGCGGCTAAAAATAGGATCGAAGAAGTACTCAGAGCTAACATGACAGCACAACAAGTATTCGATCGCTTTGCAACGAGCTTGGAAGACAACGCTTCTTTCATGGTCAGTGAAACTCCTGTTATTGACTGTAATATAGACTTTCCAGAACTTGATTCTTTTTTTAAGCTAACAGACATGAAATGATATCAACATGCAATAGCATAATGGAATATACACAATCTATAGAATCATCAATAATACTGCAGCCGATAATAAAATGGCCAGGAGGTAAAGAAAAGGAGTTAAAGTATATTCTTCCAAATATACCCGAACACAAGCGTTATTTTGAACCTTTCATTGGCGGAGGTTCGGTTTTCATGGCAATGAGAGCCAATGAGTATTACATCAACGACCTATCTACTGAATTGACATCACTTTACAACTATATCTACACATCAGATAATTCATTCTTTTCTTTTGCAAAGATGTTTGACAGTTCTTGGCTGAATGCATCTACATTCTTCAAAAGCAATAAAATACTTGTCGATACTTATATTAGATATCGCAAAGAAGAAATAAATAAAGAGGAACTAAAAACATTTATTTGTCTATTTTGCAAGGATAAAAAGGAGGAAATATTAAACATCATCGGTCGCGAGTTCGCATCTTATCCATGTATTCTTCTAAAAGAAATGGAAACCAACCTCTACAGAAAGATGACGAGGATGCGTGAAATCGAATTAAAAAAGCATATTTTATCAGATGGCGATTTACTTGATAATATCGAAACAGCTATAAAAAGTGCTTTATATATGAATTATCGCTACTTATATAATGATAAAAACATTGCTGACAACAACAAACCATTGCATTGTGCTCTATTCTTTTTCATGAGAAATTATGCCTATAGTGGTATGTTCCGTTATAGCAGCAAAGGTGAATTTAATGTGCCCTATGGTGGTATTGCGTACAATTGCAAACTCCTGACAAAGAAGTTAAACTATTATCGTTCTAAGCCATTACTTAGTCATTTCGCAGATGCACACATCTACAATCTCGACTTTGAAGTTTTTCTTAGAGAGACTAATCCAAATGAGAACGACTTTGTTTTTCTTGACCCTCCATACGATTCTGAGTTTAGCACATACGCTCAAAATGCTTTTACCAAAGCCGACCAAAAGCGACTTGCAAGCTATTTGATAAATGAATGCAAGGCAAAATGGATGATGATTATTAAGAATACTGACTTTATTTATAATCTTTACAATAAAGAAGGTATCAGTATTAAGACCTTTGACAAAGAATATCTTGTTAGTTTCATGAACAGAAACAACAAGAAAGTTACCCACCTACTAATAACGAATTACTGAAGCAAACTGCAAGAAGTTTGAATTCATTAGTTAATGAAGTCCTCTCCTACCCTTTTATAAGGGAGTATTTGTTGTCTACTGCAAACCTTTCGTTTAACTATATCGTCTGTGTCAACGCTGTCCATAGAGGGTCATCGGGGATTGATGACTCTATGTGGATGGGCTGTTTTGATACGGGATGAATAAACTCTACCGACCGTGCAAGCAGCGATATGCTGCCGTCAGGGTTGCTACGCTGTGCGCCATACTTCAAGTCGCCCTTTATCGGACAGCCTATTGCCGACAGCTGACAGCGTATCTGATGATGCCTGCCAGTGAGCAATTCCACCTCAACGAGCGAATAATTATCTGCGTGCGACAGCGTGCGGTAACGCAGCACAGCCTTCTTTGCATCCTTTTTTTCAGTTGCCGACGCATAGCTCTTGTTCTGCTTTTCATTGCGCGTGAGCCAATGGGTAAGCGTCGCTTCTGCCGGAATGGGCGCATTCTTCACTACAGCCCAATACGTCTTCTTCACCTCGCCGTTGCGAAACATGTCGTTGAGTCGCGACAAGGCTTTCGACGTGCGTGCGAACACTACAAGCCCACTGACAGGGCGGTCGAGCCTATGCACCACTCCGAGAAACACTTCGCCAGGCTTGGCATACGCCTCCTTGATGTATGCCTTAACGTCATCTGCCAGTGTGCGGTCGCCTGTCTTATCGCCTTGCACTATCTCGCCACTCGTCTTTTGAACTATAATAATGTGGTTGTCTTCGTAAACTACTTGCATATCATTTTTCCTTTCCATGGACATCGTGTCCGCACTTCTTGCATTGCGTTTCGTTGGACGAGCGTTTAAGTCGGAAAAAAGTTGTACAACTTTCGCGCGAAAGTTGTACAACTTTCAGTTGAAAGTTGTACAACTTTTTTTCGAGTTAAGCGTTCATCCTTGAAATCCCTAACGTTCGGGTTCCCGAATGAGAATGCTCACCCCCATTCAGGGTATGCCTCATTACATATTCATACCGCCGTCAACCTGTATCACCTGACCTGTCACGTAGCTGCTCAGGTCTGATGCAAGGAAGAGAGCAACATTGGCGATGTCCTCAACCTGACCGGCACGGCGAAGTGGTATGCGCGTTACCCACTGCCTGAGCGTCTCCTCAGGCAGTGCGGCAGTCATTGCCGTTTCAATAAATCCAGGTGCTATGGCGTTGGCACGAATGCCGCGTGAGCCTATCTCCTGCCCTCTGCTCTTAGCCCATGCTATGAGTACTGCCTTCGACGCAGCATAGTTGCACTGACCAGCATTACCGTGTACTCCAACCACTGATGCCATATTGATGATGCTACCCTTGCGCTGGCGCATCATTATCGGAGTGCAGGCGTGGATGAAGTTGAACGCCGACTTCAGGTTCACCGTAATCACGGCGTCCCACTGCTGTTCGGTCATTCGCATCATCAATCCGTCCTTTGTTATGCCAGCATTGTTGACGAGTACGTCGATGCTGCCAAAGTCCTCGTGTATCTGTTTCACTACTTCCTCAGTCTGTGCAAAGTCGGCTGCATTGCTTGCATAGCCCTTTACCTTGACTCCAAGCGCAGCAATCTCCTGTTCTGTCTGCTTGGCAACGTCGTTTATTTCGAGGTCGGTGAATGCAATATTGGCTCCTTCAGCCGCAAACTTAAGTGCAATTCCCTTGCCTATACCCCTTGCAGCACCCGTGATGAGTGCGGTTTTTCCTTCTAATAATCCCATAAATCTTATAGTTTTTTGTTTAGTAAATGTTTCTTTTAACAGACTTTCCGAGTGCTCCATACACTACTTTTGCCACCAACGGACGTGTGTCCTGCACTGAAAGACCAGGCGCTAAACGGCCGTAGATGTAAGGAACTTCCAATCCCTTGACGCAATAGTGGGTAATCTGAGCCACGAGTTCCACGTTTTCAATGTCGAATTCGCCCGAGTCTTTGCCCTCTCTGAACACTTTCATAAAGAGTTCCAGCTCGTCGGCATCGAAGTTTTTCCTCACCTGTTCCACCCGCCAGATGTTGCGAAAGAACTCGGCACGGAGGTATCCATTGCGTGCCACGGTCTCCTTAATCATGCTCAGGTGGGTGTAGATAAGCTCAATCACCTTGTCCTGAGGCTTCATTCTCTTGTTTGAAAGCTCTTCGAGCCGGTCAGATAATCGCTCAAGTTCGTACTCTATAACCGCCGTGTATATGTCCTCTTTGCTTTTGAAATAGGTGTAAAGCGTGCGGCGTCCCTTGCCTGAAGTGGTCGAAATGTCGTTCATTGTCGTTTCGTCAAACCCTTTTTTTGCGAAGAGTTGGCGTGCGACATCAATCAATGTTTGTCTTGTTTTCGATATTGACATAGAATTAATATATTGTGTTTACTGATTTTTGCACATCATGTTAGCGTGTGCAAAGATACGAACAAAATGGCATATTACCAAATTTCAGCCCTCATTTTTGCTCAAAAAAGTCCAAATAGCCACAGTTTCCGCCAGATTTATCTGCCTGCCAATACCCACAAAAAAAATTCGGACTACTGTCATCACGACACCAATCCGAGAGTGAATATGATTAAAATCAAAAAAATACACACAATTTTGCAGACTATACTTGCAAAACTATAATTACTTTATATTTCCTATTTTATACAGATATTCGGCTATCTGCACTGCGTTGAGCGCAGCACCCTTGCGAATCTGGTCGCCACTGAGCCAGAAAGTAAGTCCGTTAGGATTAGCCAAATCCTTACGTACACGGCCTACAAATATGTCGTCCTTGCCAGCCGTAAAGAGCGGCATAGGATATACAAGGTTCTTTGGGTCGTCCTGCAAAGTGCAACCTGGAGCCTTTGCTATTGCCTCCTGAGCCTCGGCAACCTCTATCGGACGCTCTGTTTCAATCCAAACACTCTCGGAATGAGAGCGCAACGACGACACGCGAACGCACATTGCAGAGCAGCAAACGTCGGAATGCATAATCTTTCGTGTCTCGTTATACATCTTTGCTTCCTCCAAAGTATAGCCGTTGTCAAGGAAAACGTCAATCTGAGGAATCACGTTGTAAGCCAGTTGATGGGCGAATTTCTTCACCGTGACAGGTTTATCCTCGCACAACTCCTTGTATTGCTGTTGCAGTTCAGCCATCGCAGCAGCCCCTGCACCCGAAGCACTCTGATAACTTGCAACATGGATGCGCTTGATGTGACTGATGTTTTCCAAAGGTTGAAGCACCGTCACCATCATTATAGTCGTACAATTTGGGTTAGCAATAATGTTGCGCGGACGGTTGAGAGCGTCCTTGGCGTTGCATTCAGGCACAACCAACGGCACATCTTCGTCCATGCGGAAAGCCTTGGAATTGTCTATCATGAGGCATCCATGCTTTGTTATCGTTTCGGCAAACTCCTTGGAAACACCTGCTCCAGCCGACGTGAACGCCACGTCAATGCCCTTGAAATCATCATTATGCTGAAGAAGTTTTACCTCATATTCCTTTCCCTTGAACTCATATTTGCGTCCTGCACTGCGCTCAGAACCGAAAAGGAACAACTCGTCAACAGGGAAATTTCTCTCTGCAAGCACTCGAAGGAACTCCTGTCCAACAGCACCGCTAACACCAACAATAGCAACTTTCATAATTTTAATCTTTATACCATTAATAATAAAACGCACTGCAAAGATAATAAAAAAATCGTTTTTCAACTAATTTTTGAAACTTTTTCGCAAATGTTTGTGCAATTTAATAAAATTTTGTACCTTTGCATCCGCAAAACTCATTGCGCCTGTGGCGGAATTGGCAGACGCGCTAGACTTAGGATCTAGTATCTCACGATGTGCAGGTTCGATTCCTGTCAGGCGCACAAAAAGAATCTCTAACACTCCAAAAGAGAGCAGTTAGAGATTTTTTATTTGCATATTTCGTTACGATGTTGTATCTTTGCATCAAGTTTAATTACACGAACATGAATTTTTTAGAAGAGAAAATAGCAAAGGATGGCGTTATCCGCGACGGAAACATACTCAAGGTTGATAGTTTCCTTAACCACCAGGTTGATATTGATATAATGCGACAGATATCATGCGAGTTCCGTCGCAGGTTCAATGGAGTGAAGTTCAACAAGATTCTTACCATAGAGGCAAGTGGTATTGCAATAGCGACTTCGCTCGCCAATCTGTGTGAAGTGCCGGTAGTATTTGCAAAGAAAAGTGAGACTCTGAACTCTACCGACACAAAATATGTGTCGAAAGCTTACTCGTTTACACACTCGCAGACGAATAATATCTTCGTGTCGAGACCATACCTCAATGCTGGCGACCAAGTTCTGATAGTGGATGATTTCCTCGCAAATGGTGAGGCAGCACATGCCCTTATCGATATAGTTCACCAGGCTGGCGGCACGGTTGTAGGCATTGGAGTTGCAATAGAAAAGGGACATCAGGTAGGTGGAAAGATACTACGCGAGGAAGGTTATCGCGTAGAATCCATTGCAATCGTGGATTCAATGGACAGCAAAGCGCAAACAATAAACTTCCGCGAACAACCGCCAACAGTTCCTATCGTCACTCTTTCAATGAGCGACCACGACTATATGCGCATGGCAATAGAGGAAGCACGCGACGGAATACGCCAGGGACACGGTGGGCCGTTTGGTTCAGTAATAGTAAAGGATGGAAAGGTAGTGGCTCGTGGTCACAACATGGTGTTGAGAAATAATGACCCAACAGCGCATGGCGAGATGACTGCAATACGTAAGGCAGGCGTAGCATTAGGCACATTCGACCTTTCGGGATGTGTGCTCTACACTACTGGTGAACCTTGCCACATGTGCCTTTGTGCAATAATGTGGGCTAACATAGACAAGGTTTATTATGGTTGCACTATAGCCGACAACGGACGAATAGGTTTCCGTGACGACAAGTTCAACGACATTTTCGGTGGTCGTGACCGTCTTGGCGGCTTGCTCACTGAGTTAGACCGTCAAGCATGTCTTGACCTTTTCGATGAATACAACAGCATCCAGCATCAAGGCTATTAAATATTATATGAAGAAAAAGTTATTTCTGCTTTCGATTGTTTTGGCTACAACTATCTGCGCCAACGCCGGTAACCGCTATAATTTCAATTCAGACTGGCTTTTGAAGTTGGGCGACACGGGCAATTCTGCAGCAAAGAATGCCTACGACAAGGACTGGATGAGCGTTACACTACCTTACGCATGGAACCAATCTGAGGCATACACACGCAACATCTCGCAGCTTTCCGATACAGTGATGTGGTATCGCAAGCACTTCACGGTGCCAAAACAGTGGAAAGGGAAAAACATTTTCATCGAATTCGAAGGCGTGAGATTTGGCGCAAAGGTGTTCATCAACGGCAAAGAACTTGGTTGGGGTGAGAATGGTGTAATGGCATTTGGTTTCAATCTTACACCTTATATATTATATGGAAAGGAGAACGTCGTTGCTGTGTTTGTTGACAATAGTTGGAATTACCACGAGCATTCGCATCCTTTCATCAACGAAAACGGCAAGGAACAATACTCTACGTTTCAATGGAATAACAAGAATTTCTTTTGCAACTATGGCGGAATCAACAAGCGCGTGTGGTTGCACGTAATGGATGACGTGTATCAGACGTTGCCTTTATTCTCCAACCTCGGCACTACTGGAACGTATGTCTATGCCTCTGAATTCGACATCAAGAACCATTCTGCCAAGATAAACGTGGAAACACAGGTGGTAAACAGCAGCAAGAAAAAGAAGAAAATACGCCATCGAATCATTATCCTCGACAAAGATGAAAAGCTAATCGCAGACTTTTCAGGCAAGGAAACGACCATTGCGCCAAGTGATACCATTATAATGAAAGCCTCACAAAGCATCACCGGACTTCACTTTTGGTCATGGGGATACGGTTATCTCTACACAGTAAAAAGCATAATTGAAGAGATTGGAAACGCGAAATCCACTGATGTGGCAACAATAAAAACAGGATTTCGCAAGACAGAATTTAAGGATGGAATGATCAAACTCAACGACAGAGTGCTGCAAGTCAAGGGCTTTGCACAACGCACAACAAACGAATGGCCTGCCGTCGGAATATCTATTCCTACATGGATGAGCGACTATAGCAACCGTCAAATACTCGATTGCAACGGCAACATCGTACGTTGGATGCACGTCACACCATCGAAGCAAGACATTGAATCGCTCGACCGTCTCGGCATAATCGAGGCAATGCCTGCCGGCGATGCAGAGAAAGATGTTGACGGAAGACGGTGGCAACAGCGTTGTGAAGTCATGCGAGATGCCATTATCTACAACAGAAACAACCCTTCGATATTCTTCTATGAAGGCGGAAACAACGCCATTTCAGAGGCTCACATGGCGGAACTGAAGGCCATAAAGACCGAATACGACCCTAATGGCGGTCGTGCTATAGGTTCGAGAAACATGCAAGACTCCAAGGAAGCGGAGTATGGCGGAGAGATGCTCTACGTGAACAAATCCGCTGGGAAACCCTTATGGATGATGGAATATAACCGTGACGAGGGCATACGCCGCTACTGGGATGAGTGGTCATACCCTTATCACAAGGAAGGAGAAGGTCCTTTGTATCGCGGCGAGCACACTTCAGCATACAACCATAATCAAGACGGATTGGCTATAGAGAACATTATTAGATGGAATGAATACTGGCAAGCACGGCCTGGCACAGGCAAAAGAGTGAACGCCGGAGCTGCAAAGATTATCTTTTCTGACTCGAATACTCACGCACGAGGCGAGAAAAACTACCGCACAAGTGGCGTTATGGATGCCATGAGAATACCTAAGGATTCATATTTCTGTCATAAAGTGATGTGGAACGGATGGGTTGACACTGAGGAGGAAGGCACGTATATCATCGGACACTGGAACTACAACGACGTCACAAAGCCCGTTTATGTATGCTCCACCGCCGACTCTGTCGAACTATTTCTCAACGATAAGAGCCTCGGCATGGGCGAAAGATCAGAGACTTTTCTCTTTACTTTCAACAATGTGAAATGGGAAGAAGGCTGCCTGAAGGCCATTGGTTACAAGGCAGGCAAGGCTGTTTCCTCGCACGAACTTCACACCGTAGGCACTCCTGTGGCACTAAAAATGCACTGGGTTGAAGCACCTGACGAGATGAGGGCTGACGGTAACGACATACGCATTGCCGAAATAGAAGCCGTTGATGCTCAAGGCAATCGTCATCCGCTGGCACATGATTTGGTGCGTTTCGACATCATTGGCGAGGGTATTTATCTGGGTGGAGTCAGTGGAATAGTCAGTGAAGATGAGAAGATTTTCAATGCAAAGACAAAGGCAAAAGACCAAGACGGCATCGTCAGCGAGGGTGGAAACAGCACTGACACCAATTGTGGAGGCAGCAAAGAACTGATGTTAGAGGCTGGAGTGATTCGTGTACTCGTGCGTTCTACGGTTAATCCTGGAGCAATTCGCCTCACTGCAACGCCTGTGTCGTGCGACGGAAAACCAAGCCAACTGACTTCTGCATCATTAGATATTACGTCTGTCAGCTGTCCTACAAGCAATGGTTTCTACACCGACAACGACAATATCCCTATTGAAGCTGACTGGAGCAGCTCACTCCCATCCTATCTCGACCGTGGCGAAACGCCGTCAACTCCTTCCTATCAGCAGACGCTCGAAGCAATAAAGATTGTTGGCATTGATGTGCCTACGGGCAAGGACAATGCGTGGAACGTGTGCGACGATAACGAAGTCAGCGGCTGGACAAGCGACGGGACAGTAGAAAACGCTTGGATAAAGTTGCGCCTGGAACGAAAGGCAAGCATCAAACAAGTGGCGTTGCGCATGAAAAACTTCCGCACAACGTCATATCCTATCGACATATATGCCGATGAAACGCTCGTGTGGTCGGGCAATACGCCAAAGACTCTCGGCGATGTTTATTGCAACATAGATGTACCCGTCGAGTCGGATTGCATCACAATTCGCATGAGGGGCTCCGCTAACGTGAAGGATGCCTTTGCGTCGATGACAGAACTTTCGTCACAAAAGACAGCACCAGCCAAGCCATCAAGCAGCAGATACCTGACCATCCTTGAGGTGGAATGCAAGTGTAAATAATAGTTGGATGTTTCAGTAGTTTGGTCGTTAGTTTGTTTATGTTCATTTGCGGTCAAGCGTTAGTGATATTCTGAACGAGCCTTATACTCGGAGAAAAACTGCTACAGTTTTCAAGTCAAAGAGGGTGTGTCAAAAGTGGCACATCCTCT
>JAKSIZ010000032.1 GCA_024398515.1 Bacteroidaceae bacterium | reverse complement strand
GGGTAAGCGCCCGCCGCAAGTGGGAAGTCTCGGCCCCGGACTGCCGGGTGGCGTGTTCGTTTTCCGTTGCCGGGCTAACGGGGGGGGGGGGGTGCTATTTATCTAGCTATCACAACATTGGTGGATATGAGGATGAGTTGTTCGCTACGTTGTTCCACCCTGTAGATGAAGTCATGGACGTGGTGCAACGTAATTGCGACTCTTTTTCAGACCACACAATAGGCGTACATATTCGTAGAACCGACCATATTATTTCTATCAAAGAAAGTCCAACAGAACTCTTTATCAACGCTGCCAAAAGCGAGATAGACAAGTACAATGACACAAAAATCTATCTGGCAACCGACGACCAGCCGACGAAACATGAATTTCTCTCATTGTTTGGCGATAGAGTAATCACGATGGAAGCCGCTGCTGCACGCGGAAACGCCGACGGCATACGGGGAGGACTTGTTGATATGTGGACATTGTCGCGAACAGCGCAAATCTATGGTTCGGCAAACAGCACCTTTTCAGTCATGGCTTCAAAGTTAGAAGGAAAGAAACTTACGGTATTGCGACTATAAGATAGCAAGGCAGTGGGCGCTCCCGTAGAGCGTTCATACTTTTGGGCGACAAACGTTATACATGGTGAAAAACTGTAGCAGTTTACGATTGAAAACTGTAGCAGTTTCCATGTGAAAACTGTAGCAGTTTTTTCTCAACAATAAGCGTCGTCCTCGGAAAGTCCAGCGTTCATGTCGTGTCGCGATTATTTCGTCGGTACGGACAATGACATCCCCTTCCGAGGAAATTATGCCTTATATCTCAAAAAAAAATGCAAGTCAAGTGGGTATTTATGATTTTTTTTGTAATTTTGCACCAAATACAATAGAGAATGGAAAGAATTACAGTCACGTCGCCACTGCTTCCCGATCTTGATGAGTTTCACGCACTGCTGAAACAAATCTGGGACAAGAAGTGGATAACCAATAACGGCAGTTTCCATCGCCAACTCGAAAGAGAACTGGCCGAATATCTTGGCGTGCCATATATCAGTTTGTTTACCAACGGAACGTTACCACTGATAACAGCACTTCAGGCACTCCATATAACTGGTGAAGTGATAACAACACCATATTCTTTTGTTGCTACTACGCACTCCATTTGGTGGAATGGTGCACATCCAGTGTTCGTAGATGTTGACCCATTGACAGGAAACATTGACCCAGACAAGATAGAGGGAGCCATCACCCCACGCACTACAGCGATAATGCCAGTGCACGTATATGGGAAGCCATGCGATGTTGAGCGGATAGATACTATCGCAAAAAAATATAACCTGAAGGTCATCTACGACGCTGCCCATGCGTTCGGAGTGACGCATAAAGGAAAGAATGTATTGGAATATGGCGACCTCTCAACACTTTCGTTCCATGCAACGAAGGTATATAACACCATCGAAGGCGGAGCGATGATAATGCACGATGCCGAAATGAAACAGCGCATCGACTATCTGAAGAACTTCGGTTTTGCCGGAGAGACCGAAGTAGTCGGTCCAGGCATCAACTCGAAGATGGACGAGATACGTTCGGCATACGGCATATTGAACCTTAGGCAAGTTGACAGCGCAATAGCAATGCGGCGCAAGGTTGCCCGTCAATATGTGGAAGCATTAAAGGGAATTGAAGGCCTTACGACGTTCCCATACATAGAAGAATCGTTTGGCAACGAGGAGCAACAAACGACATTAAACTATAGTTATTTCCCAATCTTTGTTGACGAAAAGCAATACGGAATGTCGCGCGACGAACTATATTTCAAGATGAAAGACAACGATGTACTCGGCCGTCGCTACTTCTATCCGCTCATAAGCACGTTCGCAACCTACCGCACCTTGCCTTCTGCCAATCCGCAGAACCTCCCGAACGCCCACAGGTTAGCCGACACCGTAATCTGCCTACCGATACATCATGCACTGAGCGAAGCAGAAGTAAATAGAATAATCAGCTTGATAAAGAGATGAAGAATATCTTGGTATTTCCATGTGGGTCAGAGATAGGACTTGACATATATAGGTGTGTACAGTATTCTACATACTTTAGGCTTATCGGTGGAAGCTCTGTTGACGACCATGGCAAATTTGTATATAACGACTATATAGGAAGTATTCCTTTTGTCAAAGCCCCTGACTTCTTGCCCGTAATGAAGAAGATAGTGGCAGAGCACTCAATAGATGCCATCTATCCAGCAACCGATTTGGCGATAGATGTGCTAAAGAAGTTGGAACCAGAATTGGGATGCAAGGTAATTTCGTCGGCAAGTGAAACTACAGATGTCTGCCTTTCAAAACGAAAAACCTATGCATTGCTGAAAGATATCATAAGGATTCCAAAACAATACAACGTCGCAAACATAGACTCATTCCCTATCTTCATTAAGCCAGATATTGGTCACAGTGCTATTGGTGCAGAGAAAATATCCTCGCAGGCAGAATTAGAAAACAGGCTTGCCGACGGTGATGACATTCTATTGCTTGAATATCTACCTGGAGAGGAATATACAGTTGATTGCTTTACCGATAGAAAAGGTAAGCTTCAATACGTAGGAGCAAGGGTTAGGAAACGTGTCAAGTCGGGAATCAGTGTCAATACATCATTCGTAGATAGCAAGGAAGAGTTTAGGAGTTTCGCTGAAGCAATCAATGAAAAGATCCGTTTTCGTGGTGCATGGTTCTATCAAGTAAAGCGTGATAAAGAAGGAGAACTTTGCCTTTTGGAAGTAGCTTCTCGCTTCGGAGGATCATCGTTGTTGTCGTGTGCATTGGGCGTAAATCTTCCCCTTCTATCGTTGTTCGATGCTTTCGATTATGATGTTGAAGTGTTGCCGAATGAATATCGGGTAGAACTAGATCGCGCGTTCAGTAACAAGTATAAACTGGATATCAATTATAGTACCATATATGTTGATTACGACGATTGTATGATATTGGAAAAGCGATATGTCAATGTGGAATTGGTGCAGTTTATCTTTCAGTGTCATAACAAGGGCAAGCGTATAGTCCTGTTGTCTAAGCATGATGGAGACTTGCAATCTGAACTGAAACAGTTTAGGATAGAAGAAATATTTGACGAAGTGATCCATATTTCACGTGATGAGCAGAAATGTGATTATGTCATAGACAAAGACTCCATTTTTATTGATGATTCACATGCAGAACGCAAGAATATTTTTATGACAAAACATATTCCTGTGTTTGCGCCAGATATGATAAATGTTTTATTGGATTAGTTGAGATGTACACGCAGGCAGAAGTAAGAAAAGTGCAACAACGCCTACTTGAAATGGCGAAGGCAATAAAAGAGATATTAGAAAAACATGATATCCCATATTTCATTACATACGGAACACTCTTGGGTGCAGTCCGCCATAAGGGTTTCATTCCATGGGATGATGATTTCGACTTTTATTTGTTAGATGAATATTATAATGAAGCAATGGATGTGCTTCGTAATGAGTTGCCACACGACATGTTTCTTGAAAACGAGGATACCGAACCTTTGTTCTTTCATGGCTGGGCACACGTCAAGGACTTGAACTCTGTGGCAAGTTGCGACCTTTATCCGCAGGATGGACACTATGCTCATCATGGAATAAGTGTGGATTTGTATCATACGAAAAGGATTCCTGCAAACACAGAACGTCTGTACCGTGCCGAAGAGAATTTGGCATACCAGAAACGAAAGTTGAAACATGGCTTTATCAGCGACGTTGATTATAAGCAAAAAGAATCAGAACTTTTGCAGATTATAGCGGAGGAACAAGTAAATGCAGAAAATCCAAGCGATGAAGAAATTTATGCATTTAAGATTTTCTATGATGATAGGTTGTTTGTCGATGAATTGTTCCCATTGAAGCAATATCAATTCGAAGATACCACTTTTTTAGGACCGAATAAGCCTGAAGCATTGCTTAGCAGATGTTATGGCGACTTCATGAAACTGCCTCCAGAAGAAAAGCGCAAACCACATTATTCTGATGTCATCTTCAAGTAAATATGCTCCAGTTATCGTAACGACATTGTGCCGGTACGAGCATTTTGTTCGTTGTATGGATTCGTTGGCACGCTGCACTCATGCCGATGAGACCGATGTCTATATTGGATTAGACTACCCATTAAAAGAATCTCATTGGCAGGGTTACAAGAAGATTCTTGATTTTCTTCCTTCAATACAGGGCTTCCACCATGTGTATATACAAAAGCGTGAACGGAATTTTGGTGCTCGCAAGAATTTCTATGCCACTCGTGATTATTGCTATGAAAACGGAAATGACAGATATATCATTACAGAAGATGACAATGAATTTTCGCCAAATTTCTTGGATTATGTAAATAAAGGACTTGACAAATACGAGAATAATCCTAAGGTCTATGCGATTTGTGCCTATTCGCCTCATATTGACTTGCAGTCTTTTTCAAAGAACATATACGCTTCTTACGGCTATTCTGCATGGGGAGTGGGGCTTTGGAGAAATAAAGTAATTGATTTTACTTCTTACCCACAGGAAAAGAATATACATAGAGTCAAACAATGGCTAACATCGCCAGTGGCATGTATAAAGTTGTTTTGCCGTGAACCGAGGATACTATATACGTTGTATCGCATGATTAATAAATCCATGCTTTATGGCGATACTTGTACTGTGACCTATTCCATACTCAATAATCTTTATTCGGTGTTTCCGTCGATGAGCAAAGTACGCAACTGGGGAAATGATGGTAGTGGCATTAACTGCGAAGCCATAGACGTCTCTTACATACATCAGCCAATAGACACGGCAACGACTTTTGACTTTGACGATATTGAAATCAAGGAAACTGAACTGAAGTCAGTGCGGAAACATGCGTCGCTTTCATGGAAACAATGGGTGAAATTTCCTTATCAGATTGTCAAGTTTTGGCTTAAACAAGGTGTAATAAACAAATAACTTAACATTTTCTGCTTTTTATTACATTAAATTTGATGAGTTTGTCAAATTTAATGTAACTTTGTGCCTTGAAATGAATGTAAATTTGTTAAGTTATGAAAAGTAAGGATTTAATTATTGCCAATATTAAGGCTGCATTGAATAAAAAAAACATTTCCCAAAGACAGTTTGCCGACATGCTGAACAAGAATGAGGTGGCTGTAAGCCGTTGGTTGTCGGGCAGAGTGGGCATTTCCAGCACAAGCATAATTGCCATAAATGAGGTGCTTGGCATGGACATTACTATAGATCCAAATGCAAATGCCGGTTTGAAACGTACGAAAACAGGGCAGGATGTCGTGTCTAAGAACTATGCCATCATTCTTGCTGGCGGTGTAGGGAGCCGCGTTGGTGCTGACAGGCCTAAGCAGTTTGTCGAAATCCTTGGCAAGCCTGTCCTTGCATATACAATCGAAGCTTATCAAAACCATCCAGAGATAGACGGAATAGAAGTTGTCTGCGTTAAGTCGCACGTTGATTACCTTAAGGAGATGGTCAGCAAATACAACTATAATAAGGTGAAATGGATTTGCCTTGGTGGTGCAACATTCCAGGATAGTGTCTATAACGGAGTGCAGAACCTTGATGGCGAGATAAATGGACGCGATGTTGTTATGATTCATTATGGTGCTGCGCCTTTTACGTCGGCTAAGATTATATCTGATGCTATCCGTGTCTGCCACGAGAAGGGTAATGCCGTAAGTGCCACTCCATGCTTCCAGTTGATGGGCAGCAATGACGGAAATGACATGAGTCGCAACTGGGTTGACCGCGACAAATACGTGCAGATTGCCTGTCCGCAGTGCTTCAAGTTCAACTATATTCAGCAACTTTATGAGGAAGCAATCGACAAAAACTTGCTCAGCAAAGTTGAACCTCACACTACATCGCTGATGTATCTTATGGGCAGAACACTCCACTTGAGCTATGGTGATCAGAGCAATGTCAAAATTACTACCAAGGAAGACCTTGATTTGTTTGAAGGCTATGTGTTGATGAAGCTGCACAAAGAAGGCAAAATAAAGGTAGAACAATAACACTGAAAGATAAAAAAATGAGCAATTTTCTTACTCCTCCTGCATTTAAGGGAGAATTAACGAGCGATTCAAAACGCTACAATGCACTTCGTTGGCAAGTGTTTACTGGTGCTTTCATTGCCTACGCAGGATTTTATCTCGTGCGAAAGAACTTCTCGATGGCAATGCCTTTTATGGAACAGTTTGGCTTTGTCAAGAGTGAACTGGGCATTGTCCTTTCCATGAATGCACTTGCATACGCCTTTTCGCGACTGATTATGGGACCAGTCAGCGACCGTTCTAACGCGCGTACATTCCTTCCGCTTGGGTTAGTCTGTGCCGCAGTGAGCATGTGTTTCATGATTGTTCCCATTGCATATTTCGGTGAGAGCAATCATGCGCTTGCCATTCTACTCATGTGTGTGCTTAACTTTCTTGTGGGTTGGTTCAACGGAATGGGCTATCCTCCGTGTTCACGCATCATTACCCATTGGTTCAGCATAAAAGAGAGAGGCACGATGTCGAGCATCTGGAATTGTTCGCACAACATTGGTGGTGCCCTGATAGGACCTATGTCTGTTTATGGAGCATTATGGTTTGGCAGTTGGTTCTACGGCAATAATGCGGATTCATATTTCCTCATCGGCACGTTTGCATTCCCTTCTGCAGTGGCAATCCTCATTGCTCTAATGGCGTATTGTCTCGTGCGCGACACTCCGCAGAGCCAAGGACTTTGTTCCATTGAGCAGTATAAGGACGATTATCCAAGGGATTATTCCGCCAAGAGCGAGGAAAGGCTGAGCGTGAAGGAGATATTGACAAAGTATATTTTCCCGAACAAGTTCCTTTGGGCAGTATGTCTTGCTGATGCTTTCATCTTTATGGTGCGCTACGGATGCCTTGATTGGGCACCGACATACTTGACTGAAGCTCATGGATTCGACATAAAGAATGCCGGATGGGCTTACTTCGCATACGAGTTTGCAGCCATTCCAGGCACTTTATTGTGCGGATGGCTGAGCGATAAACTGTTTCAAGGTCGGCGTGCATGGCTTAATATTATCTATACAGTCTTCGCTGCACTCTTCGTTTTCCTCTATTGGCAATACGGCAATACACCCGCTCTTGCTATCACATTCCTCATTTGCATAGGCTTCTTTATATATGGTCCTATCATGTTATTGGCGGTTCAGGCCATGGACCTCGTGCCAAAGAATGCAGCCGGAGCAGCCGTAGGATTGATAGGTTTCTGCACTTATCTGCTCGGAACTGCCCTTCTTGCCAACACGGCTTTAGGCTTTGTGGTTGAAAACTTCGGGTGGAATGTCAACTTCATTATCGTACTCCTTGGCTGTGTTATTGCCGTAGCATTCATGGCAATCACCATTCCTGTAGAACGAAAACAGAATAAAAAATGAAAAAGATAGCACTCTTTTTTGCAGTTGTTGTGTGCTGTACAACGTCGGTTTATGCCGATGACTTTGGCTCATGGCTTGATTTGCAGCTCAGCCACAAGTTCAGCGACAAGGTGTATTCTTCGATACGCTTTGAACACAGAACTCAAAACAACCTGAAGGACCTTGATGTGTGGTTCATTCGTCCTACGATAGGCTATAATCTAACGTCGTGGCTAAAGGCCGACGTGGCATACGATTTCCTGCGCAACGAAACGTCAACAACGCATCGGTCGCTCGTTGCACTGACTGGAACGTTGCGCCAGGGCAACCTCAGCGCATCAATCAAGGAGCGCTGGCAATACGCCTACACCCCCGACACGCACACAGGCTCAAACACACTGCGCAGTAAGTTCACCGTGGCATATAGCATACCGAACACCGCATTCAAGCCTTACGTGGCAATGGAAGTCTTTACAAAGAAGAAGTGGGACAAGACACGCCACTACGTTGGAACCGAAATAAAACTCAACAAACACTCATCGCTCGACGTGTTCTATATGTGGTACACGTTTGCTAACAGGGATGACGCTGAGCATGTCGCAGGCTTGGGTTACCATCTTTCCCTTTAATCATTTGCGAGGTCAGCGTTTATCGTTTCTAAGATTGAACGCTTAAGTTGGAAAAACATTGCTGCAATGTTCGAGTCAACATTGCTACAATGTTCGGACCAACATTGCTGCAATGTTTGGCGGAGTTAAACGCTCGACTTGAGAAGTTTGACCAAAAAAGTCGCGATAGTTACAATATCGTGCCGCTTATTTCGTTATAAGAATAGATTGAAGACTTTTGTCGATAGTATGCAGAGATGCCTATTGGGGCTTGTGTCGGTGCTGGTGACGGTGCTGACGTTATCGTCGTGTGGTGGTTACGATCAGCATATAAAGAAGGGCGAGAAGTTCCTCGCTGTCGGCGAATACTACGATGCTTCCGAAGAATTCAAGGCGGCATACCGTGCTGCACCTGCGAAGGACAAGGAGCACCGCGGCATTGCTGCGCTGAAGATGGGCAACTGCTATTACGACCTGAAGTCGCCGGTGCGTGCCATTTCGGCTTATCGCAATGCCGAGAGATACAATCAAATTGATTCGCTCTTCTACTTGCATCTCGGGCAGATGCTGATGATGAACGCCAGTTATAAGGAAGCCGGAAAGGTGTTTGAAGCGGGAATGAACAGCACTTTCGATGTTAGTAAAGAGTTGGAACAACTGTTGCGCGTGGGCATTGAATCGGCTAAGAAGGCTCCGCAGTGGAAACAAGATGGGTCGAAGTATGAGGTGAAGAAGTTTGCCCATGCCAATGGTCGGCGCAGTGATTACGCTCCTATGCTGCTTGGCGACGAGTCGGATTACCTGTATTTTACATCGACTCGCAACGAGGCAATGGGCGATGAATACAGTGGAATAACGGGTGTCAAGTGCGGCGATATATTCTTCTGCCAGAAGGACGACAAGGGAAAATGGTCGAAACCAGCGCCTGTCGAGGGCGGTCTTAACACTGAATACGACGAAGGAGCAACGGCATTCACGCCCGACGCAAGCAAGATGTTCCTCACTCAATGCTCTACTGACCCGTCGTATCCGCGTTATGCACAGATAATGACATCGCAGCGTTCGGACGCTTCTTGGAGTGCTCCGACGAAGTTTGACCTGAGCCGCGACACACTTTCAAGCTTTGCTCACCCTGCCGTTTCGCCTGATGGCAAGTGGCTTTACTTCACGAGCGACATGCCTGGAGGCAAGGGAGGACTCGACATTTGGCGTGTAAACATACAGGGAGCATACATAGGTGGAGTGGAAAACTTGGGCGAACCGGTGAATACACCAGGCGATGAGATGTTCCCAGCCTTTCGTCCTAACGGAGATTTCTACTTCTCTTCGAACGGACATCCAGGCATGGGAGGACTCGATATATTCCTTGCAAAGATAGATACAACGGGACATTACTACATAGAACAGCTCGGTTATCCGCTCAATTCCGCTGGCGACGACTTCGGAATGACGTTTGAGGGAGTGTATAATCGTGGCTATTTCTCGTCGAATCGCGGTGATGGCAAGGGTTGGGACCATATATACAGCTTCGAGAAAGACGAGGTTTTGCAGATTCTTACGGGTTGGGTTTATGAAATTGACGGCTATGAGTTGCCGCAGTCAGTGGTTTATCTCGTAGGTAATGACGGTACAAACATGCGCATAAATGTGAAGAGCGACGGCTCGTTTACCGAACTTGTTGACCCAGATGTAGATTATGTCATGCTTGCCACATGCAATGGTTATCTCAACCATAAGGAAGAACTGCACGTGCCAAAGGTGACGGAAACACAGGAATATACGCTCCAGTTCCCACTTCCTTCCATATCGGCACCAGTGATGATACGCAACATTTTCTTCGATTATGGCAAAGCAACCCTGCGCCCAGAGTCGTCGGAATCGCTCGACAAATTGGTCGTGATGCTTCAGGAAAACCCTAATGTCACCATAGAACTTGGGGCACATACCGACTATCATAGCTCCGAGGCATTCAACGATAACCTTTCGCAGCAGCGTGCAAAGTCGGTGTGCGACTACCTGATAGAGCATGGTATAGAAGCCGAGCGCCTTACTCCGAAGGGATATGGAGAGAGAGTTCCGAAGGTTGTAAGCAAGAAAGTGGCTGAGAAAAACCCTTGGCTCAAGGAGGGTGACGTGCTGACTGAAGAATTTATTACAGCCCTTCCTGACAAGGAAAAGCAAGATTTCTGCGACCAAATAAACCGAAGAACGGAATTCCGAGTGCTCAAGACAACGTACGGAATACTTGACAACGAAGGCAAACTAAAGCAGGAATATACGCCTAAACCGAAGAAAGAAGAACCTGACAACACTCCAGACGACGATTGGCTCGACTGGTAAGAGTGATTTTTACATTTTATGTTGTATATTTATAAAGTGCTCGCCGCGAAACTAATCATAACAATACAACATAAACAATAAAAAAATACAAATAGAAAACATGAAGACTTTATTAAACCGATTGATGATTGCCGCTTGTGGAATTGTGATGCTAACCACGGCAAGTGCCCAGAATCCTTATCTCCCTTTGTGGGAACATGTACCAGATGGTGAACCGCGTGTGTTTGAAGACCCTGACAATCCAGGACGTTATCGTGCATATATAATAGGTTCGCACGACGTTACTTACTCTGCGTACTGCGGACCAGACATTCGAATGTGGTCTGCTCCGGTTGAAGATTTAAGCAAATGGCGCGATGAAGGTCCTATCTTCACACACTTCGTTGACGGACAGTGGGACACGATGTATGCTCCAGACCTTGTTGAGGTTCGCGACCGTGTGACAGGTAAGAAAACCTACTATCTCTACCCACACTCACGTGGATGGCAACGTGTAGCAATGGTTTGCAAGGGCAATCGTCCTGACGGACCGTTCACACCTATAAACCTCACCGAGGATGGACGTCAGTGTCTGCCAGGGTCAATGATTGATTTCGACCCATCTGTATTCATTGAACCTGTCACCAACAAGAAAGACCCTGATTACGATAGGGGTTTCCGCGCATACGTATTCTATGGGTTCCAGCATTCTACTGCTGCAGAACTTGACCAGAACACGATGTATTCAGTTCGGCCAGGCACAGAAATTCGCGACTATTTCATCCCTGCATCGGCAAGCTTCGGTAAACTGAAAGACCCAGAAGGCACGCAGTATCCTGCCCTTTACAAAGACCAGAACCCTGGCGACTTCAACTTCTTCGAGGCGTCGTCAATCCGTCAGGTAGGCAACAAGTATGTGATGGTGTTCTCTGGCTATAGTGGTCCTGACTATGGACTTGGCTCAACCAACTCTGCCTTACGCTATGCATACGGCGATACCCCACTTGGTCCTTGGCGCTCGGGTGGTGTGCTTGTTGACTCTCGTGGTATAGTGCCTAACGAGGACGGTACTCACCTTGTCGGCATGAATGCTGCTCATAATACGCATGGTTCGCTTCAGGAGATAAATGGTCAGTGGTATGTGTTCTATCATCGTCCGCCACGTGGCTTCGGCAATGCGCGTCAGGCTATGGTTGCCCCAGTTAAGATAGAGTGGGACAAGAAGCCTGTGTCAAAGGGTGGACAGGTTCGTATCACGGGCTATGGCCCATACATAAAGGGCAACGAATGGACAGCAAAGGCATCGGATGGTTCTTGCTATACTGGTGCAGAGGTTACCAGTGAGGGATTTCAGATATTCGGTCTTCCTCCGTATGCTTACTATTCGGCAGGCATTGCTTGCTATATGAGCGACCAGAACTGGCTTCAGGACAATCATGACGTGTGGAAGAACAGCATGGATTTGACTGGCATAAAGAATGGAGGTGTCATAGGTTTCAAGTACTTCGGCTTTGGTGGTCTTGACAAGGATACCAAGGGCGTAACTGCTTTTGAGGGAACAAAGACTGGTGACGGCACTAAGCTACGTCTATATCTTACAGTTGGCAGACATGGTGCTTTCAAGATTCATGTCATGCTTGATGGTCCGTACGCTAATGATACATGGAAGGGTAGGGAGATAGGTGTTATCGATGTACCTGAGAGTATGAATGGTCTTGGCCGTGCGTCATTCCTTGACGTTGACGTTCCTGCCGTCGAGGGTCTCACAGGCAAACATGCCATCTACCTTGTAGTAGAAGGGCCAGAGGTAAAAGAGCCTGAGCGTCCGCGTTTCTTCGGACGTCCGCAGCAGCCACAACGTCCGGATGGTCTCTTCGACCTTCACGGAATAGGATTCATAAAGAATGGCAAGACCGTAGGACCTGATGCTGTTCCTGAGATTTCAATAACGGCAGATGGTCAGCGACTCAACATCCCTGCAACTCCTGTCCGCTCTACCAATGCCAACGGCTACACCGAGCAGAATGTATATCAACTCTATGCTCCACTCAATGCAAACTCTGTAATCAAGGTTGATAGCAACTTCAAGGTTGACTTTAAGGTGAGCAAGATTACTGATGGCCGTGCCACGGTGCGCTGTACCTACAAAGGCAAGGAGAAGGTATTGCTGATAAATTAAAAGTTGTATAGCATATAAAGATAAATGACCTCGGAAGTCTGATAAAAAAACTTTCGGGGTCATTTAGTATTTTATTATCGCCTTGTGCTTTTAGACATATTGAAAGACAAGTGCAAGATTAAAGTGGGAACACTAACATAGTGATGAAGATGTTTGCTGCAAGGATGATGAAGTTCATTGGAAGTCCTATGCGTACGAAGTCACTGAAACGATACCCACCAGGCACGTAAACCAGCAGGTGCGTAGGCGAACCTATAGGAGTGGCAAAACTTGACGAAACGCTAATCATCAGTCCTATGCAGAATGTTAGAGGGTTTGCGCCCATGGCTTGTGCTATGTGCAGGGCAATAGGTGCCATTATTGCGCCACAGGCCGTGTTGCTGATAAACTCGGTGAGGAATGTACCTGTTGTGCAAATAATGATAAACGCCATCACGGCATTATTGCCACAGAAACCTGAAGTGGCGTTGGCAAGCATGGCTGCCAAACCGGTAGAGTCGATGGCTTTGCCTATGGCAATGGAGCAAGCAAAGACCATGAGCACATCCCAGTTGATAGATTTTTTTGCATCGCTAATTTTGCAGCAACGTGTGATGAGCATCAGCATGGCAGCTATGAAGCAAGAATTGAGCAACGGAATAACGTTGAATGCCGACAGGAGAACCATGACAAGCAGAATGGCAGTGGAAAGAAGTGTTCGTTTTCCTTGTTTGAGTTCTGTATTGTCAATGTTGGAGTGACACTCCATATTGTAGCGCTTTGCAAAGGCAAGAATCTCTATAGGGAGACCTGTAAAGATGAACTTGTCGCCTCCCATGACAAATATATTGTCAAGATTGCTTTCAGGAGTAACTTGTTCAACCTCTCCGTCGTAGTGAATAATGCCAATGAGTTTGCTGTTCTTGCATTCGGCAAGTAGGTTAAGGTCGTTTAGCGTCTGCAACTCCAAGTGACTGTATTTCGGTACAGTGATTTCTGTTATCATGCTTTGGTCGTCTTCCATTAGGCGTTCTTCTGGCGTTTTGCGCGAAGGAAGCAAGCGTTGTAGCAGAATGATGGCTGTTACTCCAATGACAAGACAAAAGAGGCCAGGGATGGTTGTTGCGAAAATGCTAAGCGTATCGCCTGTCTCGTTGTGGTAGAATTCGTGTATTATGAGGTTTGGAGGTGTGCCGATAAGAGTGCACACACCGCCCATTCCTGCTGCGTAACTAAGTGGAATAAGCAGTTTTGATGGAGCAGTCTTCAATCTTTTAGCCCAAATCTTTACAACCTTTACGAACAATGCCACGACCGTAGTGTTGCTTAGAAAAGCACTGAGAATGGCAACAGGGAACATTAGTTTTGATATGGCGTGAGTAGTGGAGCGTGGAGTTCCAAGCAGATGCTTCACTGTCCAATGCAGTACACCGGTAGCATCAAGTCCGGCTATTACAAAGAAAAGGCATCCTATAATGACGACGCTTGAGTCACCAAAACTGCTGATAGCCTCTTTGCCGTCAATGCAACCGAAGATGACAAGCAGAGCCATGACAGAAAGGAATACGATTTCTGTAGGGATACGCGAACGAAGCAGGCAGATGAACATGCCAAGAACAAGTGCAACGGTTATCCAAATATGCAATTCTATGTATAAAATTTCCATAATTCAGCATTTTATTGTGCAAAAATACAAAAATAATTATACAAAAGGGAGCAGAATAATTGATTTTTTTTTAACTTTGCCGAATAAATGGTTTGTTTATCTATATAATATAAATAAGGAACAAGAGATGATGAATGTCGTTTTGATGATTGGAACTACGGAACTGATACTCATAGCAGCCGTAGTCTTGTTGCTGTTTGGCGGCAAGAAACTCCCTGAACTGATGCGTGGACTCGGCCAGGGAATACAGAGTTTCAAGAAAGGAATGAAGGAACCTGTGGCTGAAGAGAAAGAAGAAACAAGTGAAGACAAAAAAGAATAATCGAATACCCGATTACTCGAAATCTTGAAAAATCAAACCTTACGATGACCTTTGGCGACCATCTTGAGGTCTTGCGCAGGATGCTATGCCGTATTATTGCTGTTGTCGCTGCGCTGATGATTGTGATATTCTGCTTCAAGGATGTCACATTCTCGTTGTTGCTTGCGCCAAGTAAATCGGACTTCATCACATACCAATGGCTTGCTGCGCTGTGCGGTAAAGTGGGGATTGACTTCAATTTAGAGGATTATTTCGTGCAGCTTATAGCAACAGACCTCTCGTCACAGTTCATGACTCACGTCACCGCATCGTGCAATCTCGCTCTGCTCATCGCTTCACCATATATAGTATTTGAACTTTTCCGCTTCATCTCACCGGCTCTTTACGAGAATGAAAGGAAGTATTCCGTGCGAGTAGTGCTGTCGGTGTATCTGCTTTTTATAGTTGGAGTGCTGATGACATACTTTGTATTGTTCCCGATTTCATTCCGCTTTTTGGGCACGTATCAAGTTGCGGCTGAGGTGACGAACAATATAACCATAGATTCATATATAGGAACATTGTCAACCCTGACGTTGCTCATGGGCGTTGTGTTCCAACTTCCGGTGCTGACATACTTCCTTGCAAAGATGGGAATCATTGATAGTGACTTGCTGTGCAAGTATCGTCGCCACGCTTTGGTACTGATAATGATAGTTGCAGCCATCATCACTCCACCCGACTTGATGACTCTTGCCATTGTCACCATCCCAATGTATCTGCTGTATGAGCTTAGCATTCTTATCATCAAACACTAAAAAAAACAAAGACTTAATATGAAAACAATAATAACAACAATCTGTCTTCTTGCTGTAGTTGCAGGTGCAATGGCGCAGAAAAAAGTGGGTGATTTCATTGAATCTACTTCATATAATGACAGTAAACGTGGGGCAGATCGCGTGATGCAATACTTCCCTGACGGCAACGACTTTGTTTGCTATAATGGTGAGAATAGGTTTACCCGTGCGCTTTATGGCGGTTATACTGACTTCCGCCTTGAGACAAGTGACCGACCTGTATTTGCTACTTACAAGAAAAGCAACTACAGAAACCTGCAGTTCTCATTGAATGGTGTGCCACTCGACAAGACTGAATACTGCGAATCACGCTACTCGGCAGGAAAGCGAACATATAATCTCAGCGACAGTCGATGGAATGGAGGTAAGCTCATTGTCACTGCTCTCGTGGCAATGGAAGAGGAAACTGCCATACTAAGTTTCGAAGCAACCGACTTCATTGAGAGGGCAGAAATGACTGTCATTGTATCTGAGATTGCCAACACAAAACTTCATCGCAACGGCGACATGGGCGTGGAGAAGCCTGGATGCTTTGAGGCTGGGAAGACTTTGGACACAATAACTTGGGCGGCAAACGATTTAACCCTGCTGACGGCAAAGGTTGTGGAAAAGACTACAAAGGTTGAGGTGAACAATCCTGAGTCGGCAATTCTCTATAACAAAGCACTCGCCTATAGCGACGAATTGACTGGACGCATCACTTTTATCACGCCAGATCCATACATAAATACGCTCGGCGCAACACTTGCTACGGCTGCCGACGGCGATTGGGACGGCTCTACTTGGCTACATGGTTGCATAGGATGGCGTATGCCATTGGCTGGATGGAGGGCAGCATACGTTGCTGATGTGCTTGGATGGAACGATAGGGCAGTGAAACACTTCGATGCATACGCTGCTTCACAGGTGACAAATGTTGAACCAACAATACCTCATCCGGCACAGGACACCGTGCTGAACTGGGCTCGTGCAGAGAAGAAATGGGGCACGCAAATGTATAGCAATGGTTATATTTGCCGAAATCCAAACCGCAACAACCAGATGCATCACTACGACATGAACCTCAACTACATCGACGAATTGCTTTGGCACTTCCGTTACGATGCTGACAAGGACTATATGAGAAAGATGTTCCCTGTGCTGAAGTCGCATCTGCTGTGGGAAAAACGCAACTTCGATCCGGACAATGATGGGCTCTATGATGCGTATTGCTGCATTTGGGCAAGCGACGCTCTATATTATAATAGTGGTGCGGTGACGCACAGTTCGGCATACAACCTTCGTGCTTTCCGTACTGCTGCACGCATTGCCGAGATAATTGGAGAGGATGCCTCGTGGTTCAAGACCGAAGCCGAAAAGACGCAAAAGGCAATAAACTCACGACTTTGGCTTGACAACAAAGGTACATGGGCAGAGTTCCAAGACTTCATGGGCCATAAGCGCAAGCATGAAGACCCTGCATTGTGGACCATCTACACCGCTATCGACTGTGGTGCAGGTACGTTTACCCAGAACAAACGTGCGACAGAATGGATTGACAACAACATTCCTCACATCCCGATGAAATGGAAACTTACCGACAGCGATAAGGAATTGGAGAGTGGAGATTGGCATGTTCTCTCCACATCCGATTGGATGCCTTACTCGTGGAGCATAAACAATGTTGCACCAGCTGAGATTATGCATACGGCACTTGCATACTTCGAAGCTGGCAGAAACGAGGAAGGTTTCAAGTTGATGAAGAGTTCATTGCTCGACCAAATGTACCTTGGATCATCGCCAGGCAACTTTGGGCAACTGAGTTTCTACGATGCTGCACGAGGAGAATGTTACCGTGATTTTGGCGATGTGATAGGCATAACCTCCCGAACTCTGCTTCAAGGACTGTTCGGAATACAGCCTGACGCGCTCAACGGCAAGTGTTACATCCGCCCAGGCTTCCCTAAAGAATGGGAAAATGCTTCAATCAAGACGCCATACCTCGACTATACATACCAACGAGAAGGCAATAAGGTTACGCTTTGGATTGACCAGAAGTTCAAGACTCCATTGCAGATAATTGTGCTGAATGACGATAAAGAGGTTGTCGGAAACGAGGAATTGAGTCAGGAAATAGTATATGAAAGTGCAAAAAGCGAAGCTATTGGCAACCTTTCATCACCATTAAAGGGCTCCTGGGGCACTGCTTGCAACGAGATAGATGCTACAAAGATGAGCACTGTAGATCTGAAGAAACACTATAACAGCAACATTGACGACATCTTCAAGAACCGCTATCTCACGCCACGTTCACCTTACACGACGCTTCAAATCCCCGTTCAGGGCATTGGCGAATGGTGTCATCCTCAGCTTACTGCCGATATAAACGACGACGGATTGCGCGCTGTGCTCAAGGGAAACGTCTTTCAATCCTCCATCGGTATTCCGTTCAAATCGGCAAAGAAGGGGTATAACATTGCCTATACATCGCTCTTCGACAACTATCCTGACAGCATCGTCGTCCCTCTGAAGGGCAAAGCGTCGCATGCTTACTTGCTTATGGCTGGCAGCACTAACCACATGCAGAGCCACATAGCAAACGGAAAAATCGTTGCCACATACACTGACGGTACGACAGACGAACTTATTCTCGAGAATCCATATAACTGGTGCCCGATAGAACAGGACTATTTCGTTGACAACCTTGCCTTCAAAACAAGCGCCGAACGTCCTTATCGGGTTCACCTGAAGACGGGAAAAGTAAGCCGCAACCTCGGCAAGGACCTTAACATCCAAGGCGTTTATGGACGCGAAATAGAGTGTGGCGCAGCCGAAATTCTCGACTTGAAACTCAATCCGTCAAAGGAACTTCAGAGCATCACGGTGCTTACATTGTCCAACGACGTAGTCATTGGATTGGCTGGATTAACATTACAACAATAAAAAATAAAGCTCATTATGAAGAAAAAACTATTACTCTCTGCAATGTTGTTGCTCTTTACAACTTGCACTTTCGCACAAAAACAGGTCGCTCACCCTTGGCATGGAAAGAAGGTTGCTTACATTGGCGACTCGATTACCGACCCACGTCTCAAGCAAGCCAAGACTAAATGGTGGGGATTTCTTGAGGAATGGCTCGACCTCACGTCGTATGTATATGGCATCAGCGGCCGTCAGTGGAACGATGCAATAAACCAGGCAAACAAGCTGAAGGCCGAACACGGCGACGATGTTGACGCTATCTTCATCTTCCTTGGCACTAACGACTATTGCCACGGAGTGCCTATCGGTGAGTGGTATGTTGAGACCGACGAGGAAGTTTATGCCGCACAAGGTCAGCCGAAGCAGCTTGAAAAGCGCAGGCAACGCCATTTCGTCTTTGGCAACGATACGTTCAAGGGCCGCATCAACATGGCTCTCGACTCGATAAAGCGCATGTATCCTACGAAGCAGATAGTGATGCTCACGCCGCTGCATCGCGGTCGCGCATACTTCAACGAAAAGAACTGGCAGCCGACGGAAGACTATACAAACTGGTGTGGCGAATACCTCGACCCATACGTTGACGCAATAAAGGAAGCCGGAGAAATATGGTCAATCCCTGTCATCGACATTCACGCATTGTCGGGGCTCTATCCGATGCACGAGGTGCAAAACACATTCGGTCATGCCAACGACCGTCTGCACCCTAACGACGAAGGCATGAAGCGCATGGCAAAGACCATCTATTACCAGTTGCTCGCCCTGCCTTGCACGTTCGATTAAGCACTATAATTTCGGCAATTCTGCGCACCCCTCTACAGGTATCTCTGTTGGGGGTGTTGGAACATTCTTAGAATGTTCGGCGTAACATTCTTAGAATGTTCACGTGAACATTCTAAGAATGTGCAAACGGGTTAAAGGCTCGACTGCGGAAAATCATAGCGTCGTGCAGCGAAATCATACCCATGAAAGCATGGTCGTATGAATTAAAAATCTGTTAAAAATACTAAAAAAAGAGAACAAATTGTCAATTATCAATTATCAATTGTCAATTATTTTATACCTTTGCATCCGCTTTCGAATAAAGCGTCATTGATGGCGGGATAGCTCAGCTGGTTAGAGCGCATGATTCATAATCATGAGGTCCCCGGTTCAATCCCGGGTCCCGCTACAAAAGTAATCGGCTTGCCGCTTGCACAAAGCGCAGCGACTGCAAGAAATCAAGCAAACTTGATTTCTTTTTTTTATTCCTACGTTTTTGTTTCGATTGGTCCTGGGGAAACGGTGAGGTTTTAGGGAATGAACTTAATACCCGAAAAAAAAACTGTAGCAGTTTTTCCCCGAGTATAAGGCTCGTCTTTTGAAAATCCTGCATTCATGTCACGAAACGATACTTTCCTATCCTCATTTAAGGTTATAAAGTAAAACTTGGCTGTATTCATAGAAAATTGGAATTACTCTTGTGAGTTATAAAAAAAAGTGTTATCTTTGTATTGGAATTGCAAATGCTGTTAACTTAGTAAAATAACGACGACAAGTTATGTATGTTCCACATGTAAGTGAGAAAAGCGATAATTCTAAAATATATTTTGACTATGAGTAGAATAATATCTTTTATTGCCTGTCTGCTGTTCTCCGCGATGGCATATTCCTTAGAATTGCCAGAGATATTCGGCGACAATATGATGTTGCAGCAGCAGACAAAGGCACGCATCTGGGGTTGGGCAAAGGCTGGTTCCGTAGTAGAGGGAAGTGCAAGTTGGAGTAGCCAGAAGTGGTATGCCAAGGCTGATGGCAAAGGCAAGTGGATACTTGAACTATCCACACCGAAGGCAAGTTATGACCTTCACACGGTAACAATCAAGGGCGATGGCAAGACAATAGTCTGCAGAGATGTCCTCATTGGCGAGGTGTGGTTCTGTTCTGGGCAATCAAATATGGAGATGCCGCTGCGAGGCTTCTGGAATTGCCCTGTGGAAGGTGCCAACGAAGCTATTGCCCAGTCGGGGAAATACAAGAAGGCTATACGCGTGGCAACGGTGGCGAAGGCCGACCCACTTGTTCCTGCCGACAAGGTCGCTGGCAAGTGGATGACATGTGAACCAAAGAATGCACCCGACTTTTCAGCCTGTGGATATTTCTTCGCCACGACGCTGAACGACATCATCGATGTGCCGGTTGGTATAATCAATTGCTCATGGGGCGGATCATGCGTTGAAGGATGGTTGCCGAAGGAGATACTTGAAACCTATCCCGACGGACTTGTTCCTATGGACAACGAGGATTATCACCGCAAGATGGTAATGTACAATGGAATGCTTCACCCTCTTGCCGGTTATACTATAAAGGGATTTCTGTGGAATCAGGGCGAGTCGAATGTAGGAAAGGAGAAGGAATACATAGAGCGCTTCGGCACTATGGTGAAACTATGGCGTAAGATGTGGAATCAGCCAAACGACAAACTCCCTGTATATACGGTGGAGATGCCTCCGTATAGCTACGGCGACGTTGACGGAACATCGGGTGCTGATTTCCGTCTGGCACAGCATCATATTGCCCATACGCTTGAGAACTGCGGCTGCGTATGTACAAGCGATTTAATATATCCATACGAGCCAGAGCAGGTGCATGGCACTCAGAAGAAGCAGATAGGACAGCGACTCGCCTACATGGCAGCAACTCGCGACTATGGTGTAGAAGGCATTGCCGCAGAGGCTCCAGAGTTCAAGCTTATGGAAGCTCACGAGGCATCACAGGCAGATGTACAGGTCATCGCAGGCACAGCCGTACCAAAAAATGAAAACGAGAAAAACATTGTATATCACCTCTATTTCTCGAATGGTGATGATGGGTTCGACCGCCTTGCCAACATAGAAGGCTTTGAGGCACAGGGGGCTGACGGCAAATGGCATAGAGCCACCGTGTGGGCTGACTCGGCATGGAAGGATGTGAAGATTCAGGGTGCTTTCCTCAAACTTGTTTGCCCTGAGGCTGGGGAAATAAAGAACGTGAGATATTGCTACCGTAACTTTATGCCTGGAAAGTTGCACAATGCCAGAGGGCTTCCTGTCGTGCCGTTTACAACTGAGAAACAAAAGTAAAAAACCGCAAAACCTTTCATCCCCCCTTGGGGGACAGAGGGGGCTTTCAAAATAATATATAATATGAGAAAAATAACACTATTGCTTGCATTGCTGACATTTCAGGCTGTCATTGTTCCCGCCTCGTCGGCAAAACCGTCACCGGCAATGCAACTTCTGCAACGTATGATGAAACTTCAGGAGAAAGGATACATGTATGGTCATCAGGATGACCCTTTCTATGGAATAACATGGGAATGGAAACTTGGCCGTTCTGACACATACGAACTTGTAGGAGACTATCCTGCAGTAATGGGCTTTGACCTCGGAGGACTTGAAAAAGGGGACCAGAAGAACCTTGACTCCGTGCCTTTTACCCGCATACGCGAGGAAATAGTGAGACACTATGAGCGTGGTGGAATAATAACGGTGTCGTGGCATCCGCGTAATCCGCTCCTTGGTACTACGGCATGGATAGGAAACGATACTACAGCTTACAATGAGGCTGTTGCAGCGTTAAGAAAGGTGGGGCGTAACGATCTTGTTGCTGCACTCGACAATCCGAAACATACCGTGGCGTCGGTACTGCCAGGAGGCAAGGCGCATGACCGCTTTATGCAGTGGCTCAGCCGTATTGCCAATTTCCTAACTTCGTTAAAGGATGGCAAAGGCAGGCAGATACCGCTTATCTTCCGTCCTTATCATGAAAATACTGGGGCATGGTTCTGGTGGGGGAATGACAACTGCACTGTGCGTCAGTATCAGGATATGTGGAACATGACACAGGACTTCATAAACGGCCAGGGCAACCTAAAGGATTGTATCGTGTGGTCATATTCCCCAACGTGGTCTTCGCCTGACGCATTGAAACGCTACCCTGGTGATGACAGGGTGGATTTGCTCGGTAGCGATATATATCAATGGGGGAGCAAGGCCGACTTCCAAAAGCAACTCTCTGCTGAACTCAGTCTGCTTGAGAAACTTGGAAAGGAACATGGCAAGCTTACGGCGTTGACAGAATGTGGGTATCAGAATTCACCAGACCCAACTTGGTGGCAGAGTGTGTTCAAACCCGTGATAGAGAAGTATAAGTTTGTGTATTTCCTTCCTTGGAGGAACTATTCGAAGGAGCATTTCGGCGCGTCAAAGGATGCAGCTACTGCTGAAGATTTCAAAGCATGGGCGAAGCAGAAGAACTTCCTTTTCCTAAAAGATATAAAGTAGAGGAGGGATTATGACTTTTCAGGAAAGGGTAAAAGTGGTACGCGAGGAGCATGAAAATCTTCTCAACCGTAAGAACATTCCCGAGGAACGTGGCAACGGCATTTATGGCAGGTATGTGTATCCGATAATTACGGCAGAACACATACCGTTAGAATGGCGATATGACTTCTGCGAGAAGGACAATCCTTATTTTATGCAACGTATCATGATGAATGCTACGCTAAATAGTGGTGCGATAAAGTTGAACGGCAAGTATTACCTCATAGTCCGCGTGGAAGGAGCCGACCGCAAGTCTTTCTTCGCTGTGGCAGAGTCTCCTAACGGCATTGACAATTTCCGTTTTTGGGAAGAACCTGTTACGATGCCCGAGGATGTTGTGCCTGCGACGAATATATATGACATGCGTCTGACGCAACATGAGGATGGATGGATATACGGTCTGTTTTGTGTAGAGCGTCACGACGATTCGCAGCCTGATAATCTTTCAGCCGCAACGGCTACTTGCGGAATTGCACGCACCAAGGATTTGAAAGTCTGGGAGCGTCTGCCTGACCTGAAGGCGAAGTGCCAACAGCGCAATGTATGTCTGCATCCGGAGTTCGTAAATGGGAAATATGCCTTATATACTCGCCCGCAGGACGGATTTATCGATGCTGGTTCTGGTGGTGGCATTGGATGGGCTCTTGTTGATGATATCACAAATGCGGAAGTCAGAGAGGAGAAGATAATCAATTCACGTAGATATCATACCATAATGGAGGTGAAGAATGGTGAGGGTCCTCATCCTATAAAGACACCAGAAGGATGGTTACATCTTGCTCATGGTGTGCGAGGTTGTGCCTCAGGCCTGCGTTATGTATTGTATATGTATATGACTTCGCTTGAAGATCCTACGCAGATAATAGCGCAGCCAGGAGGATATTTTCTTGCTCCAAGGGACGGGGAGTATGTCGGCGATGTGATGAATGTGGTATTCTCCAATGGTTGGATTGCCGATGGTGAACCTGCCGATGGACTTCACACTGACGACGAGAGAGTTCTAATCTACTATGCTTCAAGCGACACACGAGTACATGTGGCTGTTTCTACGATTGCCAGGCTCATTGACTATTGCAAGAATACGCCTGCTGACGGCTATGCCACAGGTCAAAGTGTAGCGGCAATTAAGGCTCTTGTTAATAAAAATCGTAAAGTTATTCCTCGTCAATAAGAACCCAATAAAGACATGAACATTAGGTCCACATTACAAACCTTGAACCTTGAAGTTCAGGATGTGCTGCACAATAACATCCTTTCTTTCTGGCTGAAGATGCAGGATAAAGAGCATGGCGGCTATTATGGACAGATGCGTGGCGACGGCACTCTTGTGAAGAATGCAAACAAGGGCGGCATTCTCAACGCCCGTATCCTGTGGTCGTTCTCGTCTGCATACCGCGTAACGAAACGTCAGGAGTACCTTGATGCTGCAACGGTTGCAAGGGATTATATCCTCAATCACTTCGTGGACAAGGTGTATGGAGGCACATATTGGGAGCTTGACTGCAATGGAAATCCATTGGATACAAAGAAACAATTCTATGCCCTCGGCTTTATGGTATATGGTTTTGCCGAGTATTTTCGTGCCACAGGCGATGAAGAATCACTCAGGATGGCACTCAAACTTTACGATGACATTGAGGCTCATTCCTTTGACAAAGTGCAAAACGGTTACATAGAGGCATGTACGAGAGAGTTTGGCGTGATTGCCGATATGCGTCTTTCTGACCTTGATGCCAATTACCCAAAGTCGCAGAACACGCATCTTCATATCATGGAACCATACACAAATCTCTATCGCGCACTGATTGAGAGGCAAATGGATGGCTATGACGATTACAGGAAACGGATAGAAACTTCGCTGCGAAACCTTATTGACATATTCTGCAACACCATACTCAACCCTATAACTCATCATCTCGACCTCTTTTTCAATATGGATTGGACACGTGGCGTTGACGGTGCTGAGTCATACGGACACGACATTGAATGCTCATGGTTGCTTCATGAGGCTGCCCTTGTGATTGGCGACAAGGAGTTGATTGCAAGGGTTGAACCTATTGTGAGGCTTGTTGCGTCGGCATCAGAGAAAGGACTCAACGCTGATGGTTCGATGACTCACGAGGCTAACCCCGTCACTAACTACATTGATGCCGACCGCCATTGGTGGGTGCAGGCTGAGACTGTGGTGGGATTCATGAACATCTATCAGCATTTCAATGATGAGAAAGCACTTGCTGTGGCTCTCAGATGCTGGGAATACATCAAGCATAACCTCGTTGATAGGGAACTGGGAGAGTGGTATTGGAGTCGCGACCCTGAGCGTAATATAAACCGGACTGACGACCATGCTGGCTTCTGGAAATGCCCATACCATAACAGCAGAATGTGTCTGGAGTTAATAGAGAGAACGTCCAGACTATTGCCGTAACAGAAAGTTTTTTGCTTATCGCGGAGAGAGGGGGATTCGAACCCCCGGTACCCTTTTGGGGTACACTCGCTTTCCAGGCGGGCTCCTTCAACCACTCGGTCACCTCTCCAAATTATTCTTTTCGATTATTCGGTCACCTCTCCAGGTTACCAAAACCGACGCAAAGGTACAAAAAAATTGCCAACAGACAACTTATTTCCAATCTTTTTTTCATTTTTCATTCGATATTTGCATCGTCGAGGGCGAATTGTTACTGTTCCGACGGATTTATCCGTCGGCAATATGCTGCGCTTTCACGTTAGGGCATGACGCGAAGCTTCACTGAAGGTCTCCGTTATGCTTTACAAGAACGACGCTTATACTTGAGAAAAAACTGTAGCAGTTTTCGATCGAAAACTGCTACAGTTTCCACATTAAAACTGCTACAGTTTTCTGCGGACTATTAAGGTCGTGCCGTGAAAGCCTTGCGCTCGTGTCGCGGGTAGAATCCTATCGCGTCATGAAACGTGGGCATTGAAAGTGTTGGATTTTGGCTTTATTGCTGTCGTTTGTTACGGCCGTAACTGCGGTATGTGTCCTCTTCTATTTCTATGTCAGGCTCTTGCAGGTTGCCGTTTTTCATGAGGTGGAAACGTATGTATTTTATCGTTATCCCGCGGTCGAGCCACATCTGCTCGTAGTATGTACGGATGTTGAGGTTCGGATATTCTTTGAGTAGGGGGGCGTTGGAATAGATGTCGTCGCAACAGGCATCGGTCGGCATCTGATTTAATTCCGTGAGTGCCTTGGTGTAGGTAAAGAGGAAATTGCTGTCGGTCTTGACGTTTATTACGCCTCCGTCGGGCATAAAGTGGCGGTACTTATTGAGGAAGTTTGTGCTCGTAAGGCGCTTGTTCACTTTTTTCATCTGAGGGTCGGAGAAGGTGAGCCAGATGCCTGACACCTCGTCTTCGCCGAAGAACTGGTCTATTGCCTCGATGTTCGTGCGGAGGAATGCAACATTCTTCAGCCCTTCTTGCAGTGCTTGCTTTGCTCCTGTCCACATACGCGAGCCCTTTATATCGACGCCGATGAAGTTCTTTTGTGGGAACAGCCGCGCCAATCCCACTGTATATTCGCCCTTACCGCATCCGAGTTCGAGCACTATAGGGTTGCTGTTGTTGAAGTATTGCTCTCCCCAATGTCCTTTCATTGCGAAGGGACACTCTTTTACGGCATAGAATGGAGCCTGGAATACGTTTTCCATCTGCTCCATCTCAGCGAACTTTTCTAATTTTCCTTTTCCCATGTTAAAAAAATAATCCGTTGTAATCATTGATGTGCAACGGATTTATAACTTGTGTTTAGTATTATTTTTCTTGTGGAAGAATGGGATTCTCTTCAATGATCCCTGGCTTCCTTGGCATAGCCTGCAAGTAAACTTGCGTCTCTGCTCTGCGGAAGAAGGGGGATTCGAACCCCCGATACGGGAACCGTATACCGGTTTTCGAGACCAGCGCAATCGACCACTCTGCCATCCTTCCTTGCTGAAAAGCAGTGCAAAGGTAGTGCTTTTTTATAAAACTGCCAAACATTTACGGTAAAAAGTTCGATGCATTGAGCAAAAGATAAGCCAAAAAAGCGAAAAAGCATCCTCGTTCATTTGCTGCGAGGATGCTTTTTTTGTATTGGAAAAGAACTTGTTCTTTATGGTTTCTTCTTATAGATAGTGTATGCCTTTCCAGTGTGGTCAGCTACATCTGACCAAACGCAGGAAGCGCCATTGTAGCTGAGCGTCTTTGCTCTGCCACTTTCTGTCCAGAAGTAAGCCACCTTGCTGTCAGTGCTGCTTTCTGCGAATGACATAGTGATAGACGCATCTGTATCCGAATAAGTGAATTTATATTTCGAAGTTTCCGTATCATAATCATAACTCCACTTTGTCAAATCTGCATCGTCATAGAACTCGGTTGTAGCATTATATCCATCAACAGCGTGGAGCTGATAAGTTGCATTGTTCGTGTACTGGTATGCATCGCCTGGAATCATTGTATAACTATTGAAGCCAACTACATCATTGACGTAAACATATACGTTGACATATTGTCCTGTACCAGAATCCTTGATACGGAATGTATAGTCGCCAACCTTTGTAGGCGTGCCACTGATGGTAACCGTATTTCCAGTTCCAGTGATAGTACATGTTATTCCGTCAATTGTATATGGGTTCTCGCTGACGAAGCTATTGTTTACTTGTGTAAGTGACAACGTGGTAGCCTCAGAAATTACATGCTCAACATATTCGGTGTGGTGTTCGGTGTCACTAATTTTTGAGTCAGCATTAGCTGAGATACTTATGTTTTCGTGCAGGTTCTTTATATATATTGAGTAAGCCTGATTGTTGTATGTTGCAATGTCTTCACTTGTAACCGCTGCCCATGACTTGTCATCATTCTGCCGAGCCGTAAACTTAACAGCAGACTTGCTGCTTGAAGTGAAGAGGTAGAAGTATGCATAGTTATTCTTGCCAGAAACAGTATATTCAGTGAATGTCTGTGCAGGGAAGTTTATGTTGATTGTACCATCTGAAACTGTGAAGTTATGTGTTGTTGGGTCATACGTTACATCTTTGTCGAATACATCTAAAGGGTCTTCGAGGAATGTATATCCTTCAACATTACTTGGAATGATAGCGTATGGCATCGTAGTGTATGCGTACATGTTGCCAACGCCAACCTTTTCAGTAACAGTAGCACCACCAACAGGATAGATGCCATTGTATATCTCGTCGTATTGGTCAACGAGTACAGTCTCGAATTGTATCGGGTGAAGTTCGCCTGTCGCAATCACGCGTGGGTCGCTTGGGTCAATGTATGGCTCTTCAGCTTTGTTTGGGTCTTCGCGTTGAGGATTAGTCGTACCACTACAATTGTCGTTTATTGTAAATACATAGGTGTAAGCCTTGCCTGCTTCCCATTGGCATGCACTTGCAGGCACCCATACGCGCGCATCATATAATTGTATTACGTCGCTTGTACCTGTGATGTTAGGAGCTGACTCCATCTTGAACGATACGTGAACAGTAAAACCGCACGTGTTCCCTGCAGGTTGAGGCACTGCATAGTAGATAGTAGGCAACGCCACAAGAGATGCGTTCGACGTTGGCAGTGGGTCATCAGTTACTTGGAAACAAAGGTTCTCGTTGGATTCAGTGTAGTTGCTCCATGTTGCAGCAGGTGTGGTGTTGTAATCTATAACAACATCACCTTGGGTATCAAACTCAGTGTTTGATGTTGGCTGGGTTATATCCGCATGTGTATTCCCTTCAATTGCAGGAGTGAGAACGACGCCTTCTTGCTTTTCAATAGTGAATGGTAAGCCTGTTATCTGTTCCGGCACAAGGTCGGTCAGAGTAATCTGATAACTTTTAATGCTTGTATAGAATGCAAGTCGAATCTTTGCGTTCAGGTGTTTGAACTGAAGGTCAACATCATTGCCAAATCCTGACCTCGTGACAGTTTTCTTGTCCGCATACATCACCTCGTTATGGTCAAGAAGATATTCAGGTGTTGCGTCAGTTTTTGTGTTTGCAGTCGAAACTTGCCCATCAGTTGTTGGGTTAACGAAAAACGAACTTACGCCTGTCAACGACAATTTCTCTTCATTCAGATCGAATGTTGCATTATTATAATAAGGTGTATAGGCATAGAAATCTACAGCGGTCTTCGACTTGTCCCAGAACTTCAGAATTTGTTCTAATGTTGAAGGAGTCGTTTCCTCAAGATGGTTGCCTATGCTATATCCGAGTTGTTCATAGAACCAGTATGAATATCCATTGACAATATCGTCTGGGTCGCCGTATGTGCTTATCCTGTTCCACCAGTCTTTATATGGTGAACTTTCGCCGCTCCATGCAACGAGGTAGTTGTTCATCAGCCCTTCCTTAGTTGTCCCGTCTGTCTGGTAAGAATATACGCCAAACTCATAATGCGTCTTCTGCAATGCTTCTGCACGCGTTATGTTCGAGACAGCCATATTCATACGTATTGCATTGTCACTGCTGTTTACTTTAGGCGTGTCAACCAATTCGTCGTTGACACACGCTGCAAACAACTGCAACGATGCTATACATATTAATATTATGAACCTATATATGTTGTTCTCTTTCATCTTCACTTTTAATTACATGTCGAAAGAATGCACTTCTTCTTTATAATCTTCTACGTATGGATCGAAACCGCTTCCACTTGTAGGCGGGGTTGGACTTACTGGTATCTTCAGTGTATCCACGTCAATTTCGATGGTTATGACACCTCCATGCGATTGTTCTTGCATCTGTTTTGTCACATCGTAGTAATATGTCGAGTCGCATTCGTTCTTAAATCGCAAGTTGAGTGCAAAGTTATTGTTCACGTTTGCGCGTGTACCTTCATATCTTGATGATGCACGTGTTATTGCCCAAGGTGGCATTCCGCAAAGTCCGAATGTTGTAAGCTTGCCGCCGATGACGTCAACAGCTGTTTCGCCTGGCTTTGCAAATTTCTTTGGATTCAAGTCTTTTTTCAGTCGCATGTCGAACTGTACGCTGACGTCGTTTTCGCTTGTGTTTCCGTATGTGACGCTTGTCTTGTCTGCAAGTCCATCAATTGCACATGCGCTTGACACTGTCGAAATCCTTCCTTGGTTATTATGGAGTATTACTTGCACGAGGTAGATATATACGAGAGGGTTAAGCACAGCTTCGAGTTTCTTTACCCAAACGTGGTTTTCCTCGTCATAATAGTCGTAGTCTGCAGGGTCATGCGTGATGTGAACATTCTTTTCGAGTGCGGAATAGAAGATTTCCGGTTGGTTGTAGATTTGCACAGTTACCGGTCCTGCCTTAGGTCTGTACATTCGCACTCCACGTGTATGTGTGTAAGCCACTACCTCATCGTAGTTGCTCTTGTCGATAACTACCGACTGGATTTGGTCTGGTGAGTCGATAAGGCTATATACGAGAATGTCGTAGTAACCAAAGTTGAATCGACGCTGGAACCAGTTTGTGTTGATGATGAAGTCGTCTTCCGGTCTTGTATGAGGCACATTCATCTCTGCTCCGAGGAAATAACGCATTACGTCGTAACGTGTAGGCTCAGGATATCCTATTGGTCCCCAGTTCAGCGAGTCCTCTTGATCCCAGTCGTAAACCCAGTTAGCACGCCAACTTACGTCTATGTTCCAGATGACTTCAAGTTCCTGTATTACGATAGGGTTTTCTATTACCACGTCTTCAGTAGGCAGGTTGAGTGGTGGTTCAATGCGGCATGATATCATTGTAATCGCTGCAAAAGCGAGACAAAGAATATATTTCATTGCATTCCTATTCATTTATCATCGCCTCCTTTCTGTGTACGCTTACACCTTTCTTCTGTATGCGACGATACAATAGGTCGTATGTCAGGGTAACGCCTAAGTGCGTTGGGTCGATGAACGATGACTTGTGGTTACGTTCCTTGAAGTTCTTGGCA